>JAETQO010000018.1 GCA_021770655.1 Ruminococcus sp. | reverse complement strand
TGAGGGTGCAGCCTATGCAAGATACGCCCAGTATATTCCGAACGCCAAACTGCTGTATGAAAATCATATTCAGACGCATTTGCAGGAATTAAAGTTCTGCTGTCCGCTTGAAATCAGCAGAGAGCCGGAATGTTGGGATGATGAGTACGAGGGAATCTCGTCCTATGAGGCTTCTGCTTATGAATCGGAGATAAACCGATTTATTGAAGATTTTACAATGCCCGAGGAGAAAGAACGGGGTCTCATGAACTGGTATGACAAGGGCAATTCAGTCGACGAAAAGGTACGCTCGGCATTTATGTCGGTCGAGGAGCGTGACGGAGAGCTTGTTGGAGTTATCACGGCTCAGATTTACGGTCAGCTTACAGATGAAGAGTTTGAAGAATTCCGCTCGTACTGCGAGGGACAACTTTCAGACGGCGTTGGGGAGTCTCTTGAACAGCGGCCGATAAAAACTCCTGACGGCGATATTTACGTCAGCTTCTGGAATTCGGATGACAGCTGGAGTTTGCAAACAGAGGATGAAATGAACGAAGGTCAATCTGAGGATATGATCAAAGAACCCGATATGGGAATGACAATGTGATGTACTCATGATATATGATAAAAACAAAGTAGAACTGCTCAGACAGAGGTATCCCGAAGGAACAAGGATCTGCGTTGACTCTATGGATGACTACTGTCCCATTGAAAGAGGAACCTGCGGAACGGTTCAGTTCGTGGACGATGCAGGTACTCTCCATTGCAAATTTGACAACAGAAGAACGCTTGGCGTTATTCCTGATGTAGATCAGTTCGATAAAATTGATCCGGAACAGACTCAGACTGATGAGCAAACAGAGGAAATTACAGAAACGGAGGATATTGAAGAATCCGAAGAAATGAATATGTCAATGTAACGGTTAAGTTTTGAAAAAAAGACTTAGCCGTTTTTTTATTGCAAAAAAGAAAGGATCGGTGATAAATGATAAGATATTTTGAAGCGTTTGCAGGAATCGGCGCATTCCGCTCCGCTTTTGAGAAAGTCGGAGGCTTTGAATGCGTCGGATGGTGTGAAATAGACAGATTCGCACAGAAAGCCTATCAAGACATGAGAAGGTATTTGAGCTTGAGTTCCGTGGCGTGGCAAGGATTATGTTGACTGCGAAAAAAAGAATGCAACAAGGTAATATACGAATCCAACGCACACTAGTATGAGCCAAAATACGAATATCTATTTTATGCAGACAACACAAGTTAAGTTCTCGGAAACAGCGTAATATCGCCGTTTTCGGATTACAATAATTGGGGCTGTTGCACACAAGCAACAACCCCTTAATTCATACCAAAAACCATAAAATTATCATATGCCGACTAACAACAAACAAAATAAACCGCAGAAACCCAAGCCTTGCCCCGGAGCAAGACTTAAATTTGCATATAAGAAATAAAAAATCACCCGCTTTTAAGCTCGAAAAGAGAAATCCCAATCCGGTTACCTATGTAGAAACAAATTAATTTCACTGTCGTTGCCTCACCCTCAGGTGTCAATAACCACATGGCAATCTATTATTACAAGTCAATATTAAAACGACCAATGAGTCTTAATTAAACTACTCATTGGCTGTTTTATTTCCTATTCGGTTTGTTTCATATTTCTTCGTTAATGGTATAACACAAGATGCTTTTCAATTGAAAATGAACTCGAACCCTCAACAATTGAACATTGTCAAACAAATCGGCAGTCCTTGAGCAGATTTCGCTCTTAACTTGCCAATTTGTTATGAAAAAACTTTCACAAAGTTTTAATGCCGATTTTGTTGATATCTCACAAAGCAGAGAAACCAATAGAATCTTAGAATAGTATCAATATGCTTTCTGACAGTTTTATCATACACAATAATTACTACATTGGATGTAAATATTTTTTCAGTTTTGTTGGAACAGCAATAGCATTTATAATAGTTTGCTTCTTCGTCTTATTCTGCTTTGAACTGCCTGAGCAAATTCATTATCGAGACAGGCATTTTGAACATTCCTTTCGCACAAAAAGTTCCGAAAAAGTATATACTCTCCGGAACTTTATATCGGATATTAAATTTAACTTATTTATTAATTATTCTTCCATCTGTTGCAATCGTCACTACCTGCCACAGAATAAATTTGCCGCTTGCCTGCAAAGCTTTCTTGGCAGAATTTTCAATACCTCCGCAGCACGGGACTTCCATACGCACAATCGTAACGCTTTTAATGTCGTTATTCTTAACGATCTTAGTAAGCTTATCTGCATAATCGCCCTCGTCGAGCTTCGGACAGCCGATAAGAGTTATTCTGTTACGGATAAATTCGTCATGGAAATTACCATAAGCGTAAGCCGTGCAGTCTGCGGCAATAAGCAGGTTCGCTCCATCAAAATACTGTGCATTTGTTGGAACAAGCTTTATCTGCACAGGCCATTGTGAAAGCTGACTTGAAATAGGTTCAGCCAATTTCATATTCGCCTTGCCGTCTCTCTTTATGCTTTTGGAATGCGTTCCCGGACAGCCGCAAGGCAGGTTACCTGCTTGCCTTTTTCGTTTTGCTTTTCGTACAGCCTCCTCGTCATATGCGGGAGCTTCACGGTCTTCATAAGAAATAGCATTTGTAGGACAAGCAGGCAGGCAATCTCCCAGACCGTCGCAGTAATCTTCACGCATAAGCTTTGCTTTTCCGTCAACCATTCCTATTGCTCCCTCATGACAGGCGGCTGCACACGCTCCGCAGCCGTTGCATTTTTCTTCGTCTATTTTTATGATCTTTCTTATCATTTTTTTACCTCCGTAAATTTTTATCAGAATTTTTTATTGATCCTGTGATTAAATTATAGTATAATAATAAAAATAAGTATGTTGTAAATCCAACAAAGGCAGGATAAAATGAAAAAAGATTTTGAACTTATGAAAAAGTGCCCTTTATTTGATAAAATGGACGATGAAGAATTAAATGCGATCCTGAAAAGTCCGCACACGAAAATTCAGGACTTTTCAAAAAACCATACGGTAATTGCAGAAGGCAGTGATACGGATCATATCGGTATCGTTCTTTCCGGCACAATTCAGATCGTCAGAAACGATTACTATGGTAACCGCAGTATTATTGCTATGATAAATTCGCCTCAGATTTTTGCGGAGGTATTTGTATTTTCACAAACAGAAACTATGCCTGTAAGCGTTATTTCCGTAACTGACAGCAGAATAATGCTAATCGGACTGAAAGATATTCTGAATAAAAGTTCTGACCGAAGCTCATTTTATACAAAGCTAACAAGCAACTTGCTGCGGCTTGTGACGGAAAAAAATTTAAAGCTAAATGAAAAAATAGAGATCATATCCAAGCGTACCACACGTGAAAAAATCATGGCATTTCTGATGTCGCAGGCAAAGCTTAACGGGAGCGACTGTTTTACAATACCATACGACCGACAATCTCTTGCCGATTTCCTTGAGGTAGACCGCAGTGCAATGTCTGCGGAGATAAGCAAGCTGAGAGAGGAGGGAATAATTGAATCCAAAAGATCGCAATTCAGATTGATAAACGGTAATGCCCACGAATAAAATCATTCCTGCGGACACTCAATACTCGCTTTTAAATTGAAGATAATCTCCAGTAATAACGTCTGTTTGATTTTGGGAAGTCATTCATAATACCGTGCTCGGGATCATAAAACGTACCGTTGTAATACAGCGACCAATGCCAGCATAAATCTTGTCATATTCATTTATCAATCATACCGTTCACCTCAACTATGCAATAGCTAAATCGCTCATACATAGTATAAGGCTTTTATTAATAACGATGCAGAAGCGCCAATCCATTTAATGTATATTAACGATATAGTTAAAAAGAATACTAGTTCTGATAATTACTTAACTGGAGTTATGACAATTATTCATCAAAGAAAGAAGGATTATCTTCATCTTCTTCCTCAGTTCCCATAACGTCCGTTTCAATAGCCGCTATGGCTTTTTTGATTTTCTGATTACTGTAAAGATTACTCCATCGAAGTGGATATTTCATTTTTTTGTTATAGACAAGAAGCATAGCTTCAGCATATCCAATTGCTCCTGCACGACGTTCTTTGGCTGTGCGTATAATTTCTTTTGCTGAGAATGCGCCGACTTTTTCCTTAAATATATCATCACGCATCTTTTCATCAAATGCAACAATAAGACGTGCAATTCCTTTAAGCATATTGGAAGTAAGGGAATTTGCTTCTCCTTCCCACGTTCCTATGCACAAACGAAGCGCCCTGTCAAGAACGTGAAATCCCCAAGTATCAAAAATGTACTCCAATGAAGAAACAGCGCATATAACACCTTGCGATTTAGAAGGCCCAATACTTAAACCGTAGGACTCAACCAACGATTTTATCATTATCTGCTTATCATTTCCCGCTTCAAGGTTTGCTTTATATATTTCATAAGGTACAAGTGCTTTTACATATTTCTGCTGATTAGCAAAAACATCAGCTTCAATATTATAGTCCATATCGTCATAAACCATACACCACACAGGCGTATCTCTCGACTCCGATACCATTGCAACAATTTCAATGGTATGCTGTCCATTAAATACATAGTTGATACCATCACGCCTACTGACTTTCACGGGATTTATCTGATAAAGGTCAAAATTCTTTGCAGCACGTTCAATATGACTCTGAGAAAGATTACGCTGGTACTCTTGATTGGAAACAAGGTTTTTAATAGGTATCTGCTCAAAGTGAACATTGGGGACAAATTTACTGTATTCTACATCTTCCACTATTTTTCCTCCTTCAAAATATCAAGCATATCAAATACGGTATTAACAAGTCTGTAAAGCTCATTGAAAAGTCTGTTTTTAGCGGTTTGACTGACATTACCCATATCACAGGCGGTACATACTCGCTTCATAAAACTTATCCACGAGGGGATTGTGAGTGTAAGACTTGCAGCTTCCGCATCGGGGTCATATTTAGGCATATCCTTGATAGTTGTGCGTTTTACCACCGTATTTTCCTCTATCTTATCCGCTGTTGCTTTTGACATAAGTCTTCGTGAATTTGCAAATGAAGCAAAATCAACCCTTTTATTCAAAATATAATCAGCCATATCACGTATTTCCTTTTCTGACAGTTGTGATATAGCAATTACATTTTCTTGTGACAATTTAAGATTATTTGATAGAATTTTATGGCAAAAGCCTTCTGTAATATCATAAATAACATCAATTGCTTCTGCAAACGTCTTGTATTTCCATATTGTTGCAGGAGAAAGATTGTATTCCTTTCCTAAGCGTTCCTGTACCTTTATGGCGCAATCGTCATATTTTGACTCCGTATTTTTAGGTCTACCTCTAACACTGCTCGACGCACGTCGTAAAGCAACATCGTGAGCACCAAGGATTCTTTCATATAAAAAGCGTTTTCCTATTAAATAGCGTTTCATTTCAAACGTCAAATCTAGCCGTTCCAGTTGATTTTTACACAGCCACAACAATGCTTCTTCACTGTTACGAGGATATATTCGTGAAATAATGTATGGTATTCGGTGCTTCTGACATATTTCATATTTTTCATAATCATAAAGAACAATGCTATTCCATGTTTTTATTGTAACTGTATCATTTTGAGTAAGAATTTTCTGTTCAAGCGCCTTATAGTCTTGCTCTGACATAGATTGATACAGACGTTTATACTCGGAATTACACTGTAATTTAGGAAATTTATGCTCCATAATCATATATCTGCCTCATCAATTTTTAACGGAACGGACTCAGATAAATTAAAACGAGCAATCCCTTCCTTGTAAATATAATCTCCTGTCATCCGATAGCCTTTCTCGCTGTCCCAATAAGGGAATGTCTTTTTCATCGTGCTTACAAGAGATTTGCTGTAAAGCTCATAACAATGTGTTTTTCTGGAACGAATACAATGTGATCCTCTAACATCTTTGATACATCCAACTATACCAAGTGTAAGCTTTTCAGGATTTATAAGCAGCAGGATATATTCGGGAGAGCCGATTGAAAGAATGGTCTTTTTATGTATTCGTATCAGATTATTAGCAAAATCAATAACTGCAACGGGTTTGTCTGATATATTATCCTGCATATCATAAAGCCTCCTCTGCCTTATTCTCCTCAAAAGTATTAAGTTGTTCTGTTTTGTTTTTCTCGTTTTTTATACCAAACATCGTATAGCCCTCAAAAACGTTGATTTGCAAGAGCCTTTTATGTTCTTCAACAGGCAATCCGAACTGGTTTTGCCAATCCTTTGGGAAAACCGGAGAACGTGATACTTTGGGTTTCTCTCCTTCTTTCACTATGCGCTGATATACTTCGGTCGCATTGAGGTCGAAAATTATCAGGTAATCTGTTCCTGTTTTAATAATCTTGCCAAGCATTTTATAACGGTACTGCGGATTCCAATGCATAAGATTGACAATTTTCGCAAAGAAAATTCTACAAGTAATCTGTCTTGGCTTCCTTTTGGCATTGCACCATAAGAATGAGTCTTTTTCATCTTCTGAACAGGCACGAACTACTAATTTTCTCGTATCGGGGTTAACAAGGAATTGAATATAGCTAACATCGGGTAGTTTTTTCAGGCAAGCCGTATTCAATGTAACCTTGCAATTATTAAAGCTGATAGACGGCTCGGAAATATGTGCAAAAAATTCACTGCGCACTACTTGATAACCGTCATAGCTAAAAGTGTTATCTTCAATAATATCAGTTTTGTCAACAGCAGGATTATAATTGGGAAGCTGTGGAATAGCTGGTAAAGTGGCAAAACGAGAATTATCCATCATTATTTTCCTCCATTTTCATATCGTTGATTATTGTTCGTATGTTGTTTGCTGCCTCATCACGGCTGGTAATGTTAAGTTCAAGATAATCTGGATAACTGGTTACTTCTTGCCTTAAACTCCAATCTGCTGCTTTTTTCATACGTTGTAATTCCGCAGCCTGAGAGTGATGGTAAAAGTTACTGCCAAAATTATCTGCCCAAGCAGAAGGATATGCAATAACGGACTTCCCTGTTTTGGCAAGAGATGTTATTTCTGCTTCACCCTCATCGGCAATTCCTTTTCTGTCCTTTGATAAATAAAGCTCAGTTTCTTCAAGGCTGAAAATAAGTAGACTTTCATCATCATTTTGCTTTCGGATACCTCGGACTCGATATTTACAATTTTCGTCCCAACCAAGTAACGCATATATTGTTTTGAGATATGCAGTACCACATACGGAACGTGAAATATATCCTCCATATGCGGTCAATGACAGCCATTTTATAGCGTTCTTGTTTTTGCTGTCGGCAGTTCTAACTATCAACAGTTTTTTCAATGGGTGAATAAGTAATTCTATGTACTGAGTATCCGAAAGCTTTTTGATGCAGTTGTAACTGAACTTCATTGATTTCAGCGAAAAAGTAATTGACAGCCTATCGGAATTATTAAAAAACTGCTCTCTTGCTATCTCAAAACCTCTGTAATCAAAATCTCCACTCTGCACTTCTATCTTTATAATGTCGTTTTCCGCATCCTCTCCATCACAAACAGTCTTGGCAATGTAGATATAATCATCAGCCTTAAAGCCAGCCCATCTCGTATTTATGGATATAAAGCCTTTCAATGCGCCTTCGGGAATAATTTTCAGTTCCGGCAGAATACCTTTGTTTCCGTATTTTGCGTTATTTATAAGGTGCTGTACAGCAATAAAATCGTCTTTGGAAATTATGGCTTCATGTTCACCTTTCCAGCGGTGCTGTGAACGCTCACCACGATTTTTTCTTGATTTATGGTCTAAATAGCTTGGTGTATATGTTTTTCGGGTAAGAATTTCTCCGCAATGTCGCTCGTTTCTGAGTATCTCCAAAACGCTTCCCGAACTCCATTTTGTATTCCCCTTCTTGGTCTGTCTGCCAAGTTTAGTCAACAAGTCTGCTATTTCCTTACAGGAATAACCGTACAGGTACATAAAGAATATGAGCCGAACTGTCTTAGCTTCTTTTTCGTTGATTGTAAGTTTTCCATCTTCATCGTGGTCATAGCCGAGAAGAACCGGTGTCAAAACAATTCCTCGTCCAAAACGCATTTCAATAGAAGCGTTCATAATTGAACTTTTAATATGGGACTCCTCTTGTGCCATAGTCGCCGTAAAACTGAGATTCATTTCTGTATTGTCATTCAATGTGAAAATACCCTCGGTTTCAAATCTTACTCCGACAGGATTTTTAAGTGCGGAAAGCTGACGAACAATACTTATACAGTCAACAATATTTCTCGCAAAACGTGATACGCTTTTGGTTATTATCATGTCTATTTTTCCTGCTTTGCAGTCCTCAATCATTCTATTAAAAGCATCACGATGCTGCAAAGAAGTACCCGATATTCCTTCATCAGCGTATATATCAACTAAAGCCCAGTTGGGATTTCTGCTTACTTTTTCTTCATAATAGTTTTTCTGAAGCTCATAAGAACTGGTTTGTTGTAAATTATCGGTTGAAACTCTTACATATACCGCAACACGTCGAGCAATATCATCGTAAAAATCAGCAGCTTTCTTCCCGGGGATTACTTCAAGTAATTCTGTGTTTGACCCTTTATATCGTTCTCTGATTTTTGCGCGTCGCAGTTCTTTGTTTGAAATATTCGCTTCGCTTTCAAGCATAAATCTCACCTCGTAAATCGGATTGTATATTCATTATAAACCTTTTTTGAGGAAAAGAAAATTAACTATAAGTATAGTCATATCCTTATGGTTATAAAATAAGTTTTTTCAAAAACAGCTCCATCAGCAAGTGCAGATTGGAGGTGAGAAATATGGATTTGAACTACAAGAAAATGGGAAAAATAATCAAAGCTGAAAGAATTTCAACAGGATTATCTCAAGCTGATTTGGCTGAATATACCGATTTATCAGTTCCGTACATCAGTCACATTGAAACTGGCAGAAGTAAAGCAAGTCTTGAAACTATCGTGAAAATTGCAAATACTTTAAATGTAACTGTTGATAAGTTGCTGCGTGGAAATCTAGAAAGCGGTGACTATGCTCCCGAACTGCGTGAATTATTTTCTGATTGCAGTAACTACGAGAAAAATATGATTTTCGATATGGCGAACGAACTGAAAAAGAGTCTGCGCAAAAATAAGGATTTGTTATTACGAAAAAGAAATACCTAACTCCTTCCGCCGTACCAATATAGATAATTGTCATTATCTATATTGTGAATACAACAGCTAAGCTATATGTCATAGCAATATCATCTGCCGATATGTACCAGAAAATAAACGGAATTATTCCAAGAATGACTGCTGGGACGGCGAACAAAATGACAAACCGTTTTCATAGCTTCTTGGGTATAATTTATATGGTTGGTGAGATACAATATGGTTTAGTCATACAAAGCGATGATAGCGTTAAAGTCGGTCATTTAGCATTTGTAAACCTTTATTTCGATCAGTCTTTTTGACAAACTTCTTTTATCCAGCCTGTTATACCTTCGGGTAATCTTTCGTCAACATAGGTCCCGTCGTCAAACAGAAGATCATTCTGTATCCAGTTTATCATACAGTGCTGACCCATTTCAAATCCGTAAAAAACCGAAGCTATACCACCGTCTCCGTTATAGACCCATTCGGGGAAAAAGCAAATGCAGTTTCTAAGTGTCGACAGCTTTTCTATGTGCGGCGCAATACAATCATTAAAAGGCACAAGCTCGTCTTTCTGGCCGTGGGCGATAATAAGCTCAATACCGCTGTCGGAAATTCTGTCAAGTAACTCGTAAGAGGGAAGATAGCCCGAAGCGATAGGAATGACTCCGTCAAAATATCCGATATAGTCTTCAAGAAGCTGCCAGGTAAAATATCCTCCCGAGGAAGCGCCCATAACAAATTTCTTTCCTATGTTATTTGAATGCTCGGTGCAGACCTTGTCATATATCGCTTTTATCGGCTTTGAATATTCTTCTGACCATGTACCGAGAATACTGCCGTTTTCAAGACGTTCTTCGTTTGCCAGCGGTACGAGAAGGTAAGCACCGCCCATTTTTTGCTGATATTTCGATGAAGCAAACTGTTCTGCGCCGCAGCACATTATGCAGCCGGCACCCATAAGAGAATTACTTGCGCCGTGCAGCCACATCAGCATCGGATATTTTTCGGAAGGATCGGCGCCGTGTTTTACAGGGTCATATACATAATACCTTATGTCACCCGTTCCTTCACAGGGGTAAACATAATAATCGAAAAGGCCGAAATACTTTTTGCTTTGATAGGTGGTAGAATAACTTATGAAATCGCTGCCTTTCATAAACTTAGCCCATTCGGGAACTGCATTTTTGTTCTGCTCGGTTTTCTTAAAATCCGGTAGTGCCATAGTGATCCTCCTTAATAGTTGTTGTGATAATTATAGCATAAAAAGAGGAGTATTTCAAGCTAAGATAAATGCGGTTTTCCTCTTTGCTTTTTCGTTTTAACTCATAAGATATGTATCTATCATAAGTATAAAAAGTATTCCAAAATTGACAGCTGAAAATACAAGCAGATATTTCCGGACCTTGCATTATCCGGTTTTCTGTAAAATTGGAAAGAGATCAGACTTGCAAGGGACGCAATAATAGTTCCCAACCCTCCGAGATTTACTCCAAGAATCAGTGCTGTACCATTTTCGGTGAAGCTTGACAGAGAATACATTTTACCGCCGTGTGCGTGAGTATGAAATCCGCAATGGCATTGCCGGACTGATTTTAGCTTGACCGTCCGGTGAACGGAAACACATCTCAGAGCCGTCAACCCCTGGAGCGCATGAAATTATTTATCCGCCTGCAAAGAAAAGTCCTGAAATTGCTATAAGAGCAATCTCAGGACTTCACAGGTATGCTGTTGTATCAAAGGATTCGATAACAATAATAGCTTAGTTAGCTGCATAAACGATATCTTTTTTAGCAATTTCATCTATTATAGCCTTAGCTGCCACCTCTATTTCAAGGTTGGTTGCCTTTTATAAGTTGTTCATTATAAAAAACAATTGTAAAGTAAAAAATGCAAGTTGTTAAAAAACACCTTTCAAGCAATCCTTGGCGTCACTGAGCGCCTGCGTGCAGATCTCTTTCTGCTTGCCGTTTGTGTAATCCAAATCAGCGAAATCGCGGTCAAGCACCTCAAGCACTGCCTTTCGGACGCCTAGTTTGTACCGAAAAAGAAGTTTTTAACTTCATCGGGCGAAACGTTGCAAAGATATTCGTTCGCTCCGTCAAGATAGCTTAATACACCTCGGTTTACAAGCTCGTCCAACGCGTTTTTAGCCTGCATATAATTCAATCCAAGCTTGTGCTGAACATATGCCGCATTTAACGGACCGCTTATTGCCACCAGATCCGCAGTCTGCCTGAGTATCTCGTCTTCGGCAACTGTTTTCTGTTCTTGCTCAGCATTCTGAGACTGATTCTGTCCGTCGTCATAATAGATTTCCAGACCGTTTTCGTTTATACAACAACCGTCGCCCGTTTTTTCGTTGAGCCTGCTGTAAATGCTGTTCGGTATTTTTGTTTTGGTGAGGTTTATCACAATTCCGTCTGCACGATTGCCAAAGCTTATGTCGGTATCGTCCGCCTTGATGTATGAATTGCTCAGATTAAGTACGCATCCGTCTCCCAGCTTTGATATAAGCGCAGAAAATGCACCTGCCGAAATAGCAACGTTTTGCAATTCAATATTACAGCCGTCCGCCTGCTTTCCTGATTTTGCGTATTTCTTTTCAGTATAGGTGATGTTTGTATTGTAGAAATAAACGTTACAGCCGTCGCCTATTTTACGAAGTACGCCGCAGAACGCTCTGCCGCCTATATTTGTGTTGGTCATTTCAAAATCACAGCCGTCGGATCGACCTCCGCAGTCGAGAAACGCTTCCACGTCTGAGATATTGCAGTTTGAAAGGTTAATATGACTGCCGTCGCCCATGTTCCTGAGAATATTGGAAAGATCACTGCCGCTCATATTTTTATTTGTATGCTCAATGCTCATTCCGTCGCCGCAGCCGTTAAATTCTCCGCTTGCCTGAGCAAAAGCGTTATTCAGAGCGTTGCTTACAGTCCTTTTTACAAAATCATGAACTGAGCTTTTAATATCTCCGTTGAAATTATTTCCCTTTTTCTGCCCGAATCTTTCATTGTACCAGTCGTGGTAGCTGTAATCCTCAAACTCCGTATAAGCCGTAAGCTCCCGTACAGGAAACAGTCTTGACACAACGTGCTGAGAAATAAACACGAACCTGAACTTTTCACATTCATAGGTATTGAAGGGTATCTCATACACTCTCAGCATACCGTTGCCCCAGCGCTTGCTCAGCACAGGCTTATACTGGCTTTGCGAAAGATCGTATGAATATCTGTTTTCCCAATCGTCCATGGTAAGTTCATCGTTTTCAATGGGAACTATCACAAACTGAGACGTACCGTCGCAGGTATCGTTATATCCGCCTGTCATTGCAAATCTGAACACATAATCAGTGTTCTTTTCAAGCGCCTTTTCACAGCATATCTGCGTCCACGCCCAGCCCCAGTCGCCTATCTCGTAAATTTCGACATTCTCTCCCAAGGCGTCTGTCACGAAAATTCTTGAACCCACATTATTGTCGCAGGTGTTATCAAACTTAAACTCTCTTGCATTAAAATTTATTACCTTACTCATAGTATTATCCTCCGTATCTTTATTTACGGACGGGTCATGAGCAATAGCCGTTTCACATTCGATTTGCTGAAACAGCAGACGTATTTCACAGTCGCCGACATACTCTGCCCGACCGTTTTTAACAAGACCTCTCGCCCTTTTCGGGTAAGTAAGTCCAACTCGTTTACCGTTTACGTCTGTTACAATTACGTTTTTTTCTATGGGTATCTCCCCCTTGTAAAAGTTTGTATTAAATTGTGTGCAGATACGACCGCCGTTTTTTTCTATGGGTGTCCTCCCCGTCGCCGCATTTTTATGATAACACAGTTTTTAGCGGATTGTCAATGCTTACGCCGGAAAATAGTCTATTTGCACTGATTAGATCCCTGCCTTTTGGCGATTGTGTATAGGCAACACCGCACACAATAGTTGTGCGGTGTTGCCTATGTCAAAACTGAACAGGTTTTTCTGTAGGTCAAATTATACTTACGTCATATATTTTTTGCTTCAGAGCGTTTCCAGAAGCTCCGTGATCTTTTGCTTTACTGCAAGTCCGTCCGAAAATGCGGTCGCTCCTCCTGCGGCAGTTCCCAGCTTAAGGGCATATTCGTAATCACCATTTTGTATTCCGGCGATAAAGCCGGCTACCATTGAGTCGCCTGCGCCTACGGAATTTTTCACCCTGCCCTTGCATACTCCGCATCGGTGCGTTTTTCCCGTTTCGTCAATAAGCATTGCTCCGTCGCCCGCCATTGAGATAAGCACGTTCACCGCACCCATATCCCTCAGCTTTCTTGCGTATTTTTCAATATCTTCATCTGTATCAAGCTCGACTCCGAACATCTCGGCAAGCTCATGGTTGTTAGGCTTTATCAGGAACGGTTTATATTTAAGAACATTCAGGAGCAAATCTTTGGTCGCGTCAACCACTGTTCTTATTTTTTTCCGTGAAAGCCTTTCCAGTATCTTCTCATAAATATCCGAGGGAAGTGACGAAGGGATACTTCCGGCTAATATCAGCGTATCTCCGTCGGACAAAGCATCAAGCTTTTCAAAAAGAGATTCAACCGCTTTGTCGTCAATGTCCGGACCTTGACCGTTCAGTTCGGTTTCCTCATCGGATTTTATCTTTACGTTTATACGGGAATTTCCTTTTTCAAGGCGGACAAAATCCGTATCTATTCCCATATCGTTCAAACCGTTTTCAATAGCCTCACCTGTAAATCCCGCCGTAAATCCAAGCGCCTTCGATTCAATTCCAAGCTCTCTTAAAACGACGGATACGTTTATTCCCTTGCCGCCGAAATACATTTCTTCTCTTTCGGAACGGTTTGTCGCCCCAAGTTTCATTTTTTCCGTATGAACAACGTAGTCGATCGCAGGGTTGAACGTTACTGTACAGACCATTTACATAACCTCCTTGATGTTGGCTTTTGTCATATATTTTTTGTCTTTGAGTTTATCGGTAATTATCTTTACTCCGTTAAATTGTGCAAATATTACTGCGTCGATAAAGCTTTTGGCGCTATGATAGCATATCTAAAGTTAATCGTCAAGAGCTTTCATTCAAAAACATTTAACATCAATCACTTTTGTATGATCGCATAATTTCACACTTGTTTATTTGTACATTTTAACAGTAATAATTTATTGCTTATCTGCACTGTCTGAGTGTTCTTGATTTATGTTTTGCAGTCAAAATTATATAAAAATGCTTGACTTGCAAACTCTTTTACGGCATACTTAAAATATCAATAATTATATTTGGAGGTTTTTATTATGGCTTTTGTTTTTGAGAAAGTTCCTGAAAAGGATTATGAGTTTTTTAAATCTATGGGATTGAAAAATTGTTGGGGAAATGGTTCTTTGAGTTTGTCAAAGGATACAAAGTGGTGTGCAGATAGGGATAGAAATGCATATTTAGTTAGGATAGGTGGTGGATTTAATGATATGCCGAATTTTCACGATTTTTGGTGGGATGGCTATACGATACGTATAGAAGTTGTAAGAACTAGTACTGGAAATTATGATGATGGGATTAATATCACTTGGAATATAATGACACTTCCAATTCCAAATGAATTGTGGGAAAAACAAACTGAAATATTAAAAATGATAAACGAAGCTTTTTCTATTGATTTAGGTTGGTGTGAGAAGGAAGAAGTAAGGTCTGTTAACGTTAAAATAATGTGTGAACCAGAAATTGTGGAGGGCAAGTAAGAATGGTCTGCTGTTAAGAGTGTGACAACGAAAAAGTAAAATAATCAAATAAAAACAAAAATCTCCGTAGTAAAAACTGCGGAGGTTTTTGTTGTCAATAAATTCGAATCTTATTTGATAGTGAAAAAGTAGATCAAATCGAAATAATTCTGTTAGCTTCTAAAATTGTTCACTTGATTCCAGGGGAAGAAAACTTTTTATCAATGTTGTACGACGCTTCAATAATTCATTCAAAACCGCACGATGCTTTATATTTATACTTTTTATCTATTATGATACATCTTATCATAATAATTCTTATACTCACCACTGATGATTGTTTCCCACCACTCTGTATTTTCTAAATACCACTGAATCGTCTTCTTTATTCCTTCAGAAAATTTTGTTTCAGGCAACCAACCAAGTTCATTGTGAATTTTCGTAGGATCAATCGCATAGCGCATATCATGACCTTTTCTATCAGTAACATAAGTTATTAGACTTTCAGGTTTACCAAGTTCCTTGCAAATAAGCTTTACAATATCAATGTTTGACATTTCATTATGCCCACCTATATTGTAAACTTCTCCCACAGTTCCCTTATGAATGATAAGATCAATAGCTTTACAATGATCCTCTACATACAACCAATCCCTAATATTTTCACCGGTACCATAGACAGGCAACGGTTTATCGTTTAATGCATTTGCAATCATAAGTGGAATAAGTTTTTCGGGAAAATGATATGGACCATAGTTATTGGAACAACGTGAAATCGTTATTGGCAAACCATAGGTTCTATAATAAGCTAAAACAAGAAGATCTGCAGACGCTTTGCTGGCAGAATATGGACTACTTGTATGAATTGGTGTCGTTTCTGTAAAAAAAAGATCAGGTCTATCAAGTGGTAAATCGCCATACACTTCATCTGTTGAAACCTGATGATAACGAACTACCCCATATTTTCTACATGCATCCATAAGTGTTTGTGTTCCCAAAATATTAGTCTTAAGAAATACCTCTGGATTTTCGATAGAACGGTCAACATGACTCTCTGCGGCAAAATTCACCACAACATCAGGATGTTCTTCCTCAAAAAGTTTGTAAACAGCCTCCCTGTCGCAAATATCCGCCTTTACAAATCGAAAATTTCGATTGTTCATTATATTTTTAAGTGTTGAAAGATTACCAGCATACGTCAATTTATCAAGACATATAATACGATAGTCTTGATATTTTTCAAGCATATGGAAGATGAAATTACTTCCAATAAACCCTGCTCCACCTGTTACTATGATTGTCATTTTATTATTCCTCCCTAAGAGATAAAATATACTTTCCGTAGTCAGTCATTTTAAGATTTTCTCCAATTTCATGAAGTTGTTCTGTTGAAATAAAGCCTCTTCTCCATGCAATTTCTTCAATACATGAAATATAGAATCCCTGCATTTCCTGAACGGTTTTTACAAAAGATCCGGCTTTATGCATTCCCTTAGGAGATCCGGTATCAAGCCATGCCATCCCCCTGCCCATTAGTACTACGTCTAATTTACTATTTTTGAGATATACATTATTAACTGATGTAATTTCAATTTCTCCTCTAGCCGAAGGCTTAACATTTTTTGCTATCTCCACAACATCGTTATCATAAAAATAAAGTCCGGGAACAGCATAATTAGATTTCGGATTTTCAGGTTTTTCTTCTATAGAAAGAACTTTATTATTGCTATCAAATTCAACTACACCAAATTCCCTTGGATTTTTTACTGGATAACCAAATATTGATGCTCCACCTATTTCTGCCTGTTTTCTGGCTTGCTGTAATATTCCTGAAAAATGCTGTCCATAAAACACATTATCTCCAAGAACGAGACATACGCTGTCATTACCTATAAAATTTGCTCCAATAATAAAAGCATCAGCTAAACCTTTGGGACAATCTTGAATTGCATACTCAATATGTATTCCTATTCTTGAACCATCTCCCAAAAGTCTTTGATAATTAGGAGTATCCTCCGGTGTAGAAATAATAAGAATATCTCTTATATTAGCAAGGAGCAATACAGATAATGGATAATAGATAAGTGGCTTATCATAAATTGGCAAAAGTTGTTTGCTAACCACTATGGTATTTGGATAAAGTCTTGTACCTTTTCCTCCAGCAAGTATAATACCTTTCATATTAAACCTCCAGTATTTGTTTTATTTTTTCAAATTTATCTAATGCATGCTCGATACAAATATCCATATTATAATATTTAAACTCAGCTAATCTTCCGCATAGGAAAATATTACCATATTTTTTCGATTCCGCAAAATATTTTTCATAAGCCACTTTGCTATTCTCTGTTAAAACAGGATAATATGGTATATTCCCTACATTTTTATCTGGATCGTATTCAATCGGATACTCAGTTGCAACAACCGTCTTATTAATCTTAGGAACATTTTGAGTGATCTGCTTGTATTCTGTCTTTCTTGTATAACCAATTGCCTGAGGATATGATATTATTTCACTGGGAAGTATCTTTTCTTCATTAAAATAATCATACTTTATATCCAAAGACCGATATGGAAGTCTTCCATATTTTAAATTGAAAAGTTCATCAATTGCACCAGTAAAAACAAGCAGCTCAACATTTTCCCCATCATATTTAATAGTATGGTTATCTTCATCAAATTCAATGTGGGGCAATGCATCTGTATTAAGTCTTACTTCAATATTAGGATGTTCTAATAAATTTTTAAACAATTCAGTATAACCATTTTCAGGGAGATATTGAAAATCCTTATTGAGGTATCTTTCATCGAAATTCATTGCCATTGGCACTCGTTCTAAAACGCTTTTATCAATTTCCTCTGGTTGAAGCCCCCATTGTTTTGCTGTATATGTCTTATATGCTTTTTCAAACAACAATTTACCATATTCTCTTATTGACTCATCTTCATTATTCAACAATTCGAATATCGGAACCCTATCACGCCCAACATACTCAGATCTCATTTTTTTCAAAAGATATTCTGACTTTTCATCGCCCACCAGTTGTTGCATTGTTCTAAAATTAAATGGAAGTCTAACATAGTTTCCATCAATAAAACTAAGGAGTTTCGTATCATGCCTAAATAATTTTGAATATTTCAGCAAAAATCTGATTACAGCATAATTATTTGTATTAATAAAATGTGGGCCATATCTTTGTATTAATATTCCATTTTCATCATATTCATCAAACATATTACCTGCAATATGATTTCTTCTTTCTACTATTAAAACTTTTCTGTTCAATTCTTCTGCAATCTTTCTTGCCAATATACTTCCAGAAAAACCAGAACCAACAATTATTATCTTATCCATTTTACACCTTATCTTTTTTATTTTTTAACCATTCAGACGTTTTTATTATACTTTCATTAAATTCCGTTTTACATTCAAATCCCGTATCATCATATAACGCGTCCAAATCAATACAGGAATAATCGACATATGTATTTTCTACATATCCTCCAAATATCAATTCTCTCTCCGGACACAGTAAACTACGCATTGCCAATATTTTCTCTTTAAAGGTAGATATCTCCCTATGTCCTATATAATAAGTTTTGTGATTTTTACCTTTTTTAAAAATATTGATCAAACCATCAACTGTATCATCAATATAAGCCCAATCATTTTTATTATTTCCCTCAACCAAAGTAAGCGAAATATTATTATTCATAGCATTAATTATTGTATTAACAGCTTTTTTAGATCGATCTCCTACACCATAGGTATTGGTCAAAATAGCTTTATTAAAGTTCATTCCATTCTGCAATGCGATAGCTGCACACATCTCAGCAGCTGAACGTTTGGCAATACCATATATATTTACATAAATCTCATCATTTTCACAGCTTCTCATATACTCATAACTTGAACTGCAAAAGATATACTTGTTACATGAATTTACCATACTACGGCAAGTTCTCACAGCAGTCATTATATTTTTTACCTGTAAATTTTCATCAGATAAATCCTTTCCTCCAAGTTGTCCACCCCAAGCAAGATAATAAAATACATCACATTTTTCATCTAAATAACTTGATATGCTCTCTTTTTCAAGATTAATACACACGGGAACAAAATTATCATACGAATTAAAACGCAATAGAGAATCTGCACTTATATCCACACCATAAACCTTCATTCCATCTGACAAAAGCTTTTGAGTCAAAGCGCCCCCGATAAAGCCGCCAGCGCCCGTTACAACCGCTACCTGCATACACTCACCTCATAAAAAATTAACATCACTGTCTTTCAACAACGGAGCTTTTTTATCCTTTTCAGATACTATAAATTGATCAGTACCCCAGTCAATTCCTATCTCAGGATCATTAAAAGCTATTGCACGATCATATTTAGGGTAGTAAAACTCATCAACCTTATATTGACCTTCTACGTCATCTGTCAATGACATTGCGCAGTGTCCAAATCCCTTAGGAATGTAAATCTGCTTTTTATTTTCAGCCGAAAGTTCTACCATTACATATTTTTTATAGGTAGGCGAATTCCTTCGAAGATCTACTGCAACATCAAGGATAACACCTCTTGTACATCTTAAAAGTTTTGACTGTGCATAAGGATTATTTTGAAAATGAATTCCTCTAATAGTTCCTTTTTTTATTGAATAAAAATGATTATCTTGAACAAATATGTCATTGATTCCTAATTTCGCCAAGGATCTCTGAGAATAAGATTCCATATAATAACCTCTATAATCTGAGAACACATCCGGCTCTATTACTTTTACTTCAGGAATTTCTAATGATGTAACTTTCATGCTAATTGCATCCTTTCACCTTTTCAACAAGTTCAGCTTGCTTTAAAATGGAATTATAACTTTTGTTTCTTATTTTCTGATCATATATGCATTTTTCAAAATACATAATAGATTTCATAAATGTATCATCTTCAGACAACCTTATTTTTTCAATAGGATTATTACCATCTTTATATTCAATTATAGGCTCAAATCCTACCGGTGCAGTCAATATACGGTTTGTAAATAATGTACCTTTACTGCCCCACACCTCAAGTTCACATTTGTAAGCATTATCCATACCAAACGAAACCTGAGCGATAAGACCCTCTGCATTTTCAAGAGTAGCACTTCCAAACAAATCTACATCAAACTCATCTGTATAATTTAATTTTGATGTTACAACTTTTACTGTATCACCTAAAAGAATAGATGCCAATCTGAAAGTATAACCACCAGCATCAAGCAAGGCTCCCCCGCCCAACATTTTGTTATATCTAAAATCATTGGACGCTCTTTTAGGAAATCCAAATGCAATTTTGTATAACCTAATATCTCCTATTTTTCCACTCTCAATAAAATCCTTTATGTACTCAATCTGACTATGGAACCGGAACATATAATTCTCGTGCAATGCAAGTCCTTTCCCCAAAGCAAATTTCACAAGTTCCTCTGTATCTTTATAGCAAGTTGTTGATGGCTTTTCAACAAAAAGATGTTTCCCGTTTTCAAGAACTTTTCTACCCCATTTATAATGAAGTGAAGGTGGCAACGGAAGATAAACAGCATCAATTTCATTGCTTTCTATTAACTCATTATAGCTTGCAAAGATCTTACCACCATAACTTGCAACAAAATCTTTAGCCTTTGACAATTCGATTTCCCTTGTTTCATTTGAAAAAGCACCTCCCCATTCATCCGCTTGAGGTACAGCAACTCCAACATAATCAAAATCCGTGCATTTCGTAATTGCTGGCATAAAACGTCTGAATGCAATCTCCGAGGGACATATGATTCCTATCCTAATTTTATCCATATATTAAAACTCCAATACTGATAAAAGATTTCTAAGTTGAATATTAAGCGTATTATTAACTTGAACAAGAATATTAAGCGTTTTATAATCACACCAAAAATATCCGTCTGGCAATTGAATTTCATTTTTTTCAATTTCAATAATTACATTACGATTCTGCTCCTGGTAAAAGCGTCCGCCCTCTTCAGAAAGAAGCGTATCAAACATAATTCCAGACTTTTCTTTAACCTTTTTATCAAACAGCAAATCTACTGAATTCTTTTCTTCCAATGAAGTGTATTCACGCTGAACACTAGGACCAATTTCAATTTTGTCAAAACAGCCAATTTCGGGACAACATCTTATCAAAAACATTCTCACACCATTATCAATACAAGTAAAAAGTCCAAAAGTTGCAATTCCAGTTGCCTCAAACAAAGGCTGACACCATTGTTTGACCTCTCTTCCCTCAATTTCAATATTACAAAAAACAATTTTAAAACTATACGGATTATCACATACAAATTCGTTGTTTTGCATATGCCAACTTGTCAAATTAAATAACGGTATCAGTTTTGTTTCACTTTCATCAAACATTTTATAATTATTTATATACTGATAAATATCGGGCAAGAGATTTTTTCCACATCCCGCTGTAATAGATCTAAACAATGCTTTATCATTGAATTGCGACTCAAAATTATTAAGATTACTGCTAGAATAAGTTATTATCGATAACGGTAAACAGGATAATACTGTACGTGTATCCATATTAACCAAATTGTCAAAAGTCATAAGTGCCTTGATTTGATTTAATGTCATCCATTCATGACTAGGAAGCACTTCAACATATTCGTTTTCATCAAGCTCAATAATTATGTTTCTATTTCGCTTTCCCAAGAATCTCGAAGACTGTTCTGACTGGATTTGATCTACAATTATTTTATACTTATATGCATTGACAAAATAGTCCAAATATGCTGGTCTCTTTCCACCGTGTTTCTGCGTGAAGTTACTCTTTGTTGCTTGAATAGTAGGGGAAATCTGAATTTTATTTATATTTCCCGGTTCAATCTTGTACTGCATAAGATAATGAAATTCACCATTGATCTTTTTACGGATTATACCGAGATAACCAATTTCATTCTGAATGATAATGGGTTGCTCTATAATATTCTCATTCTTGTTATTCTTAATCAAACCCTTAATTTGAAAAAAACTTCTTGTCTGATTACAAATCTCACCGAGTTCTTCATTATACATCCATAAATTACATTCATTAAATGGTATCTTTGATATGCCTACTTTTATTGAGTTATTTAATCTGTCAATTTTTTTCAGTATA
The DNA here is from genome assembly GCA_021770655.1 of Ruminococcus sp. GTDB lineage: Bacteria > Bacillota > Clostridia > Oscillospirales > Ruminococcaceae > Hominimerdicola. The sequence continues at coordinate 43,996 of JAETQO010000018.1, read as the reverse complement.
TTCTCTATGTTCATAATAACATCTACCTTTACATTATTTAAACGTTTGAGAAAGAATTTCAAACAACTTTGTAGGATGAAAATCACCATTATAATGATAATCAACATCAATGTCCGACTTAAGCCATTCTATATCAATATCATTAGCATTATTAAAAATCTTTATATACTCTGGATTATAGAATGACAATTCCTTTATAAAAGGATTATTCGTTAGCAGCTTTTTATTATAACAAATTGCTTCACAGCATCTTAACGTTATACCTGTTTGATTATCATTAACTATATCTAATAAACAATCACTTTTTTGAATCTTTTCTATAACCTCATTATATTTTAAAGTATGATTGTATGTTATTTCACGTGGAAATATCTGATTACTTTCTGATACTCCGACCATATTAAAATCTGTTTCCACTTCTTGATGAATCTTTTTAAATACACTATGAAAAAGGTTTAAACGATTTTTACTTTTATTGCTTCCTACATAACATACCTTACCGGCCTTTCCTTTTGTCAAATTAGAAGGAAAATATGAATACAGCATATAATATTCTAAATTAAAATCTTTGCAGTCTTTAAAGTCAAAAGAAAAAAACTTATCCACACAGGCTTGATTAATATATCTATCAAGTTCTTTCTTATTTCTACCACATTTATATACTTTCAAAGTATCCTGAAGAATATTAACTATAACGCAATTATAATGCTCTTTCAAATATTTAAGATAAGAATGAGAATATTTAATTGTATTGTCAAATATAAGAAAATTTCTGTCTGATGGAGACAACATCTCCGGTTTCAATGAATAGAATTTCTTCCAAATATTTTTAAAAGGCAAATTTAAATATCTATTAATATCTCTGGAGTTGTGAATTCTAAAAAGGAATTTTAAAAATTTATTTTTTATCTCAGCTTGATTTTTTATATATGATGCACCGTAGCTATCAATATTTCCCCAAACAAATTGAAAATATGCACTCTTGCCTTCTGTATGGCTGATAACAAAAAACTTGTCCATAATTCCTCCAATTTACAAGCCAAATATATTGGTATATATTTGCTTAATTTGTTCCTTATTCAATGCAATGGGATTATTTTTTAGTCTTGTAGGATTCACTGACTTTATAAGCAGTTCAAGTTCCTTATCATTTTTCATTTTTGGAATTTCAAGTGATAATTCAAAAAGCATTTTTTTCAAAAAAGCAACTGCATTCGTTGGACCATCACACCCTAGACATTCCGATATTTCATAAAAAACATTTAATAAATATTCTTTCCCACGATAATCAGTAACAAAACCCATATTATCCAGCATAAATTCCCATAAATAGGGAACGCAACATCCGGCTGCATGACCATGAGCAATGTTATACAATGATGTAATTTTATAACACATTGCATGTCCGGCCGTGGTTTGTGTTATATTTATTGCCTTTCCAGCCAAATTTGCGGCAATTAACATTTTCTTATTTCCGTCAATATTGTTTGATAAATAAGAATTCTTATTATCAATTATCATTCTTATTGCTTGTGATGAGTATTTTTTACTTTCATCAGTGGAATTAACAGACCAAAATGACTCAATTGAATGACATAGTGCGTCAAGCATTGTTGCCTTTTTTTGATATAGCGGAAGTGTGTCCAGTAAATCAGGAATCAACAAAGCGTAATCAGGTATTATACTTTCGTGTGTAATTGATTGCTTTTCACCATTATAATAAATCACAGCATACCTTGTAGCTTCACTACCAGTGCCAGCCGTAGTAGGTATACAAACAATAGGAACTCCATTATCCTTAAAATTATGTTCAAGGTAATTAGAGTTATCTTCCATATGAGAAAATAGCTTTATACATTTTGCAACATCTATAGCGCTCCCCCCGCCAATGGCAAGAACCGTGTCACAATTACTTTCTTTAAAAAACTTTACACCTTTTTGGACAGATTCATATACAGGATTGGGGGCAAAATCTCCGAATCTAAAAAAGCTATACTTACCAGCTAAAAGCTCAATATCTTTTTTTATAATTAACGAATCAAAAGAGTGGCTGCAAACAAGTAAAATATTTTTTGCGGATACTTCATTTAATACTTCGGAAAGTATTTCACTACAATTTCCATCTTCATATATTTTAGGTTCTTTCATTTACTCCTCCGGAATTAAACGAATTATATCTTTAAATGACATACATACATCATCAGCTTCTTTAGCTCTGTGATTTTTTAGTATAATTTCTGCCGTTTCCTTCATAGCTGGAAAGGCACTTCTCGTAAGTTGATTTGCATAAATCACAATATTAATATTTCTTCTTGCGAACTCATCTTCCGTAACAGTATTAAACGACGTCGGTACAACAACAAGCGGTGTAATGTTATCTTTAGCACGGAATTTATCACAGAATTCAAAAATCTCATCAGGAGAACTTTTTCTGGAATGAATCATTATACCATCTGCACCTGCTTCAACATATGCGAAGGCTCTGTTAAGAGCGTCATCCATTCCTTGCTCTAAAATAAGACTTTCAATCCTTGCTATAAGCATAAAATCTTTTGTCTTTAAAGCTTTTTTCCCTGCCTTTATTTTTTCGCAAAAATGTTCAATTGTATCCTGAGTCTGAACAACTTCATTACCAAACAGTGAATTCTTTTTCAGTCCAACTTTATCTTCAATTATTATGGCAGAAATACCCATACGTTCAAATGTCTTGATATTATATACAAAATGCTCAATCAATCCGCCGGTATCTCCATCAAAAATAATTGGTTTTGTTGTCACTTCCATTATCTCATCAATCGTACGCATTCTGCTAGACATATCAACAAGTTCAATATCAGGCTTGCCCTTCGCTGTGGAATCACAAAGACTTGATACCCACATAGCATCAAACTGATATGCCTTACCGTTTTCAACAACCTGAGTGTTTTCTGCTATAAGGCCCGTAAGTCCATTATGTGCCTCAATCGCAGTAACTGTCGACTTCATACCTAAAAGCTTTTTCAATCTTCCTCTTCTAAGATCAGGAATAGATAACTGCTTTCTTACGCCTGCTTCAAACATGTCATATTCTTTTTCACCTGAATAAGGAAATTCCTTCAATTCGCCACCATATGTAGATAATACTTGAATAGCTTCCTCTCGTATTGGTTTTTGTAATCCGTTTATCCAATCATCACCATGAACAAGATAATCTGGTTTGTATTTAAGTAAATTTTCTTTGTAACTCAAATCAGTTTGCGGAACAACATTTGCAACGCCCTTTATATTTGATATAATATTTGCTCTTTCCTCATATGAAAGCATAGGAAAACGCTTATAGCTAGCTACAACAGTATCAGTTAAAACACCAACTGTTACTTCACCAAGTTTAGCTGCATTATTGATAAGTTTAATATGACCGCCATGTATAACATCTGTACTCATACACAAATATACTTTTTTCATAATTATTCCTTCCTCAAGGTTTGTGTAATTGACACATCGGTTTAAATTACAATCCGACATATCCAAAACCTTATTCCATAAATTCTCATTAATTAATTTTTTCTCTTATTATCTTTAAATCCTCGAGATTATCAATTTCATTGCATAACATAGACTGAATATCTAACGGATATAAATTTATTTTATCGGTAATTTCGTTTAAAGCATTTTCAGCATATACTTTTGTTTTTCCATTCTTACAAAATTCGGAAATTTTATTCAACCATATATGCCAATCATCTCGTTTTAATTTATATAGTGGCTGACATGTATAAGCATCTTCAAAAAATTCTATTCCAATTTTCTTCACCTTATTGTCAACCACAACCGCCTTAAAATCTTTTTCAGGCAAAGCAGCATTCTTATCAATCACTACACAACTGTTCTTAGCTTCAATTAACTTGTCAAACACTTCAGAAGTAAAGTATAAATCACCATGCATAAATATAATGTCATCGTCAACGATATCTTTTGCAAGAAATATAGAATAAATATAATTCGTATCCATATACTTGTCGTTATAAACATACGTAAACCTTTCCCCAGGAAAAGTCTCATTAAGATAATTTTTCAAAACATTCTCAAGTGAACCAGTTGTAATTACAATATCATCTATTCCTGATTTCTTTAAAAGTCTTATTTGATTTGACAAAATAGTCTCATTGTCTTTAACAATACTCATACATTTAGGAACACTCTTTGTTATATCTCCCATACGACTTCCTAAACCGGAATTTAAAATCAATGCCTTCACTATTCAAGGACCTCCAAATACTTCATAAAGTTTTCTTTATTTTCGTGAGCCGTTGTAGTTGGTCTGCCAAGATTATCTCTTGAACCAATCGCACACTTTACTTCGATTAATGTAAGTTCATTTTGTGATTTTGCTTCAATTAATACTTTATCAAGTTTTTCAAAACTATCGACTGATACTGCGTTAGGATATCCACAACCCTCTGCAATTTTTACAATGTCTATATCTCCAGCAACAGTTGGCATTCCTCCAACAGTTTCATGAACGCCGTTATTAATAACTATATGAATCAAATTTCCTGGTCGGTTAGTACCTATAACCGCCATTGCTCCCATATGCATTAATAAAGCTCCATCTCCGTCAATACACCAAACCTTTGTATTAGGCTTTTGAAGTGCAATACCCAATGCAATCGATGAACTATGCCCCATTGAACCTACTGTGAGAAAATCATACTGATGGGTCTGATTTTGAGATTCCCTTATTTCAAACAATTCCCTGGACGCTTTACCAGTAGTAGAAACTATAACATCATCTTTAGTAACTGATGTTATGTGCTTGATAATATCTTCGCGAGACATAGTATTATCATTTTTATATTCAATTTTCTCATCATAGCTTATAGCACCTTTTCTGACAACAAATGCTACACTTTTTCCGCTAGCCAAAATAGACTCATTACTTTTTACTTCTTCTTGAATCTGCTCCTCGGTGGTATCTTTATCTATTATAAACGTATGTATTCCAATATCCTCAAGCAATTTAATAGTGATTTCACCTTGAAAGATATGCTGCGGTTCATCATGTACGCCAGGCTCACCTCTCCAGCCTACAATAAAAATACATGGAATTCCATAAACCTTGTCATTCAAAAGTGATGCTACCGGATTCACAATATTTCCTATTCCACTATTCTGCATATATACGACCGGAACCTTTCCTGTCGCCAGATAATAACCAGCAGCAATAGCTGTACAATTACCCTCATTTGCAGCAATTATATGCTTTGCAGATATACCATAAGTATTCATAAGACAATTACATAATGGTTTTAATTGTGAATCTGGAACACCGGTATAAAAATCGCCCAACATAAGTTTATCTACGTTCATTTTCTGACAACTCCCTTTTTAATTTTATGTAGTAATGTGCCTAAATCTTTTCTATAACAGTATATAAGACTTCCTAAACTAAGAATAAAAACAATAAGTTTGATAATATAATTACAATTTAAATAAACAATTAAACATGGCATTACAATACTCAAGGCATTAATAATAATATGCGTATAGTTTAACTTGATTTTTACATGTTCACTTATATTCACAATACGCATAAAGACATTTACACTATATCCCGCAATAAGCGAAATTGGAATTGAATATATTCCGAATTTATTTATAGTGATATACAGCAGAGCAATATTAACCACAGCACCACCAATAGTCGAGAAAAGCAAAATATTGGTTTTCTTTAATGCATTATAAATATGTCCATAAAAATTACTTATAGCACTTGCAAACGCAGAAATATAATAAATTGGTAAGATTAATTGCGTTTTTTCATAAGACACATCAGATATAATATACGGGAAAAGTACATTAGTTGCTACTATAGCAATACATGTTCCCACTGACATAACATCAAGATAAATTGTCAACATTTTACTATAATAATTTGATCGCTGCTGACTATTGCAATGTTCATAAGCACTCTCCTGCCATGCCAAGGAATATATTTGAACAATCGTATTAATAAGAGCTATAAATTTTGTAGCAACCGCAATATATCCATTTGCCGCAGATCCAAGATATGCTCTGGAAAAATATCTGTTTATATTAGTCATTGCCCAAAACGCTACTGCATTTATTGCCAATGGAAAAGCGTATTTTATGATACTGCTGACCATTTCAAACGAATAATATGATTTTTTTATCTGTGAAATAAATTTATACTTAAATTCAAGATAAATTGAAGCGATAATATTTGAGATTGCCGGGGCCAAAAGTATTACCTCAGAATTAGCTTTAAATAAATAAATAGCAATAAAGCTAATAACTAACTGTGCAATAGAAGAAATCATTCCAGACAGCATAAAGTCTTTGCTGTTACCAACCGCTCTGACTTCAAACTGGTATATGTGCAAAATAAGTATGGATAATCCATATACTATCATCCACGTCAAATGAGGGAGATTTTGCCATTTTCCAATTATCAAACATCCAACAAAATAAATTGGCATACATATGCATACAACAATTATTACATTGTTAAATACTTTTATTTTGTCATTTCTTTTTTCGCTGTCATAAGAAAATCTTAGTAACGGTGTCCAAACCTCCATAAATAGAAGGGAAACCAACATGGTAACTGTTGTAAGTGATAAATCAGCATCTCCATATGCACTTGGAGAAAGATTTGATGTATAAATAGGTAAAAGAAAAAATACAATCAGTTTATTAAATACATTACCTATAAAATAAATCAATAATTTTTTTATAAAGTTCATCTAACTTACCCTTTCTGTCACTTCCTTGGATTTTGAACTTTCATTTAAAAACCTTTGGATATTATATCCAAGAACTAACAAGGCAAAAAACATTGGTGAATAATCATACCATTCTGTTATCATTCCGGTCAAATATGCAAAAATGGTAATTGAAATAATTTTAGCTTGCATACTATTTTTATGACGCATTAAATCCCTACACGAATATATTAAAATAAGCAAATATATTATCAGCAAAATTATTCCGCCTCTATACATCACTTCTAAAAATCTACAGTGTCCATGAAGTGCTCCATAATAATCATAGTATGTCAGTGGAGCTATACTCCTCATTTTTATACATCGATAGCTATAGCTTTCAACACCATAACCAACCAACGGTCTTTCATATATATATTTAAGAACTTTATCCCATATATAGATTCTTCCTGTCAATGTTATATCCTTATGAAGAATATCCACTATTAAAAATGAAAAAATATTTTGTATTCTGAATAAAACTATTGATACTGTTAATATAATATTTACAATCAGAAAGTTTCTAAAATTAAATATTTTTGTAGGTAATTTTTTTGCTAACAGAACATATACTATCAAGATTGCCAATAGAACAAGCGATGCTCCTGACCACATCAATATTGTTGTAAGGCATCCACAAACAAGAATACAACCTGTTCTTAATTTTTTATAAGCAAATTTATCATTACAATAATAATTAAATAAGCACAACCCAATTGCAGGAAGTATAAAATTTATCATTTGATTCTTATAGCCTAAGAACCAATTATTGGCATTATCCGTTGAAACAGTAACGTACATCCCGTTAGGATAAATTAAAATAGTTAATAAATTAATATAAATATATATTTCCAATACTGTCATCAACGAATTAATTACTATGAATTTGTTTTTTAAATTTAGACCGATTTCAATAAACATACAAATCGCTATAAATTTAATTGAAAGTAACAATATACCTTTTAGATTTCCCGAATTATACCATGTCATTGCTATTTGATAAAAATAATATATTGAGATTAAAAGAATAATTCGGCTTATTTTATTATACCATAAATATAATAATAGTATTGCTGCACATACCGCAATAGAAATAACATTGTAAAACTTTTCAATACTTGTAACATATGGCAAGCATGTTGGTTCTAATAAAAATAAAGAAGCAAAAAAACACAGAATTACTTGAATTAACTCTGTATTTTTCTTTTTATAAGACATATACATATTAATTACAATACTCCTAATAAATATGACTAAAGAAAATGCTTATAACTTATTAAATTTGCAAATTAATTAATTTGCTTATATAAATATAATCCATGCTTACATACTTGTTGTTCTACAGGTGGATACTTCATATAATCTCCATACAAAACAGATAAGTAACCATGGGAATTAGTAGGAATCAAGAAATTACATTTTTCAAACGGCACTCTTTTACCAGTTCCCAACCATTTTTCAGGAAAGGTTTCTTTGTATTTATATTCGCCCATATAATTCATTACATTTTTATGCTTATATTTACCAACATCTTTTAAAATTTTATCCTGCCGTCTTAAGATCTTATCAATATTTATTAACTTTGAAAATTTACATTTGCGATTTAAAGTAATAAGAATTTGTTTCAACTTTGATTTAGACTTATAATTTTCGTCATAATTTTCCCATCTTTTAAATGATCTCAAAGCTGTAGTTATATTCAATCTGAAAAAAAAAGCTTGTCTAAAAAATACGTTGTCAGGAACCGCATCAAGAGCAAATACATCAATCCAAACACAAGTATTCACTTCCGAATATGAATATCTTTTACATGGATATCTAGTATCTATAATTTTAATCAATAAGTTTTGATCATCTTCCGTATTTCCGACAGAGAAATGCAACAACTTCAAATGTTCAGGAAGTTTCTTAGGAATCTCTTTGATAAATCTCTCATAATCACTTCTGGTCAGCATAATATCTATATCATCGTCCCAAGGAATAAAGCCATGATGCCTAACAGCACCAAGCAACGTACCACTAGATAAAAAATATTTAATACCACATTCAGAACAAATACGATCTATCTCTTTAAGTATATTTAATTCTATATCCTGAATCTTCTGTAATTCATTATACATCAACAAACACTCCTGTTATTTTACAATAATAATGTTGTGCTTATTTCTTTCTTCCAATGGCGGGAGTTTGTTATAATCACCATACAAGTGCCTTAATATCTCATCTGCTTTATTAGGTCCCCAAACCTCAATATCTTCAAATTTATATTTTTTTAATGGAAAATACCAATCATAGGGTACGGTTTCCCTAAATCGATAATCACTAATAAATATACCTAAATTATTTTCTTTATTGATTTTGTATTTGCATAACAATGTATCTAATTTATAATACATTTTCTTGGTATTTATCTTCTTGAAAATACCAATATTTTTTCCCGCCCAGATAAAAATTCTATCAATCAATGGTCTATCTTTTATATGTGTACCAATCGTTTCCGGCTGAGACATTTTGGTTACGGCTTTAAGAAATAACAATCTATACTTATGGATAGTATATTTAATATTATTTTTAGGCATACCATCAAGTTGCATAATATCTATCCATACGCCCTGTTCCTTAGATAATTGATTTATATTCAATTTAACTTTTAAATCGCTGCAATATATTCTGGTAATATATGAAATATCTTTTTCAGAATTATTTTTATCACCAAAATATTCTATTGACATATTACTTGGCAATTCCTTGCTCGCCAACTTTACAAATTTTTTATAAGACTGTCTTGGCATAGCAATATCCACATCATCGTCCCATGGAATAAAGCCTTTGTGTCTGACTGCACCAAGCATGGTTCCGTCTATAATTGAATATTCCAATCCATATTGTTCACATATACGCACAAATTCCTTTATGATTTTTATATCAATTTCATGTATTTGCTGTAAATCATTATAACTCACAAAAAATTAGCCCCTAACTCAATAAGAATCATGAAACGTACTTTGTTCTTTTCCAATAACTCTTGTTCATTGTTCTCTTTAGTATCTGTTTTTTATTCATTCTATCGTATTTTTTTCCGGCTCTATTACCCAAAAATTTTGCAGCACATTCAATACAATAATAAAAAGCAGTAATAAAATGAAGTCCACTCAAAAGCCTTTTTAAAACATACCTTACCATTTTTAATCCTTCTGATGTATCAGATACATCAGAAAAATATTTATTATTAATAGCCATATCTGCCGAAACATCAAAATTTCTTTTATATTGTTGCTTTAATGTATACTTATGTGAATGGTAAACTTGAGCACTGCTTATATATGCTGTCTTATATCCGGCATTAATTGCTTTAGCTGCCATAATCATATCATTACATATTAAAGATGGAGTATCATACCCGCCTAAAGCAAAATATTTACTTTTTATGTATGCTGAACAAACATCAGAAAAGAAATATGTTTTTATTCCTAACTTCTCAGCACTAGACCTATCTTTTATTATATCAAAATCAGGATAATTAAATTCTCTTGTTATTTTTTCCGTTAATGGTGAATCAGGATATGGAATCTGCCTTCCTGTTGCCATAACCACTCCATCCGTATCAAAAGCTTTAATCAAATTCTGAATATAATAATTATCTTTAGGAAGTACATCCTGAGACATAACAAGACAAATATCGCCTTTAGCTTCTTTAAATCCAATATGTCTCGTTCCTCCATGATCAAAATCTTCTCTTTGAATCTCAATCACTTTTACCCTATCATATTCTCGACACAATTCAACTGTTCTGTCATCAGATTGTGAATCTATAACAATAACTTCAGTTGGAACAATAGTCTGGGAAAACAGTCTGTCTAATAATGACTTAATATACTTTTCAGCATTTAATGTCGGAATTATAAGACTAATTGCTGGATTCATTTTACAACCCCTCCAGTTAATAATATCTTAATAGTAAAATATCTACAATATTACATTGCACCATTCTTTTTTAACACGGTTTCGACTGTCTTAAAAAGGATCTTCAAATCAAGCCATAATGACTTGTTTTTTATATAATACATTTCCATTTTCTGCCGTTCACCGCTCTCATATGTAGCATTGTTTCTAGCATATGCTTGCCAATAACCTGTAAGCCCAGGTTTTACAGATTTAAATAAAACCTGCTCTTCAATTGTATAATTCTTCTTAATTTCTTCTTCAAGCAATGGTCGCGGACCGACCAATGACATATTGCCCAAAATACAAACATTAAATAATATCTGCGGCAGTTCATCAAGACTCAATGAACGAATTCTTGCTCCAAAACATTTATCACCGTCACCTGGATTTTTATATCCTATTAACCTGGGGTCATCTTTTAGCTTGTACTCTCGCCTGTACTCTTCAAGCTGTTCCGGATTGAGCATTTTTTCCAGATTATCTGCTCCCTTCTTCATACTCCGAAACTTAAAAACTCCTATCACTTTACCGTTTTTTCCCACACGCTTTTGAATATAAAAAGGTGTCCCACTATCTTTTATCATTATCATCAACATTATTATTATCATGGGAACAAACAATATTATACTTGCACAAAAAGAAAACAAAAAATCAAATATACGTTTTACAACACGGTATACCAAACTTGTTTTTACGCACACTGATTCATATTCCATATTAACAACTTCATTTGTCTGGTTCTTTTCAATATCAATGACCGATGTTGTATTTATTTCACTCAAATTATTCACCTCAAAAATTCAAGTAATCAAAACTTAATAGCCCACGGTAAAACACTATTAACTTAATAAATAATTTTTAATATTAAATTTTTTAATAGCTGATAAGATGAAATTACTCTAATTTATTACATAAAAACACATACATTATTTTACATATTTTTAAAATATAAGACAATATACTGTCATCTCTCATAATTCAAATAGACCTATCCAGAGTTTCCCAAAGATGATTATACCAATGCGTTTGTAATCAAAATCATCTTCGGTTTGTATTTCTTGATCTGCTCATCTGTATACTGGACTTACTCCAAACATAATCTGAATGCAACGAGTTGTCAATTAAAGATAATTTCACAAAGCTTAATCTATAGCACATTTATCTGATGAATCATGGTGGCTTGAACCGGCGGTTTTGTTACGCTAAAGCAATCAACAAAAAAGCCGGCACAGTGTCTGTCACTGTGCCGCTTATCTCTATATAAAAATATTTTGCATTACCCTTTCATTCTGTACAGCCCGTCGCCTGTGCAGTAATAATAGTAATATCCGCCCTGCGCCTGTGGAAATCTCACCGCAAGATCCTGTTCGGGATAAGTTTTCACCAGATTTACCCTGTCATAAGTCACATAAGCTATAAAAGCAATGTAATGCTCCTTTGTCATTTCGTGATCTGCAGTCACATAAAATTCGTCCTCCACTTCTTCAATGGAAAGCTTGTGCGCGTCGTCCGCGTCCTTTGCTGCAAGCGGACTGAGCTTTTTCCCACAGCATGAGATCTCTCCCGCTCCCGTAGCCGTAAAAACGCTTTTGCAGTCCTCGCACACATAAAATTTTATCTTATTCATATTTCCTGCGTCCTCCTGATTAATATCCATGTTTCCGTCAAGAAGCCTCTCCACGTTTACTCCCAGCGTTTCCGACAAATCGCTTAACAGGGAAACGTCGGGACAGCCCAAACCCCGCTCCCACTTGGATACCGCCTTATCGCTTACGTGAAGTTTTTCTGCAAGCTGAAGCTGAGTCATACCCTTTTCTTTTCTGAGCCTGTAAATAAGCTCTCCTGTTTTTCGGCAATCCAGCATTGTAATAACCTCCTCTTCTTATCGGACTATGTCAATTATATATCGGCTTACGCGGTATGTCAATCTACCCTCCGTTTACTTCGCAAAATCAGAACGTTAAGTAGTCCTTCCACTCCGTAAGGCGGAAAAAGACAAAAATATCTATTCCTTCGCTCAAATTATATCGATTCACGTGCGTTTACTTTCTCAGACAAAGCACCGCCGCGCTCCTTGGCGCAAGAGTCACCATTCTGCCCTCTCTCGGCGTAAACAGGTCGTAATCGGTCACTCCTCCGTGAACAAAGTCCGAGTTGAATTTGACTTCCCAGTCCCTTCCCTCCGGAATCTCGGGAAGCTGTATCTGCTGACTTTCCCAGTAAGCGTTCACCGCAAGGAAAACCACATCGTCTTTACCCTCTTTGTCAACTCCCGCAAACATTATGCCTATCACTCTTGTGTCGTCCGTAAATGTGCCGTTCCATGCAAATGAATTGTGTACGCTCATAGACGGCCAGCCCATTGAGCAGGGCGCTGTATCCCTGCGCAGTATCTCATGCTCTTTGCGGAATCTTATAAGCTCCCGTACATATTCATATATCTCGCCGTATTTTTTCAGCCTTGTCCAGTCCAGCCACGAAACTATGCTGTCTTGACAATAGGCGTTGTTATTTCCGTACTGAGTGTTGCAGAACTCGTCGCCTGCATAGAACATGACCGCTCCCCGACTGCACATAAGCACAGTAAATGCGTTTTTCACCAACCTGCGGCGAAGGTCCTCGACCTCCGGGTCGTCCGTCTCCCCCTCAACTCCGCAGTTCCAGCTGGTGGAACTGTTATCTCCGTCGGTGTTGTTCCAGCCGTTTTCCTCATTGTGCTTGTAATTATAGGAATACAGATCGTAAAGGGTAAAACCGTCGTGACAGGTCAAAAAATTGACCGACGCATTGTTTCCTCTGAACAGGGGATTGTATATATCCGCCGAACCCATTATCCTCTGAGCCGCAAGCCACGCCTTGCCTCCGTCGCCCTTTAAAAAGCACCGCAGGTCGTCACGGTATTTGCCGTTCCATTCCGCCCACCTGCCCCAGGACGGAAAGCTTCCCACCTGATAAAGTCCGCCTGCGTCCCATGCCTCGGCGATAAGCTTTACGCCGCTTAGTATCGGATCGTAGGCAAGGGCTTTGAGCAGCGGCGGATTTGACATAGGCGAACCGTCCTCGTTTCTTCCGAGAATCGAAGCAAGATCGAACCTGAAACCGTCCACACGGTATTCCACTACCCAATAGCGCAGACAATCAATGATAAACTGCTGTACAACGGGGTGATTGCAGTTTACCGTATTGCCGCAGCCGCTGAAATTGAAATAATGTCCGTCGGGAGTGAGCATATAATATACGCTGTTGTCAAGTCCTTTAAACGAAAATGCAGGACCTTGTTCGTCGCCCTCCGAAGTATGGTTGAAAACCACGTCCAGAAAGACCTGTATACCGTTTTCGTTTAGGGTCTTTATAAGATCTTTCAGTTCATCGCCCTCATGATTGTATTCACTTTCGGAGGTATAGCTGGTATTAGGCGCAAAAAAGCAGGTCGTGTTATATCCCCAGTAATTAAGCAGTTGTTTTCCGTCAAAGGTTCTCGACCCGTCCAGCTCGTCAAATTCAAATATCGGCATAAGCTCAACGGCGTTTATTCCCAGCTTTTTCAGATATGGTATCTTTTCTTTAAGCCCCGCAAAGGTTCCTCTGTGCTTGACCTTTGAGGACTTGTCCATTGTAAAGCCTCTAACGTGCAGTTCATATATCACAAGGTCGGAGAACGGAATGTCCGGCTGAGGAAAATCCCCCCAGTCAAAGCTGTCCGTGCAGATCCTTCCGTGATAGCAGTCATCTGCGCCGCCCTTTTTCCCCCAGACGCTCTGTCCCGTCACCGCTCTCGCATAAGGGTCCAGCACATTGCGGTTTTTATCGAAAATGAATCCTTTTTCCGGCTGATAGGGTCCGTCCAATCTGTAGCAGTATTCGATCTCGTATATATCCAGATCAAAGATCATTATAGACCAGACATTGCCGATACGGTAAGAGGTCGGAATTGGAATGACCGCAAACGGCTCGGTTTCCTTACGTCTGAAAAGCGCAAGCGAGCAAGCCGTGGCGTTGGCCGAATGGACGGTAAAGTTTACCGCATGATCAAGCGCTGTTGCGCCGTTTATAGAATAAAATCCCGGGCGCACCTTAAAACCGCATATCTCATCGGTGGGCGTATAATTGTTTTCTTTTTTCATTTGCGTGTCTCCTTTTCATAAGGCAACACCGCACAACTGCCGCCTAACGGCTTTGTTTACAGTGCTGCCTTTAACAGCTTACATCTACGTTTTGTAAGACATTATCCTGTTATTTATTGTTTATTCACATTATACTATATATTTATTGAAAAAGCAACCGAAAATCCGTCGCATTTATATCTATAATATAGTATTGTCAAAAATCATAACTTCCACACAACAATGATATAAAATCAAATGCAACAAATTTTGCTTGCTCTTTTTGTGCAACAATATGAAAAATGTTTTAATTTGACAACATTTTAGTAATTGTTGCATTTTTTATGCAACTTTTCTGTGATTTTGCGGTATAAATGAAAAACGCAGGGAGGTGATAAGTATGGGAGCGGTCATTGCCGCATTCATTGCCGCAGCGGCAAGCGTAGCCTGTCAACTGATAATAGCACGTTCGGGAGCAAAGGAAAACAAAAAATCACAGGAAGCCACCGAACGGCTTATTATATATCGTATAGATAAACTTGAACAGACTGTCGCCGAGCACAATGCGCTTATTTCCCGTGTGGCGGCGGCAGAACAAAAGCTTACCGATATGGAAAGGGAGAGATATTCATGAAAGAAAGGCTTATAAAGCTTATTGACGTGAAATCGATAGTTACGATTTTGCTTACGGGTGTATTCTGCACCCTTGCCGTAAAAAGAATAATTGACGCCGATCAGTTCATCACGATTTTTACTGTGGTAATATCATTCTATTTCGGAACACAGTCGGCAAAAAGGACGGGAGGTGACAGCGACAATGACAAAAATTAGCGGCATTGACGTTTCTCACTGGCAGAGAACAGTGGATTTTGAAAAGGTAAAATCGGCAGGCTATACCTTTGTAATGCTGAACGCCGGCTACGGCAGATACGCCAAACAAAAGGATGAAAGCTTTGAGCGCAATTATACCGCCGCAAAGAAAGCCGGTCTTGACGTGGGCGCATATTGGTACAGCTACGCACTCACAGAGACCGAAGCCTTAGAAGAGGCAAAAACCTTTGTATCATGTATAAAGGGCAAAAAGTTTGAATACCCTCTGGCGTTCGATATAGAGGACCCATCGCAGAACGCGCTGTCCTCCGCCTCTGTTGACAGCATAATAACCGCATTCTGCGAACACCTTGAAAAGTGCGGATATTATACCGCGCTTTACAGCTATGCAGATTTTCTCAGCCGCAAGGTGTCCACAGCAGTAAAGAACCGATTTGACATCTGGGTAGCCCATTATGACGTAGCCCGCCCCACCGCCGCTCAATACGGAATGTGGCAGTACACCAGCAAAGGCTCTGTTCCGGGCGTAAGCGGCTACTGCGACTGCAATTACGCCTATAAGGATTATCCGACCATAATAAAGGAGAAATCCCTGAACGGCTACAAGCCCCCACAGGATAAAACGCTGGATAAAAGCGGTTACAAAAAGGGCGACAGCTCCGACGGCGTACTCAGCATGAAATATCTGCTTATGCTCGCCAAAAAGAAAGGACTTCACAGCGTGACCCTCGACCGCAACGGCATCTTCGGCAAAGGAACGCAAAAAGCTGTTAACGCACTTCTGAAAAGCTGGGGCTATGTCCAGAACGGCACAGCAGGAAAGAACTTCATAAACAAACTCGGAGAAGAACTGCTGAAATAACGTCAATTTGGGAAGGATTGGGCGGTGTTTCTTTTATATCTTTTGATGAAAGAAACTTGCGTTACTTTTTCTTTTGAAAATTGTTGTAACAAAAAAGTCTTTTTTAACTGCCAAAGAGGTAAAAAGAGCGGGAAAATTCTTGTTCGACGTAGCTTACAAGAATTTAGCGACGCGATTGCCGCTTGCGAGGAAAAGTCTTGCTCGACAAGCTTGCAAAGAAAAATTCTTGCTCGGCAAGCTTGCAAGAATTTGGGGCAGAGCCCCCGTCGCTCCCGCAGGAGCGAAATCCCCTTACTTTAGGAGCTCCGAAAGGGGTGAATTTCAAAACAGTCCGGTGGACTGTTTTGAAAGAGGGGAAACCCTGCGAAAATTATTGCTCAACTTGTTCGCAATAATTCGAGGGCTTCCCCTTGTTTACCATCAAAATTAGGTTTATCGACAAACTGAAAGGCTGTATCCTCTTAGGAATACAGCCTTTAATAATAGCAAATTTATTAAACCAACTGAATGATAGCCATTTCAGCAGCGTCACCGCGGCGGGGACCGATCTTAACGATCTTTGTATAACCGCCGTTTCTTCCCTCATAGGAAGGCGCAATCTCGTCGAACAGCTTCTTAGCTACAGACTCCTTAGTTACATAAGAAAGTACCTGTCTCTTTGAATGGAGGTCTCCTGCCTTGCCGAGTGTAATCATCTTTTCGGTCATAGCAGCAACTTCCTTAGCTCTTGTTACAGTGGTTTCAATCTTACCGTTTTCGAGAAGAAAAGTAACCATTGCTCTGAGCATTGCCTTTCTCTGGTCGCTAGTTCTTCCCAGCTTTCTTGTGCCTGGCATAGATTTTCACTCCTTACTTTAATTATCGTCCTCTGAATTAAGCTCGTAACCCAGCGAATGAAGCTTCTCCTTGACTTCGTCAAAGGACTTCTTTCCGAGGTTTCTTACCTTCATCATTTCTTCAGCGGACTTTTCAATCAAATCGTTAACCGTGTTAATTCCTGCACGCTTCAGACAGTTAAATGAACGCACAGATAAGTCAAGTTCCTCAATGGTCATCTCAAGGATCTTTTCCTTGCCCTTTTCATCCTTTTCAACCATAATCTCAACGACGTTTGTTTCTTCAGACAAATCGACGAACAGATTCAGATGCTCGTTGAGGAGTTTGGCTGCCATTGATACGGCTTCCTTCGCCGAGATCGTACCGTCGGTCCAGACCTCAAGCGTAAGCTTATCAAAGTCGGTAATCTGTCCGACACGGGTGTTGTCAACCGTGAAGTTTACCTTTAATACCGGCGTATAAATACTGTCTACTGCAATAACACCGATAGGGGCGTTAGGCATAAGAGCCTTATTCTTTTCGGCGGAAACATAACCGCGGCCTCTGTCGATGACAATTTCCATATAAAGCTTTGCTCCGGGGCCAAGAGTTGCAATATGCATATCAGGAACAAGAATATCTACCTCAGAATCGGTCTTGATATCGCCGGCGGTAACAACGCATTCACCCTCCGCCTCGATATAGATAGTCTTCGGACCCTCGCCGTAAAGCTTAGCAGTTAAACCCTTGAGGTTAAGAATGATTTCCGTTACATCTTCCTTAACTCCGGGAATTGTTGATAGTTCATGGTGTACGCCGTCTATCTTGACAGACGTTACAGCGACACCTGGCAAAGAGGAGAGTAGTACACGTCTCAGACTGTTTCCGAGCGTAATACCATAGCCACGCTCCAGAGGCTCGAGAATAAACTTACCGTATGTTCCGTTGCTCTTTAGCTCGGCCGTTTCGATTTCAGGCTTTTCTATTTTTTCAAGCATTTAAAACCCTCCTGTTTTCAAACTCGAATGTTTTATATGATTAATAGCGCATACATTTCCAAAAACATATCAAGTATTTCCCCGATATGCACCCGCAGGGAGCGCATACCGCGAGAACCACTATCAATACATTATTTAGAATACAACTCGACGATGAGATGCTCCTCGATGTCGTAGTCAAGGTCTTCCTTAACCGGCATACGGATTACCTTTGCTGTCTGATTGTCCTTGTTTACATCAAGCCATGTAGGAGTTGTTCTGCCCGCAGTTGTTTCGATGATCTGCTTGAACTTCTCGCTCTTCTTGCTGTTCTCTTTAAGGGAGATAACGTCGCCTTCCTTGATTCTGTAGGAAGGAATGTCAACTCTCTTACCGTTTACAAGATAATGACCGTGAACAACGAGCTGGCGAGCCTCTCTTCTTGTCATAGCAAGACCCATTCTGAATACTACGTTGTCAAGTCTGGACTCGAGAAGAGTAATAAGATTGGCACCGGCCTGTCCTTCCATCTTCTGAGCGATCTCAAAGTAATGATAGAACTGCTTCTCAAGCACGCCGTAGATGAACTTCAGCTTCTGCTTTTCCTTCAGCTGCATACCATACTCTGAAACTTTCTTTCTCTTGTTTGCGTTAGGATCGCGCTTCGTCTCCTTAGCGATACCCATTACCATTGGGCTGATTCCGAGAGATTTACATCTCTTAAGAACTGGTTCTCTATTTACTGCCATAGTAAATACCTCCGTTTTCTAAAATGTTATCAGGTCTTAGCCTTATGCTTACCTGACTTTGAGTAAACTACAAACTCAAATCGTCTTATAAACTATACACGTCTTCTCTTAGGAGGACGGCATCCGTTGTGAGGAATAGGAGTTACATCCTTGATAAGTCTTACTTCCAGATCCTCGGACTGCAAAGCTCTGATCGCAGCCTCGCGGCCTGCACCCGGTCCCTTTACAAATACTTCAACTGTCTTGAGACCATGCTCCTTAGCGGCTCTTGCAGCTGTTTCAGCGGCAGTCTGAGCAGCAAACGGAGTAGACTTCTTAGAACCTCTGAAGCCAAGTCCGCCGGCGGAAGCCCAAGAAATAGCGTTGCCCTGCATATCTGTAATAGTTACGATAGTGTTGTTAAAAGTAGACTGGATATGAACCTGTCCCTGTTCAATGTTTTTTCTTTCGCGACGACGGCGAATAGTAGTCTTCTTCTTAGCCTGAGCCATTGTTCACACCCTCCTTACTTCTTCTTATTAGCGATTGTCTTTACAGGACCCTTACGGGTTCTTGCGTTCGTCTTGGTTCTCTGTCCTCTGACAGGGAGACCTCTTCTGTGACGAAGTCCGCGATAACAACCGATTTCAGTCAATCTCTTGATGTTGAGCGCAACATTTCTTCTGAGGTCGCCCTCTACAGTAATGTTGTGATCGATATATTCACGCAATTTTGCTACATCGTCCTCAGTCATATCCTTTACTCTTGTATCAGGATTTACGCCTGTTTCTTTAAGAATCTTTGTAGCAGTCTTTTGACCTATACCATAGATATAAGTAAGAGCAATTTCAATTCTCTTATCCTTTGGCAGGTCGATACCAGCAATACGAGCCATTATTTAGCTGCACCTCCATTATTGGTTTGTTAGCCCTGACGTTGTTTGTGCTTAGGATTCTGGCAGATTACCATAACCTTGCCTTTTCTCTTGATTACCTTGCACTTCTCGCAGATCGGCTTAACTGAAGGTCTTACTTTCATTGAAATACCTCCTTTAATATTAGCGACAAGAATAAAAATTCTTAAACGTACCTCGGAAAGCTACTTAGCTCTCCATGTGATTCTTCCTTTTGTCAAGTCATACGGTGACATTTCGACCGTTACCTTATCTCCGGGTACGATACGAATGTAATTCATACGAAGCTTACCCGAAATATGAGCAAGGATTTTATGACCGTTTGAAAGTTCTACCAGAAACGTTGCGTTAGGCTTAGCCTCAACGACCGTTCCCTCAAGTTCGATAACGTCTTCCTTTGACATTAAAAAACCTCCCCATCTAAAAGGCTTTGGGTCTGCCGATAATCGGTTTGGGTTGAAAACTCTCTTATCAGCCGTCTTAGTTTCCTGTTCGTCAGTCCTTCGAGATCGACTCTTGCGCCCGCAGGTGAAATGTGCTTTGCGTTTTTTCGCTTCGGTTTCTCGAGCCTGCGCTCTTTTCCGTCTGCGATATATACAAAACCGCCGCCGACAGCTACCGCAACAAAATACCTGCCCTTATCGCGGCCTGCGTTTGCAGTGACCACCGAACCGACCAATTTATTTACAACGCCGTTCTCCGTCATACTTTGGTTAAAATAACCGCGCCTTCGGGAGTGACCGCGATTGTATGCTCAAAATGAGCGGACATCTTACCGTCTTTTGTTTTGACAGTCCAGCCGTCCGGCAAAGTCTTTATATCGGCAGTGCCCATGTTTATCATAGGCTCGATAGCAATTACCATTCCCGCCGTAAGACGGATACCGTGACCTGCCTTACCGTAGTTCGGAACTTCCGGATCCTCGTGCAGATTTCTGCCGACTCCGTGTCCGACGAACTGTCTTACAACCGAGTAACCGTTATCCTCGTTGTATTTCTGAATAGCCGCTCCGAGGTCTCCGAGCCTTACGCCCGGCTTAACCATGTCTATCGCAAGATAAAGGCTTTCCTCGGTGGACTTCATCAGAGCCTCCGCCTCGGGAGAAACTTTTCCCACAGCAAAGGTTTTACAGGAATCTCCGTGATAGCCGTCGATATAAGCGCCGACGTCTATCGAAACGATGTCTCCCTCGCAAAGCTTGCGGGGACCGGGAATTCCGTGGATTACCTCGTCGTTGACGGAGATGCAGGCTGAGCCGGGAAATCCGCCGTAGCCTAAAAAGCTTGGCTTTGCGCCGTGAGAGGTAATATATCTGTGAACGACTTTATCAAGCTCGTAGGTAGTCATACCCGGTCTGATAGCCTCGCCCGCAGCGATCAATGCACCGGCGGTGATCGCTCCCGCCTTCTGCATTTTTACAATTTCCTTGTTGGATTTAACGCATATCATTTAAAATTGCCTCTGAAAGCTGATGCTTTCTCTTATTCCTTGACAGCCTCGAGAACAAGCTTGGAAGTATCCTCAACCTTGTCCTGTCCCTCAACGGTAACAAGCTTGCCCTGCTTACCGTAATAGTCCTTGAGAGGAGCCGTGGATTTATGATATGTCTGAAGTCTGCTGATGACCGTAGCCGGTTCGTCGTCCTTGCGGATAACTATAGGCTTGCCGCATACGTCGCACACTCCCTCTACCTTAGAAGGCTTGAAAGATGTATGATAGGTAGCGCCGCAGTCGAGGCAGACTCTTCTGCCCGAGAGTCTCTGCTGAATAGTCTCATCGGGAACGTAAATTTCGATTACCTTGTCGATCTTAACGCCCATTGCGTCCAGAGCCTCAGCCTGAGGAACCGTTCTCGGAAAACCGTCCAGAATGAAACCGTTCTGAGCATCAGGCTCGGCGATTCTGTCTTTGAGGATACCGATAACAATGTCGTCCGAAACAAGATCGCCGGCGTCCATTGCAGCCTTAGCCTTGAGACCGTACTCTGTGCCTGCCTTAACAGCGGCTCTGAGCATATTTCCTGTTGAAATAGTTGGGATATTCAAAGCCTCGCATATTACCTCAGCCTGAGTACCCTTTCCCGCACCGGGAGCGCCTAAAAGAATAATATTCATTTTTTAACTCCTTATTATCTCAAACTTAAAGCGAACGGATTATTCAAGAAAACCCTTGTGATGACGCATCATCATCTGGGATTCCATTGTTCTTGCAGTTTCAAGCGCAACTGAAACCACGATGAGGATAGAAGTACCGCCCATAGCGATATTCATCTTTGTGATCGCAGTAAAGATGATAGGGAAGATAGCGATGATTCCGAGGAATACAGCGCCCACCAAAGTTATCTTTGACAAAACCTTCTTCAAATAATCGGAAGTCGGACGTCCGGGTCTGATACCTGGGATACCGCCGTTGTTCTGTCTCAGGTTGTTTGCAATCTCGATCGGATTGTACTGCATTGAAACATAGAAGTAATTGAATCCGATTATCAGTACAAAGTACAGACAAGCGTAGAACGGATGAGTGTACTCAAACCAGTGCAGGAAGTGATCGTAGAAGCTTCCGGCCTTAGGTTCGATAAACATTTTGAGCGTCGAAGGCAGTGACATAAATGCCATCGCAAAGATGATCGGCATAACGCCGCTCATTGCGATCTTGATCGGAATAAATGTACTTTGACCGCCGTACTGTTTTCTTCCGACAACCCTTTTTGCGTACTGTATCGGGATACGTCTTTCAGCCTCATTCATAAAGATAATGAAACCGATCATCAGAATGAACACAAGAACGATGACGATAACAAGAATGATGTTCTTTGCCTCGCCGGTCTTCATATAGTCGAAGAGACCGAGAACGGCGGAAGGACCTCTTGCGATGATTCCGGCAAACAGGAGCATTGAGATTCCGTTGCCGATACCCTTCTCGTTGATCTCGTCGCCCAGCCAGATGGTGAGTGACGCGCCGGCAGTAAAGCAGGCGATGATTACGATCTCGGAGAATATCTTGTCGAATCCGTCAACATACACTATAGCGCCCGCCTTTTTCATTGTAAGGTAATAAGCCCACGCCTGGAAAACAGCGATGCCAAGCGAAGTGTATTTTGTGATCTTGTTGATTTTCTTTCTTCCTTCCGGACCTTCCTTGGAAAGTCTCTCCAACGGAGGAAGAGCGTACGTCAGAAGCTGAATAATGATCTGAGCGTTGATATATGGTGAAACGGACAGCGCCAGGAGAGTAGCCTTTGAGAAGTTACCTCCCGACAGCACGTTCAGGTAACTGAAGAAGTCACCTGATGAAGCGCTCTGTTCAAACCAAGCCGACAGCGCAACCGCGTTGAGGAAAGGAACAGGCACTGTACCGCCCACTCTGTAAATAACGATGATGAAAAAAGTAAATAGAAGTTTTTTTCTTAATTCCGGAACTTTCCAGGCATTACGAAATGTCTCTATCACAATTACATCACCTCAGCCTTCCCGCCTGCCTTTTCAATCTTTTCCTTAGCAGCCGCCGAGAACTTGGCAGCCTTAACGGTAAGGTTCTTAGTCAATTCGCCGTTTCCGAGGACCTTGACGCCGTCAAGCTCCTTTTTGATTATACCGGAAGCCTTGAGAAGCTCCGTATCTACAACTGTGCCGTCTACGAATCTATCCAGATCGGACACGTTAACTACTGCATATTCAGTTGCAAAAATGTTGTTGAATCCACGCTTAGGGATTCTTCTTGCGAGCATTGTCTGTCCGCCTTCAAATCCCGGTCTGATAGAGCCGCCTGAACGAGCCTTCTGTCCCTTGTGTCCCTTGCCGGCAGTCTTGCCGTTTCCGGAACCGTGACCTCTGCCCTTACGCTTGCACTCCTTTGTGGAGCCGGCAACAGGTGATAATTCGTGCAGTTTCATTTATCGCACCTCCTTGCTTACGCTTCGGTTACTTTAATAAGATGGGAGATAACCTTTACCTTTCCCTTTGTCTGAGGATTGTCAGGCTGACAAGTCTTATCCCCGATTTTTCTGAGTCCGAGAGAATTAGCGGTAGCGATCTGCTTCTCGCTTCTTCCGTTAAGGCTCTTTATCAGTTCGATGTTAATTGCCATAACTGTTTATCCTCCTTAGCCTGTAATTTCTTTTACTGTCTTGCCTCTGATCGCCGCAACTGTATCAGCAGATCTTACTCTGGAAAGACCGTTGATCGTAGCTCTTACCGCATTGTAAGGATTGTTTGAGCGAAGAGACTTAGCTCTGATATCCTTGATTCCGGCAGCCTCTACAACGGCTCTTACAGTGCCGCCTGCGATAACTCCCGTACCGGGAGCAGCCGGCTTCAGAAGAACCTCTCCTGCGCCGAACTTACCAACGATCTCGTGAGGGATAGTTGTTCCCTTGAGCGAAATTCTGATAAGATTCTTCTTGGCGTCCTGAATAGCCTTTCTGATCGCGTCGGGAACTTCACCCGATTTACCGATTCCGAAACCTACTATTCCGTTTCCGTCGCCTACGACTACGAGAGCTGAGAACTTCATTATACGTCCGCCCTTAACAGTCTTGGAAACTCTGTTAATAGCAACGACCTTTTCAGCAAGTTCCATGTTTGAAGCATCTATTAAAGCCAATGTTTACCCTCCTCTTTAGAACTTTAGTCCGCCTTCACGGGCTCCGTCTGCTAACTCCTGAACGCGTCCGTGGTAAAGGTAGCCGCCTCTGTCGAATACGACATTCTCGATTCCCTTTGCCTTTGCCGCCTGAGCTATCATCTCGCCGACCTTGCGTGCGCCTTCCTTGTTGCCGCCGTTTCCTTCAAAATCCTTGGACATTGAAGAAGCGCTGCAAAGTGTTACGCCGTTAACATCGTCGATGATCTGTACATATATGTGCTTAGAGGAGCGGAATACGTTGAGGCGAGGACAATCAGCTGTACCGTTGATCTTGTTGCGGACTCTCTGATGTCTTTTTGCTCTTGCCTTAGCTCTGTCAAGCTTTTTAACCATAGTAATTCTCTCCTTTTATTACTTCTTAGAACCCTTACCGGCTTTACCTTCTTTATGGATAACATACTCGCCCTCATAGCGAATACCCTTACCCTTATAAGGCTCCGGCGGACGCTTCTCGCGGATTTCACAAGCAAACTGACCTACTTCCTGCTTGTCACAGCCTGAAACAACGATATGGTTGGCGTCGGGAACGTCAATCTTTATTGTGTCGGTCTCAGGAATAATGACCTGATGTGAGAAACCGAGGTTCATAACAAGGTTTTTACCCTGCTTCTGAGCTCTGTAACCTACTCCGACGATTTCAAGCTTCTTGGAGAAACCGTTTGTAACGCCCTCTACCATATTGTATACGAGCGTTCTTGTCAGACCGTGGAGTGATTTGTGGAGCTTATCCTCTGTAGGACGCTCAACGGTAACCACACCGTCTGCGCACTTGATAATCATATCCTTGTGGAATTCTTTTGTAAGTGAACCCTTAGGACCCTTTACTGTAACCACGTTTCCGTCCGCAACAGTAACCTCTACACCTGCAGGAACACTAATTGGTTTAATACCGATTCTTGACATAACTTAGTCCTCCTTACCAGATGAATGCGAGAACTTCGCCGCCGACATTGAGCTCTCTTGCCTTCTTGTCGGTGATTACGCCCTTGGAAGTAGATACGATTGCAATGCCAAGACCCTTAATAACCTTAGGCATATCCTCGCAGCTTGCGTAAATTCTCAGACCCGGCTTAGAAACTCTTCTGAGTCCTGTGATGACCGGATTTCTGTTCTCGTCATATTTAAGAGTAATTCTAATGATACCCTGCTTACCGTCTTCAATGATTTTATAGTCCTTTACATAACCCTCGTCAACAAGGATCTGTGTAATTGACTTCTTCATATTAGATGCAGGAACGTCAACCGTTGCGTGCTTCGCGGTACTTGCGTTACGGATTCTTGTGAGCAAATCCGCTATTGTATCAGTAATTTGCATGCGTGTTAACCTCCTTTTACCAACTAGCCTTCTTAACTCCCGGAATCTTACCCTCGTGAGCCAACTCTCTGAAACAGATACGGCAAACGCCGAACTTTCTCAGATAAGCGTGAGGTCTTCCGCAAATCTTACATCTGTTGTAAGCACGAGTGGAATATTTAGGCGTAGCCTGCTGTTTGTTGATCATAGCCTTCTTAGCCATTTTTTATCCTCCTCTTACTTATCGGCAAACGGAGCGCCCATGAGTGAAAGCAGCTCTTTTGCCTCTTCGTCAGTGTTTGCAGTAGTGATAAAGTTAATATCCATACCACGAACCTTATCAATCTTATCGTACTCGATCTCAGGGAAAATCAGCTGCTCTTTAAGACCGGTAGAGTAGTTTCCTCTGCCGTCAAAGGAGTTGGGATTAATACCTCTGAAGTCTCTTACACGAGGAAATGCAACGTTGAACAGTCTGTCAACGAATTCATACATCTTCTCGGCTCTCAGCGTTACCTTAACGCCGATGATCTGTCCGTCTCTCAGCTTGAAGTTCGCAACGGACTTCTTAGCCTTGCAGACGATCGGCTTCTGACCTGTAATAGCGGCCAGGTCTGTCATGATAGCGTCGATAACCTTCTTGTTATCCTTGTCTGCACCACAGCCTACATTGATAACTACCTTATCGAGCTTAGGGATCTGCATAACGTTAGCGTACTGGAATTTCTTCATCATAGCAGGAGCTACGTCGCTAACATAATATTCTTTAAGTCTAGCCATCGTAATATCCTCCTAATTAAAATTCTTCGCCGCAGTCTGCATTCTTGCAGACTCTAACTTTTGTACCGTCCTCAAGGAACTTATGAGCGATCCTTGTAGGCTTGCCGCACTTAGGGCAAACTGCCTGTACCTTGGAAGCGTACATAGCAGCCTCAGCCTCGACAATGCCGCCCTGCTCGCCCTGGCGTCTTGGCTTAACGTGCTTTGTCGCAATGTTAAGACCCTCAACGATAACCTTTCCCTCCTTAGGGGAAACTTCCAGAACCTTACCCTTCTTACCCTTGTCCTTACCGGAAAGGATAACGACGGTGTCGCCGGTTTTTACGTGTACCTTACTCATATTCACGACACCTCCAAATTAAAGTACTTCCGGAGCAAGTGAAAGAATTTTCAGATAATCCTTTTCTCTGAGCTCCTTAGCAACTGGTCCAAAGATACGAGTACCTCTGGGGTTTTTATCATCTCTTATAATTACAGCAGCGTTTTCGTCGAAGCGGATATAAGTTCCGTCCGCACGGCGAAGACCCTTAGCTGAACGAACGATTACTGCTTTAACAACGTCGCCCTTTTTAACAACTCCGCCTGGTGTTGCCTTTTTAACAGAACAAACTACAACGTCACCGATGTTTGCATACTTTCTGCGTGTTCCGCCGAGAACCCTGATGCACATAAGCTCCTTCGCTCCGGAGTTATCTGCGACCTTCAGGTAAGTCTGCATTTGTATCACAGTGCGTTCCTCCTTTCAGAATTACAGGCGCTCCGGCAGATTATATCTGCCTTAAGCGCTTATGCGGTTTTAATTACTTAGCCTTCTCAAGAACGTTAACGAGACGCCATCTCTTGTCCTTTGACAGAGGTCTTGTCTCCATGACCTCAACCTTGTCTCCGATTCCGCAGACATTGTTTTCGTCATGTGCCTTAAGCTTAACTGTTCTCTTGATTATCTTCTTGTAAAGAGGGTGCTGTACATTATCCTTGATAGCTACAACGATCGTCTTATCCATCTTGTTGGAAACTACAACGCCGACTCTTGTTTTTCTCAGATTTCTTTCTTCGCTCACAGTTAATCCTCCTTTCGAAAATTACTGAACATTGGACTCTTGCTTACGAATGAACGTCTTTACACGAGCAATATCCTTCTTGACAGCCTGTAATCTCTTTGGGTTCTCCAACTGATTTACTGCGTGCTGGAAGCGAAGGTTAAAAAGCTCCTGCTTGAGCTCGGCAAGCTTGCCGTTGAGCTCATCGATCGTCATATCTTTGATTTCATTAGCCTTCATTATTGCTCACCACCCGTTTCTTGAGTATCTCTTTTAACGAACTTACATTTGATCGGCAGCTTGTGCATCGCAAGTCTCATTGCCTCTCTTGCAGTTTCCTCAGGAACGCCTGCAATTTCAAACATGACTCTGCCCGGCTTAACAACGGCTACCCAGTATTCCGGAGCGCCCTTACCTTTACCCATTCGGGTACCAAGCGGTTTTCTTGTTGCCGGCTTGTCAGGGAAAATCTTGATCCATACCTGTCCGCCACGCTTGATATATCTTGTCATCGCGATACGGGCAGCCTCGATCTGATTTGAAGTGATCCATGCCGGCTGAAGAGCCTGAAGACCATACTCGCCGTTAGAAACGGTGTTGCCTCTCATAGCCTTGCCGGTCATACGACCTCTGTGCTGTTTTCTGAACTTAACTCTCTTTGGAAGCAGCATTACTTGTTACCTCCCTCTCTTTTAGCCTTATTGAAGTCGCGCTTGCCATTTCTGTTCTGGCGTCTTCTGTCATTTGACTCTCTCTTATCCGATGCGGCAACCTCACCCTTGAGAACCTCGCCTCTGTATATCCATACCTTGACGCCGATTCTTCCGTAAGTTGTGTGAGCTTCTGCCGTACCGTAGTCGATGTCGGCTCTGATTGTCTGAAGCGGGATCGTACCCTCGTGATAAGTCTCGGATCTTGCGATCTCAGCGCCGCCGAGACGTCCGCCGCATCTTACCTTGATGCCCTTTGCGCCGAGCTTCATAGCTCTGCCAATGGACTGCTTCATAGCTCTTCTGAAGGAAATTCTGTCCTCCAGATCGTGAGCGATCTTCTCTGCAACGAGCTGTGCGTTCAAATCAGGCTGTTTAACCTCAACGATATTGATAGCAACGCTCTTGCCGATCATCTTTTCAACGTTTGCACGAAGCTTTTCGATCTCAGCTCCGCCTCTGCCGATTACGATACCGGGCTTAGCGCAGTGAATATGAATTCTAACCTTTTGACCGCCGTCCTTATCGGCAAATCTTTCGATCTCTACTTTCGGAACTCCGGCGTATACGCACTTATCTGCAGGATTCTTTGATCTTGTATTCAGCTCTTTAAGAATGAAGTTACGAACGTTGTAATCCTCAACCAGTGTATCGCCGAAAGTACCCTTCTCTGCAAACCAGCGGGAATCCCAATTCTTAATCACACCGACGCGAAGTCCGTGTGGATTTACTTTCTGGCCCATAGTTTACCTCCTCTTTCAGCTTATTCCTTTTCCTTGAGAACAACGGTTACGTGTGATGTTCTCTTAAGGATTCTGTATGCTCTGCCTTGTGCTCTTGGCATGATTCTCTTCATAATTGGTCCGGGACAAACATAACACTCCGCAACGTAAAGGTTGTTTTTATCCATGTTATGATTGTTCTCAGCGTTGTGAGCGGCGGACTTAAGAAGCTTCTCAAGATATTCACTTGCAGCCTTTGGTGTATGCTTTACCGTTGCCATTGCAACGTCATAGTCTTTTCCTCTGATAAGATCAAGAACGATCTGTACCTTACGAGGAGCAATACGAGCATTTCTCAGAATTGCTTTTGCTTCCATTTGTATTCCTCCTTCCGCACTACTTACCATTATTTGAGGTCTTTGAACCTGCATGACCCTTGAATGTTCTTGTCGGAGCGAACTCTCCCAGCTTGTGACCTACCATATCCTCGGTAACATATACCGGAACGTGCTTGCGGCCGTCGTGAACTGCGAATGTGTGACCGACAAAATCAGGGAAAATCGTAGAAGCTCTGCTCCATGTCTTGAGCACCTTCTTCTCTCCTGCATCGTTCATTGCCTTAACTCTCTTATAAAGAACCTCCTGAACGTAAGGTCCCTTCTTGACACTTCTTCCCATTGATCATCTGCCTCCTTTCAGCATTACTTACCGTTTCTGCGTTTTACGATAAACTTATCGGAGCGATGATGCTTAGCGCGGGTCTTGTATCCCATAGTCGGCTTACCCCAAGGAGTAACAGGACTTGGTCTACCAACGGGAGCACGTCCCTCACCGCCGCCGTGCGGGTGGTCGCATGGGTTCATTACGGAACCTCTAACGGTAGGTCTCCAGCCCATATGACGCTTTCTTCCTGCCTTACCGATATTTACGTTTTCATGGTCGATGTTTCCGACCTGGCCAACAGTAGCCATGCAGTTGATCGGAACCTTTCTCATTTCGCCGGAAGGAAGTCTTACGAGAGCGTAATTGTCTTCCTTACCCATGAGCTGTGCCATGTTTCCTGCCGAACGAACAAGCTGAGCGCCCTTGCCGGGATAAAGCTCGATGTTGTGGATAAAAGTACCGACAGGAATGTTAGCCATTGCCAGAGCGTTGCCGGGCTTGATGTCCGCATCAGCGCCTGATCTGATAACGTCGCCGACCTTGAGTCCGTAAGGAGCGATGATGTATCTCTTCTCGCCGTCCTCATACTCAACCAAAGCGATAAATGCTGAACGGTTGGGGTCGTACTCGATAGTAAGAACAGTAGCGTTCATATCGAGTTTATTTCTCTTAAAATCAATTACACGGTATTTTCTTCTAACTCCGCCTCCTCTGTGACGAACGGTGATTCTGCCGTAGCTGTTTCTGCCTGAATTCTTCTTGAGAGGCTCAAGCAGAGTTTTGCATGGAGCAACCTTTGACAGCTCGGAATAATCGGTAACAGTCATACCTCTTCTGCCGGCTGTAGTAGGCTTGTAGCTCTTTATTGCCATTTAAAATTCACTCCTTAATCTGAGTTTTGCGAAAAGGTCAAAGCTTTCGCCAAGCGCCCTTCCATACTTACGTTCCGCGGAATCTTAACAAGCGGTCCTCGCCGCCTCGCGGAGCCTTTCCGAAGTCTTCTCGGTATTTATGAAGCTCTCCGGAGCAAGCGGCATACGCCGCATATCTTTCGGAGGGGATTAATACATACCCTCGAAGAATTCGATAGTCTTGTCACCCTCAAGAGTAACGATCGCCTTTTTCCAGTCCGGTCTGAAGCCGACGCTTCTGCCCATTCTCTTCTGTTTGCCCTTAACGCTGATTGTGTTTACCTTAGCGACCTTAACGTCGAAAAGTTCCTCAACAGCCTTGGCGATCTCGATCTTATTGGCGTCCTTAGCAACCTTGAAGGTGTATCTGTTATCCTGAAGTCTATCCATAGAATCCTCGGTGATAACAGGCTTTATGATAATATCTTGAGCAGTTCTCATTATGCGTAAACCTCCTCAATCTTCTTTACAGCTTCCGAAGAAACGATGAACTTATCGTAGTTCAGAATGTCGTAAACACTGAGAGTATTTACAGTAGCTGTCTTAACGCCCGGAATATTGCCGGCGCTCTTAACTACCATCTTGTCGGCGTCTGCCGTAACGATAAGAGCCTTGCCCGTAGCGCCCAGAGCCTTGAGCATATCAACGATAGCCTTGGTTTTGAATTCTTCCATCTTGATGGAATCAACAACTACAAGATTTTCGTCAACAACCTTTGTTGAAAGCGCTGACTTCATACCGAGTCTCTTTTCCTTTTTATTAAGCGAATAGCTGTAATCTCTTGGCTTAGGACCGAGAGCAACGCCGCCGTGTACCCACTGCGGAGCTCTGATGGAGCCCTGTCTTGCATGACCCGTGCCCTTCTGTCTCCAAGGCTTTCTTCCGCCGCCTCTTACTTCTGTTCTTGTAAGAGTAGACTGTGTGCCCTGTCTCTGGTTTGCAAGGTAATTTACAACCATTGCGTGCATGATAGCTTTGTTTGGCTCGATGCCGAAAACGGCGTCGTTAAGCTCAGTGTCGGCAACCTTTTTGCCTGTCATATCAAATACTGAAATCTGTGACATTGTGTTTCCTCCTTCCACTAAGCCTTCTTAACGCAGTCAACGATAGTAACCGTACCGTTCTTTGGTCCGGGAATTGCGCCCTTGATTGCGATAAGATTATTTTCTGCGTCAACCTTGACAATTTCAAGATTCTGAACGGTGACCTTTACGTTACCGTACTGTCCCGGCATACCCTTGCCCTTGAAGATTCTCGAAGGAGAAGAGCAAGCGCCCATGGAGCCTGCGTGTCTGTGTACAGGACCTGTACCGTGGGTTTCCTTAAGTCTTGAATTGTTGTGACGTTTGATCGTACCGGAGAATCCGTGACCCTTGCTTGTACCGCTTACATCTACGATGTCGCCTGCGGCAAATGTATCAGCCTTAACGATGTCTCCTACATTGAGAGCGGACGTATCTGCAAATCTGAACTCCTTGAGAGTTCTCTTCATTGCAACGTCTGCCTTTTTGAAATGTCCCTGAAGAGGCTTGTTTACTCTCTTCGCTCTGATGTCGCCGTAGCCCAGCTGAACAGCCTCATATCCGTCGTTTTCAACTGTCTTCTTCTGAACGACAACACACGGACCGGCTTCAACGACAGTTACAGGAATAACTTTTCCTGTCTCATCGAAAATCTGTGTCATACCGATTTTCTTACCGATGATTCCTTTTTCCATTTTTAATCCTCCTATTGGTTATTGGTCGGCGTCGCCGACATGACCTGCGCGTTCATGTTTTTTGAGATTGCACGCAATCTCATTTGGAAATTACTTGATCTCCATAACGATGTTTACGCCTGCAGGAAGTTCAAGATTTTCAAGTGCGGCTGTAGTTTCCTTTGTAGGTCTCAGTACGTCGATAAGTCTCTTGTGAGTTCTCATCTCGAACTGCTCACGGCTGTCCTTGTACTTGTGTACGGCTCTGAGGATAGTGATTACCTCTTTGTCCGTAGGCAGCGGGATAGGACCGGAAACCTTTGCGCCCGAGCGCTTAACAGCCTCTACGATCTTTGCCGCGGCCGCGTCTACAACAGCGTGCTCATAGCCCTTGATCTTGATTCTGATTTTTTCATTGACTGCCACTAAAATCGCCTCCTTGTGCAAATTAAAAAAGTTTAGGGGGCAGCTTTTCTTCCGACAAAAGCCTCAGTCAATTGCGTAAACAATCGCCAAGAGGGAGGTCAATCGCTTACGCAATTGACAGGTTTATGCCTTTGGAAAAGCTATCTGTAAAACCCGTTTACACCCTGCCGTGTGTTCCCTGCCGTTTCAATAAAAAATTCCGAACTCCGCAATGCGGTTTTCGGACTCAGAAACAGCGCACACAGCATTCACACACCCATGCCAAAGCGGAATTATCCCGCTATCGCAAGAAGCATAAGCACATACTGTGTTCGGTATTACAGTCGCCCGGTTTAAAATCGGACATACTCCGCGGAAATTACCCGGCATACCGCCGGCAACCTTCCGTTTCATCGCATATCTTTCAAGTCTACATTTATATAGACCTTGTGCAGTCACGCAAGTATTATTATACACTATCTCCTCGCTGATTGCAAGCGGTTACAGATAATTTACAATGTAGAAATTTATCAACATTCATCGCCTATATTCGGCATATTGCACAAAGCATAATATATTTATAATATAGTATCAACAGCCCATAAACATCTGAATAAACAATCAACGGGCAGACAGCTTTTTCTGTCCACCCGCTGAGATATTCTTACATCACGTCGAATAAAATATTATAATACATATGAACGTAATTCCCGTCTGAGTCAAAGCTTATCGTGTACTCAAACGAAGGCACTGCACCAAACAGATTTTCATCGCCGGATACAGCAAAGGTCAAAAACTTTCCGTCTTCAAAATCGTCAAAATAGTATACCTTTTCAGTACCAAGCTCAACGGTGTCGCCGTCAACAAAGCCTGCTGCTTCAAGCATTTCAATAGCCGACTGCACATTGGCTGCTGCATTTTCCGCGTCAGCGCCCTTCATCATTGACCATTTGATCGCGTCCTTTTCACCCGGCCCTGCGCTGCAGCCCTTCGGCAGCCATTCTGGAGTATTTATCTCAAGATAATTACCGTTTTCATCTGTCTGGAAAGCTATCGAGGTTTTTAATACTATGCCATCTTGCATCTGTGCAGCGCTGCTTTCATCCGTCATATTAACAACGGTTACGGAGATTATATTCTTTTTGCTGCCGTATTTTGGTATCATCTGAATATCTGAGCCATGGATTTCCTTTAAAGATTTGTCACCCTCATATGGAAGCCAGTATTCTTTTCCTTCTTCATAAGACATATCTCCGAACATAAAATCGTACCTGTCGGAATACTGAGCTACAAAATCCTTTATGGTAATATATCCGCCGTTTCTGAAAACGTCATTGTTATACTGAACCAGTCCCGATTCAAACGAAGCGTCTTTTATCTCCTGAGTCGGAACATAGTCTACCTCCTCGACGGTTTCCGGTTCTTCCTCTGATGAGTCCTCAGACAATGCAGGCTTTTCCGTCTCAGAAATTACAGGCGTTGTCAGAGAACCGTCGTCTGCCGATAGAATACTTGTGGAGCTGACTACCGGATTTTCCGAAGATTTATCCTTTACGGCGTTATCATCTGACTTGCCGTTCGCTGCGATCACAGCGATAGCTATCCCTACTGCCACCGCTGCCACTGCTGTTCCCGCAATTACCTTTGAAGTGAGTGTTTTAAACATAGTTTTTCCTCCCGTTATCGCCGACTCTGCAATGCCGTCGGCTGCATTTCCAGATAATTCGGAGACTTTCTCAGTGGCTGAAGCAATATCCAAAGGGACGTCCGGAACAGTAACCGACCTTGATTCCGCTCTTAAAAGCTGCGTCAGGAAAGGAATCGGCACTATTGCATGCAGCTTGTCATCGTTCTGCTCTTCATACTGCATTACCCCCTCTTTGATCTTTTTTCGGGCAGCACCAAGACGATAAAGCACCGTACTTTCTGCGCAATCCATAACAACCGCAATTTCAGCGGCGGTCATTTCATCAAAGTAATACATTATTACCGTCTGATACTGAATGTCCGACAGACAACTACGCACTATGTCCATAATTATCCTGCGTTTTTCACGATCAACGACATAATCGTCAGGCAGGAAATTTTCATCCTCAAGCGTTTCGAGCTCTTCAGTTTCAACGCAGTCTACTGCCGTGACCGCCTTAGATTTCAGAATATCCCTGCTCTTATTTGCGGCAATTTTGTTTACCCAGCTTTGAAAAGCCCCATAATCGTTCAAGGTCGAAAGCTTTGAATAAGCGGTCAGATATGTATCCTGCATTACGTCCTTTGCGCTGGTTTCATTTTTCAGCAGATTTATGCAGGTAAACCATACTACGGATTTGGTAAGCTCATAAAGCTCGCCGAAAGCTTTTTCATTACCCTTTGCCGCTTGTTCGGCTAATTGCTTGACGCTGTCCATAAAATTTTTCCTCCCTATAATTGCTGCTTCAGCCGCAGAGTTTTTGCTCCGCTGTAATTAAGACGAATGAAAAACCGAAAACAACAAACTTTTATAAAATTTTTTTGAAAAAACCAAAAAGACAGTAAAGCGGTCTGAACCGCCTTTATATAACCGACAGGGCAGGCTCTTCAGGCGGCTGTAAAAGCGCCGCTGTGAGCCTGCCCTTAGTTATTATTCTTTAACGTTTCCCATGATTATACCGCGGCCGTCCGTAGCAATATAAACTCTGCCGTAGGTCTTGGGGTCGCCGCTGATTATCTTCTTGACGTTGCCCCACTTCTGGGTATCGTCGTTTATTCTCTTCCATGTCACGCCCTTGTCGGTAGACTGATATACTCCGTAGCCGTCGCCGTTAGCCTCGCCCAGCATATAGAGAGCCATATAGTCGCCCTCCTTTTCAGCCTTTCCGAGACCGATAGCGTCGCAGGTCGTCACGTCCTCAGACGTAGAGGTGAGCGTACCTGTGGAAGTATCAAGGTAGTAAACTCCGCCGCCGCCGACAGCAAGCCACAGATCGCCCTCCGTGTCGGGACAGGCGGCCATTGTAAAGTTGGATACAAGGAAGTTTGCGATAGAGCTGAAGGTTTTTCCTCCGTCTGTGCTCATATAGAACGTACCGTCATATGTTCCGTAGAATCTGTCCGGATTCACCTTGTCCGTTTCTATCATGCAGTTTGCAGGAAGTCCCTCGCAGGCTGTCCAGGACTTTCCGAAGTCGTCGGTCACAAATGCGCCAACGCCTGTAGTGCCGCACTGATAAAACAGCTTTTTGCCGTCCGCCGAAACCTTTACTGTTCCGCCTGCCTTTTTGCCTACGCCCTCCGGAAGAGTTTCAACTGCGTTCCATGTTTCCGCCGCATCGGTAGAATAATAAACAGAACCCTCGCCATCGTCCGTCGCTCTCGCTACTATTTTATAATCCTGCGATGCACAGTCTATCGATGTGGCTTTGAAATCGCCGAAATGCTCCTTCGGAACGACTGTTACATCATCATGTCTGAAACCGTAAATATCTCCCATTGTCGAATAAAGCTCGGGCGTACCCTCGCCGTTATCGCAGGGGGCAACAAAATCGAAGATAGCAGTCATTTCGACGCCCATTGCTCTTACTTCGATATTAACAGGCTCTTCCTTTATCTTTGAGATATTTGTTGTTCCGAAAATAGTTGCGCCTGTTGTGTAAAGAACCTCATCGGGGTTAAACGGGTTGATAGCAACGCCGGTCATCCACCAGCCCGGCTTAAGCTGTCCCTGCCAATCAAGCCAAGGGGCATTGCTTATATCGAGATTGAAATTGTTTACAGGATCGCCGCCCTTTTCACAGGACCAGATTCCGTCCCAGGTTTCGCCGCCGTCATAGGAAACGAAAACATTGTCGAAGTATGCCCAGAGGTCAAGGGTCGTACAGACGATCATATTCGGGTCGTTCGGATTTACCGAAATTCCGTTATAACCGCAGGTATACAGCCTCTCAGGAGTAATCTCCGTCCACTCGCCCGTTTCAAGATTATACTTCTGGACCGCACCCGCCGACGCTCCGTTTGGACCTACTTTAAAGGACCATGTAGTATAAAGATAACCGTCGGACGAGATCTCGCCCTGGCAGGGCTTGAGTTTTTCGGTCTTGTCGCCTGTCTCCTCGGCAGTAGGGTTAGGAATAGCCGTCCAGCTTTCGCCTGCGTCGTCGGAACGGTAAAGATAATCTCCCTGTGTTCCGGCGGCTCCGACAATGATAGTCTTTGTTGCCTCTCCCTTTTCCGAGCTTGACTTATCAAACGCCACAAATGTAAGGCCGATAGAATAACCGTCCTCGGTATATCCGCCTTTGGTCGGGAATGAAGTTACCTCGTTCCATGTTGCACCATAATCGGTAGACTTCCAGAGTCCGTCGGCTCTTGAGCCGAAATAAAGTATGGAGTTGTCAT
Organism: Ruminococcus sp.; assembly: GCA_021770655.1. Classification (GTDB taxonomy): domain Bacteria; phylum Bacillota; class Clostridia; order Oscillospirales; family Ruminococcaceae; genus Hominimerdicola. Next base: position 6,821 of record JAETQO010000018.1, on the reverse strand, counting down.
TAGGGTCTACCTGCAATCTTTCTCCGCAGCCTCTTCCGACCTCGTTTCCGCCCATACCGAAAGGCATTTCACAGATAGTCCAGTTCTTGCCGTAATCGTCGGAAGCGAATATCGCGCCGTTGCTGGTGGAATAAGTTCCTGCCGCAAGATACACTCTGTTAGGCTCAACAGGGTCTGTTGCAAGGCTTTCAGTACCGTTGTAATTCCAATCGTCGCCTCCGAAGCAGTCTGTTATACACTCCCACCGCTCTGTATCCTTATTGTACTTATATGCGCCGCCCATATCGGTCCTTGCGTATATAAGACCTTCCTCCGTAGGGTTATAGATAACATCGGGGATAAAACCGCCGTCAACTATCTCAACGTTTCCCCACTCCCAACCGGTTTCCACGGGCTGAGCGTTATAATAATTCTTCGTCATATCCTTGTCCGAATCCGAAGAGGACTCGTCCTTTTTAGAACAGCCTGACATCGCCGAAACAGCCAGTACGGCCGCGCAGACAAGCGCCGTCATTTTTTTTACTCTCATGTAAGTTCTCCTTTTATGTAGTCGTTTACATTTTCTTGCCGTTTTAAGGCGGAGTTTTTCTTTTCCGCCTTAAAATCCGAACGTATTATTTCCAAATCTATTGTACTATAACCCCGACAGAAAGTCAAGGGAAATATATGAAATTCCACGGAAATCATTTTTTACATAAAGAGCTTGTTTCTGTATATCTTCCCCGCCGTACGGCGGGGAAGATATACGGATAATTATTGTAATTTAAACATAATATCGTCTTTTCCCGATTTAATATTTTGAAAATTGATTTCCCTGATGAAATTCCTCATAGCTTTTATCCGCCGCACCTGTTCTAGCACTTTACGAAGTGCAAAATCTTTGAAGCGAAATCTCCGTAAAGTCCGTCGCCGTTCCATATCTTGGCAATATTAATTCCTGCGTTCATAAGCGCCGCGCCAGAGATTTTCTTATCCGGCTCGCTCTCCTCGTAATAGTAAGCCTCCGGCTCAAGACCTTTCAGCTTTATCCTTCTCGAACGCTCGTTAGGTCTTGCAAGCACCTGTACGAACTCAAAGAGAGCCTCGCCCTTGTCCTTAGCCACAAACATCCATGCGTCCCAGGTGTTGTCCTCGAACATATTTCCTATCCTGTAATGATCGCCCGTTCTCACAAGCTTGTTGTACTTGTTGAACTCCTCGATCTGCGCAGGGATAGCGTCCCTGTCCTCCTGCGGTATCCTTGTCACGTCCAGCTCATAGCCGAAAGTACCGACCATTGCAACGTGACCTCTTGTGGAAAACGGAGTTTTTCTTCCTACCGTATGGTTAGGGCAGTCGGAAACGTGAGCGCCCATTGCCGAGCAGGGATAGCACATTGAAGTACCGTGCTGTATCTTCAGTCTTTCGATAGCGTCGGTGTCGTCCGAGCACCATATCTGCGGACTGTAATAAAGCATACCGGGGTCAAATCTCGCTCCGCCGCCCGAGCAGTTTTCAAGCAGGATATGCGGATAGTCCGTAGTTAACCTGTCCATAAGATCGTAAACGCCCAGAACATATCTGTGCCAGAGCTCTCTCTGTCTGTTTGCGGGAAGAGCGTTGGAGCCTACCTCTGTAAGCTGTCTGTTCATGTCCCACTTTATATATTCGATATTTGCGGAATCGAGTATCTTTCTCATCATTCCGTAAACGTAATCTCTTACGTCCTTTCTGGAATAATCCAGCACATACTGTTCTCTGCAAAGAGTAAGGGGTCTGCCGTTTATCTGTATCGCCCAGTCGGGGTGAGCCTTATAAAGCTCCGAATCGGGAGAGATCATTTCCGGCTCGAACCAGATACCGAACTTCATTCCCAGCTTGTTTACCTCGTCTACCAGATATTTAAGTCCGCCTTTCAATTTTTTCTCATAAACGAACCAGTCGCCCAGCGAGGAATTATCGGAATCTCTGTGACCGAACCAGCCGTCGTCCATAACAAGCATTTCGATTCCCAGCTTTGAGGCCTCTCTTGCAATGTCGATAAGCTTTTCGGTATTAAAATCAAAATATGTGGCTTCCCAGTTGTTTATAAGTATCGGACGTCTTTTATCCTTGTATTCGCCTCTGATAAGATTGTTTCTGTACAGATCGTGGAAGGTCCTCGACATTTTTCCCAGACCCTCGTCGGAATGCACCATTACGACCTCCGGGCAGGTAAAGCTTTCATCCTTTTCCAGCAACCACTCAAAATCCAGCGGATTTATACCCATAAGGAAACGTGTTTTCTTATGCTGAGTTACCTCCGCCTGAGCATAGAAGTTTCCGGAATAAACAAAGTTAAAGCCGAACACCTCCCCGCTGTCCTCATCGGCCTTGTGTTCGCACAAAGCCACGAAAGGATTGCTCTGATGAGAAGACTCGCCCTTGCAGGAATCCACCAACTGCTTGCCGTGGTGAAGTCTGCATCTTTCAACGGCTCTTTCTCTTGCCCACGAACCGTTGAGAGTTATCATATCCATTTTATCCGTATCGAAATCAACGCAGGCGGAAAGCGCTCTTGTTATCTTGACAGGCTTTTCCCCTTTATTTGAAATAACAGCGGAACGGGTTATCACGTCCAGCTCGTCAAACGCAGTATAAATAAGCCTTACCTCAAGACCCGCGTGCTTGTCCTCCATTAATATCTCCAGAGTAGAGCATCCGCTTTCCTCCGTGGCAAACGTAGCAGGCAGTCCCTCAAGCTTAGGCTTACCCTCATATATCTTATATGAAACATATCTGAGGTCGCAGGTAGACATGCCCTCTTCTTCCATTATTTTCAGGGCAGGCTCTCTGTAGTCGCCCAGTCCGAAGCAGGGATATTCAAACGGCAGAGTATCCATATAGCAGGCTCTGTCCCTGTCGTTGGTCGCCGGTGTGAAAGGACTTTCGTCCAGTCTTAAAAGATAAGTAAGATCCTCGTCGGGAACCTTGTTTCCGTAGTAAACGTGACCGAGATATTCTCCCTCGCACACCTTCATCATATAATCCGTATCCTTGGCTCTCAGCTTAAAGGAACGCTCCTTTTCATTGTAAAAGATATTAATAGTAAACCACTCCTCCAAAAAATCTGAACCTTGCGGTACAATGATATTATAACATAACAAAAAAATAATGCAACCGTCTAAAACGATTACTTAATAATTTTTTTATGAACTTTTATAACGAGTATAAAAATTTGAACATCTCATGTTCAAATTATTTTATCAATAACTCTTGCTTTGAGCTAAAATAAGGGGAAGCCCTGCGATAAAGGACTTCCCCTTAGCTACACTGCATTGCTTTATCAGCAATCTGAAATTCAAACATCTAATGTTCAGATTCCCACCCGTCGCCTTTTTTTCCGTGAAGCGGTAAGCTCAAAGCTTATCATCGTAAGATTTTTTATCTCCTCTTCGGGAACGTCGCTGTCAAGGTACAAAGTTATCCAATGTGTCTTGTTCATATGATAAGCCTCGGTTATCCCCTCATACATATCCCTGTAGAACAAAACCTCATCGGGCGAAAGCTTCAGATTAACAATATCCCTGCCGTTGTGTTCCATGACCAGTCCGAACCATTTGCGGTTGTCCCAATGTCTCAGCACCACCGAGTTAAAATCCTCACGGAAGGGCATATCCGAAACCGCGCCGGAGATAGAATTACAAAACTCAAGATATTTTTCTCTGGTCAAATCATCACGTCCTTTGCAAACACAAAAAAATTCAGCACAGTAAAAACCGTGCTGAATTGATATATCAGAATTAGTTGCCGTACTTAGCAGTGCTGATCTTGATTCCGGGGCCCATTGTAGAAGCTACTACAACGCTCTTAAGATACTGACCCTTTGCAGCCGCCGGCTTAGCCTTAACGATAGCGTCGATAAGTGTGTTGAAGTTCTGCTCAAGCTTTTCAACACCGAAGGAAGCCTTTCCGATAGGGCAGTGAATGATGTTTGTCTTATCAAGACGATACTCGATCTTACCTGCCTTAGCGTCTGTAACAGCCTTTGCTACATCAGGTGTAACCGTTCCTGCCTTAGGGTTCGGCATAAGACCTCTTGGTCCGAGGATCTTACCGAGACGGCCTACAACGCCCATCATATCAGGCGAAGCAACAACAACGTCGAAATCCATCCAGTTTTCCTTTGTGATCTTTTCAACAAGATCCATACCGCCTACATAATCTGCACCGGCAGCCTTTGCGGCCTCGTACTTGTCCTCCTTGCAGAATACGCAGACTCTTACAGTCTTACCTGTTCCGTTAGGAAGTACGACCGCGCCTCTTACCTGCTGATCAGCGTGTCTTGAGTCAACGCCGAGACGGATGTGAAGCTCAATGGTCTCGTCAAACTTTGCTTTTGCACCCTTAGCTGCAAGTTCAAGAGCCTCAGGAGCGTCATATTGCTTAGACTTGTCGATAGTTTTTGCGCTATCAACATACTTCTTGCCATGTTTCATTAATATTTCCTCCTCATTAAGTGGTAATACCGGCGGTGAAATCGTGCCGGTTAGCGGAAAATTCCTCCCACCATTGCCTGCGGCATTTCCGCAGTCCGATTAATTAATCCTCAACTACGATACCCATTGAACGGCAAGTACCGGCGATCATGCTCATTGCACTCTCAAGGCTTGCGGCGTTCAGGTCGGGCATCTTCTGCTCAGCGATCTTCTGAACCTGCTCTTTTGTGATAGTTGCAACCTTAGTCTTGTTAGGTACGCCGGAACCGGACTCGATCTTGCACGCCTTCTTGATAAGAACAGCCGCAGGAGGAGTCTTAGTGATAAATGTAAACGATCTGTCTGCGTATACAGTGATAACAACAGGGATTATAAGACCGATATCGTTCTTGGTTCTCTCGTTGAAATCCTTTGTGAACGCCATGATGTTAACACCATGCTGACCAAGAGCCGGACCTACCGGCGGTGCAGGAGTTGCCTTTCCTGCTGGAATCTGAAGCTTAATATAGCCTACTACCTTTTGTGCCATTTGTTCGCACCTCCATAATTAAGTGGTAAGGCGAGCGCCGAGCGCTCTCCCACGTTTCCGGAAGCCGTATATCCGAACCGCCTGAGCGGTTTTGCTTCCATTTCAAACGAATGATTTTTTTACGGAGAACATACCCTCCGTTTTTTCCCAAGAGATCAGGCGTCTGCCTTTATCTGCGTAAGCGGCAGAGTAACCGAGGTCTCTCTTCCGAACATCGAAACCTTTACGTCGGCGGTCTGAGCCTCCATATCGAATTTCTCCACAACGCCCGTAAAGCCCTCGAAAGAACCCGATGTAACGATAACGCTGTCGCCCTCTTTGAAATTAACCTCAATGCCCGAGCTTCTTTCGGTATCGACACCAAGCGCCGCAACCTCTTTTTCAGTAAGCGGTACCGGCTTGGACGCAGGACCTACAAAGCCCGTTACGCCTCTGGTATTTCTTACGATATACCAGGAATCGTCCGTAAGCACCATTTTAACCAGAACATAGCTTGGGAAAAGCTTTTTTTCCACCTCAGAAGGCTTATTATCCTTTACCTCGGTCACCTTTTCCATAGGAATCCTGACCTCGGGGATAAGCTCCTGAAGATTTCGGTTTTCAACAACCTTTTCAATATTTCCCTTCACCTTATTCTCATAACCCGAATAGGTGTGAACAACATACCATTTTGCTTCTTCCGACATGCTTAAACCTCCATATTGACGTTGTTAAAACCGCGTACCGCCTTCTTAGCTTCCTATTTTAAGGATAGCCTTGATTGCGGCGCCCAGACCCGAATCCACACCGAAAAGGAATACCGCCATTACGACCATTATCGTAAGCACCACGCCGGTGTTCTTTACGACCTGCTGTCTTGTCGGCCAAACGACCTTGTTGATCTCAGCCTTCAGCTCTCTGAAGTACTTTTTGATACCGCCCTTTTTCTTGGGATTCTTGCCCGCGTCTTTCTTTGAAGACTTAGTAACATCTGTTTTTTTAGCCATAGTAATAGCTCCTTTCAGTATTACTTAGTCTCTTTGTGAAGAGTGTGCTTCTTACAGAACTTGCAATACTTATTCATTTCAAGTCTGTCCGGGTCGTTCTTCTTGTTCTTCTTAGTGTTGTAGTTTCTCTGCTTACACTCAGTACAAGCAAGTGTAATTTTTACTCTCATTTCGGCACCTCCTGACGAAATTTATACCCCGCAAGAACGATCAGGGTACGTCTGCCTCCCTCATACGCCTTCGCGCAAACCGCATTTTCTGCGGCTCTGAGGTAACTTATGCTTTTCTGCACCCTCAAAAAAAGCGCAAAAAAATAGACCTCATAAAGAGGTACTACAATCATAACACATAAAAAAACGTTTGTCAAGCATTTTTATTAATTTTCTGTAAATTTTCATATTATAAATAGTCTAAAGCATATACCAAACAATGTTTTCATATCAGACTTTTTAATGAATAACATTATACAAAAAACTGCCGAAATTATAACCCATATCATAGACCAAATTCGCTGTCAGCAGCAAAAGAAAAATAACTGCAATGATCCTGCAATCACGCTTGTCCTTAACAGACAGATTTGCCCACCAGCCGGAAAGCTGTTCAAAAAAACCCTTTTCCGCGGGACGCTTTTCATCGCCGGAACTTACCCCTATCTCCTCTGCAAACAGTCCGTCCATTGAAACGCCGTACTTTGCGCATATGTATAATATCTTCTCCGTCTCGGGATAACCTATCCCCGTTTCCCTTAATTAAAGATATTGTTGGGTAAAAAAGAAAGGTCAGTCGATTTTGCCGATGAAGCGGTAGTAGATTTCTACTTCCTGCTCACGGCTTCCGTCCTCGCCCTTG
>JAETQO010000017.1 GCA_021770655.1 Ruminococcus sp. | reverse complement strand
TTTTAACTGAAAAGCATCTACGGTTTTACACTTGAAAATCTCGCTCTCAGAGCATGAAAAAAGCCCGTAATTACGGGCTTTTCGGGTGGTGCATCTTTTTTGTTCCACCAATATGGCTGGGGTGGAAGGATTCGAACCTTCGGAATGACGGAGTCAGAGTCCGTTGCCTTACCACTTGGCGACACCCCAATGTTTATGAGTTTTTGTTATATTGGTTGGGATAGATGGATTCGAACCATCGGAATGACGGAGTCAAAGTCCGCTGCCTTACCTCTTGGCTATATCCCATCATTGTGTCCCTCACTCAAACAGCTTAATCATTATACCATATCATTTTTTGTTTTGCAATACTTTTCATTGTTTGTTTACAAAACAGTTTCGCTTTATTAATTATTGACTTTCTTATTGTTTTTATCAATAGGAAAACACGTCGAAACTGTTCATAAATCGTCGAAATTGCTATTGAAAAACATAAAAATTTATGCTAATATTAAGCTATAATAATAAACGAAAGGACGAAACTACTATGGAAGAGAAAAAGAAGGGTTTTGTAAAGGCTTTTTTTGAAGAATTCAAAACATTCATCTCAAGAGGAAACGTTCTTGACATGGCAGTCGGTATCGTAATAGGCGGTGCTTTTACAGCTATCATCAACTCGCTTGTTAACGACATCATCATGCCTCTGGTAGGAACAATTCTTTTCGGTGTAAACTTCAGTTCCCTCGGCTTTACGATCCCTTGGGGAAATCACCCGTTTATTGCAGTCGGAAACTTCATTTCCGCAGTTGTAACCTTCCTTGGCACCGCTTTCTGTGTATTTATCTTTGTAAAAGCTTTTAATGCGCTTAAAAACCTCAGAAAGAAAGAAGCAGAAGAGGAAAAGCCGGAAGAAGTTGCTCCCGACATCGCTCTGCTCACAGAGATCAGAGATCTCCTCAAAGTACAGCAGAACAACGATCAGTAATCTTTTTTCACAAATCAATCGGACAGGCGTATCAAAAACGTCTGTCCGATTTTTTATGCTATATTATACGTCTGATCGTGTTTATTTTTCCGCAGTAGGATATTCTGTTGAGCGGCTGTATCTTTATACCATAGTAACTGCTCATTGCATGAACTATTTTGCCGTCGCCTATATACATTGCAACGTGACCGTAATTGTTGCAGATTATCAGATCGCCTGCCTGAATATTTTTCATAGATACAGACTTGCCTTTTTTAGCCTGAGTCCTTACACTGTGAGTAATATTTACGCCAATCTGATTATACGCCTGCATAGTAAGGCCACTGCAATCCGTCGCCCTATATTTTGCACCGCCGTAAACGTAACGTCCTCCGTCCATGCTTGCGGCATAATCCACTACCTTTTTAATCTTTGCATTACGCTGAGGCGTTCTCCGAACCAGAGAACCTGCCTTTACATATTTACCCTTGTACTCGCCCTCGTTTATCAGCAGATAATCGTCATCACAATTCTTTATGCTGAGCCCAGCAATTCTCTTACCCTTTGAGGAACAAAGTACGCAGGACGGCATTGCAAGCTTTTTGACCTTGGAAGATTTTTTAAACGCTCCGTTCTTAAAAGTATAAAGCTGAGCATTCTTCTTTATCTGATAATAGGTTTTATCCTCAGTTTTTATTTTTAACGCTGAGCTTTCGCTAGATAAACCTTTATTGACAGCTTTGACCCTTACGCTGTAACCGGTATTGCTTTTAAGATACTTATTGCCGTCGTGAAAAATCTCAACAAGATTTTTCTTTTTTAAAGAAGTAAGACCGTATTTCTTTACATATCTACCTCCCACATAAACCTCAAAACTTGTTCCTGAAGAATATTTACTCAGATTTGATATGGTAAGCTCTATCTTGTTAGAGTATGCATATTTCTTTTTTACCGTCGGTACAGCAACGCCCTCCTCAGCCTCGACGGTTATCGCCGCAAATAACGGCAGAGAATCGCTTACAGGCATAAAAGCCGTACAAGCAAGAACAGTCGCAACAGACATAAATACCGCAATGATTTTTTTGATACTGATAGCAAACCAATCCTTTCATGTTTATTGACCGCAGTGTTGCGCGGTTCGTATCAATATATATTATCCTAACAAAATAATTATTACAATTCGTAATAACTCCGTTACCTTTTTGTAAACAAGTCTGGCATAAATTGTAATTTACATTGCTTTTAAGCCATATAATTACCATGATTTTGCTTATTTTCTCATAAAGCGAGAATTATTGCGTAAAAAATTAATACAAATGTAACGGATATTTTTTGCTATTTGTTATGAAATTACAAATAGATTACAAATTCTTGAGTATTTTTATCGGCAAAGCATAAATATACAGATATTTACAACTTAGTGCTTTTAATTTTATTAGCGAAAACGTTTATCATAAAAAACGTTTCATCGAACATATCGATCAGAATATTTTTGTGCAACTTAACAACAAACCAGTAGGTAATACGTTAAAAACGTCCAAAAATTAATTTTTTATAAATAAATCATTGACAATACCTTATGATTGTAGTATAATTTCATTAGAATATACAAGAAAACGTTTAAGTATTTTATAATATAACAGAAAACAGATTTTTGCATATTTTTATCTGAAAGTAAACACGTTTATATTGAGGAGACGGAGGTTGTAATGGGTTACAATTTCATTGATGACTGCGGTTTTATGCTTGCGCTTGGTCGTGCAGGGCTCAGATCCGACAGCAAGATCAGCGGAGAAAAAATCTACGGCGACTACTGTTATACAGCGGCAGGTGAGAACTTCTGCATTATACTGAGCTACAAAGGCGATATTCATACGGAAGTTTTGGATATACCCTCTGAGATCTGCGGGAAAAGAGTTATCGGCATAGCAAACGGCGCATTTTCCGATCTGTACGACCTGAAATGCGCGGTTATAAAAAAAGGCGTTGCCGCAATCGGCAGAAAAGCTTTTTTTCAGTGCTGTTCCCTTATTAATGTTTCTATCCCGGAAACCGTAAGCTATATCGGATACAAAGCTTTTTACAACTGTGAATCTCTCAGATTCGCTGTGATCCCTGAGGGCGTTACTGAGATTCAGCCTTTTACTTTCTATAACTGCGGCAGTCTTGAAAGAGTGGATATGCCGGTATCAATGAGAATTATCGGGGAATCTGCTTTTGGTTTCTGCTCTGAAATGAAAGAGATCTATCTCAACGAAAATATCATTTCCGTTGAGTGCGGTTCATTCCAGAACTGCGTTTCACTTAAAAAGATAAATATTCCAAATGCCCTTACCGAAATTGAGGACTGCGCTTTTGCCTTTTGTTCTTCTCTTGAGGAAGCGATCATTCCTTCAAATGTTCAGCGTATAGGCGATCACGCATTTTTCGGATGTTCCGAAATGAAAAAACTTGATATTTCCGCAGGCTTGAGAAAAATCGGCGCGTTTTCATTCACTCTGTGCGAAAAGCTGGAGCGCGTCTATCTGCCCGACACGGTAACGTCTGTTGACGAAAAAGCTTTTGCCCAGTGCAAGTCCGCCGAGTCGATAAGACTCTCGCAAAAGCTTACGGCTATTGGCAACAATGCTTTCAACGGTTGCTGCGCACTCAGGGAGATAGTTATACCCGGCAGTGTAAAAAATGTCGGCGAGCAGGCATTCTGTGACTGTGAAAGTCTGAGGAGCATGATCGTACAAGACGGCGTAGAAAATATCGGTGACGGTGCGTTTGACAAATGTATTTCCATTGCCAGCGTTGAACTGTGCGATTCACTGAATACGATAGGCGACAAAGCATTCTGCTTTGCACAATCGGTATTCAGCAACGATTCAAGAGATTTCGCTTTATAAAATATAACCTCTGGATTAGGGCGGCAGTAAATAACTGCCGCTCTTTTTCTTTGTATCAGTATTATCTACACGAGAATTAAGGCAACACCGCACAACTACCGCCTAACGGATTTGTGCACGTCTAACTTGCCAATTTTCCGTTATCTTGCACAGAAGCTCCTTGAAAGACACAAGTATTCCTGCGTCGTTTCTATACAATACTAACGAAAAAATTTCTGCGTTATCCGCACACAATAGTTGCGCGGTGTTACCTTAACATGATTTAAGACAGCTCAAACTTCTGTATTCCATGTAAAAAAGCTATTTTGCCTTGAAAAAATGACAATAATATAGTATACTTATTATTGTAAAGATACCATGTAATGCGGCACGTAAACAAAATTCCAAATGGAGGTATTTATATGAGCTTTGTAAAATTTGATAATGTATATAAAAGATATAAAATGGGAGAAGTAACTATAACTGCGGCAAACGGTGTTTCCTTTGAAATAGAAAAAGGCGAATTCGCCGTTATAGTAGGCGCAAGCGGAGCAGGAAAAACCACCATTCTGAATATACTGGGAGGAATGGACGTCTGCGACGAGGGCAGTATAATCGTAGACGGAAAAAATATAGCTCAGTATAATAAAAAACAGCTAACCTCATATCGCCGCTTTGATATTGGTTTCGTATTTCAGTTTTACAACCTTGTAAACAACCTTACTGCCAAAGAAAATGTTGAACTTGCCTCGCAAATATGTCCAAATGCGGCGACTCCCGAAGACGTACTAAAAAGCGTGGGACTTGAGGACAGAATAAACAACTTCCCTTCTCAGCTTTCGGGAGGCGAACAGCAGAGAGTTTCCATAGCCAGAGCACTGGCGAAAAATCCAAAACTTCTTCTTTGTGACGAGCCTACAGGCGCGTTGGACTACAATACCGGTAAAACGATTTTAAAGCTTTTGCAGGATACCTGCCGCAAAAACGGTGTAACAGTCGTAGTCATTACACACAATTCCGCTATCGCGCCAATGGCAGACAGAGTCATTACCGTCAAAAACAGCAAAGTGGACAACGTAAAAATAAACGAAAATCCCACCGACGTTTCCACTATCGAATGGTAAAAACATTGGAGAGATCATATAAAAATAAACGGTATTTTCTGCTTTGCCGCCTGCAGAGGAAGTCTGCTTTACAGACGAATGAAAGATACTTGCAATGAAAATAAAACTGTGATATAATAATCATAGAATATAATCTGAAAGGAAGTTTAATATGACCTATAAAGAAGAATTTATAAAATTCATGGTTGACAGCGGCGTTCTCACTTTCGGAGATTTCACTTTGAAAAGCGGAAGAAAAGCGCCGTATTTTATCAACTGCGGCAACTACAAAACAGGCGCACAGCTTGCAAAGCTCGGCGGTTTTTATGCCGATTGTATTGCGGACAATAAGATCCCTGTAGAAACGCTTTTCGGACCTGCTTATAAGGGTATCCCTCTTGCTGTTTCCGCTGTTATCGCTCTGGCAACAAAATACGGAATTGACGTTTCCTACTGTTTTGATAGGAAGGAAGTCAAGGATCACGGCGAGGGCGGAATGTTTGTCGGCAAAAAGCTTTCAGACAAAGAGAAAGTCGTTATTATCGACGACGTCATGACCTCGGGCAAGGCGCTGAGAGAATCGATGCCAAAGCTCAAATCTGCGGCAGACGTGGACGTTACGGCAATGGTGATAACCGTTGACAGAATGGAAAAAGCCCTTGATACCGAGCTGTCAGCCGTTGAACAGGCATATGCGGACTTCGGTGTAAAGGTATACTCTATCGTCAACATTAACGACATTATCAAAGCTATTGAAGACGGTGTTGTCGAGGGCAAGGAATATCTTGAAAAAATGCAGAAATACCGTGCACAGTACGGCGTAAATCACGACTAACGCAGGAGATTTCAAGGTTACAAAATGATACAATTTGTAACACTATTGTAGTGAAATGTAACTTGTCTGTTCTTGAAGTTACAGCACTGAGAGGATATAATATAGAATGTAGAACAGAGAAAGAAAAGAATGTAAACACTAAGATTAAAACTCTTAGCTCGTTTCATCCTCTCCAAAATTTTTACACAAGCAGAAGGCAGCCAATAGGTTGCCTTTTTGTTTTCTCTAAATAAATTATTGTGATACATATAAAGCAAAAGGGACGGCTTGGCAACCGTCCCTTTTGCTTTATTCTATGGTTCAGCTATTATTTTTCTTCCAGCAAACAAACCGCAGTTGCGGATATGCCCGCTCCCTCGCCGGTAAATCCAAGGCCCTCCTCCGTGGTCGCCTTTACCGATATTCTTGAAACTTCACAGCCGCAAACAGAGGCAATGTTCTTTCTCATATCTGCAATATAGGACGCAAGCTTAGGTCTCTGAGCGCATATAGTGGAATCAATATTTCCGATCTTATATCCTTTGCCGTCTATGATTTCGCAGACCCGCTTTAAAAGCTTCATGCTGTCAGCACCCTCGTATTCGGGATCGTTGTCGGGAAAAAGCTTGCCAATGTCGCCGAGTGCAAGCGCGCCGAGCATTGAATCCATTATCGCATGAACAAGAACATCAGCGTCAGAATGACCCAGCAAGCCCTTCTCATACGCTATCTCTACGCCTCCCAGAACAAGACGTCTGTCTTCCGCAAGCCTGTGTACGTCATATCCGTGACCTATACGCATACTATCACTCCTGTCCGATTATTTGTACTCTTAAACTTCCTCATAGTTGCCCAGAAACTTAAAATATGAAAGCTCCGAATCAAGCTCATTCATAAGCTTTGCAACGTCCGGAGAGCTGATGTCTCCCTCAAAATCAAGATAAAACACGACATCGAAATCCGTGTTTGCAATAGGTCTGCTTTCTATCATCGAAAGATTAAGACCCGCTACCGAAAACTTGGTGAGAAGTCTGTAAAGCGCCGATGAAGTATGCGGCAAAGCCAGTGAAACCGACACTGTATTCGCATTGTCGGATCTGAGAATTTCTTTCGAGATCATAATAAATCTGGTGTAATTCTCTGCGGCGTTTGCAATATCCCTTCTTAGTATTTCAAGCCCCAGCTCATTAGCACAGGTCTCCGAGCAGATCGCTCCGTATGGTTGGTCGCTGTCTTTTATGTAACAAGCGGCAAGAGCGGTATTCGCATACCTATGACTTTTAAAATTGTTACTCGCCAAAAAATCCGAACACTGAGAAAGTCCCTGCTCATGGGAATAAACCGCATTTATGTCTTCAAACTTCGTTCCCGGCTTAACCGCAAGACAATGAGATATCTTTACTTTGGTCGATGCGCAGATCTTAAAATCGTGCTTTTTCATAAGCTCATAGGTTTGACCAACCGAGCCTGCCGTTGAGTTGGCAATAGGAAGGATTCCGAAATCCGCCTCACCGTTTTCAACTGCTCTGAAAACGTCCTCAAAATCCTCAAAAAATACCGGTTCAAAATCCTCCAATATTTGACCGCAGGCTATATGAGAATAAGAACCGTTCGTTCCGGGAACAGCCACTGCCTTATGACCTGATAAGTCCAATTTTTTGTACTCAATTTTATCCGAATCAGCGAAAAGCTCCTGATATTGACGGCATTTGGAGATGTCCATAATATTCTGGAAAAACACCTTAGAAGCACCCTCAAGCCCTTTGGGAGCGTTGTTTTCCACCCTCTCAAGAATCTCCTTTTCCCTGCCGCTCTGAAAAACGGGAAGTTTATTCTCTATCTTGTACTTGTTTCTGTATATCTTCCCCGCCGTACGGCGGGGAAGATATACAGATAATTATTGTAATTTAAACATAATATCGTCTTTTCCCGATTTAATATTTTGAAAATTGATTTCCCTGTAAAATTCACAGGACCATCAGTAATGTTCCCACAGTTATAAGCATTGTGCCGACTGCTGTTTTTACAGTGAAATCCTCGTGCAGAAAAATAACAGCCAGAATAAGCGTGATAACTACGCTAAGTTTATCCACAGGCACAACTTTTGAAGCCTCTCCCATTTGCAGAGCCTTATAATAACACAGCCACGAAGCGCCTGTCGCAAGACCCGAAAGTATGAGAAATATCCAGCTCTTCTTCCCAATGGACGTGATCCCGCCCTGAGCGTGAGTTATAAACACCATAAGCCATGCCATTATCAGTACGACGCAGGTTCTGAGAGCAGTTGCAAGATTTGAATTAACTCCGTCAATTCCGACCTTTGCAAGTATCGACGTCGCCGCCGCAAATACCGCAGACAACAGCGCAAAAACAAACCACATTATCTCACCTTCTTCTTAAGAACAGCCCGTCATTATCCGAATAGGTCTATTATACCACAATTAACCTCCCTTTGCAACAGGTTCTGTAACCGTTTCGTATCTTTTTCACAAAATATCATGATTATTTTACATAATTATTACCCCACAATTTATTTTTTTCTTTACCGATCGCGATTTTAAGCTTTTTTGCTCATTGTAACAAAACTATTCCGATCTATTACAAATTGTAAAAAAAATTGTGGCTTAACCCTTGTACTTTCCAAAAAAATATGATATACTATTAATATGTAACATTGTGAACATATTGCGCGGCAAAGAATCAACCGCGTTTTCAATAAATTGTAAAGGGTGTGACTTATGCTGGACAGCATTGCTAATGTTTTAAACGCCGTCTGGGGTGTGTTTAAATCAATAGGCATTAACGATATTGTCGATATTTGTATTCTGTCTTTCTTGATCTTCCACGGCATAAAGCTTATCCGCGAAACAAGAGCTCAACAGCTCACCAAAGGAATTATTATTCTTATTTTCTGCTATCTGTTGTCCGTGTTCTTTAATTTGCAGACTATGAGGTTCTTGCTCAAGACCTGTTTTCAATGGGGATTTCTTGCTCTCATTATTATGTTTCAGCCTGAACTTCGACGCGTGCTGGAAAAAGTCGGCAGAACCAGTCTCGGTGAATTCAACTTCTTTGCCTCCGGCGATTCCGACGATAACACAGAGCATTGGAGGACTGCTATCGACGCTGTTTGCGACGCTGCGGCAAATCTTTCCGCCACTAAGACAGGCGCTCTTATAATCTGCGAAAGGAAAACCAAACTGGGCGAGCAGATCGCAACCGGTACGATATTAAACTGCGTTCCTTCGCCTGCAGTATTCGGAAATATCTTCTACCCGAACACGCCTCTGCATGACGGTGCGGTAATTATAAGAGACGGCATAATACTTGCGGCAGGCTGTTTTCTGCCAAGACCGCAGAAGGACGAGCTTATAAATAAGCAACTCGGTTCAAGACACCGTGCCGCAATAGGAATGAGTGAAAATTCCGACGCTATCGTAGTAGTAGTTTCCGAGGAAACAGGAAACATTTCCGTTGCCGAAAACGGCGAGCTTACAAGGGGATATTCCAAGGATTCGCTTAAAAAGCTTCTGGACAATCGTCTTTTGCCCGAAAAAGACGCCAATTCCATTAGAGAGAATTCTTTTGCAGGAAGGGTGATTTCAAAATGGAAGAAATAAAAGAGCAAAAAAAAGCAAGTAAACACGGAACGGATTTCGGGCTTAGAATTCTTTCGGTTATCATAGCGATAATTATCTGGTTTGTGCTTTCTATCACACAGTACCCGACCATTAACAAAACGATAACCAACGTTCCCGTAGTATTCTCAATGGACGGAACTCAGGCTAAGGAAAAAGGACTTTCCGCCCTGAACTATCAGGACATTTCCGTAGACGTTGAAATAAAGGGAATGAACTATGAGATAGGCGGCTATACTGCCGCGGATCTTATCGCTGCCGTTAATCTTGACGGCGTTACAAAAGAGGGCACTTACGATCTGGATATTGAGGTAAGCTCCGCACATTCGGCAGATAAGGTTACGGTGGTTTCAGTCAAGCCTGACACCGTTTCTGTAAACTTCGACAGATTGACCACGAAAGCCGTTCCTCTTACCGCCGAGGCTCCGCTTATCAGCGCAGAAGAGGGCTATATACTAAAGGATACAAACGTTTCTCCGTCTGAGATCACCGTGGAAGGCATAAAGAACGATCTTGACAGTATAAGCAAGGCTGTTGCGCAGATTTCCAAATCAAAGAAAATCTCCGAGGACACAACCATAAATACTACGGATATTATCTTCTATGATGATGACGACAACATTATCGATTCATCAAAGCTTGAGATAAAAGACGCCAAGTCCTTTGACGTAAACTTTGTGGTATTCAAGAAGAAAACCGCTACTCTGAAAGTTGATATTACAAACTGCCCCGAAAACTTCGATGTAAGCTCTTTGCCGATGAATCTGTCGGAAAGCAAGATATCTGTTGTATCCCCCAATCTTGAAGATGAGGATACTGAAATACTCAACGTAGGAACCATTGATCTTTCGGATATCAACCTTGTCAAGACCTACAGATTCAAAATTCCGCTCAACGCCGGCGAAGTCAATATGAACGGAGAAGAAGAGGTAAAGGTAAGCTTTGATTCTACCGGATACACCTACAAGGAATTTTCTATCCCGTCAAGTCATTTTATTGTCAACAACAGACCTATGGGCAAAAAGACGGAGGTCGAAACCAAAAAGCTTTCAAACGTCCGTGTTTACGGTCCTGAGGAAGTCATTAACAGCTTGAAGGACGAGGATCTTTACGCTCAGATAGATCTGAGCGACATCATAGATTCAGGCTCCTATTCCCGTCAAGCGATAATCTACTCCAAAAACTACAACAACGTATGGGGCTATGGAAACAACGAAATCCAGATAGTTGTTTCAGATTCATAAAACAAATCGGGACGATCTTTCGTCCCGATTTTTCGGTATGGAGGAACTAATGCCAATTATAGTAAATCAAATCAAATCTCCCCTGAATGCGGATAAGAATGAGATAATCGCGGCCGCCCTTAAAAAGCTTGGTACTGCCGCAAAGCACGCCAATGACTGTCAAATTCACAAAATCTCCCTTGACGCCAGAAAAAGAGATGATATACACTTTGTACACTCTGTATTTATAAAACTTGACAGCAAAGAAGAAGAAAGAAAGCTTTGTCTCCGAAACAGTTCGCTTACTTATGTCGAGCAAAGCGGCTTTGATCCGGTCATTTCCGATAAACAAGCCGAAGGAAGAGTGGTCATTGCAGGCTTCGGTCCGGCAGGTATGTTTGCGGGGCTTGCCCTTGCGGAGCAGGGCTACCGTCCGCTTATTCTGGAACGCGGAGGTATGATGGATAAGCGTATCGCCGCAGTAAACCGTTTCTGGTTCACGGGCGAGCTTGACCCCGATTCAAACGTACAGTTCGGAGAAGGCGGCGCAGGAACATTTTCGGACGGAAAGCTTACTACACGGATCAAAGACCCGCTTTGCCGGTATGTTCTTGAACGCTTTGCCGAATTCGGCGCACCGCAGGAAATACTCACAAAAGCCAAGCCCCATATCGGCACAGACAATCTCAGAAACATAGTTTCGGCTATCAGAAATCGCATTATCAGTCTGGGCGGCGAGGTGAGGTTTGACAGCACGCTTTCCGATTTCTCTGTGAAAGACGGAAAAGTTGACAAAATTTATTTTAACGGCTGTGAAGAAAAAATTTCCGTCCTTGTCCTTGCAATAGGACATTCCGCAAGAGATACGTTTGAGCTTTTGCAGCGTAAAAACGTATTTTTAGAACCAAAACCATTTTCCGTAGGCGCAAGGATCGAGCATAAACAAGCTGATGTTGATAAAAGCCTCTACGGAGAATATGCAGGCAGTCCCCTGCTGCCTAAGGGAGAATATCAGCTTTCATGGAGGGATAAAAACGGCAGAGGAGTTTATACATTCTGTATGTGTCCCGGCGGAACGGTCGTTCCCTCCGCTTCTGAAAAAGGCGGCGTAGTCACCAACGGAATGAGCGAGTTTGCCAGAGACGGTGAAAATGCCAACGCCGCCCTTGTAGTATCCGTTACTCCCGATGATTTTGGTCATGATCCTTTGGACGGAGTGAGATTCGCACGGCAGATCGAACAGAATGCTTACAAGCTTACAGGAAGTTACAAAGCGCCGTCAACAACGGTTTCAGGTTTTTTGAACGGCAATGAGAACTCAGCGGGGAACGTTTCTCCAACCTACAGTCTGGGAACCGAACCTGCCGAGCTAAGAAAGATTTTTCCTGAATTTGTAACCGATATGCTGGAAAGCGGCTTAAAGGTATTCGCCGGAAAAATGACCTGCTTTGGTGACGGCGGAGCGATCCTAACCGCTCCCGAAACGCGCACAAGCTCCCCTGTTAGGATAACTCGCAACGAAGATATGGTTTCTCTCAGTCTTTCAAATCTTTACCCCTGTGGCGAAGGCGCAGGATACGCAGGAGGAATTATGTCTGCCGCCGTTGACGGACTGAAGACCGCACTGAAGATCATGGAATCGCAAGCCCCCGAATCTGAGTTTTGAATTACTATTATGCTGATATTAACAGTGACAGCACAGCGACAGAAAAATCTTTGACAAAATAAAAAGCAAATGAGGATCATTTATGGACAACAAGGAAAATCGCAATGAAAAGAAAAGACGTGCGCTGATAGCGCTGTTGGCATTGATTACTGTACTATCCGTTTGCACCGCAATATGGGCAATTTTTTACCGCAGCAGAAGCAATCTGCACCAATCGGCGGCAGACAGCGAATTTGAGCCTGTTCAGATTGACAGCAATGTTATTGAGATCGGCGGCAACGAAGAAAAGCTCAGCCAGCCTGAGGGCGGCGGGGCTGTAAACATAACCTTTTCAGACGCAGTAAGCATCACTCTTTCCACCAAGGAAATACAGCTTATGGTGCAGAACCCGAACAAATCCAATCAGAATATGACCGCCGCAATACTTATTGACGGAAAGGTCATTGCACAAAGCGGACTTATAAAGCCCGGATTTATGCTGGAAAAGCTTGAAATATCTTGCACAGAAACTCCTTGAAAGACACAAGTATTCCTGCGTCGTTTCTATACAATCTAACGAAAAATTTTCTGCGTTATCCGCACACAATAGTTGTGCGGTGTTACCTTAAACCGTTAAATTTTTATAAATTTTCAAAAAACACTTGCAATATATGAAAATGTATGTTATACTATATTAAAATGCATAATTATGTTTTGGAGGATTTAAAATGAGCATACTCGAAATTATCGCAGGCGCACTGCTTATCGTCGCCAGCCTTGTTATTATACTTGTAGTTCTTGCACAGGATACCAAGGAACAGGGTCTTACCTCTGCTATCGGCGGAGGTTACAACGATTCTTTCTACGGCAAAAACGGTGCGAACACAAAAGACGCGAAGCTTAACAGGCTTACAAAAATATGCGCTGTTTTAATTTTTGTAATTACTCTTGCAGTAAATATTATTTATCAAATCAAGAAATAATTGCACGCCCTGCTCCGGCAGGGCTTTTTCATTGTAAAACGGGAGTTGACAAAATATATATGCTATGTGCGGATAATGTAAAGAATAAGATTTTCCCATTGTTCAGCGGTTTTTACGACTCGCTTATGTTTTCATATTTTGACGGTATATTAGGCAAGGGCTTCTGCGACGATCTGAACTATCCGAAAACGGCTCTGATATGCTGCGGCGATTTTTACTTTGCTGCGGGAAAGCCTGCTTATGCGGCTGATATTCTTAACATTATCGGAAATAATCCCTATGCTGTGATCGTTCCGGACAGTGATGAATTTGCTGAACTTCTTATTAACTTTGATGAAAGACTTTATAAGGTCGAGCGTTTTCACACTGAACCGCCCGAAAACGGCTTTGACAGGAATACGCTTGAGAACTCGGCTGAGCGGATAAACAGATTCAACGATCTGCGGCTTGAAAAGATCGACCGCAGGTTTTACGAGCTTTCACTCGGAGAAGACTGGTCCTCCTCATTTGTCATTAATTTCAAAAACTACGAGGACTATTCACGCCACGGTTTCGGGTATATTATTACCGACGGCGAAAAAATACTCAGCGGAACCTCGACGTTTTCATATTACGACAAGGGCGTAGAGGTCGAGGTTTCTACCGATCCGGAACACAGACTGAATGGATTTGCGCAAATTACAGCTTCGGCGTTTCTGCTTGAATGTATGAAAAGACATCTGATCCCTCACTGGGACGCAAGAAACCGAACCTCCCTGTCAATAGCAGAGAAAATGGGTTTTAAATTCAAAGACTGCTATACTGCGCTGGAATTTAAGCAAAATAAATAAATGAAAAATTACGCGTAACTATTGACGTGTATAAAAGAAAGGAATACTATGAAAATTGATTACAGAAAGCTTGTTTACGGCAAGCTGAAAAAAGCGGGCAAAAAGCCTCTTAAATTCAAAGAACTTCTAAAATCATGCCGCTGTAAAGGCTTTGATTTTGACAAGTTCACAAAAGCTATAGAAAAAATGAAAAGCCGCGGCGAGATAATTGAGGACAAATACGGCTTTAAGCTTGTCGACCCCAAAAAGTTTGTAAAGTGCGAGGTCGTAAGGCTCAACAAGACCTACGGATTTGTAAAAAATATCGATACGGGCGAAGAAATCTTCATTGTGGGAAAATATCTGAAGGGCGCTATGCCGCACGACATTGTTCTTGTGAGGACATTTAAGGGCGAGGGCGTTTCTCTAGAGGGCGAGGTCATGTCGGTTCTGGAGGAGAATTTCACCAAGTTTACGGGAGAACTTGTCAAAGAGTTCGGCATACTTAAAATCGTTCCGGATACGCTGTCGAAATATGCTATGACGTTTGATAATCCTATGCTGCTGGAACTTCATGACGGCGACAAGGTCGTTGCACAGATAACAAAGCGAGGTGAAAAACACTCCGAACATCATTGTGAGATCGTGTCCTCCTACGGCAGTTCGCTGAAAGCCTCCGCCTGCGCTCTAAGCGTTCTGGAGGTAAACGGACTTACGCCAATATTTCCGAACGAAGTAATTTATGAAGCCAAGCTTGTGTCGGACTACTCCAGAATCAAAGAAGAAATACCCAATCGTCTTGATCTGAGGGATAAACCCATTTTCACGATCGACGGAGCGGACACTAAGGATATTGACGACGCCATATCTGTAGAGAAAACAAAAGACGGATATATTCTCGGCGTTCACATCGCTGATGTTTCTCACTATGTCAAGCCTAAGTCAAAGCTGGACGATGAGGCGTTCAAAAGAGGTACAAGCGTTTATTATGCCAACAGAGTTATTCCAATGCTTCCGAAAGAGCTTTCCAACGGCATATGCTCGCTAAACCCTCAGGAAGACAGACTGGCGTTTTCCTGCCTTTGCAAGCTGGATAAAAACGGCAACATCAAAGAATACAAATTTGCAAAGTCTGTGATACGCTCACGAGTTAAAGGCGTATACTCTGAAATAAACGAACTTCTTGAGGGATACAACTCCAAATCAAGCTGTGAAAAATATGCAGAGATACTTGACGCTCTGCCTGTGATGAAGGAACTTGCAGACACACTGTACAAAAGCAAGAAAAACCGCGGTGCGCCGGAGCTTGACACCTCGGAAAGCAAGATTATTATTGATGAACGCGATATCTGTGTTGACGTACTTCCGAGAACAAGAGGACGAAGCGAAGAGATGATAGAGGACTTCATGCTTATTGCCAACGAATGTGCGGCAAGGTTCGGTCTGGAAAACGGACTTCCTTTTGTTTACCGTATTCACGAAGAGCCTTCTGCGGAAAAGATCGAATCGCTTAAAGAGGCGCTCGTCAAGCTGAATGTTCCGTACAAACTCGGAGAAAAGGCTTCGCCTAAGGATATGTCGGAGATATTGAAGGCTTCCAAGGGTACAAATGTAGATATGATAATGAACAATGTCGTTCTCAGAAGTATGTCTAAGGCAAGATATTCCACCGAGCCGGTCGGTCATTTCGGACTTGCCCTTGAGGACTATGCACACTTCACCTCTCCTATCAGACGCTATCCGGATTTGACGATACACCGCATAATGTCGGAATTTCTGTCCGGCACAAGTGCAGAGGATTGCGCTTCCAGATTCAACAAATTTGTTTATGCCTCCGCAGACCAGTCAACCAAAACAGAGCTTACTGCAATGCAGGTCGAGCGCGACTGTGAGGACTGCTACAAAGCCGAATATATGACGGCTCATATCGGTGAAGAATTTCTCGGTACGATCGTTTCGGCAGTTGATTTCGGACTGTTCATAGCTTTGCCGAACACCTGCGAGGGACTTCTCCACACCGACAATATGACCGACGGAGAATATGTCTGCGACGATATGGTAAGTTTGAAAAATCTCACCGACGGAAAGGAATACAGAGTGGGCGACCAAATCAGGATCAAGGTCCTTAACGCCAATGTAAATTCCGGAAAAATTGATTTTGCTTTGTGTGATGAAGAATAAAACGTATAAAGACACGGACGGCTGAAAAACATCAGCCGTCCGTGTCTGTTTTAGCAAAGGATATTATCAGCTTACCGCAAACTGTGAATTGTAAAGTTCAGCATAAAAGCCGTTTTTCTTCATAAGCTCCTCATGACTTCCCTGTTCTACGATATGTCCCGCATTCATTACTATAATAGTATCGGCATTTTTTATCGTAGAAAGGCGATGGGCAATTATAAAGCTTGTTCTGCCCTGCATCATTTTTTCAAAAGCTTTCTGTACCAGTATTTCGGTTCGGGTATCTATGGAAGAAGTCGCCTCGTCAAGAATAAGCATAGGCGGCAGAGAAAGCATAACTCTGGCTATACACAAAAGCTGTTTCTGTCCTGCCGAAATAGTGCTGTAACCGTCCGAAATGACAGTATCATATCCATTTGGAAGTCTTTTGATAAAGCCGTGACAATGTGCCGCTTTTGCGGCAGAGATCATTTCTTCCTCTGTGGCGTCCGGCTTGCCGTAACAGATATTCTCTCTGATTGTTCCGGTTTTGAGCCAGGTTTCCTGCAAAACCATTCCGTACATACTTCTCATGGAATTTCTTGTGCATTTCCTGATCGGCACTCCGCTCAGAGAGATCTCTCCGCTGTCTGCGTCGTAAAACCTCATGAGCAGATTTATCATTGTTGTTTTTCCGCAGCCGGTGGGGCCGACGATAGCGGTGCGCTGGCCGCTCTTAACGTGGAGATTGAAATTCTCTATCAGCTTTACCTCCGGAGTATAGCTGAAAAATACATTGTCAATATCCACATTTCCGTCAACGTCGGTAAGAACTTTAGCATTGGAAGCGTCAGGGGTCTCTTCCTGCTCGTCTATAATTTCAAACACGCGCTTTGCGGAAGCGAATGCGCTTTGCAGTTCGGTTATTACTCCCGATATCTCGTTAAACGGTTTTGTGTACTGATTTGCATAAGTCAAAAAACAGCTCAGATTTCCAACGGTAAAACCGCCTTTTATTACCGAAAGCGCGCCGATTATTCCAACTGAGGTATAAACCAGACCGTTTACAAATCTTGTGCAGGGATTTGTAAGCGAGGAAAAGAACGTCGCATTTACGCCTACCTGCCGGAGTTTTTGGTTAACCTCATCGAACTGCTTTTCCGACTCCTCCTGATAGCAAAACGCCTGAACGATTTTCTGATTACCCGTCATCTCCTCCACAAGACTTGTCATTTCACCGCGTGCAACAGACTGGAGATGAAAAAGCTTAAAGGTGTTTTTTGCAATAAATCTTGCCACAAAAAGAGAAAGCGGAGTGATTATTACAACTATTAAAGTGATTTTCACATTTATGGAAAGCATAAATCCCAGCGTTCCGAAAATAGTGCATACTCCTGTAAAGAGCTGAGAAAAGCCCATAAGAAGACCGTCGGAGACCTGTTCAAGGTCGGTGATTATGCGGCTGATAATATCGCCGTGGGGATGAGAGTCAATATAGGAAAGCGGAAGTCTCTGGAGCTTTTCAAAAGCATCGTTTCTTATATCTCTTACCACGCAGTAGGTTATCTTGTTTGTACAAAGCGACATAAGCCACTGCGCAATACCCGTTATCGCTACGATAACGCCGATTTTTATAAGAATCGTCCGTATCCCGTCAAAATCCACAAGCCCCATGCCTATGATAAGGTCAACTGCGTCGCCCACCAGAATAGGAGCATAAAGCGTAAATGCAACAGTTATCACAGCAAAGACCATAGACAGTACAAACAGCCAGATATGCGGTCTGGCATACTTCATCAGCGGTTTCAAAGCGGAAGTATCAAGTTTAGCAGATTTATTTTTCATTTTCAGCCGCCTCCTTTTCCGAAAGCTGTGAAAGGCATATCTCCTTATATACAGCGCAATTTCTGTAAAGCTCTCTGTTTGAGCCTATGCCTGCTATTTTACCGTCGTCCAGCACAATTATCTTATCGGCGTTTTTTATGGATGAAATTCTTTGCGATACGATAAATACGGTCATACCGTCCGTTTTTTCCGCAATTGCCTTCCTCAGTCTTGCGTCCGTTGCAAGATCGAGAGCGGAAGCGGAATCGTCAAGTATCAGAATCTCAGGATCGCCCACCAACGCTCTTGCAATGGTAAGCCGCTGTCTTTGCCCGCCGGAGAGATTTTTTCCCTCCTGCAAAATAACTTCATCCAGCTTGTCCGGCTTTTGCTCGACAAAGTCCTTCGCCTGCGCAATGTCAAGAGCGTTCCATATCTGCTCATCCTCAGCGTTTTTGTCGCGCCACTTCATATTATCCCTTACCGTACCTTTAAACAGCACGGCTTTCTGCGGAACAAGCCCTATTTTTCCTCTGAGCTGTTTTAACGGATAGCTTTTTACATTCACGCCGTCCACAAGTACCTCGCCCTGTGAAACGTCGTAAAATCTGGGAATAAGATTTATCATAGAAGTCTTGCCCGAACCCGTACCTCCGATTATTCCAACTGTTTCACCCCTCGCGGCGGTAAAGCTTATGCCCTCAAGCGCTTTTTCCTCACCGGAATGATAAGAAAACGCACAATTTCTGAATTCAACGCAGGGCGCGCTCTCAACATTCGAAACATCGGTGTTTCCTTCATCGGATATACTTGTCTTTATATCAAAAACATCATTTATTCTTGACGCCGAAGCCTGCATTTTAGTTATATTTGTAACAAGTATAGCCATAGCGAGCAGAGCAAGCAGTATCTGATTCATATAGTTGATAAGCGCAATGACCTCGCCCTGAGACAGAAAACCTGTATAAACATTCTGTCCGCCGAACCAGATTATCGCCATAATAGCAAAGTTGACAATAACATAGGTCAACGGATTCATCAGTGCGGAAATTCTGCCCGCAATTATCTGCTGTCTTTTAAGCTCCTCTGTGTTTTCCGCAAAGCTTTTCTCCTCGTCCGGCTGGCGGGAAAAGGCTCTTATAACTCTTGCGCCGGTAAGCGCCTCGCTGGTCATCAGATTTGTTTTGTCAAGACGTTTCTGGATTCCCTTATACTGCGGGATAGTTATGTTCATTATTTTATATATGACGTAAGCTAAGCACGGTGCGATTATCAGAAAGATAAGCGTAAGCTTTACCGTAATGGTGAACGCCATTATAACCGAGCCTATAACGATAAAAGGCGAACGCAGAAACAATCTCAGCAGTATATTCACGCCCTGCTGGGCAGTGTTTATATCGGCGGTCATTCTTGTTACAAGCGTATGACTTCCTACGCTGTCTATCTCAGCATAGGACAAGGAATTTATATGTTTGAACAGATCTGTCCTGAGAGCCGTTCCGAAGCCCAATGAAGCCTTTGCGGCAAAAAACTGCGCCGTGAGCGAACAGGCGAGACCAAGGAATCCCAGCAGGACAAGTACTGCGCCCATGCGGTAAATATAAGGCTTATCCGAATTTTTTATGCCTATGTCTATAATATCAGCCATTACTATCGGCACGGCGAGCTCAAAGCAAGCCTCGATAAGCTTGAAAAGCGGACCGATTATACTTTCCTTTTTATAATTTTTCAAATAACGAAATAGTTTTAA
The DNA here is from genome assembly GCA_021770655.1 of Ruminococcus sp. Taxonomy (GTDB): domain Bacteria; phylum Bacillota; class Clostridia; order Oscillospirales; family Ruminococcaceae; genus Hominimerdicola. The sequence goes on along the minus strand of JAETQO010000017.1, from coordinate 77,503 downwards.
CATATATAATGCCCACACATCTGCGTTGATCATAAGCGGCGTGGACCTTCACCTACCTTTTATTACTTGAGCCTATTTGCCTTTGCGATTCTTTATCATAATTATTTATTTCCAAGACGGCTCCCTTATAAATTCCATAAAGGTCTCGAATATTGCTCTATAACCATCTTCATTAATGTGCATACCCTCGATTGTATACTCGGCTTTCAGTCTGCCTTGTTCGTCTTTCAGATTGCTGTTTATATCGATATACCGCTGGCCGTGCTTTTCGGCAAGCTTTTTTACCTCGGCATTTGCTGTATTAATCTTTATGTTGTTTCTGATTTTCTGACACTCCTTCATTTCAGGAGAAGCCGCCTCTGTATTTACTGGGTAATACGCCATAAGATAGATCTCCACATTAGGAATTTCGTTCTCAATTCGGGTTATGATCTCATCATAATTAGACATTATCTTATCCATCGGGATTCTTGAATCGCTTAAATCATTAGTGCCAATATTGATAAATACTCTTGACGGGCGTAAATCAAGCACACAAACATCAAGCATATTATTTAGTTCTTCGGTTGTAAATCCCCCTATTCCACGGTTATATACGATTTTATCGCTATCTGTTTCCCTAACAAATTTTTCAATTGGAAACATCTCCATAAGTGAAGAGCCTGCACAAACAATCTGTCCTTGTTTAACATATTTGTTTTTCTCTCGATAGTTTTCAATTTTCCTTATCTTGTCTATCTGAGTTTTGTCAAGCGTCTGTTTGGGATGGTCTGTGTTCATAATATTACCTCCGATTATTTATCTTGAATTTTATTAAAAGAAATGATATAATATAGCTTGAAAGCTATTTATTTTAATTTTTATATTGCAAAGGAATGATATTTGTGGAATTACAACAATTGGAATATTTCCGTATTATTGCAAAAAATCAGAACATTTCTGCATCTGCAAAGCAATTGTTCATCGCACAACCATCACTAAGTCAAACGTTAAAGCGATTGGAAAACGAGGTGGGAATGCCTCTGTTTGACAGAGTGGGCAAGCAAATTGTTTTAAACAAAGCAGGCGAAATTTTTCTAAAACACGTCAACGCTGTTTTCCAATCACTCGATAATGCCAAGCGAGAGCTGCAAACTTACAAAGAGGACACACTAAAAAACGTTTGTATCTGCGTTCAATCCACATCATTGCTTATTCCCGAAATCATCAGTGAAATTCAAACAGCATACCCTAAGATGCATTTGCAGCTTTTACAACACGCTGATATGGAGCTTATGCCCTATGATTTGAAAATATTCTCAGATTATACACATATATCCGAATCATCCGAAACAATACTCATGGAAGAACCATTGGGAGTAGTTATCCCTAAAAAACACAGACTTGCCAAAAAAGATAATCTAACAATCAGCGACTTAGCCAACGAATCATTCATCAGTCTTAGTACAGGGCACAATCTTTACAATATAATTTCCCACTACTGCAAGGAATGCGATTTTACTCCTACGATTTCCACCTATGTTGATTCTCCAAACATTATGAGAGATCTGCTGAAAATTAATCTCGGCATTGCATTCATACCAAAGTACACATGGGAACATTTTTACAGTGATTTTCTTGTTTTCAAACATGTCTCTGATTTGCCGATGAAGAGATACATCCTACTATCATGGGATGAATCACGTTACATGACACCGTCGGTAGAGCACTGCAAGCAAATAATTATCAACTATTTTAAGCGGTATAAACAAAGATTTATGTAATCTTTGTCCGTTATCTATAATTATACACCATTCTGCTTATATAGAGAAATATATATTATACTATATATTAATAGTTTTAAATCTATTAATATATAATCACCTTATATCATTTCTGATACCGGCTGTTATAATATATAATATCATCCGCAAAGAGGGCGAAAAAAGAGCAGACAACGGAATAGGTCTTTCCATTGCAAGAGAAATAGTAAGATCGCACAAAGGAAAAATTTACTGCAAAGCGGAAGAAGGTATTATCACTTTCACAGCAAGTCTGGGAAAAATTCAAAAAAGCCTTGACAAATAAGTGATCCTATGTTATCCTTAAAATAATAAGTTAAACGCTGTGACGAGAACAAGTAGGGACGTTTTTCCGAACAAGAGAGCTTTCGGTCGGTGCAAGGAAGCGGAGGAATACGTCTGCGAATACATCTCCGAGCGGATCTTGCGAAATTTAAGTAGTGAAATACGGGTGCGCCCGTTAAAGCGCAGTGACTTCGCATTTTATGCTGAGTTCGTAAAGGTCGGATAATTTATCCGATAAACCGAGGTGGTACCACGAGTAATTTCGTCCTCCGGCAGATGTTCTGTCGGAGGATTTTTTGATTGGAGGCAAGCTTTATGAACATAGAAAATCAGTTTAATCTTATCGCCAAAGAATATGACATCAACAGACGAAAATTTATTCCTTGTTTTGAAGATTTTTATGTCAATACTACGGAATTGCTTGCAAAAACTGTGAAAACGCCAAAGTGTATTCTTGATTTAGGTGCGGGAACAGGCTTACTCTCTATGTATTGGTACAAACCCTTTCCAAATGCGGAATTTACTCTTGATGATATTGCGGAAGAGATGCTTGATGGTGCGAAAAAACGTTTTGCCGAAATTGAAAATGTGAAGTTTATAACAGACAATTACTGCAAAGCATTACCCACAAGAGATTTTGACCTTATAATTTCAGCTTTGTCTATTCATCATCTGGAAAATGATGAAAAAATAAATTTATTTAAAGCAATTTACGACAGACTTCCAATCGGCGGAGCTTTTATAAATTACGATCAATTTTGTTTTGACGATAAAAATTTCAGTTTAGCCGTAGATTCGGCTTGGGTGAACGCTCTTGAAAAGTCCGGTCTTTCTCAAAAGGATTTGCAGCTTTGGAAAGAAAGACGAAAGCTGGACAGAGAATGTTCTGTTCAAAAAGAAATTCAAATGCTTAAAGAAAGCGGTTTTGAAAATCCGGAATGTATTTATTCTTATCAAAAATTTTCTGTTATTGCGGCGGTTAAATAAAGGAGATTTATTATGCAGACTATCCCCTGCAAAACCATATTACAGAAAAATAAATCCTCCGATTGGTTCGGAAACGACTACAATATGAATCTGTACCGAGGCTGTTGTCACGGGTGCATTTACTGCGACAGCAGGAGCGAGTGCTATCGTATCGATAATTTCGATACGGTAAGAGCAAAGGAAAACTGCATTGAAATTCTGAGAAACGAACTTCGGCGTAAGGTCCGCACCGGCGTTATCGGAACAGGAGCAATGTGCGATCCTTACAATCCTTTTGAGAAGACCGAACGGATTACCGAAAAGGCATTAATGCTTATCGACGCTTATAATTTCGGAGTAACGGTAATAACAAAATCTTCGCTTATTACAAGGGATATTGACTTATACAGACAGATAGCCGGACATTCTCCCGTGCTTTGCAAAATGACTGTAACGACCTGCGATGATAAGCTTTGCAGGCTTGTTGAACCGAACGTAAGCGTTTCGTCCGAACGGTTTGAAGCGCTTGCTAAAATGTCTGAAGCAGGCTTAAAAACAGGCATAACGCTTATGCCCGTACTTCCGCTTATTGAGGATAGCGAGGAAAACATTCTGAGCATTGTAAAGCGCGCTCACGAATGCGGAGTGGAATATATTTACCCGGCTTTCGGTATGACGTTAAGAATGAATCAGCGTGAACATTACTATAAAAAGCTGGACGAGCTGTTCCCGGGGCTGTCGGACAAGTACCGCAAATACTACGGCGAACGTTATAACTGCGTTTCTCCGAATGCCAAAAAATTGTGGGGAGTATTTTCCGCAGAATGCGACAAGTACGGAATTTTGTACAGTATGAAAGATATTATCAGCTCCTATAAGCAAGGGTATGGGGACAAACAGCTGTCTTTTTTCGATATATAGGAGAAAAATAAATGATAACCGAAATGAAAAATCAAGATATAAAAGATGTAATGAATATCTGGCTGAACGAAAATATTTCCGCCCACTGGTTTATTGAAAAAAAATATTGGCTCGATAATTTTGAAAACGTTAAGTCGGCTATTTCCAACGCCGAAGTCTATATTTATAAATCGAAAGAAAAAATCTGCGGATTTATCGGGCTCGAACAAAATTATATTGCAGGAATTTTTGTTGACAAAAGCCTTCAGCGAAAAGGCATAGGAAAAGCTTTGCTTGACCATGTAAAGCAAAAGCATGATAAGCTTTCGCTTAACGTTTATGTCAAAAATGAGAAAGCTGTGAGATTCTACAAACGAGAGGGTTTTGAAATTTCGTGTGAAAACACTGATAAAACAACAGACGAAAAAGAGTATTTAATGACTTGGCTACGGAAAGGCGGTGGTATCCATGAGATCAAATGCTGATCTCATCGTTTATGTTTTATTGTAATTTATGTAATTTAAGGCAACACCGCACAACTATTATAAATTTGGAGGAATAAAAAATGACATTATTTGAAGAACTAAAAAGAAGAGGTCTTCTCGCTCAGCTTACCGACGAGGAGGAAATCAAAGAACTTATCAATGCCGGAAAGGCTACGTTCTACATTGGTTTTGACCCGACAGCTGATTCTCTCCATGTCGGACACTTTATGGCGCTTTGCCTTATGAAGCGTCTGCAAATGGCAGGCAACAAGCCTATAGCTCTGCTCGGAGGCGGCACCGGAATGATAGGCGATCCGTCGGGAAAGACGGATATGAGAAAGATGCTCACTCCCGAAACCATTCAGCACAATGTTGAATGCTTTAAAAAGCAGATGAGCCGCTTTATCGACTTCTCCGACGGCAAGGCACTGGTGGTAAACAATGCGGACTGGCTGCTCGACCTGAACTATATAGATGTCCTGCGCGAAGTAGGCGCTTGTTTCTCGGTAAACAAAATGCTTACCTTTGAGTGTTACAAGCAGAGAATGGAAAGAGGACTTACTTTCCTGGAATTCAACTACATGATAATGCAGTCATACGATTTCTACAAGCTGTTTACAGACTACGGCTGTAATATGCAGTTCGGTGGTGACGACCAGTGGGCAAATATGCTGGGCGGTACTGAACTTATCAGAAAGAAGCTTGGCAAGGACGCTTACGCTATGACTATTACTCTTCTGCTCAATTCCGAGGGTAAGAAGATGGGCAAGACCGAAAAGGGCGCAGTATGGCTCGACCCTGAAAAGACTTCTCCGTACGAGTTCTATCAATACTGGAGAAACGTAGCTGACGCTGATGTTATCAAATGCCTGAAAATGCTTACCTTTGTACCTATCGAGGAAATCGAGAAAATGGAAAAGCATATGGAGGGCGCAGAATACAACAAGGCTAAAGAACTGCTGGCTTACGAGCTTACAAAGCTTGTTCACGGCGAGGAAGAGGCCAACAAGGCAGATACTGCGGCAAAGGCGATCTTCGCAGGCGGCGGCGACAGTGCGGATATGCCTTCTACAGCTATTCCTGCGGCTGAGCTTGATGACGGTAAGATCGGAATCCTTACACTGCTCGTTAAATGCGGTCTTTGCGCTTCAAACGGCGAAGCAAGACGTCTTGTTACACAGAACGGTATATCCGTAAACGATGAAAAGTTCACAGACCCAAAGGGACTTGTTGATCTTTCCGAGCCTGTTATAATCAAAAAAGGAAAGAAGATTTTCCATAAGGCAATTGCAGAATAAATCAGCGTGAGTACGTTTGAAGCAGACAAAACAGGTTCAGTATTAATTCTAATGCAAAAGCCGCCCGCACCCCCTCGCGCCGCGGCTTTTTGCGTATATGATGTCTTTCTGAACTTTCACCATATCTGCATATATGGTTTATCTACATTTAATGCTAGTATATTATACTAACAACGCAGAAAATTACAGAAATCATACTAAACCCTTACACAACAATGAAAGGAGAGATTATGTGGAAGCTTACCAGGAAGTATTCAAGCGATACGAAAAGAAGTATGTGATTGACGAAAGTACATATGAAAAGCTTATAACAAGGCTTGCAAAGCATTTTATCAGCGACAAATACGGCAAAAGCAAGGTATGCAACATCTACTACGATACTCCGGATCATCTACTGATCAGAAATTCCATTGAAAAACCCGTCTATAAGGAGAAGCTCCGAGTACGAAGCTACGGCGTTCCCGATGACGATTCAATGGTTTTTGTAGAACTGAAAAAGAAGTATAAGGGAGTTGTTTATAAACGCAGAGTTGAAATGACTCTCTCTCAGTCCAGAGATTTCATTGCCGGAAAAAGCTCTCCGGGTGAAAATCCTCAGATCGAAAACGAACTGAAATATTTTCTGGATTTCTATAAGGGCATTGCTCCTGCGATGTACCTGAGCTATGACAGAATAGCGCTGTGCGGAATTGAAAATCCTGCGCTCAGAATTACTTTTGATTCAAACATCATCTACAGGGAGGAAGAACTTGAACTTGATAAAGGAATCCAAGGCAAGGAACTTCTGCCAGACGGCACAAAAATAATGGAGATCAAAATTCCCGGCGCAATGCCCGTCTGGCTCTCAAAAATACTTGACGCTCTTAAAATTTATCCTTCTTCTTTTTCAAAATACGGAACAGCATATCTTGAAGAGCTTTCCAAAAATAATAATAAAGGTAAGGTGACCAGCTGTGCTTGATAACTCAACATCTACGACTGCGGCAGTAGAGGCTATTTCTACAGGGGATTTTATTATCTGTACTGTTGCATCTCTCATTCTCGGAATAGTGATTGCATTCGCGTTCAACTTCAAACAAAAGAAAACCAAGAGCTTTATGATGACATTGGCTCTGCTCCCGGTTATCGTTCAGGTAGTGATAATGCTTGTCAACGGAAATATCGGCACGGGCGTGGCTGTTATGGGTGCGTTCAGTCTGGTAAGATTCCGTTCCGTTCCCGGAAGCGCAATGGACATATGCACAATATTCCTTTCAATGGCAGTCGGACTTGCCACAGGAACAACGCATCTTGGGCTTGCTGTTGCGCTTGCGCTGAGCGTAAGCATAATGAACATTATCTATACGCTTTTACCTATCGGAAAGAAACCGAAAACCGAAAAGGAGCTTAATATTACTATACCCGAAAGCCTTGACTACACAGAAGTTTTTGACGATATTTTTGAAAAGTACCTTACAAGCGCAGAGCTTGTACAGGTAAAGACCACCAATATGGGCAGTCTTTTTAAGCTTAAATATCATATTACTTTCAAAAGCGGAGCTAACGAAAAACAGCTTATAGACGAGCTGAGATGCAGAAACGGAAATCTTGAAATTATGTGTTCGAGGGTTCCCGACGCAATTGAACAGTCGTTTTAGAGTCCAAATAATTTAGCGCCGCACACGGACTTTGGTAAGACTTCGTGCGGCGCTTTTACAAATGATCTTATGAGAGGACATATTTATGAGATTTGATAAAATCAGAAGGCTTGCGGCTGCCGTTGCCGCTGTCATTACTGTTACAGCGACTTTTACAAGCTGTTCCGAAAGCAAACGCTCCGACGCTTCAAGCCGGACTACCTCAACTGCCGCAAAATCAAACATCGACGTAAGTATTGATGCGGAAGATCTGGACGTGGGCTATAATGAAGAAAACGCGATCTCTGTTTCTTTTGCCAACGGCACAGCTCAGATAAACGGCGACGGCGCTGCCGCTCAGGGTGAAACAGTCACGATCTCAAAAGCAGGCACATATATCCTTTCGGGAACGGCGGAAAACGGCAGAGTAATAGTAGCCGCAGACAAAGACGCGGAAATCAGACTCATCTTTAACGGTGTAAACATCACCTGCGCTGATAATGCTCCTGTTTTCGTAAGCAAGGCAAAAAAAGTATATATGGTTCTGGAGGACGGAACAGAAAACTCACTTGCCGATTCGGAAACCTATTCTTTAGACGAAACAGATTCAAATGCTGACGGCTGCATATTCTCCAAGGCGGATCTGACCATTAACGGCAGCGGAGCGCTGACTGTAACTGCTAACTACAAGCATGGGATAGTTTCAAAGGACGATCTTGTCATCACAGACGGTGTATTGAATGTGACCTCAGCCTCAACGGCTTTAGAGGGAAAGGACTCCGTTAAGATTTCCGACGGAGACATAACCATATCGGCAGGCACCAACGGTATTAAATCAACCAACACAGAGAAAACGGACAAAGGCTTTATAAGCGTTAGCGGCGGAAACATCAACATTGTTTCCAACAACGACGCACTTGAAGCCGAAACTGTTCTTACCGTCGAAGGCGGAACTTTCAAAATCACAACAGGCGGCGGAAGCAAGAACGCCTCAATGAAATCCGATGGTTCTCCAAACGGCAACTGGCATGATGATATGGGCAACGGCGGAGGCGGTCCCGGAGGCAGACGCATGATGAATCCTGACGGCGGGGAAACTCCTCCTGAAATGCCTACTGATTACAACGGCGAAATGATTATTGAAAATGCAACCTCATATAACTCATTACAGCTTGAAACAGCCTCCGATGAAAGCAGCGAAGCCTCGACATCGGCAAAAGCGTTAAAGGCAGGCAGCGAAATCAATATCAGCGGAGGAAATTTCACCATTGACTCGGCAGACGACTCTCTCCACTCTAACGGCGATATTATAATTTCGGGAGGAAGCCTTTCGGCGTCTTCCGGCGACGACGGAATACACGCAAACGGTGACTTAACGATTTCCGACGGAGAGATAAACATAGCTAAAAGCTACGAGGGCATAGAAGGCTCGGTCGTTACCATAGACGGAGGAACAATAAACGTAGTCGCTTCTGACGATGGAATAAACTGCGCAGGCGGCAGCGACACGGGTGCGGCAGACAGAGCGGGCGCAGACCCGTTTTCTGTACAGGAAGGAGTATCGCTCAACATCAACGGAGGAACCGTTACAGTAAATGCCGACGGCGACGGATTTGATTCCAACGGAGATTTTTACCTTACAGGCGGCACTGTATATGTAAGCGGTCCGACCAACAGCGGTAACGGAGCGCTTGACTATAACGGTGAAGCCAAGGCGAGCGGCGGAACGCTGATAGCCTGCGGAGCGGTCGGAATGGACGAATGCTTCGGTGAAAGCTCAACGCAGAACTGCGTGCTTCACGCGCTCCCATCAACGGCTTCTGCAAACGAAACTCTGACGATCACCGACAGTGACGGAAACGTGATACTTACATTTACTCCGGAAAAGAACTGGCAAAGCGTGGTATTTACATCTCCCGACATAAAACAGAATGAGACCTACACTGTGACAGTCGGTTCTATTTCGGAGGACGTAACTGTTACTGGAGTTATCACATCAAATTCCAACGGCATGGGCTTTGGAGGCGGCAGAGGCGGAAAAAGATTTTAAGGCAATGACCGCAAAACATCGCCTGCGCCTTGCTTGTTAAGTTCCCGACTTTTGGTACTTCAATTTTTTACTGAAATTAAACAGCTGCGGCAGGATCGTGTCATACACAATGTCCCGCCGCAGTTTACTGTTTGTAAATATACCATACAAAAAAGACCGCTTCGTAAAGAAACGGTCTTTTGCAATCAAAGATTTAAGGCTTATGCAAGCTCAGCAAAATACTTGATTGTTCTTACCATCTGAGATGTGTAAGAATTCTCATTGTCATACCAAGAAACAACCTGTACCTCATAAAGGTCGTCAGCGATCTTAGAAACCATTGTCTGAGTTGCATCAAAGAGAGAACCGTATCTCATACCGATAACATCGGAAGAAACAATATAATCCTCGTTGTAACCGAAGGAATCGGAAGAAGCAGCCTTCATAGCAGCGTTGATACCCTCAACTGTTACGTCGGAGCCCTTAACAACTGCTGTAAGAATAGTTGTAGAACCTGTTGGAACAGGAACTCTCTGTGCAGAACCGATGAGCTTGCCGTTAAGCTCAGGAATTACAAGACCGATAGCCTTTGCAGCGCCTGTAGAGTTAGGAACGATGTTAGCAGCGCCGGCTCTTGCTCTTCTGAGGTCACCCTTTCTGTGAGGACCGTCAAGGATCATCTGGTCGCCTGTGTAAGCGTGGATAGTGCTCATGATACCGCTCTGGATAGGAGCATACTTGTTAAGAGTGTCAGCCATAGGAGCAAGACAGTTCGTTGTGCATGAAGCAGCAGAAATGATCTTATCATCTGTGGTAAGAGTATTCTCATTTACAGAATAAACGATAGTCTTGAGGTCATTGCCGGCAGGAGCGGAGATAACAACCTTCTTAGCGCCTGCGTCAATGTGAGCCTGAGACTTGTCCTTAGAGCAATAGAAACCTGTGCACTCGAGAACTACGTCTACACCGATCTCGCCCCAAGGAAGCTTAGAAGCGTCAGCTTCCTTATAGATTGTAAGAGTCTTGCCGTCAACAGTGATAGTGTTAGCTTCATCATCAGCAGAAACAGTGTGCTTGTTTTCGCCGATTCTTCCGCAGTAACCGCCCTGAGCTGTGTCATACTTGAGAAGATCTGCAAGCATGGAAGGCTTAGTAAGGTCGTTGATTGCAACTACCTCGTAGCCCTCTGCGCCAAACATCTGTCTGAATGCAAGACGTCCAATACGTCCAAATCCATTAATTGCGACTTTAACTGCCATAATTAATTTACCTCCTAAAAAATTTTCTGATATTATTATACTACATTTTTCTATACATTGCAAGTGTTTTTACAAAAAACTTATAACTTTTTTTCGCCAAATACTGCACTTTGTTTAGACCAATCTGCATAACCTCTTTCCCAGCTGTAAATTCTTTTTGTAAATTTGTCCTTGTCTATTGTCTTTTCTTGGCTGAACCCCTGATAAATTATAACAAATTATAACCAAATCAATCCATATGGGGTTGACAAATTTACCTATATGAAGTATTATATAAGTATTCAATGTGAGTGTCTGTGAATTAGTTGGTGAATGGAGGTTCTATATGAATAAGCAAGAAACAACAAAGTATTTGGAAAATGTTGTAGAACTCGAGAAAATATGTTATGAAGAAAATTCAATTTTAAACAATCTTCAAAAAGAAATCAATCGTCTTTATAATTCAAGCTATCAAAGATATAAAGAATATCCTTCAAAACCTTATATGTCTAGTTCTGGAGAAAAAATAATGGCTATGTTCATTGTTCCCCTGATTGTAAGTGTAATTGCTTTTTTTATTCTCTGGCTTATTAGCTGCATTGTTTTGTTTTTTTGGAAGATGAAACCAAAGGCGTTATTTGCATAATTCTGTCTGCGATAATATTTGTTATAGCGATAGTGGTAGCAAAGGCAGACAACGATGAGGAATATGAGAAGATGGAAAAATATAAAAAAGATTGTGCAACTATACAAAAAGAAAATGATGCAATAAAGCTTAATAATGAACATTTAAAACGCCAATGTTTAGCAACAATTCAAAGACTTCAGAATGAATCTGATTCGATTAAAAATAACTTAAACACTGTAAAAAAAACATTATCAAATTATTATAGTATGAATGTTATTTATCCAAAATATCGTAATTTTTCTTGCACTTCTTCGATTTTGGAATATTATTTATCAGGAAGGTGTGAATCTTTAACAGGACACGAAGGCGCATACAATATTTTAGAAAATGAAATACGTTTTGGATTAGTGTTTACCAAACTGGATATAGTTATTAAATCTTTGGAAAAAATCAAGCAAAATCAATCTCTATTATATGAGGCTATTGAAGATTGCAACAGAAATATTTCTAATGTTTCTAGCAACTTGATAAGTTCAGCGAACAAAATGAGTGGACAAATTGCAGATATGAATAATCAAATTAGCAATCAACTTGATTCAATAAATTATACAAATTCTATATCTGCGAGAAATACTCAAATTATTAAGGACATTGAAGTTTATAATTTCCTTAAAAGTTAGTGAAAAAATCTGCCGTATATTGCGGCAGATTTTTTCCCCATTGTCAAACCCTCTGGCTCGATGAAACCTTATCTCTTTCTGCCCGCAAAAAACGCCAAAATTCGTTTTCGCTTCTTGACTACAGCGCATATTTGGGGTATAATATAAATGATTTACATTATTATGCGAAGTGGAGGTGCAGAAATGGAGCTGTTTGAAACCCTGAAAAGCGTATATGAAAACTCCGACGAAAATATTCTTCTGTGCGACAGCGAGCTTGGCGTAATATGGAAAAATCACAGTGATCTGCCGGACAGACTTGACCGCGCCTCCATAAAGACTTTTTCCGATGATGAGCTTACTCTGCCGTTGGAACGCACCTCTACATTTGAATATATGGGCAGATTTGCCGATTCAGGCGCTCTCAGGCTTGAACCGCTTAGAAAATCCGACGAAATTATCGGTTATCTTGCTCATTATTATTCCTGTACAGACATTGAACGGCTGTCCGACAGATCGGGATATATCAAATTCAAGTCCAACTTTCTAGGAAATATCAGACTAGAACTTTCTCAGCTAATTTCTATGCTTGACAGTCTGAAACCCCGTTTTGAAGAGTCGGGAGATCTTGACTGCCTGCGTTTTGACCGCGAAGCGCGCTGGAAAGTGCTGAAAGCCTTTTCGGCGACGGTCAATATGAACGAACTGAGCAAGTACTTCAGCGGATATTTCAAAACAGAATATCAAAGTCTTTCAGACATCTGCGCCGATGTTGCCGAACAGGAGGGCGATTCTCTTGAAGCTAACGGCTGTATGTTCAGATATGACATCGAGCCTTGCGTATACTTCGAGATCAACAAAGAAAGACTTGAAAACGTGCTTGCAAATCTTCTTGCCAATGCGTATAAGTATAATTCTAAAGATGAAAAGCTTATTGAGCTGTCATTGAAAACCGTAAATGATAAAATAATCATTACAGTGAGCGATAACGGCGACGGAATCTCTGATGAGCGCTGGATTTCCGCCTTGACGCCTTTCGGCGCCTTTGAGGAATACAGTGAGAACGAGGGTTTGGGGCTTGCTATTGTCAAATGCTTCTGCGACCGTTTCGGCGGTGAGCTTTCACATGAAAGCAAGGCAGGCGAGCGCACGAGTATAAGCATAACCCTGCCAAAGGACGAAAGAGGAACTCCGAAGGAATTTCACATGAAAGTGCCGTCCATTCCGAACCCATATGACAGCCGTTCCTGCATAATGTCAAAAGGATTGAATCCGTTCAAATAACGAAACAGAATAATCAGTGCGTGTCAACATGTCCTAAAATGTGAAAAAAGCAGTATGAGAAAACATCATATTTTCTCATACTGCTTTTCTAATTCAAACCTTCTCAGTCATAAATTACTTGATAATAGACTTTCCGGTCATTTCTTCCGGCTGTTCCAAACCGAGAACTTTTAGCATTGTAGGGGAAAGATCAGCAAGCACGCCGCCCTCTCTCAGCTCTACATTTCCTGCGCCGGCAATGATAAGAGGAACAAGATTTGTTGTATGGGCTGTGAACGGAGAACCGTCTGTCTCGTACATCTTATCTGCGTTTCCGTGATCGGCAGTGATAAGAGCTACGCCGCCCTTGGCAAGAATAGCGTCAACAGTCTTGCCCAGGCACTCGTCAACAGCCTCCACAGCCTTAACTGCCGCATCAAATACGCCTGTGTGTCCGACCATATCGCAGTTTGCATAGTTAAGAATGATAACGTCGTATTTATCTGAATTGATTCTATTTACGACCTCGTCGCATACCTGATATGCACTCATTTCAGGCTGAAGATCATAGGTTGCCACCTTAGGAGAATTAATAAGCGCTCTGTCCTCATTCTCAAACGGAGCCTCAACGCCGCCGTTGAAGAAGAAAGTAACGTGAGCATACTTTTCGGTCTCTGCAATTCTGAGCTGTGAAAGGCCCTTCTTAGCAATATATTCGCCAAAGGTGTTGACAAGATTTGCAGGTTTGAACGCAACGTCAACGTTAGGCATCGTTACGTCATACTGCGTCATGCAGACATAGTAAACAGGGAATCTTCCGTTTCTTCTTTCAAAGCCGGTAAACTCGTCGTCAACAAAAGTTCTTGTGATCTCTCTCGCTCTGTCGGGACGGAAGTTAAAGAAGATAACACTGTCGCCTGCGGAGATCTTGCCGTTCTCATCGATAACAGTCGGAACAACAAACTCATCGGTAACATCCTGAGCATAGGAAGCCTTGATCGCATCAACAGCATTATCAGCCTTGTTGCCCTCACCGTAAACCATTGCGGCATATGCCTTTTCAACACGTTCCCAACGATTGTCTCTGTCCATTGCATAGTAACGTCCCATTACGGAAGCTATCTTACCTATGCCTATCTCAGTCATTTTGTCCTGAAGCTCAGCGACAAAGTCTGCACCGCTGGTTGGAGGAACATCTCTGCCGTCCATAAAGCAGTGAACATAAACATTTGTAAGTCCTGCCTTCTTGGCAAGCTCAAGCAGACCGTAAAGGTGGGAATTATGGGAGTGAACTCCGCCGTCGGAAAGCAATCCGAACAGGTGAAGTGCGCTGCCGTTCTTCTTGCAGTTATCAACAGCGGCGTTAAAAGCCTCGTTGCCGAAGAAGTCGCCGTCCTTAATGGACTTGGTTATTCTTGTAAGTTCCTGATAAACGATCCTTCCTGCACCGATATTGGTGTGACCTACCTCGGAATTTCCCATTTGTCCGTCGGGAAGACCAACGTTCATTCCGCTTGCGCCGATAAGCGTATGCGGATAATTTGCAAGAAGTCTGTCAAGATTAGGCGTATTCGCCTTGCGGATAGCATTGCCGTAATCGCTGTGATTATAGCCGAAGCCGTCCATAATAATAAGCGCTATGGGTTTCTTTGACATAATTTTTTAGTCCTTTCAAAAATGAGTTAGGAAATAACCGCTAAAGACGGTTCAGCCGCCCTGCGGATCATAAGACTTTAGTTATTAACCGTTTACTGCCGCCTGAACGATAGTATTAAAGTCCTCTGCCTTGAGAGAAGCACCGCCGATAAGCCCTCCGTCTACGTTCTCCTTGGAAAGCAGTTCTGCGCAGTTCTTAGCGTTCATTGAACCGCCGTACTGAATTGTAACAGCCTGTGCTGTCTCCTCATCGTAAATTTTAGCAAGAGTTGCTCTGATGAATGCGCAAACCTCCTCAGCCTGATCTGCCGTTGCGGTCTTTCCTGTGCCGATAGCCCATACAGGCTCATATGCGATAACAGTCTTCTTAACGTCCTCAGCGGAAACGTCAAAAAGATCAAGCTTGATCTGTCTTGCAATAACTTCCTCTGTGATGTCGCACTCACGCTCCCAGAGAAGTTCGCCTACGCAAACGATCGGTTTAAGACCTGCCGCAAGAGCAGCCTTTGTTCTCTTGTTTACCGTCTCGTCCGTCTCACCGAAATACTGTCTTCTCTCGGAGTGACCGATAACAACGTATTCAACGCCAAGCTCCGTGAGCATATCAGCGGAGATTTCTCCTGTGAATGCGCCGCTCTTCTCAAAGTGAACGTTCTCAGCGCCGATCTTAACATTTGAACCTGCTGTTGTGTTGACAGCTGTTTCAAGGTTTGTGAACGGAACGCAGGCAATGACCTCAACATTTCCCTCAGCGTTTGCGACCAGCGGTTTTATAGCCTTGAGAAGCTCCTTAGCCTCAGGTCTTGTCTTGTTCATTTTCCAGTTTCCTGCAATAATTGCTTTTCTTACAGATTTTTTCATTTTAAAATAGCTCCTTTATATTAAATTATTTTGAATAAACAAATTTGCAAATGACGATTCATCTGTAGGAGTCATATGCTTCATAGCCTGTCCGTACAAATATCCAACCGCCGTAAGCTGTAAAAACGCAAAAAGGATCAAAACGACCGCCGTTATGATCAGCGATACCAGTTTCCGTCTGAAATGATTTTCCATTTTAGCAGGAATAATTTTTGACGGATTTGTCTTGTTGTAAAAGATGTCAACTTCCTTATGTTCGGTATAACATACCTCTTTCTCGTACGTAACATTACCGACCATATAACGGACAACAGTATGCTTACCCTCGTAAGTGTCGGTTTCACCTACTGCCTGTACAGTAAGCCTTACCCAGTTAACGTCCCTGTCGGTAACGATTTGGATTTTATCTTTAGTTCGATATGCGGCCGCCAGACAGATCAGCGCCGCAATAAGCATAAAAAACCACAGCGCATATGAAGTCATAAGCAGTGTGGTATCGATACCAAGAACAACTGCGTTCATTATGTCCTCTGTCCTTTCTATTATACAACAATCTGCCCTCATTGTCAACTAATTAACAATGACGGTTTATCACTTTTTCCCTGATTTTCTATGCACTTTGCACAAACGGGATCACAGTTTATCAATGAGCATGACCACGCCGAACGCTCCCAGCAGAACCCCTATTGCTATTGCCGCATAGCCGAACGGAGTTTTCTCCTCAGACTCCTCTGCTTCATCCTCCGATTTATCAGAAATCACCTCGACCTTTGACTTTTCATCATCAAGATAAAACTCCTGCGGATTCTCAGGATTATACTTTATATCGATCATATCCCCTTTATTATAACCGTTGTCTGTAACTATCTGGGTATACTTTTCTCCGTTCACAGTATAACCTATTTTCCATTCAACAAAGACCTGATCTTCACCGCCGCTAAAAGACGGCATTGTTGTTTTTACCTTCTGCAAAGCCTTTGCCTGCATTGGCTCATAATGGTCTTCTTCGGGAATATTCTGTTCTTGATCCGGGAAAAACCGATAGCCTTTAAGCGCCTTGATACCGAAATATATCAGCCCTATTCCTGTAAGGAACAGAATTATCCCTCCGATTCCCTGCCAGCCAAGGTTAACGCCTGCCAAAACACTGACCTTGAAATTTTCAGCTAAAAGCATTAATTCGTTCATTCCGTCACCTCGTTTCTTTCAGAGGAATCGGGCGAGATAATGACAATATGTCCGCTTTCCGACCCGCTGTCCTCGAAGGTTTTCATATTAAAAGTATGTATGAAAGTCATTATAGAGATTACAGCAAACACCGCTGCAAAAGCTCCGAAAAAAATTCTCATGCTTATCCCGTAAACAAATTCGCCGCGGCATTCATTTTCAATTTCGGCGATACCGTCTGCATAATCCGAAAGGTAAAAATCGTCGGGATCATTCTCACCATAACATATATTTACATAGCCGTCGTTAAGAATGTTTTCGATAAATTTGCGGTAAACTATGCCGCTTTGATCTGTATATTCGATTTCAAGCTGGTTTACATAGGAAGTATACGCTCCCCTGCTTTCGGAAAAATCCTCATATTCGGATCTGCTTTCCCCTACTACCTTAGCAAACGTTTTAACATATTTACTGCAATCATCGGAACTTTCTGAATTTCCGTAACGCTTACAGCCGATCTTTACAAATCCAACTGCCGCCAGTGCCGACGCAACAGCCAATATACAGGCAAAAACAAATGCCGCAGTAATACTGCTTTGTGAATAGTATACTGTCAAAACCAAAGGTTCACGGTAAATCATTGATACCCCCATAATTAAAAAGGGGCAGGCAAATGACTGCCTGCCCCAGCTTTTAAGTCGAGCAAATATATAAATTACTTGTCGGCAATAACGTCGATACCCGGAAGAACCTTGCCCTCGAGATATTCAAGAGAAGCTCCGCCGCCTGTTGAGATGTGGCTCATCTTGTCGGCAAAACCAAGCTGAATTACAGCCGCCGCAGAATCGCCGCCGCCGATAATTGTTGTAGCGTCGGTTTCAGCAAGAGCCTTTGCAACTGCGATAGTACCGGCTGCAAGAGTTGGGTTCTCAAATACGCCCATAGGGCCGTTCCAAACAACAGTCTTTGCAGACTTAACAGCTTCGCCGAACAGTTCCTGTGTCTTTGTACCGATGTCAAGACCTTCCATATCAGCGGGAATGTTGTCGGAATCAACGATTTTTACATCGATTGGTCCGTCGATCGGATCAGGGAAACCTGCGGCAACAGTCGTATCAACAGGGAGCAGAAGCTTTTTGCCGAGTTTTTCAGCCTTAGCCATCATTTCCTTGCAGTAATCGATCTTTGTATCGTCAACCAAAGACTTACCTACTTCCTTGCCCTGAGCCTTGAGGAAGGTATAAGCCATACCGCCGCCGATGATAAGTGTATCGCACTTTTCAAGCAGGTTAGAGATAACGTTGAGCTTATCAGCTACCTTTGCGCCGCCGAGAATCGCAACGAAAGGTCTTACAGGAGTTTCAACTGCGTTTCCGAGATAGTTGATCTCCTTCTGCATAAGGTAACCTACGGCAGTTTCCTTAACGAACTTTGTAACGCCTGCTGTAGAAGCGTGAGCTCTGTGAGCAGAACCGAAAGCGTCCATTACGAATACTTCTCCGTCAACCAGATCTGCAAGCTCCTTAGCGAACTCTTCACCGTTCTTTGTTTCCTCTGCGCCTCTGAATCTTGTGTTCTCAAGAACAACGATGTCGCCGTCTGCCATTTCAGCAACAGCCTTCTTAGCGTTGTCGCCGACTACAGCGTCATCAGCGGCAAAAGTAACCTTTGTTTCAGGAAGAAGCTCCGCAAGTCTTGCAGCAGCCGGAGCAAGAGAGAACTTAGCCTCAGGACCGTTCTTAGGCTTGCCGAGATGTGAACAGAGAACAACCTTTCCTCCGTCTGCGACCAGTTTCTTTATGGTCGGGAGAGCGGCTGTAATTCTGTTGTCGTTAGTGATAACGCCGTCCTTAAGGGGAACGTTAAAATCAACTCTTACGAGAACCTTTTTGCCCTTTACATTAATGTCGTCAACAGTAACCTTGTTTAAACCTGCCATTTTAAAGACATCCTCTCATAATAATATTTCGGGAAAGCCCGATAAAATTTCCTGTTGTTACAAAATTAACAACCTTACCTTTATTATATAACATACCGTCAAAAAAATCAAGTATTTTTTATTATTTTTTACCTGAACGATACCTGCGCCGTTCCCGTGCTTTTCGGCACGATACAGCAGTTTTACAAGGCGTCCGCTTTCAGTTCGCCGTTTTCAGCACCGACAGCGATAGCGCTTACCGAGCCTTCGCCCTTATCGATAAGCAGTCCGGCGATCTTATCCTCTACCTCATTTTTGATAACGCGGCGAATATCTCTTGCACCCAACTTACTGTTGTATGACTTATGAGCAATGACCTTCAAAGCCTCGTCGGTATAGCTGAGGGAAATATGCTTTTCTTCCAGCGACGCTTTCATTTCATCAAGCATAAGACCTGCAATGCCTGCATAATTTTCCTCGGTGAGCCTGTTAAACACAACGATCTCGTCAACTCTGCCGAGAAATTCCGGTCTGAGGAATTCTTTAAGAGCCTTCATCGCTTTGTCCTTGGCTATCTCGTTATCTGTCTTGTTAAAGCCTACTCCCGTATCCTTATCGGCAGAACCTGCATTTGAAGTCATAACTATAACCGTATTTTCAAAGGAAACGCTTCTTCCCTGAGAATCGTTTATCCTGCCTTCGTCCAGTATCTGGAGCAGAATGTTCATTACATCGGGGTGAGCCTTTTCTATCTCATCGAAAAGTACGACAGAATACGGTCGGCGGCGAACCTTTTCGGTAAGCTGTCCCGCCTCATCAAAGCCCACATAGCCCGGAGGCGAACCGATAAGCTTCGACACTGAGTGCTTCTCCATAAACTCGGTCATATCCACTCTGATAAGCGGTTCGGTCGCATCGAAAAGCTCCTCGCCGAGAACCTTGACAAGTTCTGTCTTTCCGACGCCTGTAGGTCCGACAAAAATGAACGACGCAGGTCTGCGGCGCTTTGAAAGCTGTACTCTTGTACGCTTTATCGCCTTCGACACCTTTTCTACAGCCTCGTCCTGCCCGATGACCCTCTTTGACAGAGCCTCTTTCAGATTCTTTATCTTGTCATACTCAGACTGAGCAATCTTATTTGCGGGAATACCCGTCCAAAGCTCAATAACCTTTGAAAGATCTTCATCGGTAACATAAACATTTTTAAGTGTTTCCTCGACTTCCTTGAGCCTGTTCTGAATCCTCAGTATTGCGCCCTTTTCGGTAGCGATCATCTCATAATCGGGGCTTTCCGTCTGCTCCTGATCCTCAACAAGCTTTTCATGAACCTTCAGATCATCGTTGAGCTTATCAAATTCCTCGATCTCCGGAGTTCTGATACTGGTGCAGGCACACGCCTCGTCCAGCAGATCAATCGCCTTATCGGGCAAAAACCTGTCGTTGATATATCTCTCGGACAGCACAGCACATTCCCTCAGAGTTTCGTCTGAGACCTTTACACGGTGGAAATCCTCATAATATTTCCTTATGCCCTCAAGCACAGTGACCGTATCTTCTACAGTAGGCTCACTCACGGTAACAGGCTGAAAACGTCTTTCGAGAGCGGAATCCTTTTCGATATACTTTCTGTATTCTTTAAAGGTAGTCGCTCCGATGACCTGTATCTCTCCTCTTGAAAGAGACGGTTTCAGAATGTTTGCGGCGTTCATTGTACCCTCTGAATCTCCCGTACCCACAAGAGTGTGCACCTCGTCAATAAAGAGTATGACATTTCCCTGAGCCTTGACCTCTTCCACAAGCCCTTTGCATCGGCTCTCAAACTGTCCTCTGAACTGAGTTCCCGCAACAAGAGCAGTCAAGTCAAGCAGATACAGCTCCTTATCCTTTATATGGAAAGGAACGTCTCCTCCCACGATTTTCTGTGCGATACCCTCGGCAATAGCGGTTTTACCTACACCAGGCTCGCCTATCAGACACGGATTGTTTTTCTGCCGTCTTGAAAGGATATGAATGACCCGTGATATTTCCTTATCTCTTCCGACGATATTGTCAAGCTTTCCCTCTCTTGCCCTCTGTGTAAGATTGGTACAGTAATTGTTAAGGTACTTAAGCTTTTTCTTCTTGTCGCCCTTTTCTTCCTTTTCCTTATTGCCGCTATCCGGATTTTTCAGATTCCCTGCCAGATTGCCCAGCATATTTCCCGCGTCGGAGCCAAAAAGATTGCTCAGAAAATTCGGCATTGTTCCGCTTCCGCCGGGTTCAAAATCTTCTCCGTCGGCAACGTCCATAAGCTGATTGGTCATTGCCTCAAGATCGTCCTCTGAAATACCCATGGATTTCATATAGTCGTCTACTTGTGAGATCCCCAATTCTTTGGCGCAGACGAGACAAAGTCCCTCGTTGTGCTTCTGCGTGGGGTCTTTAGCGTTCATCTGCGAAATAAAAACAACCGCAGGCCGTTTTTTACATCTCGAACACATTAGCATAATAAACTGCTCCTTTCCTTACTTGGAAACGCTGATTAAATCAAAATTGCCCCGTTCAATACAGAAACTTACGCGGCTGAATTTGATACGCTTCGCTTTAATCAGCGCATCCCTTGTCGTTACTTATATAATACATCAAAGAAATATTTGAAAAGATATGTGCTTTCGCACATTCTGCTGTTTAGCTCTGCAAGGCTGTCGCCGGTAGTGTTGATGACCAGACATACAAGAAATGCTATAAGCGTAATATACAGCATACCCTTGACCAGTCCTAATGCCATACCGCCGAAACGGTTTGCCGCCGAAAGTGCAGGCATTCCGGTGAAAATACCCGAAACCAAAAGTATCAGCTTTATCACTATATCTATAAGCACAAAGCTTATAACGAACACTGCAATTCTTATGAATGTAAGAGCGACCGGCCTTACAACGTTCTTTTCCAGATACTCCGCTCCGCTTCGTCCGCCTTCGGACACGGCTCTAAGGGTTTCTTCAAGCTGATTCTCTCCAAACCTTACTGCGCTTGTAAAAGTTTTGCCTGCCTTATGACCCTCTAGCTTTTCACTGAGCTTCTCCGGCATAACGCTTCGAAGATAATCTGAAAGCTCCTCGCCTTTTTCCTGTGCCGCATCCTGTCCGGCACCTTTGGAAAGCAACAGTTTCTCGGCGTTATCCGCAAGACTTCCAACATCGGAAAGCATACTTTTTATTTCCTCGTCGGAGATCTCAGCAGTGACGCCCTCATCAGCAAGCTCGTTTCTCACAATTCCGATAACGTCTGCTTTATCCACCGCACTTTCAAGAGCGGCGATCATTTCTGTTTTTACATACTTATTATAAACGTTCTCCGAGGCAAGCCCTGCGATCACAAACGCCGCCGCAACCGCCGCTACAGTGCCGAGCATTGCGATAACATATCTCACAAAGCCCCTGCAATATCCCATCAGCGCAGTAACGATCAGTATTATCACGACTGCGCCGTCAAACATTAAAGCCATATAGCCCTGCCTTTCGTCAGGTTTCAAATCCTATCTTGTTTATCTCTTTTAATCCCAGGAAATAAATGCTGTCGTTAAGATAAGCAAAATCAAGATACTCAGAGGACACAGCCGCCGTCGCCAGCAGATTTCCCGAGCTGTCGTATGCTTCAATGTCGTCCTCGCTGAGCAGAATTATCTTTTTATTGTAAACCGCCAGCTTCTTAGGCAAGCCGCTCTGTGTATACACTACATTCGAGGGATTATTATCTTCAGAATCCGAACGGAATATAGCCAGAGAACCAGTCTTTCTCTGAATCCCGTCAAACGCCACGCTTGCCGTTGTTTCGCTCAGCGCATAGTCCGAAAGTTCGCCGGGGTATTCATATTGTAACAGAATTTTACCGTCGCTGTCAAGCTTATAGAAACAAGTATCTCCGACAACCCAGTAATCGCCGTTGTCGTTTCGCTCTACTGCAACGGCAAGAGTTTCAAGAGTCTCGCTCTTCATAAGCTCCTCCGTACTGTCAAAGCTTACATAATGTATTACGGATTTCAAAGATCCTCCCTTACTGCTGAAAGTAGAAATATAACAGCCGCTTCCGTCTTCGGTAAAGGATATATCAAGAATCCTGCGCGTACTGCACCACTGATATATCTCCGCTCCGGAAGAATCATAAACCGTCAACACCGCCGCATACTTTTCTGTCTGAGTAACGACCGCTACACTGCTGTTGGGTGCGATCTCCGCCAGCAAAATCGCACTTTCCGTTTCCTTGCTGTAGATCTCACCCTTTTTGTTCATTACCACAAAGGAATTTCCGCCGCTGTCATACGCAAGCACACGCTTTCCCGAAACTCTTGCCACGGGGTGAGCAAAGCTGTGAGAACTGTTTGAGATTTCCTCACCAGCCTCGTCATAGAACACGATATGTCTGTCGTCGATCCTCATGACAGAATCGGTAAGGCTTTTTATAACATTTACCGAGCTTTCGTCAAAGGTCAAAGGAAAATTACCGCTTTCGGTTTTTCCGTCGTTTATTATCGTCGCATGAGGCTTATCTAAAATTCCCTCCAATTTAGGAACCCATATGTCCTTTGTCGCATAAACCGACACTCCGAACGCCGCAACTACTCCAAGCACGATAAACTTCCGTATACGTTTTTTCTGCTTTTCTTTTTTACGCGCCGCTCTTATATCAGTTACGTTGGAATCCTCTTCGGCTTTCTTTTTCTTCTCCGCCCTTTTAGCCTTTTTCTCTGCTTTTACAGGTTCTTCTTCCTGCCCTTCCTCAAAAACGATTTCTTCGCTTTCCTCGGGAATGTCCTCGCTGCTGCTCAGAACGATTTTGCTCCTCGATTCCTCCGCCTGCTTTTTCAGTTCCTGTTCACGCTCTCGCTCAGCGGCTTTCTGTTCAACTCTCTTTTTACGCTTTATTTCTCTGAGAGAAACATTCGGCAGAGGTTCCTCTGCGCCGTGAAATTCATCACGCTGAACGAATTCGGTCTCCTTGGTTATTCTTATGGTCTTTTCCTCTTTCAGAACAGCGTCTTTTTTATTACCTTTACCCTTAGATCTTTTGTCGTTCAATTTATTCAAATCCTTCATCGTAATATACCCTGTTCAGGTACAAGCCCTGCGGAGGAACGGTTTTTCCCGCCAGAGTCCTGTCCCTTGACTGCAATATCTTCGGAATATCATTCTCCCCGATCTTGCCTTCATTTATAAAAAGGAGCGTGCCTACCATAATTCTGACCATATTATACAGAAATCCGTCACCTGATACGGTGAAGATCACCACGTCTCCCTGTCTTTTCACATTAAAATAATTTACCGTCCTTACTGTGTTTTCTTTTTCACAGTCCGCAGAACAGAACGCTTTGAAATCGTGCGTCCCTACAAAATCCTGCGCCGCTTTGTCAAGCTTTTCTTCGTCGATAGGATACCAGCTCCTGTAAGCCGTATCCTTGCAAAACGGATTTTTTATCTCGCTGTTATGCACTATATATTCATATTCCTTACCCCTGCACATATACCTTGCATGAAAATCAGGAGATACTTCCTTGCATTTAAGCACGGCAATATCGTCGGGCAGTCTTGAATTAAGCCCGAAAACTATCCCGCGGCAGGTAATCGTGGAATCGGTCGGAAAGCTGAAATAAAACTCTCTTGCGTGAACTCCTGCGTCCGTACGCGAACAGCCGTTGATGGTTACTCGCTGACCGGTAAGCGCCTCGACAGCCTCCTCGACAACCTGCTGAACGGCAAGCGAGTTGTTCTGTCGCTGAAAGCCGTGATACGCCGACCCGTTATATGCTATTTTTACCAGAAAATTTTTCATCAATATGTCAAATCTCCCTTATTTTTACACAATATGGTTTACTGCAATAACGCCCGCAAGAAATATCACGCAATAGACCGAACCGTAAAGATCGACTGTTCCGAGATGAAGCTGTTTCATTCTGGTTCTGCCCTCTCCACCGTGATAACAGCGGCATTCCATAGCCAGCGCAAGCTCCTCAGCGTGCCTGAAAGAAGCTACAAACAACGGGATAAGTATTGGTATAAGCGCTTTCGCTTTCTGGATAAGTGAGCCTGTTTCCATATCCGCTCCCCTGGCTTTCTGCGCAGACATTATTTTATCCGTTTCCTCAATAAGCGTAGGGATAAATCTGAGTGCAATAGTCATCATCATCGCAAGCTCGTGAACAGGCACTTTGATCTTTTTCAACGGCGATAGTAGTCTTTCAATAGCGTCGGTAAGGTCGATAGGCGAAGTTGTGTATGTCAAAAGCGATGAACCGACGATAAGGCAGATTATTCTTATCACCATAAACACAGCCGTATTAACTCCGTCGTCGGTTATCTTTATGAATTTCCATTCAAAATAGGGATGACCCGTCCGAATAAAAAACAGATTCAGAACCGCCGTAAAAATAATGATCGGCACGATAGGCTTTAAGCTTTTTCTCATCAGCTTTCCGGGTATCCGCGAAATTACAAACGTAAGGATCGTAAAAGCAATTTTTCGTTAGATTGTATAGAAACGACGCAGGAATACTTGTGTCTTTCAAGGAGTTTCTGTGCAAGATAACGGAAAATTGGCAAGTTAGACGTGCACAAAGCCGTTAGGCGGTAATTGTGCGGTGTTGCCTTAATGAATACTCCCTGCCGTTGTATGTAAGGTCAAGGGTATCGCCTTTAAAGACATATTCTATTTCAAAATCTCTGATATCTGTCTCAGTATTCATATTTGTTGCATAAATTGAATGCTTGTCGTATGAACAAGGTCCATATAATCTAAACTCATTATCTTTATGGAATGAAAATGTTATATCACCATTACAATAGCTGCAGCTAAAATAGACAGTGTTGTCATCATTATACCAATTGCCGTGAAATTTTGTTCCCCGCTCTTTCCGAACTGCATAAATTATTAATATTGTACAAATAAGAATCAATATCAGAATAATTCCTAACAGAATAAGTCTTTTTCTCGTTTTTGACATTTATTTCTCCTTTTTGGTAAGCATATCAAGCAAAAGCTTTTTTGCATAGCCAACTGTATAAACATCGTCCTTAATATCTATGCCCATAGCCCTGAGACGATTGAACACTCTTGTCACCTGCGGCACTGCAAGTCCCATAGCCTCAAGCTCCTGCGAACGATGAAAAACCTTAACGGTATCGTCATAGCAGAAAAGCTTGGCCTCGTTCATAACAAGTATCTTGGACGCGTTCTTTGCAATGTCCTCCATTGAATGTGAAACGAGCAGAACCGTGTTCTTCATCTGCTGATGATACTCTCTGATAAGACCCAGTATCTGCTCTCTTCCCTTTGGGTCAAGCCCTGAAGCCGGCTCGTCCAGAATAAGCACCTTGGGATTCATCGCCATTACGCCTGCAATCGCCACACGCCTTTTCTGTCCTCCCGATAGTTCAAAGGGCGACTTGTCAAGAATTTCAGGCGAAAGCCCTACCATTCTTGCGGCCTCCTTTACATACTTATCGATAAGCTCTTCCTTTATGCCCATATTTTTAGGACCGAAAGCAATATCCTTGTAACAGGTCTCTTCAAAGAGCTGATATTCCGGATACTGAAAGACAAGTCCTACCTTGAATCTTATAGGGCGAAGTCTTGCTTTGTCGTCCCATAGTCTCTCCCCGTCAACATAAACACTGCCCGACGTGGGTTTCAGCAATCCGTTGAAATGCTGAATAAGCGTAGACTTTCCTGAGCCGGTGTGACCGATGATACCCACCATTTCGCCGTCTTCTATCTCTATATTGACATTGTCCACGGCAGTTTTCTGAAAGGGCGTGCCCTCGCCGTAAACATAAGTAAGGTTTTCCGTTTTTATAACCGCCATTTTATTTTCCTCTAAACTAAATTATTTATCCTTCAGCATTTCAAAAAGTTTCTGAGCGCACTCTTCTTCGGAAATAATTTCCGTAGAAATATCATAACCTGCCTTTTTCAGCTCCCACGCAAGCTCCGTTACCTGCGGAACGTCAAGTCCCAGATTTTTCATAGTTTCAACGTTTGAGAAGATCTTTTCAGGCTCGTTATCCATTATGATCTCTCCGCCGTCAATGACAACAACTCTGCGCGCCTGCGCCGCCTCATCCATATAGTGAGTAATAAACACAATAGTAACGCCCTGAGCGTTAAGCTCCTTAACGGTCTTCATGACCTCCGCTCTGCCCTGCGGGTCGAGCATCGCCGTCGGCTCGTCCAACAGAATACAGTCGGGGCGCATCGCAATTATTCCGGCAATAGCCACTCTCTGCTTCTGTCCGCCCGAAAGCTTATGAGGCGCGTGCATTCTGTATTCATACATACCAACTGTTTTAAGAGCGTCGTCAACCCTCTGTCGTATCTCCTTAGGTTCAACGCCCATATTCTCAAGTGCGAACGCCACATCCTCTTCAACAATGGTAGCCACTATCTGATTGTCGGGATTTTGAAAAACCATTCCCACCTTCTGTCTGATTGGCAGAAGATTGTTTTCCTCCAGCGTGTCCATACCGTCTACATACACAGCGCCGGATTCGGGAAGATTTATGCCGTTTATACATTTAGCAAGAGTGGACTTTCCCGAACCGTTATGCCCCAGAACCGCTACAAAATCGCCTTTTTCTATATTCAGATTTACGCCCTTGAGAACCTCTGTTTTTACAGGCGGTTCTTCCATATCGTTAATATATGAAAAGCGCAGATCCTTTATTTCAATAAAACTGCTCATTCTCTTTCCTTTTTCATAAAAACTTACTTTTCTTCGATCTCGGCAGGCGTATTTTCAGCCTCTGCCTCTTTTCTTTCTTTGTGCTTTTCATAAATATTTTCAGCCTTGTCAATACCCTTGTCGAGTATATTCTCCGCCTTGTGCTTAACTTTCTGAGCCTGCTCCGTTTCGCCTATTTCATGAGCCTTTTCTTTGCCTTTTCCCCAAAGCTCTCCAGCCTTGCCCTTGACTTTCTGTGCCTGCTCCGTTTCGCCTATTTCATGAGCCTTTTCTTTGCCTTTTTTCCAAAGTTCGCCTGCTTTGTTCTTGGCTTTCTGAGCCTGCTCGGATTCATTTATCTCGTGAGCCTTTTCCTTACCCTTTTCATACAGTTCTTCTGCCTTATTCTTCAGGTTATCAAATTTGAATGACATAATAATTCCTCCTTAATCGGAAATCTTAAATCAAAATGCGTTACATCAACGACCGATCCGCAAAATTATTCTGCGTTATTCATAAGATCGTTTATCTCGTCGAGCGTCGGCGGATCAAGAGGTATGGGAAACTTTGTGCAGGCAATCGCCGCAGTTGCACAGGCAAACCGCACAAGCCGATCGTCGTCCATACCTTTATAAAGTCCGTAAACAGTACCGGCCTTAAAGCAGTCACCCGCACCCAGTGTTGAAACGTCATCAACGCTGAATCCCGGACAGTATTTAGGCTCTTCACCCTTTCTGCCGTACATTGCACCCTTTTCACCCAGCGTAAATATCACAAGCCCGTCGGTACAGTCGGTATACAGCTTAAAAGCATCTTCGTAGCTCATATCACTGTAATTGTCATCGACATACTGATGGGATACGGCGTTGACCGCACAGTGCATATTCATATAGCTATCGTGACGGCAATCAATAGTAGCGTAAGGCTTTGAATGCTTTACCGAAAGCTTTGCTATCTCATCGCCGAAGAACGGGTCTGCGCCGATACATTGCGCATTCATAACAGACTCTTCGCAGGGCAGCTCGTAAAACGGTTCTTTTCTGGAAAAATGCTTTCCGAATTCTCCGAAACAGGTCCTTGTATTCCTGTCTATCATTACATAATCGATAACGCCTTCGTAATCCTCGTAAACAAGTTCGCTTGTGTCGGCGGTCTTATCAGAAAAATAATCAAGTATAAGCTTTCTGTTGCGGTTTCCGATATGAGTTCCGCCAAGCTTGACATTCGCTCCCAGACTGCAAAGTACTGCCGCGGCAGTTCCTGTCTCGCCGCCAAGCTGAAAGTACTTTTCCTTTATTTCGCAGTAACCGTCTGCTTCCGGATAATCCCAGCTCAGCAGAAAGCTTTCCGTGGTCATGACCATACCGTACATATAAATATAGCTGTCCATTATCAGACCTCCCCCGAGCGAATCAAAAAAGCTTTTCAGATGTGCCTTACGCTCCGGGCTTATCTCCTTTTTTGGTATACCCTGCACAGCGCCCTCTATTGCCATAAGCTTATGCAGGCAGGAACCCGGGTCATACGCTTTCAGTCTTAAAAATGTTTCCTCTGTACCGACATTCCTAAGCTTTTCGGGAGTATCTATACCTACAGCGATAAGCTGTTTTTCAAGCACAGCGCCAATGTTCGGCAAATCGTGAAGTTTCATTGCTTTGCTCCTTATTTGCCCTTCTTTTCCTTTTTTGCCCTTGTCGTCTTTTTTCAGCAGATCCTCAGCTTTATCCTTGAGCTTTTCAAAATTCTCCTTAGTCGCAAGCTCCTTTGCTTTTTTCTTTACATCATCGGGGATCTTATCATCGATCTTGTCGATAGTTTTCTTGATGTCGTCTAAATCAAATCCCATTTTCAAACATTCCTTTCTTAATTATTGTCATATAGTTCATCATATTTTCATCTTCAGCCGCATTATATCCATAGCCGAAACGCTGTGCGATTTCTAAAGCTATTCTGCGGAAAAGCTCACAAGCTTTAAAAACCGCTTTCCATATATTTTCATAATCGCTGTCCGAATATGTCGCGGCGTACATTTTATAAAGCTCACCCGGAAGATACTTTTTAAAATACTTCCCGGATTTACCGGCAGAAACCCTGAAATCATAATTCATTCCGATATACCATTCCGTCATTTTGTCAAGCATTTCACGGACTACGCAATTAAACATATTCATCACATACGGCAGTTCGTCCCTTGCAATTCCCTTAGCAACATTGTTAAGGCACCACCAGAATTCGTTACAGCAGTCGTGAAAAAACTTTTCCGTCGGCGGCTCAATAAACCAAAAATCATCTCTCGGATTTACCTGCGCCAGCACTCCTGTCTTGTCAAACAAAACCACTGCAGGTTCGCCGTTATCGACATAAGGCTTGCTTGTTATCGTCAAATCTATACGGTTCCCGTCCTCGAAGATAGTAAGAAACACAAATTTTCCGTCATTATCCGGCGGAATAAGCCCCATAGTTTCAGGAGTCTGCATAACGGCTATCTTCCCGAATTTTTCCTCCAGCCACTTTGTGTTGTTCCAGAAGGGCTTAACGTCCGTCACAAAATAAACAATGTCGTAATCCTGATAAACGTCCTTGACAGCGTGAGGGTCTGAGCGTGAACCGTTCAGCATTACTGCCAGTATCCGCTCGTCCTCTTTTGCGGTATTGATTACCGTATCAAACATTTCCTGCTCGGTACGCATTTTAATCATCGAATCACCCTTTCTCAGCAAGCGCCTACAACTCTGTATGTAAGCAAATGCCCATCATCGTAATCCTCAATGGATAAAATAACGGTAGTGGCGTGTCTGTCGGAGGTGAACGCTTTTTGCTTTTCTTCTCCTTTCCCCACTGTTTCACCTTCATCGTGAAAGCCCGCTTTTTCCATTGCTTCTTCCTCGGAAAAAGCGTCGGTGAAATAAATATATCCCACATTATGCTCCTTTGTACAGTCGCCCTCTCCGCAGTAATACCCCTCTTTTAAATGAATAAAACCTTCGCCGTTTATACCGTATTGAGCTGCGATCTCTTCTCCCGTTTTAACTCCGCAGCCGCAAAGGAAAACCGTACAGATTGCCGCCGCAGACAGCGCAAGCAATTTTATCATAATGTTATCCT
The DNA here is from genome assembly GCA_021770655.1 of Ruminococcus sp. Taxonomy (GTDB): domain Bacteria; phylum Bacillota; class Clostridia; order Oscillospirales; family Ruminococcaceae; genus Hominimerdicola. Next base: position 46,959 of record JAETQO010000017.1, on the reverse strand, counting down.
TTCTCAGCAAATACCGACAATACGGTATTTCATCATATAACCGCCCAGATAGTAAAACTTACCTGATATTACTGCGTGGGTTCCACATTCACACGTTCTGTAGTCCGCTCCGTCTCCATATTTGTAAAAGCCCATTTTATTCATTGCCTCCTCTTTGGAACAGCCATAGCTTACAAAAACATAGCCAATGTTAAGACCTGTTGTGTCTCCGCTTGAATATATACCCTCGCGAATGATCTCGATATCATTACCTTTTATAGAAACGCTTTTCCACGTCTCAAAAGCCTCAGCAGGATTCCACGTTCTGAATACATAATGCGAATACAGCGCAAATGCGATTATGATCACGGGTATAAGTATGATTTTCTTTTTTCTGCTTTTAGTTTTGCCGTCGTCCATTTCGTCATTCTCCGTTTGCTTGTCTTAGCAGACTGCGTCTGCTGTCCATATAGCTGTTGAACCACAAGGCAGAACGCCCCCGGTCGCCTCAACGGGCAAGCCTATCTCGTCCGCAGTGACCTTTCCGCCGAAACGTGTACCCAGCACATCGTTCAGGATATATGCCATAACCGACGGCGAAAGTCCTGTGGTATAGCTGTTGAGCAGGAAGAAAAGCGGATCGTCGCTCAGAACGCCCGAACAAGTCTTTACCAGATCATAAATGCAGTCCTCAAGCTTCCAGACCTCGCCGCCCGGACCTCTGCCGTAGCTCGGAGGATCCATAACCACAGCGTCGTAAAAGTTTCCACGCCTTATCTCACGCTTGACAAATTTCTCACAGTCGTCCACCAGCCAGCGTATAGGCTTATCAGACAAGCCTGAAACAGCGGCGTTTTCTCTCGCCCACTGCACCATTCCCTTTGAAGCGTCAACGTGGGAAACGCTTGCGCCTGCGTTTGCACAGGCTAAAGTCGCTCCGCCCGTGTAAGCGAATAAGTTCAGAACCTTTATCGGTCTGCCGGCATTTCTTATCTTATCCGCCATAAAGTCCCAGTTTACAGCCTGCTCGGGAAAAAGCCCGGTATGCTTAAAGCCTGTGGGACGAATTATAAACTTAAGCTCTCCGTAAGATATATTCCAGCTTTCGGGCAGTCTGCGCTTGTACTCCCACTCGCCGCCGCCCTTTGAGGAACGGTGATAAACTCCGTCGGCTTTCCCCCACATATCGCTTCGCTTGGGAGATTTCCAAATTATCTGAGGGTCGGGTCTTACAAGTATCTTTCCGCCCCAGCTTTCAAGCTTGTCGCCGTCGGTAGTATCTAATATCCTGTAATTTTTCCAGTTTTGTGTTATTCTCATACCTTGATTTTCCTTTATTTTGTATCAAAAACGTTGCGGTTCTCAAAAATGAACATTTCAACGTATGTTTTAAGCTTGTTTTCGTCCGTACATTTATCTTTGCATTCGCACACAAAACCGAATTTACTGTCGTATTCTGATTTTACGACAATATCATAAAACCAATCCATATAATTTGCAAATTCGCATATTGCCATTGTAAGCGACATATTCTCGCCGCCCCTGAAAACGTTGATCCCGAATCGGTGTTCCGGCAACAGTGTAACGGTTATTTCAAAATCTTTCAGATATTCTTCCACAGAAAGTTACATCTCCTCAATAAGCTCCGCGATCTTATGTGCATACTCGGTAATAATTCCTGTTCTCTTACCCTCTATCATAACTCTTACAAGCGGTTCTGTTCCCGACTCGCGTACAAGTATCCTTCCATCGTCGCCAAGCTTTTCGGCGTACATATCAATAGCCTCGGTTATCTCAGGAATCTTATCCCACATGCCCTTTTTATCAGCAGTAATTTTTACGTTTACAAGCACCTGCGGATAACACTCCATACAGGATGCAAGCTCACTCGCTTTTTCGCCCGTGCATTTGAGAATAGTGAGAAGCTTTGTTCCCGTAAGTTCACCGTCGCCCGTGTTGGCGTAATCAAGCAGAATAATATGTCCCGACTGCTCGCCGCCCACATTATAACCGCCTTTCAGCATTTCCTCAAGCACATATCTGTCGCCTACCTTTGTGGTTGCCGCTACGATACCGTTTGCTTTTGCAAACTTAAAAAATCCAAGATTTGTCATGACCGTAACCACGCAGGCGTTATTTTTAAGTATGCCCATATTCTTCATATATTTAGAGAATATTGCAAGTATCTTATCTCCGTCGATAAGCTCTCCCTTTTCGTCTACCGCAAGACATCTGTCGGCGTCGCCGTCAAAGGCAAGACCAATGTCACAGTGATTTTCAACTACTGCTTTCTGCAAGCCCTCAATATGGGTAGAACCACAGTTCTCGTTTATATTGGTTCCGTCGGGCTTGTCGTTAAGCATTACGCACTTTGCGCCGAGACCCTCAAAAATTCTCTGAGCGCATACCGAAGCCGAACCGTTCGCACAATCCAACGCTACCTTGATACCGTTAAAATCTGTCTGCACGGTTTTCATTACATAGCGTATGTAATCCCAGACCGCCTCTTTTTCATAATAAATATGACCAAGTTCACAGCCGTCTTTCAGAGCGATCTGTTCGGGCTTGTCAAGGATAAGCTCTTCGATCTCGTTTTCGATCTCATCTGAAAGCTTGAATCCGTTACCGGAGAAAAGCTTTATTCCGTTGAACTCCACAGAATTGTGCGATGCCGAGATCATAACTCCGGCGTCCGCATTGTACTTTTTCACAAGCATTGCTACCGCGGGAGTAGGAACTACTCCTAAAATATGCGCGTCTGCTCCGACCGAGCAAATTCCGGCTACCAGTGCCGACTCCAGAATATCTCCCGAAATTCTGGTATCCTTTCCGATAATAATTTTCGGTTTATGCTCACATTCCTTGGCAAGCACCATAGCCGCCGCTCTGCCTATCTGCATAGCAAGCTCGCAGGTAAGCTCGGTTATCGCAACGCCTCTCGCTCCGTCCGTTCCGAATAATCTTCCCATAATAAAATCCTTCTTTCAAGTTATGTAATTATCTTTTTATCATTTCAAGTTCTGTCAAACCGTTATCAAAAAGTTCTTTTCCGGTCAATTCAAATCCCATATGCTTATAAAATTCCAAAGCGTTTTCATTGCCTTTTAAAACGAAAAGTGTGACCCTTTCTGATGAAATATCTTTTAAGGCAGTATTCATTAGCGCCCTGCCTATACCCTGTTTTTGATATTCTTTCAAAACATATAAAGCGACTATTTCGCCGCTTTCCTTATCGGTAACAAAATCTCTTGCCTGCGGCAAAAATCCGACAACCCCCACAGCGTTTCCTTTTGAAAAGGCAATATACTTGTTTTCGGGATTTTCTTTTGCCCTTTGCGCCCAGCGATCCATAGAACGTCCGTCAAGTATGCTGTCTGGTATAAGACCTTTGTATGTTTCTCCCCAAGCAGTGTATATAACACAGGCAAAATCTTCAGCAAGATCCGCAGTCTTTTTTCTTATCTCATATTCCATATTCAAACCCGATCTCTGATTTACAAATGAGTCTGTCCGTCTTTGAGTATTCCCAAGTGGTCGTAAGCAAGCTGAGTCGCCACACGTCCCCTCGGAGTTTTGGACAGAAAGCCCAACTGCATAAGATAGGGCTCGCAAACGTCTTCAATGGTGACCGACTCTTCTCCGATAGCCGCCGCAAGAGTTTCAAGTCCCACAGGCCCTCCGCCGTAACCCTTTATTATCATCATAAGCAGTCTTTTATCCATAGCGTCAAGACCGAGCTTGTCAACGTCCATTCTGTTAAGAGCAATTTTCGCAATGTCGGCGGTTATCCTGCCGTTGCCCATTACTTCGGCAAAATCCCGTACCCTTTTAAGAAATCTGTTGGCGATTCTCGGCGTTCCTCTGGAGCGCTTTGCTATCTCCACTGCGCCCTCGTCGTCGCAGGCAACACCAAGAATTATAGCCGAACGTTTTACAATATCCGTAAGCTGTTCGGTATCATACAGATCCAGACGCTGTATAACGCCGAAACGATCTCTCAGCGGAGCGGAAAGCTGTCCCGCTCTGGTCGTTGCACCGATAAGAGTAAACTTGTTAAGCTCTATCCTTATGGAGCGCGCCGCAGGACCTTTTCCCATAATAATATCCAGCGCATAGTCCTCCAGCGCAGGATAAAGCACCTCCTCGACCTGTCTTGAAAGACGGTGTATCTCGTCAATAAACAGAACGTCGCCCTTTTCAAGGTTTGTAAGCAAAGCCGCCAGATCTCCCGGCTTTTCAATAGCCGGTCCCGAAGTTGTTCTTATATTAACTCCCATTTCATGAGCGATAATTGTGGAAAGCGTAGTCTTTCCCAGTCCCGGAGGGCCGTACAGCAGAACGTGGTCAAGACTGTCGCCTCTGTTCTTAGCCGCCTGGATATATATTTTCAGATTCTCCTTGACCTTTTCCTGACCGATGTATTCGTCAAGAGTTTTAGGTCTAAGACTTACTTCAAAATCGTCCGTAGTTTCCGAAACGGTTTCCTTGGGGGTAACGATCCTGTCAATGTCGAACTCTCCCTTTTCAATCATTACGGAACTCTCCTTTCATTTTTATTCATACAAAGGCTGTACAATACCGCAATGGTTCCGAGCCTAAAATTTAGCCAGCCCGATAAGCGCTTTTTTGATAAGCTCCTCAACGCTCAGATCAGGGTCAAGCTTGGAGATGACCGACAGCGCCTCCGATTCGGAATAGCCAAGCACCACAAGAGCCGTAACAGCCTCTTCCACTGCGCCGCCCTGAACCGATGTAAATTCCGCACCGCCGTTTCCTCTTACGGAAATAGTGTTTTCCTTTGCGACCTTGTCCTTAAGCTCAAGCACTATTCTCTGCGCAGTCTTTGCGCCTATGCCCTTTATTCTGGTGAACGCTTTGGAATCTCCCGTAGCAACAGCCAGCGCAAACTGCGAAGGCGTACAGCTCGACAAAACAGCAAGCCCGGCTTTCGGTCCTACTCCCGAAACGGAAATAAGCAGTCTGAAACTTTTAAGTTCTTCCTGCGTTGCAAAGCCGAAAAGCGAAACATCGTCCTCCTTTACTGCAAGATGAGTATAAAGAGTCACCGTTTCCTTTCCTGAGATTTTCTGCAAAGTTGAAAAGGTAGTTTTGCAGGCATATCCCACTCCCGCACATTCAATCACCGCTAAATTCGCTTCCGTATGTATAAGCTTTCCCGTTAAACAATATATCATAAATAATTCTCCCAAAAGAATTTTTTAAGGTTTATTTTCATAATACAAATCAGAATCAGATATATCATGAATCATTTGTACCATGTTCGATTTTAAGCTCTGTATTCTCAAAAATATTTTTAAGCACCAAACCTGCTCTTTCCAGTAGATAACAGCACTCATCAGGTTCTTTGAACAAAAAGCTGACACGCACCTCTATTTTTCTTACATCGGAATATTTTTCTGTATATTGCTTTGTATCGATATATCGGATATAAGAATTCAGCTTTTCACGCAAAAGCAGTAAGTGCCTGTTTTTATCCGTCCAGTCCATTCCGTCCGACAAAAGCAATATCAACGTAAATGAGTCTTTTTCGTAAGCAAGGCTGTCAATTGTATCCGTATTTTCAACATTCATTTTTTCATTGCATTTATCCATATGACTTTCCCTTTTGAATTACGATTTAACTTTCGCTGAATTGAGAACACTCATAAGCTGTCATATTCACCCACAATTTTCCTCGTATTCACCGACAGTCCGTGCGTTATAGCTATCGCCACAGCGTCGGCGGTATCATCGGGCTTCGGAACGGCTTTAAGATGAAGCATGGTCTTTGTCATCTCCTGTACCTGTTTCTTTTCCGCCCTGCCGTAGCCAACAATTGAACATTTCACCTGCAAAGGAGTGTATTCGTAAATAGGTATGTTTCGCATTATAGCAGGCAAAAGTGTTACTCCCCTTGCCTGTGCCACATCGATAGCAGTTTTCTCGTTAGTATTGAAAAACAGCTTTTCAATGCCCATTTCATCAGGCTTGTAGGTTTCAATAATTTCAGTCATATCGTCGTAAATGACCTTCAGCCGTCTGTTGAAATCCATGTCCGCAGAGGTGGTGATCGCCCCGAAGCCAACTATCGAAAAGCGTCCGCCGCTGTAATCCAGCACACCGTAGCCCACAATAGCATAACCCGGATCTATTCCAAGTATCCTCACCTTACCGCCTCCGAAATCCACAGTCAAAATTCAATAGCAACACTACCCTATAATAACAATTAATTATACCACATTTTTCTCTTAAATGCAAGCAAATCGCCAACATTTCACCTGTTTGTCACAAGTCTCGGACGTAGAAATCCAAAGTCAAACTACAACGCTTTTTGGCTAAACTGACAATCGGACCGGATCGTGCAAAAACAAACGATCCTCCCTGCGGCGCTGACGCTCCGCATGAAAAACCGCACCATTGCCTATTCTTTTCTTAGACTGTATTTTCTGAGCGAAGAAAACCAAAGTCTTTGAGTTATCAGTCCCGTCAAAACTCCGGTAACGATTCCGCTTATCAGAAGATACGGAAACAGCGTTATAACCATAGACGTGCCTGAAATAAATCCTGCGGCGATAAGCTGTCCGACGTTGTGGAAAACTCCTCCGAAAGCGGAAACCACCCAAATCTGCTTTTTGTCGAAACGGCACATCAGCAGGCACATCACAAGATATGCAAAAGTACCTCCGACCAGCGAAAATAGAAAGCTTACAAAAGTGCCGTAAAATGCCGCCGCAAGTATTATCCGAAGATACAGGACAATTCCCGCTTCACGTCTGCCGATAAAAAGCATTGCCACCATAGTTGCAACATTCGCAAGTCCCAACTTTATTCCGCCGATGCCGGAAGTCGGAAACTGAGCCTCAACTATGAAAATTATCAGGGACAAAGCCGTAAAAACGCCTATCAGCGCAATTTTCTTTGCAGATATTTTCATAACGTCCCTCCCAATTCAACAAATTTCCTCAGACGACTGCATCAGTTTGACTGTCGCTTGTTATCCTTATTACCAGCTTGTGCGGAGCGCATATTATCGTCTGTCCTCCGCCGGAAATTTTTCCGGCATTAACACAGGTCCGATTTGCGCAATCCGATTCGGATACCCATATTTTCCCACCGCCGACGGTCACAATATTATAGCCGTCTTTGCAGTCAATGCGGAACGAATATTCCTCATCCGGTGAAAGGTTGTCTACAGTTTTTATCAGTTCGTTTCCGAGATAGATCTCAGCTTTCGGATTCTCCCCGCCGAGCCGTCCGTACAGAATTACAGCGGCGCATATCAGACAAACTGCCGCAAGGATTACTGCCCATATAAGATTTTTCTTAGCTTTCAAGATCATACCTCCGTTCAATACAGCTAAAAACAGTATATCACAATCGCTATATAACGTCAAGAATAAACAAACTGAGAAATTTTCTGTACTCAAATATTACATTACAGTTACAGCGAAGTACATTTTCTTGTACACTTGTAACTCGTGTGTAATCATTGGTAAAAAAAACGTAGAAATTGTCGAAATATTCATAAAATATTAGCCTAAACTATTGATTTTTCAGAATAGTTGTGTTAAAATATAAGAGTTAAATAAATTATTGTTAAGAGTGTATGAACGTATGTTCTCAAAATATATTGCCACAGCCAGCTTTTTATCAGCAGCTTTAACGATTAAGTTTTTTGTGTGTTAAATGTTTTTAACTAAATCGTTGAAATTTTTTCAGTTTACTTTTATTTTACTTCGCGTTGTGGTATAATAATCTGAGTGTCGGCAGAAAGAAAAGCCGTCAATCTCGTTAAGGAGTGTGTAAACTTGGAGAAGTTTGTTATACATGGAGGTATGCCGCTTCACGGAACCGTGCAGATAAGCGGTGCAAAAAATGCCGCTGTCGCTCTGGTAGCCGCTACGATTTTGTGCGACGAGCCTTGCGTTCTGGAAAATGTTCCGGAAATAAGCGATATTACTAAATGCATGAAGATCCTCCGCGAAATGGGTGCAGAAGTTAAATTATTAGATAAAAACACCATTTATTTTGATACAAAGGGTATTACAAAGCCCGAGGTTCCTTATGAGCTTGCAAGAACAATGAGGGCTTCCTGCTATTTCCTAGGCACTCTTTTGGGAAGATTTCACGAAGCGTTCGTTCCTATGCCGGGCGGATGCGATCTAGGCGACAGACCCATAGACCAGCATCTGAAGGCTTTCAAAGCCTTGGGCGCAAATGACGAGATCATTAACGGTGCAAATCACATTACCGCCGATGAACTTATCGGTAATCAGATCTATTTTGATTTTGTGACTGTGGGCGCAACAATGAACGCAATTTTCGCTTCCGTAAAAGCGAAGGGGTTGACTATCATTGAAAACGCCGCAAAAGAGCCGCATATCGTAGATCTGGCAAACTTCCTCAACTCTATGGGAGCGGACATAAGAGGCGCCGGTACGGACGTTATCAAGATCCGCGGAGTTGATTATCTTAAAGGCGTTACCTATGCGACCATTCCCGATCAGATAGAAGCGGGAACATATATGGTGGCGGCGGCGGCAACCAAAGGCGATGTAGTTATAGCCAACGTTATTCCTAAGCACCTTGAATCAATTACGGCTAAACTTCGTAAGGTCGGCGTAAATGTGGAGGAAAACGATGAAAGCGTTCACGTCTGGGTAGACGGACCGCTTATGAAAACTTCCCTAAAAACAATGCCGCACCCCGGTTTTCCTACGGATATGCAGCCGCAGTTTTCAACACTGCTTACTATTGCCGAGGGCACCAGCATTGTGACAGACGATATTTTTGACAACAGATTCAGGTATGTGGCGGAGCTTAGAAAAATGGGCGCAGATGTATCCGTTGACGGAAAGGTCGCGGTTATTCAGGGCGTTGATAAGCTAAAAGGCGCTCCGGTTATCGCTACCGACCTCAGAGCGGGAGCGGCTATGATAATTGCCGGACTTGCCGCCGAGGGTACTACAGAAGTAGACAATATCTTTTACATTGAAAGAGGATATGAAAAAATTGACGAAAAGCTAAGAGGACTTGGTGCAGATATTCAGCGCGTTTACAAGCCCGAGGCCAGTGAAATGGAGCTTAGCGGCTGATATATGAAAATACTGCGGCGGCATAATATTTGCCGCCGTTTTTGAATGATTAAATGCATGATGCCGATGTTATCATAAAATCGGCAGACATTGTTGACTAAAAAAGCCAACAGGCGTTGCTGTTGACTAAAAAAGCCAACAGGCGTTGCTGTTGGCTTTTTAAAGAATTATTCGGCAGGAGAAAACTGATCCTTACCTACTCCGCAGAGCGGACAAACGAAATCATCGGGAACATCGTTCCATTCTGTTCCGGCAACTACGCCGGAATCGGGTTCGCCAATCTCCGGATCATAAATATATCCGCAAACGTCACAAACATATTTCACTGCAAATCTCTCCTTTCGTTATTCGGTTTACACCGTATTTTTATTATAACACTACTCTATAAAAATACAATTGCTATTTTTTGTATATTACGGAGACCTGATATGGAACTTTATATTTCTGATTTAGACGGAACTCTGATTAATAAAAATGCAGAAGTTTCCGAATACACCAAAGACACTATCAACAGTCTTATCGCAGAAGGATTGAATTTCACAATTGCTACTGCCAGAACTCTGGCTTCTGCCGGAAAGATACTCAGCGGACTTGATTTAAGACTGCCTATAATCCTTATGAACGGCGTGCTTATTTACGATCCGGCAGCTCAAAAATACGAAGCGGTAAATTCGCTCTCCGGAAAGCTCGTAAAAGAAATACAAACTGCCGCAAAAAATATTGATTTGGATTGCTTTATGTACACCATACAAAACAACGAAATGAACACCTACTTTGAAAAGCTTTCCTCCGACGCTATGAAAAGCTTTTACAATGAGCGGCGTGAAAAGTATTATAAATCTTTCACTCAGACTGAGGATTTTTCATCGGTCACGGCAAGTGTGATCTATTTTACATTTATAAACAGCAAAGAAAAACTCAAGCCTCTTTACGAAAAGTTTTCAGATAATCCTCAGCTTGAAATAACATTTTATGATGATATTTACTCCGACGACCTGTGGTATCTTGAAGTCTTTTCTTCAAAAGCTTCAAAAAAGCAGGGAGTAAAATATCTAAGGCAAAAATACGGATTTGAAAGTATCACAGCATTCGGAGACAATCTGAACGACCTGCCTATGCTGGAAGAGGCTGAAACAAAATGCGCAGTATCAAATGCAAGGCAACAGCTTTTAGACTCGGCGGACGTTATCGTTTTATCCAACAATGAAGACGGCGTCGCAAAATATCTACAAAAAATTTTCGGAAAGGAAATCTGATATGGCACGAATTTATCCTCTGTTTTCGTCAAGCAAGGGCAACAGTTCATTTATCGGAAGCCGCAAAGGCGGTATTCTTATAGACGCAGGCGTATCCTGCAAAAGACTGTGTGAAGCTCTTCGGCTGAACGAGATAGAACCTGAAGCTATCCATGGCATTTTTGTTACCCATACCCATTCAGACCACATTGCGGGGCTGAAGGTGTTCACTAAAAAATACAATATCCCGGTTTACGCACAGCGGACAAATCTTGACATTTTATGCTCCGGCGACAAGGTGTCCTCTACTTGCAAAACCGAAGAGGTTGACGGCAAAGAGATATATGCCGGGAATTTTTCGGTAAAAGCTTTTGAAACATTTCACGATACTCCCGCAAGCTGCGGCTACAGGGTCGTGGCTCCGGACGGAAAAGTCGTCTGCGTTTGCACCGACTTGGGCGTTGTGACCGATAAAGTTGCGGATAATCTCAGCGGAGCCGATCTGGTTCTGCTTGAATCCAACTACGATGAAGCTATGCTGAAAAACGGTTCTTACCCTGTCGACCTGAAAAAACGAATAGCCTCAGATCACGGTCATCTGTCCAATTCCGACTGCGGTGAGCAGTTGAAAAAGCTTATGCGATCCGGTACCTGCAAATTTGTGCTAGGACATTTAAGCCAAGAGAACAACACAGTTTATCAGGCTGAAAGCTCGGCTGTTTCGGCATTATCGGAATACCGGCGCAACAGCGACTATATTTTACATATTGCCAGACCGGAGGGCAGTGGAATGGCGGTGGCGTTTTGATAAGGATAAATCTTATAACCGTCGGAAAGCTGAAAGAAAAATACTGGCGCGACGCCGCCGCCGAATACAGCAAACGTTTAAGCGCTTTCTGCAAGCTCGAAATAGCAGAGCTTAACGAATCGCGGTTATCCGACTCCCCTTCCGAAAAAGAAATTGCCGCTGCCCTTGAAAACGAGGCGAAGGCAATGCAGAGTTATCTTGACCTTAAAGGATCGTACAACATCGCTATGTGTATTGAAGGCAAGTGCCTTTCAAGCGAGAAGCTGTCCGAAAAATTGGATTGCTGTGGTCTTAACGGTTTCAGCACGATAAATTTTATTATCGGATCGTCTTTCGGTATCTCTCCCGCAGTCAAAGCCAAGACAGACCTGAAGCTTTCAATGTCCGAAATGACATTTCCTCATCAATTAGCCAGAATTATGCTTCTGGAGCAGATATACAGAGCTTTCCAGATCTCGGCGCACACAAAATATCATAAGTAAAAAAACAAGGCTGTTGCATTTATATGCATCAGCCTCAGTTTTTTATTAAGTCGTTCTGTTTTTCTCGTAATACTCAGTTTGCTTGTCATAAACCGCCTTAGGAGTGTATCTCTTTATCGCCTTGCTGTTTACAGTGATTTTCAGCTTTTCTACCCAGCTTGTGATTTTTTCCTGGAATTCATCGCTTTTCATTTCACCCAGCAGATTGTCGTGATTTTCCTCGGCATATTCCTTATCGCGCTCGGTAATATCGCCTCTTATAAGAATATAATAAGCGTTATCGTCCTCATACGCTGTAGCAACATCAGTTTCAAGCTTTTCGATCTCAGTCATAAGCTTGCCGCTTGTACTGTCCTTTTGCTCGTCATCCATTGCGCCGTAATTATACATATTCTCGTTGGCATAAGGATCGGGCTCGGAAGAACTGTCCGCTGTGCTGTCATCGGCTGTACCAACCGATTCGCTGTCGGAAACAGCTTCACTGTCTGCCGCACTGTCATCGGAAACTGTGCTGTCTGAAACAGACGACGTATCATCGGAAACAGATGAGGAATCGGTATCGCTCTCAGAAACTGATGAAGTATCGTCGGAAACGCCGGAAGAGTCGCTTAAAGCGGTGCTTGAATTATCCTCTGCAGACTGAGCGGCAACATAATCGTTATATTCGTCTATAATGCTGTCAAAATCCTCAAAGGAAACTCCCTGAGCCTTATCGAGAAATTCATCTCTTGTTGCCTTTGCTTTATCGTCCTCTGCGCTTTGCGAGGAAGAATCCTCGGTAGAGCTTTTTGATATCGAAATAGACTTATATCTCAGATAGTTATCATCGATATACTTTACCATCTCATCATCGGAAACAGCTTCCTCGCCGCCCTCTGCATAGTAATAATCAAAAAGCATATCTCTCATCTTTGAGGCCTTCTGAGCAAGCTTAACTGATTCCTTGGAAATTCCCTCAGCCTCGTAAAAATCTCCCTGACTTTCCCAAGTGTCGTTTACAGTATCGTTAACTTCCTTCAGATCATCTTCTGAAAGCTCAAGACCGAGTTCGTTGAACTTATCTACAACTGCGGCGTATTCTTTTGTCGCAGTAAGAGCGTAATCGGACAGATAATCGGCAAAATCCTTTCCGTCCACCTTCTGATCGAAATAGTCCTTGGTGACTCCGTCCTGATAGTACATCATAGTCATCTGATAGGACATTTCAGACAATATATTATAGATATAAATTCCTGCGTTGACCTTATCGCTTCCGACAGTCATTGCATAGCTGGTATCCGAACAGCCGGTAAGAGTTCCGGCACACATAAGCGCAGCAGTCAACGCAGCGGTAATTTTCTTAGCTTTAGCCATTTTTATCATTCATTTCCTTTCCGAAATTCTTCTGGGACAGCATTGCCCTTGTTTCTGTATATCTTCCCCGCCGTACGGCGGGGAAGATATACAGATAATTATTGTAATTTAAACATAATATCGTCTTTTCCCGATTTAATATTTTGAAAATTGATTTCCCTGAACGTCTCCACGAAAATCAATTTATTCAAGGCTATATGGACTTTTTATGCGGAAAGCAGAAATTTAAGTTATCTTTTTTCCAACCTCACAACGAAAGGAAAGACAACAAATATACGCTATTTTAACTTAAATCACAGATAAGCTAATCTGAATACGTTTATCACTCAGAAAATGTAAATATTGTCATCATTTTTAACTGATTCGCGGTAGGTTTCTTATTATTTTTTATTCGGATTTTACACGTCAATGTTAAAATTATAGTGTAAAAATGCTTAAAATCTGAAATTAGAAAAAGTTCCATTCATTGTTTAATTTTTTGTAAATTGATTTATTCAGGTTTGACTTTTTTCAAACAATATGATATAATAATTCCGTTATGTTTACAAATACATTGCGGAGGCGACTGCGGTTGAAAAGGAAGAAAATCGGTGTAATTATGACAGAAGTTGAATCTTATTATCAGGCAGGGATCCTTAAAGGAATTATGCAAAAATCCTTTGCACTTGATTATGATGTCCTTGTTTTCTCAAGCTTTCTAAAAGAATCATTTCTGAAAGATTATCAATATGGTGAAATAAACATTTTTAATATTATAAACTATGACATTCTTGACGGAATAATCATCCTTGCAGAAACCTTAAAAATCCCGGGACTTCTTGACAGGATATGTAAAGAAGTCGATGAAAAGTTCAGCGGTCCTGTGGTTTTTATTGATTATAGATATAAAAATTACGACTCGGTATATGTTCAGGACGAAAAGCCTTTTGAACTGTTGACCGACCATCTCATAGAAGTTCACGGCTGTCGTAAAATTTTGTTCTTAAGCGGCGACCCAAATGTTGCCACTACTCAGGAAAGACTTCAGGGTTATAAAAATTCACTGAAAAAGCACAACATTGAAATCGACGACGAGTTTATATGCTTTGACGGTGGTTTCTGGTATGACAAAGCAGCACAGGTCGCAAACCATATAATCTACGGAAGACGAAAAAAGCCTGATGCGATCATCTGCTGCGGAGACTACATGGCTATCGGTGTTATACACGAGTATCAAAAAAACGGGCTGAAAGTGCCGGATGATATGAAAGTCCTCGGATACGACGCTACCGACGAGGCAACTGCTTGCGTCCCTCCGATAACATCATGCTCTCCCCCGCTTTCAGAGGCGGGCGAAAATGCAGTAAACGTTCTTGACGCTCGCCTTAAAGGTACTGAACCGGAAAATTTTATTACCGGCGGCGGAAAAATCGAGATCGGCGCCTCCTGCGGCTGTCGCGAAGATTACACCTATACTAAGCGCGACTATCTCAATCACGGATCAGTAATTAAATATCACGAACTGCTCAACAGCAATATGATGGAAAACTTCGCCTGTTCTAAAGATATTGATGACCTAATGTCCAGAATCCAGTTCTTTTTGTATCTGCTGATAGACTGGCAGGAGTTTTATCTTTGCCTTAACAGCAACTGGCTTGGCGGAGACAATGTTTACGATGAGGCAGACAAATTCTGTGACGGATATACCGACGATATGATAATGTATATACGCGCAAACCGCCAGAATAACAGAACCTTGCATGAGCATTTCAGCAAAAAGGAGATTTTTCCGGGACTTAATGATGAAAGAGAAAAGCCTGTCGCTTACTTCATCACTCCGCTCCATTTTATCAAACGCAGTCTTGGATATGCTGTTTTTTCCTATGGAAACGAAGTTAAATCCTTTGATATTGCGTACCGCTACTGGACAAAACACGTTAACAATGCGCTTGAATCCATGCGCGTCCAGTTATCCATAGCCAATCTTGCCGTTAGGGATTCTCTTACAGGCGTATATTCCCGACTTGGAATTGAACGTAATATCCAGCCTCTTATCGATCGGACAGCAAACAGAAAGAATAAATTTTTCCTGTTGGTGGGTGACCTTAACGGTCTTAAGGGCATAAACGACAAATACGGTCATAATGCCGGCGATATAGCTATAAAAGCCGTCGCGGACGCTTTGACGGCTTCGCTGAAAAATAACGAGATCTGCGCCAGAACGGGCGGAGATGAATTTGTAGTTCTTGGCTGTAACGATTACTGGGACGATTATCCCGAAAGATTCTGCAACAGAGTAAAAGAAAGACTTGATGTTTACAACAAATTTGCAGACAACCCTTTCGATATTTCCGTAAGCCTTGGCGGACTGTGCAAACGGATCAAGAACATCAATGAATTACAAGCGCTTTATGACAGAGCGGACAAATCGATGTATGCGGAAAAGAAATTACACAAAAAGAACAGAACGTAAAAGCAAAAGGCACGGCGTATTTTTTTCGCCGCGCCTTTTAATGTGCAAAATAAAAGCTGTCAGAAGTTGACGAACGGAACAGGACGTGCTATAATATAGTAGTGTATTTCGGTATATAATATTAAGGTCGGATCTTTTGATGCGGAAAGGCAGAATAAAGGTGCGGCATAATGTTGCGTCCGACGGGCGCAAGGCTGGATTTGAAAGGAATGAAAAATAATGTTAAGGCTTGAAAATATAAGCTGGAAGCTGGAGGACGGCAGAGGCATTCTTAACGATGTTTCACTTGAGATCCCGACAGGAAAGCTTGTCGTAGTTACAGGACCTAACGGCGGAGGAAAAACTACTCTTGCAAAGGTCGTTGCGGGGCTTATCACTCCCGACAGCGGAAAAATTTATCTTGAAGACGAGGATATAACCTCTCTTGATATAACCGAGCGTGCAAAAAAAGGAATAAGCTATGCTTTTCAGCAACCGGTAAGATTTAAGGGACTTACAGTCCGAGACCTGCTGGAGCTTGCGGCAGGCGAAAAACTGAATCGAGGACACATCTGTGATCTGCTCGGAAAGGTAGGACTTTGTACCAACGATTATATCGACCGCGAAGTCAACGCTTCACTCTCAGGAGGAGAAATAAAGCGTATCGAGATCGCAACGGTTCTTGCAAGAAACACAAAGCTTTCAATATTCGATGAGCCGGAGGCCGGTATAGATCTATGGAGCTTTTCGGGACTTGTGGACGTATTTGGCGAACTGAAAAATAAAATCAAGGGAACGCTTCTCATTATCTCTCACCAGGAACGTATTCTTGAAATCGCAGACGAGATCGTTGTTATTGCAGACGGAAAAGTAAGAACAAAAGGTACTGCGGAAGATATCCTTCCTCAGCTTTTGTCGGGCGAGAAGGCTAAATGCTGTGAAAGGAGCTGTTAAGAATGAATAAGATCACTGAGCAGCTTTTACGCTCTATTTCAGACTGGAACGGCGAGTTCAAGGGAGCTTATAATATCCGCGAGGACGGAGAATGCGCCGGAAGACAATCTTCTGAAAACATAATAATCGAATCAAAAAAGGACGCTCCCGGACTTGTCATCACCATTAAACCGGGCACTAAGGGAGAAAGGGTCTACATTCCCGCCTGCGTGACTCACAGCGGTATCGACGATCTGGTATATAATGATTTCTATGTAGGCGAAGGTGCGGACGTTGTTATAGTTGCTGGCTGCGGAGTACACAGCACTGATGAAGAGGCGGCTCGTCATAACGGAATACACCGCTTTTTCATAGAAAAAAACGCCGCAGTAGTTTATGAAGAAAAACATATCGGTACGGGAACAAGCAACGGAATAAGAAAAATCGACCCTGTTACCGATATAACCCTCGGAGAGAACGCTAAGCTTACCATGGATACGGTTCAGCTCAGCGGAGTTGATTTCACTTCCCGATTGACCAGAGGCGTTTTGGAAAAAGGTGCAAAGCTTATAATCCGTGAAAGGATCATGACGGACGGAAACGAACAGGCGAAAACCGACTTTGAAGTTGCCCTTAAAGGCGAAAACAGCGGCGTTGACCTTGTATCACGTTCTGTGGCAAAGGGTAATTCCTATCAGGAATACCGTTCATGTATCAAAGGACAGAATCGCTGTACAGGACATTCCGAGTGCGACGCAATTCTGGTGGGCAACGGAAAAGTTTCTGCGTCTCCTCAGCTTATCGCTGAAAACTGCGATGCAGAGCTTATTCATGAAGCCGCTATCGGAAAGATCGCAGGAGAACAGATTCTAAAGCTCAGAACGCTGGGGCTTACCGAAGAAGAAGCGGAACAAAAAATCATTTCAGGATTTCTTAAATAATTTGCGTCATTTGCGTTCACAATAATTACTGTGATTTAATACTTTTTGTCATACCCCTGCCGTACGGTGGGGGTATGACGATTTTTGCTTCGGTATTCCGTGTAGAAAATTCCGTTAGCCTTAAGGCACACCGCACAACTACCGCCTAACGGCTTTGTGTACGTCTAACTTGCCAATTTTCCGTTATCCGCACACAATAGTTGTGTGGTGTTGCCTTAATTATCTAATTCGATTTCCGTGCTTTGCGTCACGACTTTTGACCAAGTAAAAAAACTGTAAACAGGCAAAAGATATTTTATGAAATGTAATCTGTTCTCCCCGCCGTTCGGCGGGGAGAACAGACTTCACCGATATAACCTAAAGTGCGATTTAATCCTTTGCTTTTAATTCATTCGCATTATTGCAACTCGAGCAA
This sequence comes from Ruminococcus sp., assembly GCA_021770655.1. GTDB lineage: Bacteria > Bacillota > Clostridia > Oscillospirales > Ruminococcaceae > Hominimerdicola. Next base: position 29,287 of record JAETQO010000017.1, on the reverse strand, counting down.
AAACCGTGGCTTTTTCACCAAGGAAATCAATTTTCAAAATATCAAATCGGGAAAAGACGATATTATGTTTAATTACAATAATTATCCGTATATCTTCCCCGCAGTACGGCGAGGAAGATATACAAAAACAAGCTCTACCTACGAAAATTGATTTCCGTTATTTTGCGCTAAAAAGTGTTGCATTTATCTAAGCTATATGCTATAATAACGATACTTGACTAAATTTGCAGGAGTAATAAAATGAGAAACAAACAAATATACAAAAAAGCCCTTGCTCTTGCCGTTCCTATGATGATACAAAACGGCATCACAAATATGGTAGGGCTGATAGATAACGTCATGGTAGGCAGTCTTGGCACGGAGGCAATAACGGCAGTGTCTATTGTAGGACAGCTTATATTTGTATTTAACCTTGCAATTTTCGGAGAATTGTCCGGTCCGGGAATTTATAGCGCACAGTATTACGGTCAAAATAATCTGGAGGGTTTCCGCAGTACATTCAGACTTAAACAATCGATATGCGGCATATGCCTGCTTGGAGGTATCGCCGCATTTATTTTCGGCGGAGAAACGCTTATCGGACTTTATCTCCACGGTGAAAGCGCAGGCATCGACCCTGTTCTTACTATGAACTATGCAAAGAAGTATATGAACATAATGCTTTTAGGGCTATTCCCCTTTGTAGTGACACAGATCTACGCCAGCAGTCTCAGAGAAAGCGGCGACAGCGTCAAGCCTATGATAGCCGGAATTGCTTCAGTAGCAATAGATATCGTGTTCAATTATCTGCTGATTTACGGAAAGCTTGGCTTACCTGCATTGGGTGTAAGAGGCGCGGCGATAGCTACGGTTATGGCGAGAATAGCAGAAATGTGCATAGTTGTTATATGGTCGCACGCAAGAAAGGATAAACACATTTTTCTTCAGGGCATTTACCGCACTTTTCTTGTTCCGAAAGCAATATCGGTTAAAATCATAAAAAAGGGATTTCCTATTTTTATGAACGAATTCTTATGGGCAGGCGGTCTTGCCGCGCTTACTCAATGCTACTCATTGCGAGGTTTGGAGATCGTGGCAGGACTTAACATTTCAAACGCTTTGTGCAATATGCTCAACGTTGTATTTGTAGCTCTTGGAAACGCAGTGGGAATAATTATCGGACAGACTCTCGGTGCATCGAGATACGAACAGGCAAAAAAGAACTCTTTTCACCTTATGTGGTTTACCGGCGTCGTATCCGTGGGACTTACGGTCGTTCTTGTCGCCGTATCCGGAGTGTTTCCCGAATTTTATGACACAGGCGATCGGGTAAAGGACTATGCTCAGCGTTTTATCGTCATTACAGCGCTCTTTTTTCCTGTTCAGGGATTTTTGAACGCACTTTATTTCACACTGCGTTCGGGAGGAAAAACATTGATTACCTTTTTGTTTGACAGCGTATATTCATGGCTGATCCCTTTGCCCGCAGCATTCATTCTTTGCAGATTCACTAATCTTCCGATTTTTGCCGTTTATGCTGTAATTCAGTCTGCGGATATTATAAAAGTGATCGTCGGATATATCCTTATCAAAAAAGGCGTTTGGATAAGTAATCTGGTCGGAGAATCTACCGAAGAGGCTTAAAAGTACAGTCGAAAACATAGGATATGTGAAACGTTCTTACACGGCTTTGCTTTATTCGTTTCAATCAACATCAAAAAAATTCAGAATGCAAAAAATTAATGATATTTCATTCTATAAATTTCCTTTGATATTTCACTTTGCAGATCATATAATATTATTGCAAACCCGAGAAATAAATGAAAAGGAGATACGAAAATGAAAGGTATCACAACTCAGCAGGGCAGAGAAAACCTTAACAAGTTTAAGATGGAAGCGGCTAACGAAGTAGGCGTAAACCTCAAGCAGGGTTACAACGGCGATCTTACTGCAAGAGAAGTTGGCTCTGTAGGCGGTCAGATGGTTAAGAAAATGATCGACGCTTACAAGACAGCAGGAAGCAACAACCAGTAATTATATTCCTGCAATTAAAGCCCTGTGGGTTTACCACAGGGCTTTTGCCTATATAAAAGCTATCACTTTATACTATTTTGTCATAAAAAATTCTGCAAAAACACTTGACATTTCCGCTCTGATGAGTTATAATCGACTATAATCGGAAACAAAAGGAGCGAACCGTTATGCCAAGACCTCAGAGATGCCGAAAGGTATGTCAAGAGCCTGAATATGTGGGATTTTCACCGGAAGGAATATCCTGCGGTGAAAATGTATTGCTTACGGTAGACGAATACGAGGTTGTACGTCTTGTGGATCTTCAACAGCTTACTCACAGTCAAGCGGCAAAACAAATGGAGATCTCACGAACAACGGTGACCGAAATATACAATTCGGCAAGAATGAAGATCGCCGACTGTATCGTCAACGGCAAAAGGCTTATAGTTTCCGGAGGAAATTACAAAATATGCAGCGGCGATACGCCTGTATGTGAAGGGCATTGTTTCAGACCCATGACGAATAATATTGCCGCAGCAGAGAAAGGATCCGGTATTATGAGGATTGCAGTAACATATGAAAATGGACAGATTTTTCAGCACTTTGGTCACACCGAACAGTTCAAAATTTATGACGTACAAGACGGAAAGATAACAAGTGAAGAGCTTGTACCAACTCTTGGCAGCGGGCACGGCGCTCTTGCAGGATTTCTTAAAATGAACAGCGTTGACGCTCTTATATGCGGCGGTATCGGCGGCGGCGCTCAGACGGCTTTGGCGCAGGCAGGCATTAGGCTTTACGGCGGAGTAAACGGCAGTGCAGACGACGCAGTCAATGCTCTTATAAACGGAACTCTCGGTTTTGATCCTAACGTAAAATGCAGTCATCACGAGCATGAGCACGGCTCAGAAGGTCATAGCTGTGGTTCCCACGGCTGCGGAAGTAATGGTTGTCACTAAAGTTCTGTCTACCCTTATATTTGTGATTGCACGCTTATTGTTGCAGAAAGCTGCAAATTAAAACATTATCCAGCAAAAGTAACAGCCCGTCCGGCTTTATTAACCGGACGGGCTGTTTACATCTTGATTATGTCATCATTTTTGCATTATTTTCTCTTTGTGCAAACTACCGCAGCACCTGCCAATGCTGAAAGACCTAAAATAACGCCCATAGCCGCATTCGTGCTTGGATTTGTCTTGCTTGCATTTGACGACGCCTTTGATGACGCAGCAGATGAGGTTGTCGCCGTGCTGTTTGCAGATACACTTGAAATTTCCTCATTTGAGCTTACTTCATTTGAGCTTACTTCGCTGTTGCTTGGCTCTGAAGAGGGTACCTCAACAATGTTGCTGAATTCATCATCATCGTCCATAGTCTTGGCATCTACGCCGTCATCTTCAGGAGTTGTTGCTTCCCAGCCATAAAGGTCGCTGATAGCTGAAGTTAACTCTTCAGCCGCCGTTGCGTGTGAAGCCGGAGCCGGATGATAGTCAACAGCATAACCGTTGGCTGTGTTGTCCTGTACGCTAAGCTCAAAAGTCTTTATCTTATTGTCTCCCGTTTCATCAATGTATGTATCAACGGCATTTTCAATATTAGGATAAAGCTCCTGTCCCATAAGACCAAGAGTACAGAGAATTTCAGCGTCCGGATTCTTTTCTCTGATATGCTTCAGAAAATCAACGTAACCCTGTTCATATTCAGCGCACTTAGCTTCATCGCCCCTTGTATACGAATTATCATTTGTACCAAGATTTACTACGATCAGTTCAGGCTGATAATCGGAGAAATTCCAATCGTATTGGGCAACCTCCTCTCCGTCAATCCAGCTCCAAGTAAAGCAGAATTTGTCATAGAAATCAGGAAGCAGCATCGCTTCATTCTTTTTACCGTTTCCTGAATAAGAAGAAATAATTCCTGTTCCGCTTACTGATACAAAGCTGTAATCTGCACCGAAGTTCTTTGCAGTCTTATACGCATAAGTCTTTGCCGCATTTTCATTATAAATAGAGAATGACTTACCCAACGGTGCGTCTACTCCATATCCGCAGGTGATCGAATCTCCGATAAATTCTATCGAGTGAGCTGCGGCAGACGTAGGCTGAGGAGTTCCGTCAACCTCAAAGCTTTCAACGCCCAATACAGACTGAGCGCCTTCGGAAAGCTTTATAAGCTTTACCGTGTTCTCACCTTCTTCAAGGTCTACCTCAACTGCGTTTGTTTTCTTATTCTTGATATAACCCTGTTTTACCAGCTTACCGTTTACAAAAACGCCGATCCTTACCGGCCCTGCTTGTCCGTTAAGGTTGAATACCGCCTTTGTGCCTGTACATTTGAACTCGATTCCGCTTGCGGAATATCCCAGAAGAGTGCTGTCGCCTTTTCTGTATGTACGTCCGATAAGCTTTACATTTTCGCTTGTAGCTTCATAAGATGTAAGCTTGTCCGTGCTTTCTGTTGCCGCCAGCGCCGTTACACCGAAGCAGCTTGCGGCTAAGACCGCAGAGCATACGCCTGCCATGATTTTCCTTTTCATAATAATCCTCCAATAATTACATTTATCCATTACAGATATCTTTAGAATACACTAAATTAATGACTAATATATGTCTATATCAATAATATATCATTAACAATGCAAAAATTTTAAAAAGCAGAAAAAAATTAATGTATACACTGAACAAAAAAAGCAGCAAGATGTCATAAACTTGCTGCTCACATATACTATCTTTTATTCTTTATCCTTTTATAAACCACAGCAGAAAGAGGCGGACAGACAAAATCCCCCGAAACGGCAAATTTATTCATTTTACCCTCGTTATCAAGTCTAAGATAAAATCTTCCGGCAGGAAGTCTGAAAGTTCTGTCTTCAAAATAAGGATTTAACGCTATAACATAACACTCGTCGTCGCGTTCCAATTTCCAGCTCACGCAGTTGCAATCCGATGTCTCCAAAAACTGCAAATGCGCATCAACGTCCTCTTTAACGGACATTCTGAAAAGCGGACTTCCCTTTCTCAGTCTTATAAGCGCCTTATAGTAATTGAAAACGTCAAGATACTTTTTCTTTCTGTCCCATTTGATCGCGTTCGTATAGTCCGGAGCATTATAGCTGTCGTGGCTGTAAATATTCACATCGTCCGGAGCTTCGCCCTCTTTTAATAGCCTGGGCTTTGAACGGAGAAAATCCTGTCCAAGTTGTATAAACGGCATACCCTGCGACAGTATCACAATAGCCGCCGCAAGCTTGTCCATTGCGATTCTTGCACCCTCCGAATCGTTTTTCGCAGATATGCAAAGCTTGTCCCATAAAGTATGATTGTCATGAGCCTCGCAGTAATTCACTGCCTGAGTCGGTTCAAAAGCCCAGCAAGCCTCCTTAGCGTCGTTTATCTGATGATGAGGTATCGAACCGACTATTCCCCTTCTCAAAGTCGAAACCGCATTCCTGTTTCCGCTTATGTAGCCCTTATCATACGGATTGAAAGTTCCGCCCTTTATGGAATCCCTTATATTGTCGTTAAAAAGTCCAACTCTTCCGAACTGATAAGAATTCCATTTATATGCAAGCCTGTCTGCCGGCAGAGGAGATTCTCCTCCCGTCCAACCCTCGCCGTACATTATGATCTGCGGATCAATCTTATTCAGTTCGTCACGGATAATATTCACAGTCTCAATATCATGAAGCGCCATAAGGTCGAAACGGAAACCGTCGATCTTATACTCCGTTGCCCAGAATCTCAGTGAATCTATCATGAACTTTCTCATCATTATATGATTCGACGCAGTTTCGTTTCCGCAGCCCGAACCGTTTGAAAATGAACCGTCGTTCCTTATCCTATGGTAATAATATGGAAACGACTTTTCAAACGCGGATTCCTCAGTAAAATAAGTATGGTTATACACCACGTCCATTATGACGCCTATGCCGTTTTTGTGCAAAGCCAGTATAAGCTCCTTGAACTCTCTTATCCTGTTTTTAGGATCGAACGGGTCCGTAGAATAAGAGCCTTCAAGACAGTTAAAATTCTTGGGGTCATATCCCCAATTGTACTGATTAAGATGAGGCTTTGATTCGTCCACTGTAGCGTAATCCTCCACCGGAAGCAGATGAACGTGAGTAACGCCCAGTTCCTTCAAATGAGAAAGACAGGTCGCCACTCCGTCATAGGAGGTCTTATCGTCTGCAAAAGCAAGAAACTTTCCTCTGTGCTCAGGAATCACTCCTGAGCTTGGGTCGGCGGAAAAATCCCTAACGTGACATTCATAAACCACAGCGTCGCAGGCATTTTTACAGCGCGGCTTTTTTACCTTGTTCCAGCCCGCCGGGTCGGTGGTCTTAAAATCCACCACCGCTCCCCTATTGCCGTTTACTCCGCAGGCCTTTGCATAAATATCGATAGTTTCACTTTTGTTCTTATGGTCAAATTCAAAGGTATAGGTATAAAACACGCCGTCAAGGTTTCTGAGTATCTCGACATACCATACTCCGTGATCTGTTTTTTCCATTGGAAGCGTTTCAATTTTGTTGTCGCCCTCGCCGTCAAGATACAGATTAAGATATACTCCCGTTGCCAGCGGCGACCAAGTCTTGAACACGGTTTTTCCGTTTTTTATTACCGCACCCAGATCGTTTCCTATATAGCTGTTATCTCTGTCAAACTGTTCATAATTTAACCTGTACAATTTAAAATGCCCCTTGCCGTAATTTTTTTAGCAAAGCCGCAAACCGTTTTCCATAGGCTGCTACACAAGGCTTTCTCCGATAACAGAGCCTTGCAGAAGCTCGGTTTCAAAGCCTTGCTTCGTATTTCTTATAAGATCCTCGGAAAGCTTTACCTTTCCCTTTTCAAGCAGCAGAACTATAGTCGAGCCGCCAAACTCAAAATATCCTTTTTCCTCGCCCTTATGCACCCTGATTCCGCCCTCGGTATTGGCGTTGGTGATTTTTCCTACCATAAGCGCGCCCACTTCCATTTGGATAACATCGCCGAATTTTTCAGTCCTGATAAGGCAGTATTCTCTGGAGTTTTCCTTGTATACAGGAATATATTTATTAACTACGGGATTTACGGTATGCAGAATTCCGCCTATCTTCCTGTTATGACTTTTTATTCCGTCGGAGCAGTAACAGTAACGATGATAATCGTCAACAGACAATCTGATTATTACCGCATAGCCGCCGTCAAATCTTTTTGCAAGCTTTTTATCCCTCAGCAAAGACGCTGCGGAATAAACGGAATTTTTTATGATAAATGTATTCGCAGGCGTTATTTCATAAGCCGAGATCTTGCCGTCGGAAGGACATATCAGCAAATTGGGATCCTTGGTTACAAAACGCCTGCCCTGTTTTATCTTCCTTGTGAAAAAATCGTTGAAGGAGCGATACATCCTGTCCTCATAGTCAAACATATCTATATGATTCTTCTCTGCAAAACCAAAGATAAACGGAACTGAAAACCTGCTGTCCATTATGACCTGCGCACACTTTGAAAACAAAGGACAGCCTAAAAATTTCATTATACCTCTTCCCACAGCAGAAGAATATGCGGCCGCAAGAAAGCTGTCCTGAGAAGTGGTCTGCTCATATTCTCTTCCCTGTCTGTCACGATATTTCATATGAATGCTCCTTTCTCCGTCATATTATATGTCTTACCTTCAAATAACCGAGGAAAATCAGAATTCCCATTGTAAACAGTATAAGCACGCCTTTCATTGAAAGCTTTTTAACATTTATTTTTAAAACAAAAAGAACAGAGATCAAAATCATAAATCCGTGGAACACAAACGGAAAAATATCTTTGGGAATATTATGCTTTCCAAGAAAGAGCAACGGAAGTATAATAGCCACAGTCGTTACCGGCAAGCCCTGATACTCCTTGCGGTTTTCAGTCGTGGTACGCTGTCTTTCTTCCTCCATTACGTTGAAGTAACCGAGCCTGATGACCGCGCCAAGCACTATCATAATGCACGCCGCAAGTCTTAAAGGATAAACCGATTGATAGCTGTAGCCGATAACCGCCGGAAAAACTCCGAAGCAAACCAGATCGCACAGCGAATCTATCTGTATTCCGAATACTTTTTCATGCTCAGTTCTGTTTTTCATGCTTCTTGCGATCTTACCGTCAAAAAGGTCGCATATTCCGGAAAGGAGCAGGCAGAGGAACGCTATTGACTCATGTCTCTCAAAAACCTGAGTGATACCGAAAACTGAGGAAACAAGTCCAATATAGGTTAAAATTACCGAATAATTATAAAAACCGATCATTTTTTATATCCTTCTTCATTATCTTTTTCTTCGGCATTATTCAAAACGCCGTTCTTCTTATCTTTTCTCAAAACGATCAAATGAGCCCCAAGTGTCACAGCCGCACTCATTACAAGCAGAACGTAGAAACTCAACCCTCTGCTGAGAAGCATTGCCGGTCGCACAAGTTTTTCTGTAAAAACGCCCATAAACATATAGGTGAAACAACCCTCGGTCACGCCGACGGCGCCCGGAAGCGGAAGCATTTCCACTGCTATGCCGATCATCGTTTGAATGGTAACAATACCGAAAAAGCTTGTACCGCTCAGACCGTAAGCCTTATACACTATCCACGTCACAGCAAGCAGAAAAATCCGCTGTACAATAGTTATAAGGAAAATATTCACTACCGTATGAACGTTGCTTTTTATATACTCCGCACCGATCATATAATTGTCGCATATACGTTTTATCTTATTTATGTATTTTTCGTTGTTCTTTTCTTTAAGTATCTTTACGCGCGTCAAAAAATTAATAAGCTTTATACCCATTTTTCTCGCCCACAAAGGCTTGTAAAAAATAAATACAAGGCCGAGAATATAAGCGATATTCAGCACAAATCCCACAGCCAACAGCCACCAGAGCTTTCCGACGTGAAGTTTCACAAAGCTGAAATTAAACACAAGGAAGAACACTCCCAAAAGTACAAGCACAGCCTTATAGGCTATGGTTATCATAAGCATGATAAGAGTGGAAAAGCCTATCTTTATTCCGTCCTTTTTCATGTAATACATCTGAGCAGGCTGTCCTCCCGAGGCGGAAGGAGTTATACAACTAAAGAAAAATCCGATAAAGGAATACTTCAGGCACCGCACAAAAGGTATTTTTACATCAAAAAATCTCAGCATATACTTGATGATAGTTGATTCGCCCGCTACAAACAGGAATACGAACACCACTCCCAGAGCAAGCCAGCTTTTATCCGCAAGATGCAGATCATTGACAATATCCGAAAATTCCTCTCCGTGGAACAACAGTCTTAACGTAAGCCAGCCTATCACAAGAATAAACGCGATATTCAGAACATATTTCAAATTCTTTTTAATCATCATCATCTCCGGCTTATTTCTTCTTTCATTCCTTAAGACAATACCGCCGCGGCAACTCCTAACAGCTTAGTATAAGTCCTGCCTTAATATTCTACAATACAAATGCCACATAGCACAAATTTATAATTATCTGTATCAGAGTAAATCTGATAACCACCTGAGTATCCGACCACCCTTTATTCTTTCTCGCATGATCGTGAAGAGGAGTTCTAACGCCCTCCATAAAGTTTTTTATTTTAAGGAAACGTCTGAATGAAAGTTTCAGAAGTCCCAGTCCGCCGTCGAGTATTATCACAAGAACCAGCGGAATGAATGCAAACGGAGCTGAGGTTTTCAAAAACATTACCGCAAGAAAAACCCCCAGCGCTCTCGAGCCTGCATCTCCCATAAGCATCTGGCTGGGAGAACAGTTGAACCACAGATAAGCGGCGACCGTCGCAAACATTATCATCGGCAGTAGTATCTCGGGGAATCCGTTCTTCGTTACCATAAGAGCAACAGGCAGCAGCGCCGTCATTACAAGCGACGCACAAAGTCCGTCTACACCGTCGGTGCAGTTTGTAACATTGATAGCAGTCCACACAAGAATACCCGCAAGAATGATAAACAGCGGAGCGGTAATATGAAATGCGGCGTCAAACATATAAAGCTTTACATCAGAACCGTTGCAGTAATAATAGGTAAACGCAGTACCCAAAGCTATCACAAGATCTATAAGCCCTTTTTTCAGATTGCCCCAAGGTTTTTCGGCGGCGTCGTCAAGATAACCGCTGAGCATTGCGCCGTAAACGAGAGCAATATAAATAACGTTCTCTATATTCAGAGGATAAAACAGCGCCGTACAAAGTGTAAACGAAGTAATGAAAATTATACCTGCGCCTCTGGGCTTGCCCTCCGAAAGCGCCCCGTTTACCGCGAAAGCTCTTCCCTGATCCTTAGGAAGAATCCTCTTGAAGAATTTCAGACAGAAAAACGCAATCAGGAAAGCAGACAGCAGCGGCACAAGCAGAACAACGGCTGTGCTGTCAATTTTTATCAATAAATTATAAAGCATTGTCATCTTCCTTTTCAATTTACAAATATACTATTATATTATACAACATATCCTTTGAAAATGCAAATATTATTACGGGTCATTTTGCACAAATTTCTACAGAAATAAACTTCTGCCTATGTTGGTCAGAAGAATTACCATAACAAACACATTATAAACTGTGCAATCAGGGAAATTTATTCCCGTGATTCGCAATATCATTTGATTGACTATTTTTTCTCGGCGTGATATAATTATGGTAACAACTATGTAAATTAAAGCTGGGAGGATAATTATATGTCGGTCAAAGATAAGGTTTTGGAGCTTCTTGACAACAGTAAAGGCGAGTACCTTTCCGGAGAACAAATTGCCGAAAAACTTGGATGCACAAGGGGGGCGGTATGGAAAGCGGTGAAATCCCTTCAGGACGAGGGATGCGCTATATCGGCTGTAACTAACAAAGGCTACTGCATGAACGTCGACTCGGATATTATTTCTCTTGCAGGCGTAAAAAAATATCTTGAACCGCAACAGCAAGGACTCGACATCGAGGTACATAAAATCGTAACCTCCACCAATACTGTTTTAAGAGAACGCGCAAACGACGGTGCAGCAGAGGGCAAGGTGATAATATCGGGAGAACAGTCGCAGGGCAAGGGCAGGCTCGGCAGATCGTTTTTCTCTCCCTCGGATTCGGGACTTTATATGAGCATTTTGCTGCGTCCGGACATGACGGCCGCCGACGCTGTCAAGATCACCACCGCCGCCGCAGTATCTGTCGCTATGGCAATCGAAAAATACAGCGAACTGAAACCGTCAATAAAATGGGTGAACGATATTTACATTAACGGCAGAAAAATATGCGGGATTCTTACCGAGGCATCTCTCAGTATGGAAAACGGCGGAGTTGAATACGCCGTGCTGGGGATAGGAGTTAATACCTACGAACCCGACGGCGGATTCCCCGATGAGATCAAAGACATTGCCGGCGCGGTTTTTAAAAACAGACAAAGCGATATGAGAAATAAGCTGGCGGCAGAGATCATAAACATATTCATGCGGCTTTACAGGTCGTTCGGCGAAAACAGCTTTTATCCCGAATACCGAAAAAGGCTGTTATGGGTAGGTGAGAGAATAAATATCATAAAAGGCAGTGTTATAACTCCCGCAGTTATGCTTGGCGCTGATGAAAATTGCAGACTTCATGTCCGCTATGATAACGGAAAGGAGGAATATGTTTCTTCCGGCGAAATAAGCATACGCAAAGTATAATTTTCATAAATTCAATAATAAAAAATGTGGTATCAAATGATGATGCCACATTTTTTATGATCTTGTGTATTTACAACGATGTTTAAAAAACTTCCGTACAGCACCTATTCTAATGGTTATGCGCAGTTGTCTTAAATATATTGTACTTCTATGAATTTTCCGCAGACGGCGGAGGATCTCCGGCCTGAGTCTCGCTCACAGAAACAGCACTTTCTTTCTTTTCGTTGCGATAATTCACAACTTCTCCTATAGTGCAGTATAACACAGAGAACACAGGCACCGCAATAAACATTCCGAATATACCGAACATATTTCCGCCGATAGTTACGGCAAACAGCGTCCAGAGAGGGGGCAGATTGACCGAGTTGCCCACTACCTTGGGATAAATAAAGTTTCCCTCGACCGCCTGTATTATAAACATAAATATCAGGAACCAGACAGCCTGTTTGAAATCCGTAACGCAGATAAGCAGAAAACCTACCACATAACCAAGAAAAGCGCCCACAATAGGTATAAGCGCTGTACAGGCGACAAGCACCGCTATAATAAGAGCATTCGGGAATCTTAATATAGCCATTCCGATACCGCAAAGACTTCCCAATATGATCGCCTCGGTAGTCTGTCCAACAAGAAAACTGCCGAAAATATCAATGGAACGGCGGCAGACATTGCTTATCCTGTTTGTTATACTATTGCTGAGAAAAGCCTTACTGATACGTTTGCACTGGCTTTTCAGCTTTTCTTTTGAGGCAAGCATATAAACGGCAAAGAAAATACCAAGGAAAAAGTTTACAACGCCTGAAAACAATGCTGTGACAAAGCTTACTGTCGAATCTACAGTTTTCAGAATTACCACGCCGTCCTTCAGCCAGCCTGTTATCTTCTGTATAATATCGTCCTTTGTGAGATTTACCCTTCCTAACCATTCGGCAATCTCAGGCGTATTTTCAAGCTTGTCGGCAATGTTCGTTACAAGTACGGGTATGTCTGAGGATAGCTGAGAAAAGGTTTTTATAAGCGCCGGTATCACAAGACAGCATACCAACACTATCACACCGATACACAGCAGAAAGGTCAACACGATCGAACAAGGTCTTTTAAGCTTTTGACATACTTTTCTGTATTTTTCATTTTTCGGTGTTTTAAACAATCTTTTTTCGATCCCCGACATAGGAACGTTGAGAATAAACGCTATTACTGCACCGAAAATCGCAGGCTTCATCACTGAAAAAATACTTCTCAGTATATGAAACATCATCGAATAATTGGTAAGCCCCCAGAAAAGCACTACTCCGAGAATAACAAGCAAAGCGTTCTCCTTGAATTTTTTTGTGATCTTCATTTTGCCTCCTTTCAGCAGGACCGAAAAAGCCGTTATCCGTAAAAGGCTGTACGAACAAAGCCGCACAGCCTCATACACTTATTAGAAATTATTTTGATACCCCAGATATTCACCGCTCTGTTTCAGGAAAATCACATATACCACAGCGGCATAAATAGATACAATAAGAACTACTACCATTGCTATTGCTGCAAGAATATTTATGATGGGAATGATTGAAAGAATACCGCAAACAAACGATATAATTATACAATATATGTTTATTTTTATTACCTTATCACCTTTGTCTGCAAGAAAACCGTTGCTCATACGGCGCAAAAGCATAGACGTGGTTTTGCATATCAGATAAAGGATAACGACCTGAATAACATTGTTTGCAATATCTATCAGCTTGTATACTACGCCGTTTGAATCAAAAGGCAGCTGTATAACGGTAAGCGCAAGATTTGCAACAGTAAGCAAAAACGCATTTCCGTATCCCTCGTCGTTCTTAGCAGCCTCCTTGATTCCTATGATCTCAAGGGCAACGCTTGCAATAAGAATTATCATACCTACAATATTTATTAAAGGTATTACACAAAGTATCGCTCCTGCTATAGCAAGAAGCTGTGAATAAAAAATCTTTTTAAGCCCGTTAGCCGCATTTGGATAGTTGTTCATAATGTTTACCCCCATAAATTAATATCAATCAATTTCAATATTCATTATCAGATCCGAAACATCAGCACCTGCCGGTACCATAGGAAGAACATTGATATCCTTATTAATAATGACATCTACAAGACAAGGCTTTCCGCAGCTGAGCGCTTTTTCGAGCATAGGTCTGATCTCGGATTTCTTTGTTATCCGTACTCCCTCAACTCCGAACGCGTCGGCAAGCTTCATAAGGTCGGTACCTCTTTGAATATCCGTCTGAGAAAATCTCTTGTCATAGAACAGACGCTGCCACTGTCTTACCATACCAAGAACGTCGTTTTCAAACACCAGCTCTATCATCGGGATCTTATGCTTTGCAAGAGAAGAAAGCTCGTTGCAATTCATAAAGAAACTTCCGTCGCCTGCAATATTTACTACCGTTCTGTCCGGATTTCCGATCTTTGAACCCATTGCCGCACCAAAACCGTAGCCCATTGTTCCGAGTCCTCCGCTTGAAGCAAAGCTTCTCGGCTTTCTGAAATTATAATACTGAGCCGCCCACATCTGATGCTGTCCGACTTCGGTAGTGATAATTGCACTTCCGTCAGTAAGCCTGTCAAGCTCCTCGATAACGTCCTGCGGAAGAACCTCGTCCTCGCTTTCAACGGGAACCATTTTAAGAGCATAGGTTTTCTTCCAATCCATTACCTGCTTCATCCAATCCTCATGCTTCATATCGGGAAGAAGCTCGTTGAGTTTTGAAAGAACATACTTTACGTCGCCTGTAACATGACTGTAGACCGCAATGTTCTTGCCTATCTCAGCAGGATCTATCTCAATATGCAGTATCTTCTTGCCTTTGGCGAATGTCGAAGCGTTACAAAGCACTCTGTCGGAAAATCTTGAACCGAGGACTATCATCAGATCGCATTCGCCGAGTGTGAGCGCGGCAGTCTTTGTTCCGTGCATACCCAGCATACCGATATAGCAGTCCTTTGTATTATCAAGCGCGCACTGCCCCATAAGCGAAAGCGACACAGGAGCGTCAACCTTTCTTGCAAATTCCGACATTTCATCGACCGCATCACAGGAAACAACTCCTCCGCCGGCATAGATAAAAGGTTTTTTAGCTTCTCTGATAAGCTTTGCCGCTTCTTCGATCTCAGCGTTTATGGTATCGGGATTATGATTTATGATCTTTTTCGGCTGCTGCCTTTCATACTCGATCATTGCACCGGTAATATCCTTAGGAATATCTATAAGTACAGGACCTTTTCTTCCCTCATTGGCAATATAAAAAGCTTCCCTTATAGTATCCGCAAGCTTTTCCGGATCCTTTACAATATAATTATGCTTCGTGACAGGCATAGTTATACCGCAAATATCAACCTCCTGAAAAGAATCAAGACCGAGAAGATTCCTTGTTACGTTTCCTGTTATAGCTACCAGCGGGATAGAATCCATATACGCGGTAGCGATTCCGGTAACAAGGTTTGTCGCACCCGGGCCGGATGTAGCAATGACAACTCCGGTCTTTCCGGTAGTTCTGGAATAACCGTCGGCGGCATGACAGGCAGCCTGCTCGTGAGCGGTGATTATATGCTTGATCTTTCCTTCCTCGGAATACTTGTAGATCGCGTCGTAAATATTAAGAACGGCGCCTCCCGGATATCCGAAAACAGTATCCGCCCCCTGTTCAAGGAGACATTCGATAATAACGTCCGAGCCGTTAAGTAACATAAACAATCCTCCAAATTATAAATTAGACCATACGGCAAGCCAAATTCAACGGCGCCGCAATATCGACCGATCCTCCCCTCACATCGCTTTTGGCGGAAGAATAGGTAAAATAACTTAAAACAGGTCCGATATGCTAATAAAATATTATACTATATACGTCGTAAAAAGTCAAGACTTTCACTTGCCTGTCGGATAAGATCGTCAATATCTCCCGAAAAATCCACAGGCTTTTCCTCTGCCGGCGTTACGCTTACATTCCGAACAGTTACTGCATCGCCGCTTTCAAGCATATCCTGAACGCTTACGGTTTTCTCCACAGCCTTTTTTGCAGTAAGAGTTTTCAGCTCCTCATCGTCAAGATAAGGCTTTATGCCAATAATAGAAACATTATCCGTGCCTCCGTTTGTCAAAGCCAACTCCGACAATGCGCCAAGCTTTTCCGAAACGGACAGATCAAGCCCCAATCCGACTTCCATTTCCTCCTCGGATATATAATCGGAAATGCCGTCGGAAACTATAATTATCATATCATCAGGCTCTCTGCCGAAATCCGAAACCAGCGGAGTTTGCGCTATTTCCGGTTCGTTCAGCGTACTGCCGATAGAAGACACAATAGCGTTCTGGTATTGAGGCTCAAGCTCGGAAATGTCATCGATCTTACCATGCTCATACATATACCACGCATAAGACTGATCCACAGAGATCTGTCTTATCGTTCCGTTTACATAACGATACATTCTGCTGTCCCCGATGTTTATGCACAGGGATTTGCCTTCCTCGTCCACAGCAAGACAGCAAAGGGTGGTCTGCATATTTGCGGCGTTTTCCTCTCTGACACCCTGCTTTTTTATTTTATTGTGTACATCCATAAGAGCCTTGCTCATATCGACTGCGGAGTTGTATTCCAAAATAGAAAGATGTCTGAGACAAAGCTCCGAAGCGACCTCTCCGGCGTTTTCTCCTCCCACGCCGTCGCATACGGCTGCAATAAAAGGAGCAGCGACAGTCGATTCATAGCTGCCGCTGTTTATCACCTCATGGTCGATCAAAATACAATCCTCATTATTTTCACGGTAACTGCCCTTGTCGGTCACGCCGTAAATGTAATAATACATATTCAAATCACCGATAAAATTATATTAAATCAAGAATCAGACAGCGTCCGCAATAAGAGTTCCCATTGCCTTGCAGCCTACAAGCTTCATTCCCTCGGACATAATATCTCCGGTTCTGTAGCCTTCTTCAAGAACCTTCTTGACCGCAGAGTCAACTGCATCAGCCTCTTTATCCATATCGAAAGAAAATCTCAGAAGCATTGAAGCTGAAAGAATGGTAGCGATCGGATTAGCCTTGTCTTGACCCGCAATGTCGGGAGCGGAACCGTGACTTGGCTCGTACATACCGAACTTTGTGTCGTTGAGCGAAGCGGAAGCAAGCATACCAAGCGAACCGGACACCATCGCCGCCTCGTCGGAAAGAATATCTCCGAACATATTCTCGGTAAGGATAACGTCGAACTGCTTGGGATCTCTTACAAGCTGCATAGCGCAGTTGTCCACCAGCATATGCTCAAGCTCAACCTCGGGATAGTCCTCGGCAACTTCGTTCACAATTTTTCTCCAGAGTCTGGAAGAGTCAAGAACGTTTGCCTTATCAACGCTTGTGACCTTCTTTCTTCTCTTCATTGCAATGTCAAAGCCTCTTTTTGCGATCCTTCTTATCTCGTTCTCATTATATGTAAGAGTATCAACGGCAGTTTCAAGACCGTCAACTACCTCGGTCTTTCTATCGCCGAAATAAAGTCCGCCTGTAAGCTCTCTCATTATCATCATGTCAAAACCGTCGCCGATTATTTCATCTTTCAGAGGGCAGGCGTTTCTCAATTCGTCATAAAGCACGGCAGGACGAAGATTTGCAAAAAGTCCAAGCTCCTTACGGATCTTAAGCAGGCCCGCTTCCGGTCTGAGATTCGGAGCAAGCTTATACCAAGGAGATGTCGAAGTGTTTCCTCCGATAGCGCCCAGAAGCACTGCGTCGGAATTTCTTGCGGTTTCAACAGCCTCATCAGTAAGCGGCTCACCGTACTTGTCTATTGAACAGCCGCCCATAAGAATATCCGTATAGATAAACTTATGACCGAATTTTTCCCCGACCTTATCTAGTACCTTCTGCGCCTCGGTCACAATTTCCGGACCGATTCCGTCACCCTTTATAACAGTAATTTTCTTTTCCATATTATTTATCCTCCTGATCCAATGTAGAAACGGTTATCTCGCAGGAATAGCTTTTCTGCTCTGCGGTTTTGAACAGAATGCTTGTGACGATCCGACAATCACCGTTCTCAAGCTTATCAATGCAATAATCCTCAGCCATTTTCCCCTTTAGCTGATACTGCATAAGCGTGTCCTCCGTATCCGTTCCCTCAAAGTTTACCTCGCTGTAATCTATCTCCTCGCCGTCTATATAAAACGACCAGTAATATGACAGTCCGTCCGCTCCCTTGACCTTGATACTGTCGGGATCGCTCATACTGTCAATGCTTGCCTCGTCCACATTCGCCCACAGACCGTTAAAACACGAAAATCTTGAGCCATTGACCTCCGGCTTATTGCAGGCAAAGGTCCTCGTAGTCACGCCGTCCTCATTCTCAGTTTTTGTTTCCAGCAGAACAACATTATCCGAAGCCTGCAGATCTCTTGCGAAATTACCTCCCAGCTTTCGGTTGATATCCGCGTCGCTTTCCATAAGATCGATCTTATATCCATCGATAAGTATCATAAACGGCGTAAAATCCTTAGAACTGTATTCATATTTACTGCTGCTGTTATCCTCCTCCTTTGAGCAGGCCGTAAGCAGTAACATTACCCCTGCTGTCAACGCAGCGCATATTCTTTTCTTTAACAAAAGCTTCACCCCCCTGTTCAGGTTTATCATCATAACGATTTCAAGGGGATCGCCGCTAAGCGTCCCCTCGTAAAAAATTATTTCAGCGAATTAAGCAGACCATTGCTGTTTATAATATTGATAAGAAACTCAGGGAACGACTGGCCCTGATAAGTCTCGTCCTTGGTCTTGTTGGTGATAAGGCCGCTGTCAAAATCGATCTCTACCTCGTCGCCGTTTTCGATCCTTTCGGCAGCCTCATCGCATTCGATGATCGGCAGACCGATATTGATAGCATTTCTGTAAAAAATTCTGGCAAACGTCTTTGCGATCACGCAGGAAATTCCGCTTGCCTTGATAGCGGCCGGAGCGTGTTCTCTCGATGAACCGCAGCCGAAGTTTGACTTGGCGACCATTATATCGCCTTTCTGAACATTCTTTGCAAAATCTGCATCGATATCCTCCATGCAGTGCTGTGCAAGTTCCTCCATGTTAGGCGTATTAAGGTATCTTGCCGGAATAATTACGTCGGTATCAACATTGTCTCCGTATTTATGTACTTTACCGCAAGCCTTCATTATGAAAACTCCTTTCGTTATTTGTAAATGTTAAAATCAGCCCTTTTTAAAATCAGGAGAGCCGAATATATTTTCGCCGATAGCCTGTTTCCTGAGTTCCTCGTAAATCTTATCAAGATATTCTCCGTTGATAACGTCCTTATTTCTGGTAATAAAGTAACATATCTTAACCTTGTGGAACATTCCTTCCTTTACCAGAGCGTAAGCAGGCTTACCGCCGACGTTTGTAGGATAAAAGTCATTAAAGCCCTTTTTGTCGATCAATGCCTGAGTCATCTCGACTGTAAACGAATTATTGTCATGCAATTCCTTGATTATTTCGTCCGCTTTTTCTTCCTTCTGGCTGTCATTCAGCGATGTACCATACTTTTTGGTAACCTGACTGAGGATCAGATCGAAAAATATTTCTCTGATATAACTTTTCATAGATATACTCACTCCCAAGCGATACCTGCAAAATTTTTCTGCGAAACATTATTCCCCTCATGCGGCAGCTCAGATCAGTTACTTGCTCTCCCCAAAATTACATTACATTACCTCGGACGGCTGAGAAATTTTTCCCGTAACAGCGGAAGCCGCCGCAACATACGGTGAAGCCAGATAAACCTCCGACTCAGGATGACCCATACGTCCTACAAAGTTTCTGTTTGTAGTCGCTACAGCTTTTTCGCCCTTTGCAAGGATTCCCATGTGTCCTCCGAGACACGGTCCGCAGGTCGGCGTAGAAACAGCACAGCCCGCATTTATAAATATCTCCAGCAGACCTTCCTTCATAGCCTGCATATATACCTTCTGAGTTGCCGGAATAACGATACATCTTACTCCCTTTGCAACCTTCTTGTCCTTTAGCACCTTAGCCGCACATCTAAGATCCTCTATCCTGCCGTTCGTACAGGAGCCGATAACGACCTGATCGATCTTTACTTCCGGAATGTCGTCAAAAGTTCTGGCATTCTCAGGAAGATGCGGAAATGCAACCGTAGGCTTGATCTTACTGAGATCGATAGTATATTCGGCCTCATACTCAGCGTCGTCATCGGCCTCGTAAATATGATACTCTCTGTTTACCTTGTCCTTTATATAATCAAGAGTGACCTCGTCAACGGCAAATATGCCGTTTTTGGCGCCTGCCTCGATAGCCATATTAGCCATACAAAGCCTGTCCTCCATAGTGAGGTTTTTAAGTCCCTCTCCCGAAAATTCCATAGACTTGTAAAGCGCGCCGTCCACTCCTATCATTCCGATAATGTGGAGAATAACGTCCTTAGCTGCGGAATATTCCGGAAGCTTGCCTACGATATTAAATTTGATAGCGGCAGGAACCTTGAACCAGGTTTTACCCTTTGCCATACCTGCGCACATATCCGTAGAACCGATACCGGTAGAAAATGCACCGAGTGCGCCGTATGTACAGGTATGAGAATCTGCGCCGATCACGCAGTCGCCGGGAGCCACAAGACCTTTTTCAGGCAGAAGCGCATGCTCGATTCCCATATCGCCTACGTCAAAATAATTCTTTATATCATACTTAGATGCAAAGTCGCGGCAGGTTTTGCACTGAGTTGCGGACTTAATGTCCTTGTTCGGTGCAAAGTGATCCATAACCATTGTTACCTTATTTTTGTCAAAAATATCCGTGAAACCTGCCTTGTTGAACTCGTTTATAGCAACAGGCGAAGTAACGTCGTTACCGAGTACAAGGTCAAGATCAGCCATAATGAGCTGTCCGGCTTTAACTTCGTCAAGACCGGCGTGTGCCGCCAGAATTTTCTGAGTCATTGTCATACCCATAAAAACTACTCCTTACTCTCAGATTTTTCCGCGGTCAAAAATCCGCAGAATGAACCCCTTTTATTTTTATACTTTTATATTATAGCACTTTTTATACGTTAATGCAAACACATATTTATTATATATCTATGAATAATATTTATATGAATCGTTTTAAATAAAATTCAGAATTTGCCTTTTTCGGACATAAGTGTGGGCAATACCGCAAAAGCAATATGATTCCAAAGAAAAAAACGACAGTCTTTATGGATGTAATTCCAACGGATATGATTAATTATGCGACAGATAATATTAAGGCAATACCGCATAAAGACCGCCTAACGGCTTTATGTATGTCTTGCTGAATCTTTTACGTCATATCGCACCATTAGGGCTTGACTATCATCGGATAGCCTCGCTCACATGATGCGGTCTAACGAAAAATCTTACTGTGCAATACGCACATGATCTTTGTGAGTATTGCCTTAACAAGGAGGGATGTACAATGAAGATGAAGTCGGTTATTTCGGGCGTATCCATGGGAATTGCGGCAGGAACTGTAATATATGCGATTTCCGAGGCGTCGTCGAGAGAAAAGAAAATGCTGAAAAGCCGTACAGGCCGCGCTCTGCGGGCAATGGGCGACGTAGTTGACGGTATTTCGATGATGATGAAATAATTCATTCGTGCATTATGCAAAAAAGGAGTGAACTTGCAGGTTCGCTCCTTTTGACTTTTCCATAAATTATTTTAAGCCAACGCCGCTTTAGCTTGCGCTGATCTTTTTCAGCAAAGTCAAAGCGTCTACCACGTCGACCGCACCGTCGCCGTTCATATCCGCACGTTTGAGCTGTGCCGAATCAAGTTTAGATTTTCCGGCGTTATAACGCAGTATCATCAAAGCGTCAACTACCGTCAAATACTTGTCGCCGTTAACATCGCCCTGTTTCAGCGTCTGCGGCGGAGACTTTCTGGTAATTTTCACGGTATACGTCCGCTTTACGCCGCTGGGAGCGGTACAAACTACCTTAATGGTATTTTCTCCGTTTTTAAGGCTTACCATACCCGTTCCGGAAACCTTTGCGCCGCTGTCAAGAGGATTCGCATTGACAGTAACGCTTGAAACTTCGGCGTTGACCGTTGCGGAATAGCTGTAAGTAAATCTATCGAATTTCGGTGAAATGGATTTCCCCGAAATGCTGAGATTTTTGAGATAATTATTGTTATTGCCGTTGCTTGTCGGTTTCGGACAAAGATTTTTCGGCATATTTTTATAGACAGGTATCTTAAATTCCATTGCGCTGTTAAGGATCTCATCGGAATATGCGTTTTTAAGGCTTATCGCCTCGTTAGCCTGTCCGAACACACAGGTCATATACTGATGATAATAAAGACCGTTTCCGCCGTCTACCATATCAAACTTCTGCAAATAAAGCGTATCTTGACCTTTGGTTATGTATCCTGTACCTAAGAAGATCGAACCGCCTACAATAGATTTGTACTGATTCGTCCAGGGCAAAAGATACGCCGGATTAGTCGTCTTTGCATATTTACAGCCCATTTCCGCCGCTGTCATCGTCGAGGTAGCGTATGCCTGAACATCAAAGAAATTGAAATAATTCTCATAGCCCTTTACCGTACCCAGCGACTGCGGCGCGCCGTTCACGCCCTGCTCATTGCGGCATCGCGAGGCAAGATGATAAGGAGAAACGCCGGATTTTTCTGCGGCGTCCATAAAGGTCTTGGAATATGAATAAGTCTTTCCGGTATCGGGACAAGTGAAATTACCTTTCATAAAAGTATCGGAAAGAATAGTCTTAACTCCGCTCTCCGTCTGGTATGACGGATTGTAAGACTGATTTTCAAACATAAAAATATATGTATCGTTCAGGAAATTCCGCGGGTCCATATAATACATTATGACCTCTTTTGACGCCGCTACCCATGAACCGTCCAGACCGTACCAATAGCCTCCGTTAAAGTCATAAGCGCCTTTCTCCATAGATTTCCACGATGCCAGCGCCGAAGAATGAACCAGATTTCTGCCTATGACGCACTCTTCCGCAAGAGCGGTATTCCAGCCAATTCCAAGCTGTTGAGCAGTAAATACCCATTGGGGATGCTGAGCGTGCAGAGTTCTCAGATACGGTTTATAGCTTTCGGGAAACCCCTGCTTGTTCATATAAGCCTCAAAGTCCGAATCACTTGACTGGGACTGAGAAACAGGCTGAACATATGATGCAGACACATATCCTGTAAACGACCCTGTGCTGATCTTATACCATAACGCGCCGCTTGAATCCTCAGACTCTCCTAAAATAGTAAACGTATCGCCGTAACTCACGGTACCTATCTTGGAATAGCCTGTTCCCGCTCCCTTTCGCACATTCAGAACGTCTGCTATACAGGTTCCTGAGCTTTGTGCGGCTGAAACCGTAAAGCAAGACGCCGCGGCAACAAACGCCGTAACCAGCGTCAACAGAAGAGCAAATATTTTCTTTATCAACCCTTTTCACCTCAAAAATTAAACAAGTCCAAAAATTTACACAATTTCTCCGTACAATTTTTTGTCTGATGTACAAAACTTTACTCTAATTATAGAACATTTTAAAGTGATTTGTCAACCATTATTTTGTTCATTTAAAATTTACATTTGCAAAAATACAGGTTATCACAAAAAGTTACAAACCTGTTACAGCGCATTTTGTGTCTGTACCTATTATCACTCATATATATTGTGACATAAAAATTTCCAATATAAAAATCTACAAAAAATATCGCTTATTTTCGCTGTTTTGACTATTGACGTATCATAATTGTGTATGCTATAATCCTAGATACGGAAAAGTAACAAAATTCGTAACTTTTTTCTTCAATTTATTTTTTACGATTCGTCTTAAATATTAAATAATCATTAACTGTTGGAAATTTCAGTATATATGATCATGGAGGGAACAAAATGAAAAAGCTTAAAATCAACAAAATCGCGCTTTCCGCCGCAACAGCGTTTCTGATGCTGTCATCGATA
Source organism: Ruminococcus sp. (assembly GCA_021770655.1). Lineage (GTDB taxonomy): Bacteria > Bacillota > Clostridia > Oscillospirales > Ruminococcaceae > Hominimerdicola. The sequence goes on along the minus strand of JAETQO010000017.1, from coordinate 5,657 downwards.
GTTTCTACCGTTGCGTCTGCTTCGGAAGGCAATGAAATAACGCTAAAGACCAGCTCGGCTACGGCAAAGCCCGGGGACAGCATCGACGTTACCGCAAGCCTTGAACCCGACAAAACAGGCGTTGCAGGCTTTACAATCAATCTGCATTATGACCCTGCCAAGGTCGAGGTTTACGTTCCTACCAACGAGGAAATGGAAAGCTCATATAACGTAGACAGTAAATTCTCTGTAATAACCAATTATGTTTCCTCATCGGGGACAATTAAGATTGTAGGAGCCAACCTTACCGGCACAAACGTAAAAACCGATACAGATCTGGCGCTGGCTACCTTTAAGGTCAAGGACGGAGCAAGCGGAGACATCAATTACTGGGTAGATGTTGAAACAATGGTTTCCGAAACCTTCGACGGCTATTCGGCAGTTTCCTATTCAGCGCCTACGGCTAATTCTCCCGTAGCGGTAAATGCAGGCAAAGAAATCACAACTACCGCTGTGACTACAACAAAAGAATCGGAAACTTCCGCTCCGAAAACAACTACAACTAAAAACACCACCACTGCTAAGGATACAACCACTACAACCAAAGCGGTAACAACTACAACGACTGCCGCAGCGACCGCAGAGAACAAGAGCACAACTTCGGCTGAAACAACTGCAAAAACCGATGACAAGCCGGAAACAAGCAAGGTCACGACTGTAACAGTAAAGGAAAGTTCTGCGAAAGCTACTACAACACAAATGACTGAAACCACAACATCTGTTCAGAGTCCTGCCGATACTGCAACGACAACAGTCAAGACAGAGAATTCCGCTCCCCTTTTCACACACATTCAGGAAAATCAGGACTTTAACAGCGAAACTGCTTTGCAGTACGGTTTCAAGCTTTCCGATTACATAACGGACTATTCTCAGAAATACAATGTTAAGGTAAACGTAAAATCCACAGGCAATGTCAAGGGTGCGGTCGGAATGCTCGTAAACAACGAGTGGAGCTCGCAGAACAACGAAACTGCAGGCGGACAGTCAAATGCGTGGGTATATGAAAATCTCGATCCCAGCGTTTCAGGCGACGATGTTTTTCTACAGATATACTATCTTAAAGCGAACTCTGATTTTGAAGTTACATCTATCGAAGTAACTCCCGTTGATCAGACCGTTTCCACATCAGTTGTAACAACGCAGACTGCTATGGAAACAAAACCTGCCGAGACATCTGCCGAGACAAACTCCGAAAGCGTTTCGGAAACTACATCTGTTACAGAAAGTCCGGCTGAATCGGATACATCAGCCGCCACGGAAGAAGCAGGAAAGGTTACAACGGTAAGCGAAGAAAGCAAGAAGGAAAATGTTTCCTCAGATCAGGCAACGGAAAAGATCCAGCAAATCGTGGACGAGGCTTCTTCTCAGGTTTCATCGGACGGTTCAAAAACCAATCCTAACACAGGCTTTGAAATTGCTATGAAAGTGCTTACCTTTGCCGCAGCAGGCGAGATACTTTTCTCCGTTTTCGCTGTTATCTATAACAGACTTACAGTTAAAGACGACGAGGAATAATCCCGCAAAAATACTCAACGAACGTCAAATACTATGAACAGTTTATATGAATTAACAACAAAATACATTCCGATAACAGCAAATCCCTATCGGCAAAGCAAAGCATACACCGAAATATCTCCATGTGCAGAGCTTGCTCCGTACATTCGCTGTTTTTGGGGAACAACAGAGCCTATCATCAGGAATGACGAGCATTGCGATCTCGTCATTCCTGATACTTGTATGGACGTGATTTTCACAATTGATTATAAATCTAACAGGTTAGAAAGCGGATTCTGCACAATAGATGAAACCGGACATTATACAAACGCCGTTACCGATACCGCGCTCTATTCTACATTTGCGATCAGATTCTAAGCATGGTCGGCGGTGTTGTTTGCCGACAATTATTTTTCGGACAGTAAAAACCAATTTTTTGATACGGACGAGTTTTTCACAGGTCTGAATCGTGAAATGCTCCCAATGCTGATGAGCGTGACCTGTTTAAAAGAACGTGCCGTGTATGCAAGCCGGTATCTGATGAAACGGCTTAACATAAAAAATATAAATAACGATATGATGAATGCCGTTTACGATATTATAGCCGCAAAGGGTACAATAAGCACAGCAGAGCTTGCAAAACGAAATGTAATATCCAAAAGGCAGTTAGAGCGTATCTTTCAGCAAAATATGGGCATAACGCCAAAGAGCTTCTCTTCTCTGGTACGTTACCAGATGATGTGGCAGGAAATGTGTTTTGAAGGCGGTAATACGCTTGATATGATAGAGAAATACGGATATTACGATCAGGCGCATTTACTGAATGATTTTAAAAAACGGCATACTATGACGCCAACACAGGCAATAAAACTTTTAAGGTGATAATGTCGCTTTTTTACAAGACAATATCCAAAACATACGGTATAATAAAATCACCGTAAGGTAAATATACATCGAGGTGATTATATGAAAAAATATTTTGACAGCTGTCCCGAAACGATAAACGAAAACGGGTTATACGGTTTTTCATGGATCGAAAGCGTACTTGCAATACCTTCTCCGCTTGTTTGCGTAACAAGCTATAAAGAAAACGGACTGCCCAACGCAACTATGCAGTCATGGTGCACCTTTGACGGAAACGAAGGCTTTCATGTGCTGTTTTCGGCAGTAAACAAAAATACGCATATGTATTCAAGCATAATGAAAAGCAAACATTTTGTTGTGAACTTTCCGTCTAAAGATGTGTTTATGAAATGCTATGCGACCATTGAAAATAACGATTATTCCAAGGACGAAATAACCGCTTCGGGTCTAACTGCCGAAACGGCTTTAAAAGTCAATGCGCCGCTTATCAAAGAGTGTTTTCTGAATCTTGAATGTAAGCTTGAATGGGTTAAGGAAATCAAGGAAAACAGCGATCATTATGTTTTCTGTGCTGAAGTTGTCGGGATTCATATGGACGAAGAGCACTTCAACGCCGAGAAACTCGGACGGTATGAAGAAACAGGGTATCTCTATAATATTCATTCACCGATCAATCCCGATAACGGAGATAAAATGGAAACGCAGATTGGCGTTATACACAAATTGGGCTCATATGATAAACTGTAAAATCATATGACTATTCGGTCGATGTAACAAATCTTTTCAGCTGTGTATCGGGAATATAAGGAGACTTTGACACTCTCATATCAGAAAACACCTTTTCTGATATATGCAAATAATTGAATGCAGAAAATTTTCAATTACATTTAACCGCAAACACTTTCAAAAAACACGAATGCAAGAAATAACCGTTCGTGTGTAATATTTACAAAAATTACTTGTTGATAAACTCGTGATACTGCTTGTTGAATGCTTTAAGCTCGGATTCAACGGCACTCTTTTAAGTTTCCTTATATTTCTGATACACGGCTGAAAAGAGCATTTTTATTTTTATAAAACCTTATGCGCCGTTTCCAAAATGAGGAAGCGTAAATCTGCTGCGTAAAGTAAAACGGAAAAACACGGTCTTATAAACTGCGGAAGCTTCATTTATAAGGAACAGTACAAATAACTGTACAACTATACAAAATCAAAAATCCGCCTGCCGTTATCATACGGCAGGCGGATTTTACTGTCAAAAAATATCTTATCCGTTTCTTTTCTGCGCCTTGAAAATAACTCCTGTGACCTTAGGACCTGCATTTATCGCTATAGCGGCGCCTATCTGGAAACACTCGGCAGGAGGATAACCCACCTTTTTAGTCATCGCTTGTGCCATTTCATCTCTCACGCTTTCATCACTGCCATACACGATACAGTATGGAGTCTGTGGGATCATTTCCTTCAAAGTAACATCCAGAATTTTCGGAACGATCGCCTTATCTCCTCTTACCTTGGTTTCGGTCACTATCTCACCGTCAAATATCCTCATTATAGGTCTCAGACCCATGACCTCGCCCACGAAAGCCGCGGCAGAAGGAATCCTGCCCGATTTTTTCGCATATTTCAGCGTATAAGGCGCAAAGAAAATAACACAGTTGTCTATCCAATCCTTGATAAAAGCGACAATATCCGCCGCAGGAACGTCCTTTGCGGCTTTCATCGCGCCCTGAATAACCGGATATCCGTAAGCGCCGGTATAGCTTTTTCCGTCAATATTATATATCTTAAACTTGCCCTTAGCCTCGGGATGTTCCGAATAAAACTCATCGGCCGCCATAACAGCATTGCTGTAAGTAGCAGAACCCTTTGAATTAATCATAACGTTTATAACGTCGGTATACTTCTCCTCATAAAGCTTTTCAAATATCTGCTGATATTCAAATGAAGTTACCTGAGATGTAACCGGTATTCCGTCATATTCGTCCATTATTTTGTAAAAACGCTCATTATCAAAATCAACTCTGGAAACATAGCTTTCGTCACCCATTGCAACTTTGAACGGAACTATCTGTATGTCCAGCTTTTTCTCCAGCTCCTCCGTAATATCGCTGGCGGAATCTGTCAAAAATTTAATCTTTGCCATTAATTCACCCTCCTGAATATTATTCTTCCCATGTGTACTGAGTAAGCTTGCCTTTACGTCCCAGATCCGGATAATCCCATTGTCTCAGAACCTCATAACAGGCAATAGCCACCGAGTTGGACAGATTCAGACTTCTCAGCTCGTTTCTCATAGGTATCCTTACACAACTGTCCGGATTTTCGTACAAAAGTTTTTCCGGAAGTCCTCTGTCCTCCCTGCCGAAAACTATATAAACTTCCCTGTTCTCGGAATATTTCACCTCGGAATGAACCTTTCTTCCTTTAGTGGTAAAATAGTAATATACACCGCTGTTCTTCTCAAAAAAATCGTCCAGATTTTCGTACTGATAAATCTCCAGCTTGTCCCAGTAGTCCAGTCCTGCACGCTTCAGCTTTTTATCCGTTATCTCAAAGCCGTAGGGCTTTATAAGATGCAGAGCCGCTCCTGTGACTGCGCAGGTTCGCGAGATATTTCCGGTGTTCTGCGGTATCTGCGGCTCGACCAGAACTATGTTTAATCTATGCATACATAAATCACTCTATTCAATATCAAAAGTTCATTTCCATATATTCCTCAGACGGAGTAAATCCAAGCTTTTCATAAAGCGGCCTGCCGCTTTCGGTAGCGTCAAGGCTTACGTTCGTTACACCCATTGCTTTTATCCTATACAGCAAAGCGTCAACCATTCTTTCCGCAATGCCGTTTCTGCGGTAACATTCTTTCACATAAACGTTCATAAGGTGTCCGCGCTTACCGAAAGGATGATCTCCCGTAGGCATAAGGACTATCATACTCATTGTCGCACAGCCTATAGCATTTTTACCGTCCAAAGCAAGCACCGTAAATTGCTCGCCTTCAGCGAAATACTCCTCCGTAGCCCTGCGAAACTGTTCGGAAAACGTCATCTGAGGATCATTGTTGACTATCCGGAGCATTTCATATCTCAGCTCAAGCACGCTCTGCAAATCATTCTTTTCCGCAAATCTGATCTCAACGTCCATAATTATAATCCGCCTTTCTGCGAAAGGCACCAATGTGGTTATGAAAAAGGCGCTTTCGCTAAAAATGTATATATGATATAATGTAGTTGAGTGAAACGGTCAACTACAGAAAC
>JAETQO010000016.1 GCA_021770655.1 Ruminococcus sp. | reverse complement strand
CTCCTGCGGGAGCGACGGGGGCTCTGCCCCTCGACCCCGCAAGCGGCAATCGCGTCGCTTGACCCCGCTCTTTTTACCTCCTTGGCAGTTATAAAAAGACTTTTTCGACAGGCTGAGCGGTTCGTATGTTATACGAACCGCTCGCTATGGTAAGGAAATTATTAAAAGGAAAATTATGCGCTGGATATTTTGCGGTTACTCCTTGACCGAGCCCGACACAAGTCCGCTGTAGATATATTTCTGCAAAAACAGGAATATTAAAAGAGTCGGAACTATGCAGATGATGATTCCCGCAAACACTACCTCCCACTGCACTGTCGTAGCGTTCAGCAGCTTATACAATACGGTAGATACTACCATGAGATTATCGTCTACCATATAAAGCTGTGGCGTGTAGAAGTCATTGTAGATACTTACAAATTTGATTATCAGAACCGTTGCAATAGCCGGCTTAAGGTTCGGCAGGATTATGCTGAAATATATCCTCGGATATGATGCGCCGTCCATGATCGCACTCTCATCAAGAGAAACGGATATCTGACTAAGGAACTGTATGAATATATATATTGAAACTATGTCTGTTCCTACATATAATATGATCGGCGCCCAGATTGTGTTGTAAAGTCCGGTCTTATATACGATCTGGAACACTGTTACCTGCATTGAAATGTTCGGCAAAAGGGTTGCAAGCAGGAACGCACCCTTTACAAATCTTGTGAAATATGAGTTAAATCTCTGTACTACAAACGCCGTCATTGTACCTGTGATTATCGAACCTACGCAGGATATTACTATGATGAACGCCGTGTTGCCAAGACTCCTCAGAATATCCTCAGTGAAAAATGCCATTTTGTAGTTATCAAGTCCGAAGCTTTGCGGAAGAGTGAAAACCGTAGTGTTGGCAAGCTCTTTGGAATCCTTGAAGGAACCAAGAAATACTACCGCAATAGGGATAAGCACCACAAGACAGCAGACGATAAGCACCACATACTGCAAAACAGTAATTATCTTATGTCCGATATAAAGCGGTTTTTTCTGAACTGAATCAGCTGTGTTCTCCATATTTGTTAATTAGCTCCTTTCCTGCGGGATTTCCTCGGTTCGTCATCAGATTCTCTGAAGAAATACTTCTGGATAAGCGTTACTATGATAATGATTATCAGAAGGACGACTGCCATTGCGGAGGCAAGACCCACGCTCTTCTTCTTAAACGCCGTTTCGATAGTCTTGATAACAAAGGTCGACGTACCGTAGTTTCCTGCCGTGATGATGTAAGGAATCTCGAATACCGAGATCGCACCCTTAACGGCAAGGATAAGCTGTAATGAAATTATCGGCTTGATGCTTGGAAATACTATGTAGCGGAAACGTTGCCACGGATTTGCACCGTCAAGGTCCGACGCCTCGTAAAGATCGGGGTTAATGGACTGGATAGCGCCGATGTACATAATTATATCAAAGCCTATATATCTCCAGAGAGATACGAATACCAGACAGCAGTTTGCAAGCGCAGGTCTGGTGGGGTCGAACCACATTACGGGGTCGATGCCGAAAAGTCCCAGCACGCTGTTAAGCGTTCCTTCAGGGCTGAGTCCTCTCTGTCCTTTCATAAAGAATCTCTGGAAAATGATTGATACGGCAACTCCGTTCATAAGATACGGGAAAAACAGAACGCCCTTGAATAAGCCTTTGGCTCTGATCTTTGCGCAGAGTATGGAGGCCAGCAGTAATGCAAGCGCCTGCTGAACAAACGAACCTACCAGATAGTAAAGGCTGTTTTTGAATGTGATAAGATAATCCGGGTCGGTAAAGATAGTCACATAGTTTTTAAAGCCGACAAATTCAGGATTGATACCGAACTGATCCCTGTCCTGAAAGCTGTAGGTCACCATATTCACCGCAGGGATAAAGGTAAACATCACCAGCAGTGCGACCGGGATAATCAGAAAGATTATAGAGGTATAGAACTTCTGTCCATCGTAGGTTTTCATCCAATAGAGAAGTCCCTGCGAATTTTTTTTGCGTTTCATATACGGTTTCCTCCCTTGGTAATTGCAGTCAAGGCAACACTGCACAAAGATTGCGTGCGTATTGCGCAGTAAGCTGTTCTATCATAAAAGGCGGGCGACTGTTGACTGCCGCCCGTCCTCATTTATGAAAGGTGAAAATTATACAGCTTCAAAAATATTTTTCAGGAATTAACCGAGAACCTTTGCTTCTGCATCAGCCCATTTCTTATTAACATCAGAAATGATCTTGTTGAACTCGTCCTCGCCCTTTCCTGCGAAAGCGGCCTCAGCGAGCTTGATCTTGAAGTTGTCTGTGTCGCCGGACCAAACGCCTACGCCTGATTCCTTATCGATCTCGTCAAATTTACCGAGAAGCTCATCAGGTGTAACGTCCTTTTCAAAAAGAACCGCATCCTTGAATTCAGAAAGGTTATCAGGAAGCTCGGAATCAGCGGCTGTCGGGATCATGCCCTCGTTTGAAGCAAAGCCGGAATCCTTAACGAACCACTCAACATACTTCTTGGCGAGATCCTTATTTTCGGAATGCTTGCTTATGCCAAGGCAATAGTCGGCAGATGTTTCAGCGTACTGCTTGCCGTCCGCAGCCGTGATAGGAACAGGCATATAACCGATGTCATCAGGATTTTCAGCCTTTTCCTGGAACTGTCCGATAGCCCATGAACCCATTACCATTGTAGCGATCTTGCCTTCGCCGAACCATACCTTTGAGCTTTCCCACTCGGTGTTTATGTGGTCTTCCTCGATAAGAGCAGGATCAGAGAAAATATCATACATCAGCTTGTATACAGGATAGTAACCGCCGTCCTCAGCAAAAAGCTCAGGCTTATCGGTGAGAAGCTTGTTCTCATAGCCGGAATTTCCGGAAGCGGAAATAACGAGGCTCTGCCACTGAGTAATTGTCCAGTTAGCGTCCTTATAGTTTGTATAGTAAGGAATAGCCTCTGTCTTTTCAGCGATCTGCTTGAGGTCTGCAATGAACTCATCAGCAGTCTTAGGCGTTGTTTCGATTCCGGCTTCAGACCATACAGCCCTATTATAAAGAACGCCGGTAGCTGTTCCGCCGTATGCAAGACCGTAAACGTTCTTGGAGGAATCCATCTTCTTGTCTGCCCAACGGTATGTATCCTTAAGCTCGTCGTATGTTCCGATAGGCTCAAAGAAACTGCTCAGATCTTCGATCTTAACGTCATCAGGGATCATAAGTACGTCGCCGTAATCGTCCGTACCCATTCTTGTTGCAACGTCGCCGGCATAATCTGTATATCCTACATACTGAACTTCACAGTTATATGCCTCTTCAAACGCATCTGTAAATGCATCAAGAGTACCGTCGTTGACTCTGTCGGTTCTGTTTGTGAGAACCTCGAGCTTTGCGCCCTCGGCGTCAAACGCGTCCTTGATCTCGCCCTGTGAAATGGTGTCCGGAACTTTCTTTGCCTCGCTCTTAGAGCTGTCGCCTGTGTTTCCACAGCTGGAAAAAGCAGACAACGTTCCGATCGACAATGCAAGCGCTATTGCACCTGCGCATATTCTTCTTGCTTTCATGAATAATTACCTCCGGATGACTTAATGATTTAAGTTAATTTAATTTGTCTTTATTGACAACATTAAGTATACAGTCAAAACTAAATTAAGTCAATATCTTTTGGGAAATTAACAGCCTTTTAGATTCATTTTCGTGAACAAATATAAAATATTCGCCGATAATTTAAGCATATTGCACAAAAAAAGAATGACGCAAGCCCTTTGGGGCTGCGTCGAAAACAAAAAATGACATGAAAATTCGGTTCATGCCGAAAACAATAAAAATCATAGATTAGAAAGGTGCACTTAATAAGTACAATCATATTATAACTTAAAATTATTCGCCTGTCAATAGCTTAACAAAGAAAATTAATTTATTTTTTCAAAAAATTAATCGGCGCAAGAATCAAGACCATTCTGCGCCGATCAATCAAGGCAATAACGCAAGCTAACTTTATACGTTATTGCCTTATGCTTTACTATGTTTATTTAAGTTCAACCACGGAATCCTTTATTACCAGATCGCCCTCTATAGTTCTGATACGCGGTTTTTCGTCCGGATTTTCCATTCGTTTTACAAGCGTTTTTACTGCAAGATCCGCCATATACTCGGCATCAACGTTCACTGTGGTGATAGTCGGCTCGGATATTTCGGAGATAAGGTAGTTATCATAGCCTACGATAGAAATATCCTCCGGCACACGACAGCCCATGGATCTGAGCTGTTTTATAGCAAGGAACGCCGCTTCATCGCAATTGCAGACAAATGCCGTCGGCATATCCTCCGGGAAAGTCATATGGATAAAATCACGGTTATCACGGTCGTCAACTACCCAATCCTCACGGATCTCCAGACCGTTTTCGATAAGAGCCTTCATATATCCCATATATCTGTCAAAAATACTGGTAGTGGCAAATTTCTTTCCGATATAACCGATCCTCTTATGTCCCATTTTAATAAGATACGACGCCAGCTTATATCCGCCGCTGTATCCGTTGGTCACTACTGCGTCAATATCCAACGACGGAACATAATAATCGAGCAGGATAAGATTTTTTACATTATGGTAGAGCAATTTTGCATAGTCTTCCGCAAGCTGTCCTAAAGAAATAAGTCCCGATATTTGCTTATCGGTTATAAGGTGCGGCAATATAAGCTCGTCCTCGTCCTCCTGTTCAAGAATTTCCATTATACAGAACATATTCTCTTTTTTGAATCTTGTAACAAGAGAGTTGTAAAGCGCCCAATAGAAAGATCCGTTCGGGTTAATAAACTTCGCCGGAATAATTACGCCGATATTGTTCTTTCCCTTATAGGCAGTTCCTTTAACGCCTACATAGCCCATTTCCTCGGCAACCTGTTTGATCTTTTCACGCAAAGACTCGCTTACTCCGCTCTTGCCGGCAAGCGCTTTCGATACTGTAACGTTACTTGTCCCGCAGGCGTTGGCTATATCTATAAGTGTAACCGCCTTTTTCAAATAAATCACCACTTCTCATTTTTACTTCAAAAAATTTCCAATTGAATTTATTAAAAAGTAATTTAATCATTCTCTGTTTAATTTTAATTATATCATTTTATTCTGCAAAGTCAATAGATTGTCGATGTTTTTTCAAAAAATCCGATAAAAACTTATAAATACATTAAGGCAACACCGCACAACTACCGCCTAACGGCTTTGTGTACGTCTTACTTGCCAATTTTCCGTTATCCTCACACAATAGTTGTGCGGTGCTGCCTTAAGAAATTTTTATCCGGAACAGTCGATATTCAGAGATACGGCAAAAGATATTTCTTTATCGATATTACGCCAATTTTCATCGTCAATTTGCATAAAAATACACTTTGAATTTCTCCCTGAGTTGACATTTGATTAGAAAAGAGTTATAATTATTTTAAACTTTTATTGAATATTCAAGATAATTATTTTCATATACGATCATGCGCCCAACGGCGTGATTTTAACGGAAACGGGGGATTTTTGTGGATAAGGATTTCAGCTCCGATTTTTATAGAAGAATACTGAATCGTATAAACTCCAATATCTTTATAACCGATATAGAAACGGATAAGATCGTATTCATGAACGACTTTATGAAAAAAACCTTCGGTCTGAAAAAACCGGAGGGACAGATCTGCTGGAAACTTCTTCAGAAAGACAGGTCGGAACGCTGTGAGTCATGCAAGATCGACAGACTTTGCGGCTGTGATGAAAACGGCATTTCATGGAAAGAAAGCAATGCCGTCACCGGAAGAACTTATCTTAACTTTGATATGCTTCAGGAATTTAACGGCAGAACATATCACATTCAGAATTCCATTGATATAACCAATCAGCTGAAGCTTATGTCTGCGGCGTCAACCGACGCATTGACGGGACTGATGAACCGCAGTGCGGGCCTTGCATTGCTTGAAGATGTTGCCAGCACCGTTATACCGGGGCAGAACGCCTGCGTAGCTCTTTGCGACATAAACGGACTGAAAAAAGTGAACGACCGTTACGGTCATCTTGAGGGCGACAGACTTTTATCCCTTTCCGCCGCCTGCATAAGTGACGCCGTTGCCGGACTGGGTTCGGCGTTCAGGCTCAGCGGTGATGAGTTTGTGGTGGTTTTTGACGGACTTTGCTCTGCGGACGCAGAATCAGTCATGAAAAAGATACTTGACTTAATGGCTGTATCCGCCGAGGAAAACGGTCTGCCGTACAAAATGTCTTTCAGCTACGGTCTTGCCGACATGGATCCGACGGACGGACTTTCAGGTCACGATGTTCTTTCCGTTGCCGACGCCAGAATGTATATCAGCAAACGTGAATATCATCATTCCGTGGGAGATCAGCAGGCGGAAAAGAATGATTTCAGATATAACAAGGAACTGCTTTTCGATGTGCTTTCGGAAAGCACCGACGATTATATCTTTGTGACCAATCTCAAAACGGGAAGGTCTCTTCTTTCCGCAAAAATGGCTGAGGATTTCGGGCTTTCCTCGCAAGTGATCACAGACGCTCTTGAATTCTGGACTTCAAGAGTACATCCCGACGACATCGAGAAATATCTTGAACAGAAACGCGCGATCACAGACGGCGAATCAGATATCCCTGCAACAGAGTACAGAGCGAAGAACGCTAAGGGAGAATGGGTAAAACTTCTCCGCAGAGGAAAAATGATATGCGATGAGGCGGGAAATCCCGATCTGTTTGCCGGAACTGTAAGAGATATGGACAGCTCCGAGGCGCAGAAAAGAGATGAGCTTCGTTTTATCAGCGAAAACAACACCGGCGGCGTTTTCAAGACAAAGCTATCCAAGGGCGCGCCGATAATATATGCAAACGACGCATTCTACAAAATAAACGGATATGAAAAAAGCCAGTTTCAGAAAGAACTGAACGGGTCTACCTCACAGCTTATTTACAGCGAGGACTTGAAAAAGATAGAGCGGCAGATACAGAAAGCGATCGAAGAAAACCGGAACCGCATCGTACTGGAATGCCGCATACACCACAGGGGCGGCGAGCCTGCGTGGATACATATGGACGCAGGCATTTCAACGCTTGAAGACGGCACCAAGGTCATGACCGGAATGATAATGGATATCACAAAGCGCAGGGAACTGGAGGACAGTCTCAGACGCACAAGAAAAATGTTCAATATCGCCCGTGAACACACCCGTCTTAATATGTGGGAATATGATATTGAACATTCAAGAGTTGTCCTTGCACCTTTGCCAAACGATGAAAACGCTCAGGAACGCATAATCGAAAACGTACCCGAGGGTCTGATAAACAGCGGATACGTTCACCCTGCAAGCGTTGAGATATACCGCAAATTATACGAAAAGGCGGCAAAGGGCGAGGAAGGAGCAAGCGCAGTCATACGCTCAAGGATAATCGGTTCGGAAGAAAAATACTGCTGGGAAAAACTCACATTTGTGCAGACACAGTATTCCGACGGGAAACCGGTTTGGGCGCTGGGTATCTCAGAGGACATAACGGCTCAGAAAGAAGCCGAAATAAAGCGTTTCCGGGAAAACTCGATGAGGGAAATGCTTTCCGAGGATCTGATCTTCAGCTTTCAGTTCAACCTTGAACGCAATGTTACGGAAAACGTTACTGTTTACAGCGATTCGCTGGATAATATGATCTCTCCTCACAGTGAATACAAAGATGCTTACGGAGCAGTATACAAGCTTATCGTCGGCAAGGACGAAAGAAAGAAATTCCAGGAGCGCTGTACGCTGGAAAAGATCAAGGAATACGCCGAAAGCGGACAGGAGATACCGGACTTTGAGTTCCGGTGCAGGCAGAAAGACGGAAAGATCGTCTGGGCAAGGCTGAGCCTGAAAGTCGCCACAAGGCCTGAGGGAGATACGGTGCTGTTCGGCTATGCCAGAAATATTGACATTGCCAAGAAGAGAGAGCTTGCTTTGCGGCGCAAGGCGGAGATAGACGAACTTAGCTGTTTTTACAACAATTCCACAGCCAAGCTTATCATCGACGATATAATCTCCAAAAGCCTTGAACCGGGCGAGTCAAGAGCAATGGTACTGCTGGATACGGATAATTTCAAGGAAGCCAACCAGATAGGCGGTTTCCGTACAGGCGACCTTATTTTAAAACAGATATGCGAGCTGATAAAGGACAGGATACCCGCATCCTGCGTGACGGCAAGGATAAACGCCGACCTTATAATGCTTTTCTATTACGGCGCAGGCGAGCAGGAGATACGCTCTGCCGCAGAAAAACTCAGAAAAGAACTTTGCGGCGAATATACCGTAAAAAAACACAGCGTAAGACTCACAGTTTCTGCGGGAATAGTTTTTCAGCGCACAGATACCGAGGAATCATACGACAGACTTTATCAGTGCGCTACATATGCTCTTGAAAGAGCCAAAAGCGAGGGCAAGAATCGTATGCTGGAATACGACCCGGAAACGTGCTGTGATTCTGAAGCTGAAATATTTGTTGACCCCGCAAGCTACGAAGTCATCGGAATGAACAAGATAGGTCAAATAGACTTCGGGATCGACAAAAGCTGCAAAGGCAAGCCCTGCTACGAGGTGCTGAGGGGCAGAAACAAGCCTTGTCCGTTCTGCGAAGATATAACAGATCTTAATTCCGTCTGCGAAAGAACTTATTTCATGCCTAAGCTCAACAGACAGCTGAATGCAAGAAGAAGGGCTATTCTTATTGACGGAAAGAAGATTTGGCAGATAAGAATGAGCGAGCCTGATCCATCGTCGTCGGACATACACGCATCTGCCGAGGCGGGCAGAATAATGGATATCTGCTGGACGAAATATCAGAACGGAAACAGTTGGAGATCGATAGCAAAAGCTCTCACTTCTCAGCTTTTGTCTGTTTGTCATGCGGACAGAGTTACTTACCTTGATATGAACGACAGCGGCAGTCCGATTCCGATCGCCTCCAAAAGCTCTTCAGGACAGGACGAAAGACCCGAAGAGCATTTCGGAGATCCTGATTGTCTTTCAGAGTTTATCGCAAAACACGCTCCCGACAGAACTATCGTCATAAACAGCGCAGACGAAAACTTCCAAAAGCTGAGGGAATACTTCGGCGGCGATACAAAGCTGCCTATGGTAATAACCGCTTGTTTCAACGGCGGCTCCGTTGCGGGCTGTATAGCGGCTGAAGGCGTCGAAAACATTAATACCGCACAAGCGGATCTGGAACTTCTCAGCGGATTTCTCTGCCGTATGAAGAATCTGTTCAGCCTGCAGAAAGACAATGAATTTCTTATTACTCACGACCATAAAACGGGCCTGCTGAATTACGACAGCTTTATCGGCTATCTCAAAAACGTCAACAGCGATCTTTTCACCTCCTTCGGCATGGTAGGGGTGCATCTTGCGGGATTAAAGGAATATAACAAAAAATACGGCGTTGCCGGAGGCGACGAGATGCTGAGCTTTACCGCCGAGGCGGCGGCAAGACTTTACGGCAGTGAAAACTGTTACCGTGTAAGCGGTACGAAGATATATGTTTTCTGTCCGGACGTCACTCTTGACAGCTTTAACGCCAAGACGGACAAACTGCGGGACATGATCGCAAAGACCTACCCGGACAGCATCACAGCCGTAAGCGTATGGGAACAGCACATCATACACGTTTCCCAGCTCAAGCGCCAGATAGACGAAAAGATGAGGCTTGCCGCCGAAAAGCATAATATTCTCAAGGGCGTTGATAAGGCGGCGGTAAAAGTGCTGAAAGGCGAGCTTGAAAAGGGCTTTTCACAAAACTGCCTGAGAACCTATTTACAGCCCAAAGCCAATACGGAAACCATGGAAATAATCGGCGCAGAGGCTCTTATAAGATACTGCGACTCGGAAAAGGGAATACTTGCTCCGTCAAAATTCCTGCCTGAGATAGAAAGGGCAGGACTTGTAAGACGAATCGACCTGTTTGTTCTTGAAAGCGTTTGCAGAATGATAAGCGAATGGAGTAAAAAGGGCTGGAAACCGTTCCCTATCTCTGTCAACTATTCCCGTTCCACTATTCTTGAGCCGGGCATTCTTGAGGAAACCAACCGCATAACCGAAAGCTACGGTGTGAACAAACAGCTTATCGAGATCGAGATAACGGAAACTATCGGCTCTATTGACAGCGCAACTCTTGCGGAAACAGTTAGCGGATTTGTTAAGGCGGGATATAAAATATAGCGCTGGACGATTTCGGAACGGAATACAGCAACATTCACGTTCTGTACTCTCTTAATCTACAGACTTTAAAGCTTGACCGCAGTATAGTAAGCGACATATATCATGACAGCAGGGCGGCTTCGGTAGTAAAGAACGTTATCAATATCTGCCGCGATCTTGACATTTCCTGTGTGGCGGAAGGCGTTGAAACTGCCGAACAGCTGGGAGTTCTGAAAAATCTTAGCTGTGATGAGATACAGGGTTATTATCTCAACAAGCCTCTGCCGGAAGAGGATTTCGCAGACAGATACGTTTACAGAATGTAAATATATAAGACGCACCGAATTACAAAAAGGTCGTCGGGATTTTCTCCCGACGACCTTTTTATATGTTAAAATCAATCAACAATACTCTCCACAGGGGCGGTATCCTTTTCGTACTGCTTTTTCCTACGCTCGATAAGCTTTATTATGATACTGCACACAAGCAGCACCAGAGAAATTACCGCCAGCGCCGCTATAGGATAAAAACGCCACATATATTCCTTATCCATATTTTGCAGAGAAGAATCCACGGCACTCGTTTCAAGCTTCTCTTGTATACGGTTGATAAGATAATTTCCGCCTTTCAAAAACGCGGCCGCACCTCCCGTACAAAGAACAAAGGACACAATATATTTCTTGAAAAACGCAAAGATTATTCCCGCCAGCATTACGGCTGTTCCCACACTAAGCGTTACAAGCACCCACTTCGGCGGCATCGGCTCGATATATTTACCGATCATACCCACGATAGTCACTCCACCATAGAAAAATCCGGAATACGCAAAGGGAACTATCATCAGTAGCTTTAATATAAGGTAATAGATCGGCTCGCCGCTTGGCCTGATCCGTTTTGCTTTTTTCAGAAGCTTTTTCGCAGATTTACTCTGCTTATCCCTCGCCTCTTCCTTTTCTCTCAGCTCCTCAAGCTCCGCCTCTCGCTTAAGTCTGTCCTGCTTTTCCTTTTGAGCTTTCAGCCTGTCCTTTTTTGACATAATATACCTCTTTTATGTATTAAAATATAATTGCGGCAAAATTACAGCCGTGATTCCGATTTATCCTAAACTCAGATTTTTATTATAACATAGTATGCCGCAAAATTCAACATTAACACCATGAAATTTTTTCATAAAAATATTTTATTTCACATTTGCGGAGCAAAGTAATAACTTGAAAAAGGTCTGCCAAGACAAATAATACTTATCCCGCTGAATGAATTAAATCTTTGGCACAGTCAACAATAAAATTGCAAGAAAAATTTTTGGGGCAAACAGAAAGGAACGTGAAAAAAATGTCTTCGTTTATTAAAAGGACAGCGGTGGCAATAGGCATAGTATTATTCAGTATTATCGGGCTTGTGGCGTTTTATTCGTCGGTACTGCCTGATTTTTACCTTGTTTCAAGAGGAGATAAGCTTATGGTAAGCTCGCTGTTTTCAATTTCCGCCAGACCATGCGAAAGCAAGGTGACTGTCGCCGTTTCGGACGGCGCTTCGACCTCCTCCCGTTACACCAAAAGCACGCTCATGCTTTTCGGCACAGTACCGATAAAAGAGGTTGAATCCAAAACAATTGAAAGACCAAACCTTTATCCCTGCGGAGAGCCTTTCGGCATAAAACTCATCACAGACGGGGTAATGGTGGTGGACTTACAGAAGATCGACAATTCAAGCCCGGCAAAAGAATGCGGCATAAGAGAAGGCGACATCATCGTTTCCATTGACGGAGAAACGGTCAAAAGCAACGCCGACGTAGCTAAGATAATAAGAGCGACCAACGGAGAATCCTGCTCGGTGAAAATCAAGAGAGGAAAAAACGATCTTACTCTTACCTTACAGCCCAAGCTGGACGGCGGCTGTTACAAAGCGGGAATGTGGGTGAGAGATTCCTCCGCCGGTATCGGTACGCTCACATTCTACGATGAAGAAACGGGCGCTTTCGGCGGCCTGGGTCACGCTGTCTGCGATGCGGACACCAAAGAGCCTCTGCCGCTTTCCACAGGTTCTGTAGGAGAGATAAATCTAACGGGGCTTAACAGATCACAGTCGGGAAATCCCGGTCAACTTCTGGGTGAGTTTGCAAATTCTTCTTCTACCGGAGAGATACTCAAAAACTGCACAAGCGGCGTATTCGGCACTCTTAATTCAAACCCCTCGTCCCATAAAGCTATACCCCTCGGTTTCAGACAGGAGATCACCACAGGAAAGGCAACAATTTTAACATCAATTGACAACAGCGGACCAAAGGAATACGAGATCTCGATAGAACAGATAAATATGTCGGAGGACGCCGAACACGATCTTGTTATCAAGGTTACCGACCCTGAGCTTCTTGAGAAAGCCGGAGGTATCGTACAAGGCATGAGCGGTTCGCCGATCATTCAGAACGGCAGACTTGTGGGTGCTGTAACTCACGTTTTTATTGAGGATTCTTCCATGGGCTACGGCATTTTTGCCGACGAAATGTATTCCAATGCTGTCTGTTCATATGAAAACAGCATAGATATTGCAGGATAATTTTTCTATTTATGTAAAATCAGTTTTTCTGTCGAATGTCGTTCTCAATCAATCGGACGAGAATCATAACATTTTGTCGCATCATATCATAATATCGAGATTTTAAATAATTATGTCGATTTTATTGTGTATTTAGCATTAATTAGTCGAACAAAAATTGGCGATTCTTCTAAAAAACTATTGCATTTTCAAAATAATTGTGATATGATATTGATTGTGAAAGGAAGAGGTTAAGATAAAATCTCCCTTACAAATATGACAAAATATAGCATGGAGGAAATGACAATGACAAACAAAATCAAAATTCTTATCGGTGACGACTCAGCACAGTACGGCGTATCCTGCGCATCATCATTAAGGGCTATGGGCTTTTTTGTAATAACAAGGCCGAAGGACGGCTTGACGATTTACGACGCAATAAAGAACGAACAGCCGGACGTTGTAATAACAGACGCTGTTATGCCGAGTCTTGACGCAATTGAGCTTATCAGAAAGATTCAGGGGTCTTCATATAAAAAGCCGCTTTTCATTGTAACGAGCGCTTATGAAAATTCCTTTATCGAAACACAGGTGATGAACGCAGGCGCTTCCTATTTTATGCTCAAGCCTTTTGACGTGAAGATACTGGGCGAGAGAATCAAATCCATGCTTGACATTGACACGGACATTTCCTCCGACAGCGTTTTCGGAAAGCAGAAGCAGAGCGTGAACTTAGAGATAATCGTAACGGACATCATTCATCAGATCGGCGTACCGGCGCACATCAAGGGTTATCACTATCTTCGCGAAGCGATCATTCAGTCGGTAAACGACAAAGAAATGCTGGAAAGCGTTACAAAGCTATTATATCCTGCTGTTGCTAAAAAATTCGCCACCACTCCGTCAAGAGTAGAAAGAGCGATCCGTCATGCAATTGAGATCGCTTGGGACAGAGGCGACATTGACACACTCAACGGCTTTTTCGGCTACACGATAAACACAGGCAAGGGCAAGCCCACAAACAGCGAATTTATTGCTCTTATCGCCGACAAGATCAGTCTTAAATTCAAAACCACCATGGCAGTGTAAGTTGTGAATGAGGAGTGAGGAGTGAGGAATTATTGACAGATCCGCCACTTCTGTTTGTTGACTAAAGGTTTTAATATAAAAAAATATTTGCGCCTTGAAATAGGCTGTCAATTTCGTGTGATTAACACAAACTGACTACCTGTTTCAAGGCGCAATTTTTGTTGATTATTCAATTTATGAGAAGAATGGCAAAGCAGAGCCTTTGCCAATCATTCCTCACTCCTAACTCCTAACTCTTTCCATTCTTTTTCGGTTCGGCGTAGGATACGCTGATTTTCGGAGCCTCTGAATTGAAGAGAGATGTTCTTCTTTTCTTCTACAAACTCACCGTCTACCAGAACGTCTATAAGACTGAGCATTTCATCGGTGCAGTTTGTTCTGTAAGCCGACTTTGCTCCCGGCAGAAGGTCTTTTTCGAGGGTACAGCCTGTATAGCACCAGATATCTTTACCGGGAAGTTCGGCTTTGACTCGCCTTAAAAGCTTTACAAGCTCAGGCTGATTTTCCGGCTCCATAGGTTCTCCGCCAAGCAGGGTAAGTCCTTTTATATAGCTTTTTGACAGAGCCTCGATTATATCGTCGGAGATCTGTTCCGTAAAGAGTTTTCCTGCGTCGAACGCCCATGTTTCAGGCTGAAAACAGCCTTTGCAGTGATGACGGCAACCCGACACGAACAACGATACACGTACACCCGTACCGTCGGCAATGTCCGTCTTTTTTATTTCACAGTAGTTCATTTTTTACCTCCTCACAGCGATACGGCACAGCCCGTCTGCGCCGTATCATCGGCGAAAACAGGCGGGCTTATTTGCTGTTCAATATTTTACAGTCACAGGTGCATAACTCTTTCCTTGATCTCCTGAGTTCTTCCCTGATTCCAGAACTGAGTTCCGATGTATCCGCAGGTTCTTCTTGCTACGTTCATTGTGTTCTGATCGCGGTTTCCGCAGTTCGGACACTCCCACACAAGCTTTCCGTCGTCCTCGACTATGCTGATCTCTCCGTCATAGCCGCAGATCTGGCAGTAATCGCTCTTGGTATTAAGCTCGGCATACATAATATTGTCGTAAATATGCTGCATTACCGCAAGCACTGCGTCAATATTGTTCTGCATATTAGGAACTTCAACATAGCTTATCGCTCCTCCCGGAGAAAGCGCCTGGAACTGAGATTCAAAGCTAAGCTTATCGAATGCGTCGATATTTTCGGTAACATGGATATGATAACTGTTTGTAATGTAGTTTCTGTCCGTAACGCCTTCGATCATACCGAAACGCTCCTGTAAGCATCTTGCAAACTTATATGTAGTGGATTCCAGCGGAGTGCCGTAAAGGCTGAAATCTATATTTGTTTCAGCTCTCCACTTGGCGCAGGCGTCGTTAAGATACTGCATAACCTCCAGTGCAAAGGGCGTAGCCTCGGAATCCGTATGGGATTTGCCTGTCATATATCTTACACACTCGCACAAGCCCGCATAGCCAAGAGAAATAGTGGAATAACCTCCGTAAAGGAGCTTGTCGATAGTCTCTCCCTTTTTAAGTCTTGCCAGCGCACCGTTCTGCCAGAGGATCGGCGCAACGTCCGACGGAGTGCCTTTAAGTCTTTCGTGTCTGAGCATAAGCGCTCTTCTGCAAAGCTCAAGCCTTTCGTCAAAGATCTTCCAGAATTTATCCATATCCCTGCCGGAAGAGCAGGCAATGTCCACAAGGTTAAGGGTAACAACGCCCTGATTGAATCGTCCGTAGAACTTGGGCTTACCCTCCTCGTCATGATAAACGGTAAGGAATGAACGACAGCCCATGCAGGGATAGCAATAGCCCTGCTTGAGTTTTTTCATTATCTTCTCGCTTATATAGTCGGGAACCATTCTTTTTGCGGTGCATTTTGCCGCAAGCTTTGTAAGCTCCCAATACCTTGTTCCCTCTCTTACGTTATCCTCCTCAAGAACGTAGATAAGCTTAGGAAACGCAGGAGTAACATATACGCCCTTTTCATTCTTTACGCCCTGTATCCTCTGTCTGAGCATTTCCTCGATAATTGCCGCAAGGTCATCTCTTGTCTGCCCCTCCGGTACTTCGTCAAGATACATAAACACGGTAACGAAAGGAGCCTGACCGTTGGTAGTCATAAGAGTGATGACCTGATACTGTATCATTTGAACGCCCTGAACGATCTCAGCCTTTACTCTCATTTCGGCGATATTGTTTATAGTATTTTCGTCAACCTTGATATTCTGATTGTCAAATTCCTTTCTCACCTCTCTGCGGTACTTATCTCTGGATATCTGTACAAAGGGAGCAAGATGAGAAAGAGTGATGCTCTGTCCGCCGTACTGAGATGACGCGATCTGCGCTATACTCTGAGTAGCGATATTGCAGGCGGTGGAAAAGCTGTGGGGCTTTTCGATCATGACCTCGCTTATGACCGTACCGTTCTGGAGCATATCCTCAAGATTTACCAGACAGCAGTTATGCATATGCTGAGCAAAATAATCGGCGTCGTGAAAATGGATTATGCCCTTTTCGTGAGCCTCGACTATATCGTCCGGCAGAAGAAATCTTTTGGTAATATCCTTGCTTACCTCGCCTGCCATATAGTCTCTCTGCACGGAATTGACCGTAGGATTTTTATTTGAATTTTCCTGCTTTACTTCCTCATTCTCGAAATTCAGCAGTGAAAGAATCTGCTTATCGGTGGTATTAGCCTGTCTTACAATAGAACGCTCATAGCGATAGGTGATATAATGTTTTGCAACAGTATATTTACCATGACGCATAATGTCCGCCTCGACCCAGTCCTGAATGGTCTCAACGTCCATAGCTCTGTTCATATTAAAACACTTATTCTCCATATTAAGTGCGATCTCTTTTATTTCATCTTCCGAAAGTCTGTCCTTTTCCTCTACTGTAATGTTGGCTTTCCTTACGGCGTTTTCTATCTTTACCCTGTCAAACACATTTTCCGCGCCGCTTCTCTTAATTATCTTCACTTATAACCATCCCTTCAAGCATTGTGTTCAACCACTATATATTGTAGTCGCCTTTTCGCTTAACAACATAATGTTGAACATTTATTATTATACCACATTGGTTGTATAAGTCAAGAGCGGCCGGAGAAAATTTTCTACAAATTTTACTGTTTAAAATCAGCACATTGCCGAATTTGATTACAAATCATTACAAACCCTTGATTTTATAAAAAAGACTGTTTTCTCTTTCAACACAAAAAATCCGCCGCACTCCAAACAGAGTGCGGCGGAAAATATCATTCAATATTTAATTATTCGTCCTTGCTGTTTTTTCTGTTGGTTGCAACTACCGCCGCAAGAGCCAGTGCCGCAGTAGCGAATGCGCCGCCTGCAAGACCTGTATTCGGCGTCTTACTGCTTGATTCATCGGATGCCTTTGAGCTTGTTTTCAAAGCCGAAGAACTGCTTGCAGAAGAGCTTGAAGAAGAATCTGATGTTGAAGATGAATCCACGTCTGAGGAATCAAGTTCGGAAGACTCCACCTCGGAGGATTCAGGCTCAGAAGATTCCACCTCGGATGACTCGGGCACTGAGGATTCAGGCTCGGATGACTCAGGTGCTGAGGACTCAGGCTCGGACGACTCAGGTGCTGAGGACTCAGGCTCGGACGACTCGGGCGCTGAGGACTCAGGCTCGGACGACTCGGGTGCTGAGGACTCAGGCTCAGACGACTCAGGTGCTGAGGACTCAGGCTCGGACGACTCGGGTGCTGAGGACTCAGGCTCGGACGACTCGGGCGCTGAGGATTCAGGCTCGGATGACTCAGGTGCTGAGGACTCAGGCTCTGATGACTCCGGTGCTGAGGACTCAGGCTCAGATGACTCAGGCGCTGAGGACTCAGGCTCTGATGACTCGGGCGCTGAGGATTCAGGCTCGGACGACTCAGGCGCTGAGGATTCAGGCTTGGATGACTCGGGTGCTGAGGATTCAGGCTCGGATGACTCAGGCGCTGAGGATTCAGGCTCAGATGACTCAGGCGCTGAGGATTCTACCTCTGAAACAACTTCGCTGGAAGACTCGATTTCAGATGAATCCGGCTTCGGTGGCTCTACCTCAATCTTAATATCAGACATAACCAGATCGTTTACCATTCCGTCTGTATTTACCGTAAAATCAATATCCTCGGCTACCTTATAGCCTTCGGGAGCGGAAACCTCGTGAAGAGTGTACTTTGCTCCGGCAATAAATCTGCCGTTGAACTCATAAGGATTGTTCTCATCAGTAGTCGTCCATTCCTCGACTACTTTTCCGGTACTGTCCTTGATCTGAAGAACTGCGCCTGCCAACGGTTTGCCCGTGTCGCTTGCGGTCTTGGTAACTCTTACCTTAGTAATACCGTCTTTCATTGTGACCTCTGCAACTCCGCTTTCAGGAACAGTAAAGTCCTTATTTACAGCGATTGTACTGCCGTCGGGGGCTTTGGTTTCTTTAAGCGTATATTTTTCTCCCACTTTCAGACCGTTTGTCTCGTGAGCTTCGCTGTCTGATACCCAGCTGTCAACCACCTTATCGTTCTGATCCAGCACTTCTAAAGCCGCGCCTGCCAAAGGCTTTCCTGCTTCATTTGTCTTGAGTATCTTTACAGATGTTGTTTTATTTGTAAAGCTCAGTCCGTCTGCACTCTTTTCGCTCTGAACATATCCGTCGGGAACTGTTTCCTCGACTGTATATTTGATAAGCTCGCCGTTTTCGTCATACTTAGGAAGATTGCTGAAAGTGTATGACCATGTATCGCCGTCATTATGCTTGTCCCATATTGCCGTTTCGTTTGTAACATTTCCGTTTGCACTGAGGATAACGCTGAGCACAGTAGGTCTTACTCCCGCTTTGTCGCTGTCGTCGTCCCATGTCTTTTCGCCGGACACGCTCGTAACATTATAAACGTTTGTAATGTTGCTGCCGTCATACTTTGCAAAGTAGCCGTCAACAGCGTCTTCCTTTACCGTATAGATGATAACATCACCGTTATCGTTCTCCTTGGGGAGATTTTCAAATACATACGACCACGTGTCGTTACCGTTGTCTGTCCACTCATACTTGGCGTTGTCAACCTTTTCTCCGTTTGCGTAAAGAGAAAGTTTAACCCGGTCGGCAGAAGGTCTAACCGCCTTACTGTCGCCTTCCCATGTCTTTGTACCTTCAACGGAGATCATTTCAACTCCGTTGTATGTGTTTGTAAGATCCAGTTCCTTTTCAATTACTTCCCGGTCGGTACCGTTGGTTATGTTTTCAGTATCCGACTCATAGCTTACGCTGTAGCCGTCAACGCTTACTTCCTTAATAGAATAAGTATACTTATCGCCGGTTAAATTATCCTTTGCTATAAGACCGATAATAGCATACTTCCATGTATATCCGTCAAGCTCAAATTCAGGACTAACAGTCTTATGAATGTCAACACTTGTGACAATTCCTTCGCTGTCCGCCTTTGTCTGAGTAAGAATAAAG
This sequence comes from Ruminococcus sp., assembly GCA_021770655.1. GTDB lineage: Bacteria > Bacillota > Clostridia > Oscillospirales > Ruminococcaceae > Hominimerdicola. The sequence goes on along the minus strand of JAETQO010000016.1, from coordinate 44,928 downwards.
CTTATGGTTTCAGGTCTCTTATCCTCGTTGCCCTGATCCGCCCATGTTTTTGTACCTATGATATTAACATAGGTTTTCTCAGTATCGTAACTAAATCCTGCGTCCGCCTTGAAAATATTGTCGGAAAGGCAGACGCCCTTGTTGGTCTTGTTTCCGCCCTTACCCGATACTGTTACGGTATTTCCGAAAAGCGCTTGCTTTTCCTCGTCCGTAAGCGTTATATCCGGGCTTACAAGCTTTACCCTTGCTTTATACTCAATAGTATATGCGGTCTTATCTTCAAGAGTAAATTTTAAGGTTTTGGTCTTTTGGTCATACTCCACCCTGTCTGCGGAAATTCCCGTAACAGAGCCTTCAATATAGGTAAGGTTGTTTCCGAAAACGTCCTCGGCGGTCAACGGACTTTCACCGTCGCCGAGCTGAAGTTTTTTCTTGTTTATCTCTACCTTATAGGTAACTACCTTACCGTTTTCGGTATTCTCACTGCCCATAAAATACTTGTCTACAACGTCGCTTGTTACGCTTGTGACCGACTGTGTGTATTCGGTATCGTCAATAAGCTCCGAACCAAGCTTGACCTCAGCCTTATTGGTCGCATCAAATTTTGCGCCCTCTTTCATGCTGAACTCGCCGGCATAATCATCTTCCATTGCAGTAGCATAAGCAACGGACATATAATATCCGGTCGTATTCATCACATCTGCCGCATTTACTTCTTTATTTGTATGTTCCTGTTCATCCCAAACGGTAATCGTACCGGAAAGGGTAACTTTCAAAGTTACGACCTGGCGACCGCTTTCATCGGTAGATATATCCGCTATGTTAACCATTGACTTGTACTTATCATCATAGCCTACATAATGATAATTATTAGAAAAGCCCAATCTAACACTTGAGTTAATAAAATCATAATGCTCAGGCAGAGTATCTGTTATAGTAATAACATCACCGTCAACAAAGTGGTTGCCCTTAGTTGAAGCGATCTTAATGCTCCAGCCCAGAGGATAGTTATATTCGCTTGAGTTTATACCCAGATTTCCTAAATTATCCATTTCGTTCTTTACAGCAGAAAGTTCTTTGGTATAATCCGCTGTATCGGAATCGTTTATAGGACCGTCCGGCAAAGAAATATTCAGATCCGCCTTATTGCGGTAAGTTTGTGTGGATTGTCCTTTGAGATTGGTTTTGTAGCTGAAAACTACGTCTTTGCCCTTGTTTGCATTTATAAAAGATTCTTTAAGATTGATTTTGAAATATAACGAATTGGAATTATTGGTATCAACTTCTGCCACATCGCTGAAAGTGCAGACATTTCCTTCTCCGTCGGTAACAATAAAGCTGTTAAGATCAAGCTCCTGCATTCCCTGATTTTCTACCCATACGTTCGCAAAATCTTCAAGAGTAATACCGGTAATCTCGATGTCCGGAACAGAAATCTTCACCGACCATGTAACGGTATCTCCCTCTGCCGAAGCAACATACTTGTCAACATAGTCCTTTTTGGGATTATAAGTAACTTCTTTTTCGGCAGTATATGGTTTATCCGCATCGTCAAACTTAACGGAAATATCATTTTTGAAATTTGCGCCCGTCAATGAATCCAGAGCGCCGTCTGAAACCTTGGTGGTATAAGTAAAGGAATAGGAACCGTTTTCACCTAAGGTGAATTTCTCCTTAGGAATAGTATATGTTCCGTCACTGTTGGCTGTTGCGCCCGCATCTACCAATCCTTCGCCGTCCAGTTTATCACCGAGAGTATCTGTAACGACAAATCCCTCGGAACCGTCCGTGCCGTTATCCAGAATATTTGCGTCGACATATATCGTCCAAGTGATCGTTTTGTTTTCTGTGTTAAGTTCACCGTCTTTACTTACAGTCGGCAGGCTCGGATTTGCGCTAGCCTCCGGCTGATAAAGTCCGATCTCTTTGTCGTTTTCGTCAACGACTTTAACCTTATTGGTTTTTAAGCTGTCGGTATCAAGTGCCTTATCAGCGTTGATTTTCAGCTTATATGTGATCTCGACCTTATCGCCCTTTTTAAGCTCACCGATGTTGATGTTTGCCGTTGTGGAGTTTTCTCCCTCCGTATAGGTGATAGTCGTTCCTTCAGGTGCGGCGGATTCCATATCGTTCACCTTATATGAAATACCTTCAAGAACCGAACCGGCATAGACAGAGTTTTCGCCTGAGGGGAAAGTGTCCTTGATGATAACATTATCGGAATTTGCATTCTGTCCTTGTACGCCTATGGTAAAATACTGATACCATGCGCCGTCTTCGTATTTAAATTCTCCTGCGGATTTCCAATCATTGACCTGCGGGATCCTGTCCGTAGCGATCGGATGAACGGTCTTGTCGAAGAACTCCAAGGTAAACTTTCCGTCTTCATTCACCTCGTCGTCGTTTAACGTGATTACTCCGTCAATATTACAATATCCGTTCTTATTATTCAAACTACCGCCGGCACGAAGATAGACAGTAAGCGTTTGTCCCTTGATTATATACTGAGCTATCGGATTATGATCTTTGTCCGTTTCAGCAGAATTCAGTATCGTATCGCCGATCGTTACGCCTTTCAGCTTATCGCTCAGGTCGATAACAAATTTTGCCGGCGAAGGATATTTCGTACTCATCTCATCGGACATAGTCCAATTGAATTTCAGTTTTACCGCATCTCCGGTTCTCAGCTCGGTACCGTCCACAATATCTTTGTCATTGATCTTGACTTCACAGCCTGTCGTTTTAATTGCTTGTATTTCATCGTTATTATATTCAGGAACACCGCTGCCTTCATCTGCCAAAGACGGTATCGCCGTAGAAATAACGACCATAAGCGACAGGATAACCGATAATATCCTATAGCTAAGTCTTTTTTTCCTTCCCATATTTTATTCACCCTTTCAGAAATCTGTGCGGGTTTCTGTTTTCCCATAAAGTTAACAGAAACACAAACGATAAAATGAGAATTTTCACATAGCCGACGAAAAATTTATGTATAGATTCCCATATTACCTATATTAAGATTAACACAATCGCACGAATTTGTCAACAACAATTCTAACGGTAAAAATTCTGATATATCGCCTATTTGCAGACTTTCGGAAGTCAAAAAACGGACTCGCTTTTTTCGGCTACCATATGTTGTGCAAATTCTTCCTGGAAATACAAGTTGCGGAAATGAAAATTTTTTTGCACAAAATTATATCATTTAACTTTGGCTCGGCGGCTTTTCCCACAGATATTTAAAACAGCAAAAAAGACAAAGGACATATATTCGCAGTTAAGGTAACACCGCACAACTATTGTGTGGGGATAACGCAGAAAATTTTTCGTTAGATTGTATAGAAACGACGCAGGAATACTTGCGTCTTTCAAGGAGTTTCTGTGCAAGATAACGGAAAATTGGCAAGTTAGACGTACACAAAGCCGTTAGGCGGCAGTTGTACGGTGTTGCCTTAACGTAAATACGAATGTTCCTTTGTCTTTAAACGATGGTTATACCATATATCCGTTGCTGTTCATAAGCTTTATTACCTTGTCATAATTCAAGCCTTTTACAGTATGATAGTCGGTTTTTTCAGAGTTCGTATATATTCTCACATTGCAGGTCCTGCTTATTTTCTGCAAAGGATTCTGCATCACACTTACCATTGACACTCTGTCAAGAGCCGCTATGGATTTATGAAAACCGTACCATTTGCAGTAAGACATCGTGCAATAGCCGTTCTCAAAGCCTATTGACGTAGTGAATGCCGCCGCAGCTTTCACCGCCGCCAGCCACAAAAGCGGAATAGTCGTCAATACTACAAGCATTGTTATCTCCCTCTGCCAGTTTGGGAAAATATACAGTGCGATCCTTCCCAGAATGAACGGCAGAGTACTGCTGAGAAGCGGCAGAGTCACAAAACGCATAAGATCAGACATTCCCGTGCTTATGTCGCTTTTCATCGGAGGTACTTTAGGCATAAGCGTTTTCAGCGATTTGTCTACCTGATTGTTGGTAGTTATAGGGATAAGCGCCGAGATTTCCAGACGCCTTTTCCCATAGCCTGTACAGTACACCGAAACCGAAGTTATCCTGCACAGCTTCATAAGCAAAGACTGCTGGCAGTCTATATAATTCACTCTGTCGCGGTAAAGGACGTGTCTTCTGCGTGAACCTATTCCACTGCGAATTATGAACAGATCGGCGCATCTTGTACAGGAAAAGTTCCAATGACGCATTAAATTTGCCAGAAACGAGATAAGCCAGCCTCCTGCTAACGCTCCTCCCGCAATGAGGATATATTTGGGTACAGAGCTTAAGATCGGGAATTTTTCTATCTCACTGTTCACCCTTCGGAAAAACTGTTCCTCAAGCTCTCTGCCTACGATACGATAGGCTTCGTAGATAACCGACAGCACAAGGATCATTCCCGAAAGCGTCGAAGAAAACAAAAGCGAAAATATCATAAGATAGCTTTTGCGTGAATGATAAACATATTTCGGCTTGTTTTTGCATTTTTCCGTCGCGGTGTGGTAGATCTCAAAGGCTCGTTTCTTGGTGAGATCGAGGGCTATGTCCGCTCTCTGGAGCGACTTTGCGTCGGTATCGATATAAATGGAGCAGGCATGAATGAGCCTGAAAAAATATCCTTGACAGAGGGACATTGTTGAGATCTCCGAGAAATAAACCTTGGTCCTTGTTATTCCGAAAAAGCCGGTATGGGCGACTATGCAGTCGTCCTCCAGCTCGTAATAAACGAATACCCAGCGTATAAAAGCATACCCGAATATCACGCATATGGTGAGAATGTCTATCCAATGCGCCTGAAACCAGCTTTGAAAGTTAAACCTCGCCGCAATAAGATACTTGGCAAGCGGAATTGCAAGCAGCCACATATATTTTGTTGTATAGGACAAAATCCTTATAGGGTGCTGGCGGTGCGCGAAAAAGCTTTTAAGCCAGCTCCTCTTTTCTTTAAGTTTTTCAGGTTCCCTCATAAATTTGCCGACCCTCTATGCATTTATGCTTTTTTCGTTTCGCTCGCGCGTTCTGACCGCGCTGTTTACTATAGCTGATATTTCCATTGCGTCCTTTCTGCTCATAAACGGTATCAGCAGATTTGCGCCAAGTGAATTAAGCACCACAAAATTAAATCCCGTAATACTTCCGAGGGGAGTTATAATGGTCGTCACCGATTTTATAGATGTGGTAGGCATAAAATGCCTTGCGGTGATAATAAGCCCCGTACACGCCGTGACCTCCTTTGAGCTTACGGTAAAGTAAGCTTTTCTGAAGTAAAAGGGCAGTACCAGCAGACAGAACAGCGCCGCGATTATCCACAGCGGCATAAGTATATAGTTCACAGAAAATGGTATGAATGCGTCGATCAGATTGACGGCGTATCTTATCACAAGCAGTAATGCGACAAGTACTATCCATATTATAACAAGCGGAACTTTGGAAGGTCTATACTTTCGCATTGTCTGCGTTTCACCTCTTTCATTGTTTTCAGTCAACACCGGCAGTGCTGACCCGGAATCATTTATCTTCTTTCATCATATTCATTAATGTAACGCCGCATGACCGATGCGTGCGCAGTCGAATAATGCAGACGGGGGGATTTGACAGAATGAGCGTTATAACAGCGGCAAACGAATTTATATGGGGCTTTCCACTGCTCATCCTTATGCTGGGCGGCGGTCTTTTTCTCAGCTTTAAGCTTGGCTTTCCTCAGCTGCACATATTGAGCATATTCCGCCGCACGGTTTTTACTCTTTTTAAAAAAGATAAATCTCAAGGGTCGTCTCTTTCTCAGTTTCAGGTATTTTCCACCGCTCTCGCCGCCACAGTCGGCACCGGCTCTATAGTCGGCGTAGGAGAATGTATAAGAGTCGGCGGAGAAGGCGCGGTTTTCTGGATGTGGGTATCCGCATTTATCGGAATGGGGCTGTCCTACTGCGAGAATTATCTCGGAGTAAAATACTCCTCGGAACATTCCTGCGGAGCGACAGCCTATCTTGAACACATAAGCAAAGGCAAAACCGCCGCCCTGCTGTTCGCCGTTTTTACCGTTCTTGCCTCTCTCGGCATGGGAAACATGGCCCAGGCGGGAGCTATAGCCTCCGCCGCAGAAGAGGGCTTTTCACTTTCCCGACAGTCCTGCGCTTTTATAATGCTCATTGCCGCTTTTCTGATAGCCGCAGGAAAAAACGGACCTGCCAAGCTTTGTGAAAAGCTTGTGCCTGTAATGTCGCTGTTTTTTATCGGAGGAAGTCTTTACATAATCCTTTCCCACCCGACAGAAACCCTTAACGCCTTACAGCGCATAGTGCGTTCGGCGTTCAGACCTGCCGCCTGCATTTCAGGCTCGGTCTGGGGCGCGGTTTTCCAATGCGCCGCAGAGGGCCTTAAACGAGGTGCGTTTTCCAACGAAGCAGGGCTTGGTTCAACAGTAGCCGTTCACAGCTCCTGCCGCATAAGATCCCCCGAGACTCAGGGTTTGTGGGGAATGGCAGAGGTCTTCATAGACACGGCGGTGATATGCACGCTTACCGCCCTTGTGATAATCATAAGCGGCGCAGACCCTTCCGCCGACGGTGACCTTGCCGTAACGGCGTATATGCTCACCCTCGGAAAAGCGGGAAAATATTTCATGTCCGTATCCCTGATACTTTTTGCATTCGCCACCATAGCAGGCTGGTTTTTCATAGGAGAAAAGGCGTGGAAATATCTTTTCCCGAAAGGCTCTCTGCCTTACAGAATGCTTTGTCTTGTCTGCGTATGTGCCGGAACGATGTGGAGCATGAGGCTCATCTGGTGCGTTTCCGACATTTTTAACGGCTTAATGGCGATACCGAACATTATCGGCGTTCTGATACTGTCAAAGGAAATAAGCAGGCCAAGGAAAGCGTCCGATTAGATCTCTCCCTCGGCGTGACGGGTAACATGACAGCCTACGTTTACCGAAACGGGAAGTCCTGCGATATGGGTAGGAGCCTGTTCGATATTTACCGCAAGGCAGGTCTGCGTTCCGCCGAAGCCCTGCGGACCTATGCCCAGTCTGTTTATTTTTTCAAGCATTTTCGCCTCCAGATCGGCGTAAAGCTTTTTGGGATTGCGCTGAGAAACACTGCGGCATAGCGCTTTCTTCGCAAGATATGCGCACTTTTCAAAGTCTCCGCCGATGCCGACGCCGATAACTATAGGCGGACAAGGATTAGAACCTGCCTCGGCGCAGACTGAAACCACCCAGTCCACTATCTCCTCCTCCGTAACAGACGGCGTCATCATTTTAAGCTTCGACATATTCTCACTGCCGAAACCTTTCGGAGCGACGGTGATCTTAACTTTGTCGCCCTCGGTAAGCTTAAGGTGCATCACCGCGGGAGTATTATCTCCGGTATTCACTCTTTCAAGCGGATCGGAAACGATAGAACAGCGAAGTCTGCCCTCGGTATAGCCTCTCGCAACGCCCCTATTGACGGCGTCGCTCACCAGACCGCCGGTAAAGTGGACTTCCTGTCCGACCTCCATAAATACCACAGTCATACCCGTATCCTGGCAAATCGGTATAGTCTGTTCTCTTGCCGTTTTCATATTGTCGATTATATCCGCAAAAACATTTTTTCCCACAGGAGACTGCTCCGCCTTTGCATTGCATTCTATACACGCCTCCATATCCTGAGGGAGGTAAAGATTAGCCTTTATGCAAAGCTCTCTCACAAGCTCCTCCACTGCTGAACAATCAATTTCTCTCATCTTTTTACATATCCTTTCGGTACAAGTTGTCGATCACGCTTTTATCGTTGAGTTTCACTACCTTTTCCGCGCTTAGCACATAGCAGGGCGTTTCGTCCATAAGAAATTCGCCCTCGATAAAGCTTGCGCTCGCCTCCTCGTTAATGTTCGGAGCAGGCTGAAGGCTTTCCGGTGAAAGCTCGGTAAATCCGTAAACTCCGTCGCAGAGCAATCCCACAGGGCGTTCGTCGCTCATCGTTATGATGATGCAGTCCCTGTCGGAGATCTCCTTTGGCTGATAGTGAAATCTTTTACGCAGATCTATGACAGGCACTACCTTTTCCTCATTTGTTACAGTGCCGGGAATATATTCGGGAAAATCGGGTACGGGTACGGGCTTTTCTGCCGCGATAATGACCTTTACATCGGCAAAAGGCAGTGAAAAGCTTCTTCCGTCAACTCTGAATATCAGATATTTTTCGTTTTCCAAAGTCAAGCCTCCTTTCAGACTTATCCTGCTATAAGTGTGGTTCAGACAAAGACGTCACGCACCCGCCAAGGTGACGGTGTATCTCATCTGCGATATCCTCCAGCGGACACTGCTTAGTGACCGCACCTTTTTCAAAGGCTGTTTTGGGCATTCCGTAAACCACCGAGCTTTCCTCATCCTGTCCTATGTTATATGCGCCCATTTTTTTCATATTGAGCATACCCTCCGCTCCGTCCGAACCCATTCCGGTAAGTATAACGCCGATAGCGTTTTCCTTTGCACAGTATGCCACAGAATCGAAAAGCACGTCAACGGACGGACAATGCCCCGACACCTTTACTCCGGGCTCGGAGGTGACGAAGTAACCCTTTTTATCGCGGAAAAGTCTTAGATGTCTGTTCCCTGCGGCAACGATCACCATACCCGGGCTGAGATACTGCCCTGTTTTCGCCTCGACGACCGTGTGTTCGGACTCTGCGTCAAGCTGTTTTGCGTATATCGCCGTATAGCCCTCAGGCATATGCAGTGCCGCCACCACGGGCGGTATATCCTTTCGCAAACCCTTCAGCACCGTCCTGAGCGCTTCGGTACTTCCGGCCGAACCACCTATAGCGATCACCTGAGACATATTTACCGCAGGAGTATGCGCCCTTTCCAAAGCTTTTACCTCTACAAGTCTCTTTACGCTGTTTACAAGCCGTACAGAGAACCTTTCCATATCGGCTCCATCGTCTACGGGCTTATACACAACATCGATAGCCCCTGCCTGCATCATAGGATATTTATTATTGTGCAGAGCAGTACACACGATAAGCGGCACTGAATATCTCGGCACCAGTCTTATAATATATTCCTCCATATTCTCTCCGCCGTCCACATCCAGCAGGATAAAGTCGGGAGAAACGCTTATAACGCTTTTTCTTCCGTTTTTCAGGTCACAAGCGAAAAAATCTTCAGCGCCAAAGCCGGCATCTCCGAGAGTTTTTCTGCACAGAGACGCAAACCTCCTGCTATCAGTTATAACAAGAAATCTCACTCTCATTTGCTCTTTCCCCCTATCTTACGGTAGATAGCAGGATAGACCTTTACAAACGGCATATCCTCGGGAGCGGATTCGGCGTGCCCTATATAAAAGAAACCGCCCTCCTCGACAGCGTCGTAAAACTTCCGGCATATATACGATTTGGTTTTCTCGTCAAAATATATCATAACATTGCGGCAGAGTATCAGATCGAACTTTTTCTTGAAGGTAAAATCCTCCATAAGATTATGATACTTAAACCCAACATTATTTCTTATTTCGTCGCTTACCTGCCACAGTCCGCTGGAAACGGGTCTGAAATACTTTTTCCGCCAGCTTTCGGGTATATTTTCAATGGACATTTCGGAATACACTCCGTTTTTCGCCGCTCTCAGAGCGTTAAAGGAAATATCGGTAGCCAGTATTTTCAGATCCCAGCTTATTTTTCTGAATCCGAAATACTCGTCCAGACACATAGCAAGATTATACGGCTCGTTCCCGAAGGAACAGCCTGCGCTCCATATCCTCAGATCGTGATCCTGAACGTGCTTTTCGGCATAGGGCAGGAATTCCCGCAGAAAATGCTTGAAATGGTCGGTCTCTCTCATAAAGTATGTATGGTTCGTGGTAAGCTTGTTTATAAGGTTTGCCATTTCACGTCCCGTTTCATCGCAGTAAACGGCGTTCAGATACTCGGAAAAGCTTTCAAAGCCGCAGTCGAGCACATAATTATAAAGCCTGCTCTCCACAAGAGATTTCTTGTCCGCAAGATTAAGTCCGTATTTTTCTTTTATAAATCCGGTAAGCTTATTAAAATCCGACCGGGAAATCTCAAGCTTAGGATGCATAAACAACCACCCCTTAAACTGCCGAAAGAGTATCGGCGTGATTTTTGCCGCTCCCCCCGAAGATCCTGTTTATCCCTACGGATCACATCAGGTTCTCCCCTTAACAAGCACGGCGGGATCAAGCAGTGAGATACGCTTTTTTGCCGTTGTGACAAAGAACTTAACAGTCCCTCCCGATACCGGCGACTGTGCGACCTGCTCCGGCAGTATATTCTCCACGTCCGACACTCGGTCGCAGATTATTCCTGCCTGATAGGAACCTATCTCAAGCACTATGATACAGCTTCTGTCGTCGTATATTCCGTCCGGAAAGCCCAGCTTTTTCCTGAAGTCTATTACCGGCACGACCTTGCCTCTGAGGTTTATGACGCCTCTAATAAAATCGGGAACTCTGGGTATCCGGGTTATCTCCGGGATCTCAATTATATCCGTAACGGCGGTTATTTCAAAAGCGAAAAATCTTCCGTCGGAAAGGAAGGACAATATTTGTCCGCCTGTTTCCGAAAAATCCTTTTTTTCTTCGTTTTCCTCAGACATTCTACTACCTCCCAACCAATATAACAGATCAAACGTACTTGTCCAGTATCTCTTTCATATCCAGAATTATCGTAATACTTCCGTCACCAAGCACCGAACAGCCTGCCATACCCGATTCTTTCAGACGATACGGATCAAGCACAGGAGAGAACGGCTTTACCACCACCTGCTGATCGGTAGTTATCCTGTCCGCCATAAGAACGGCCTGCTTACCGTCCTGCCGACAGTGTATCATGATCCCCTTTGTTACGTCGGTCTCTCCTCCGTCTATCTCAAAATGCTTTGCCAGTCTTATTAGCGGCATACATTTATCTCTCAGCATAATGAACTCGTTCCCGTCGGCGTCGCATATATAATTTTCCTCCTTACAGGAGAATGCTTCCTTTATCGCCGCCATAGGCACGGAAAGATTTTCCCCGCCGATTTCCACGCTCATAACGTCTACGATAGACAGCGACAGAGGTATCTTTATGGTGAACACCGAGCCTTCTCCCAGCTTTGAATCTACAGAGAGCTTTCCGCCTACCTTTTCAAGGTTCTTCTTTACAACGTCCATTCCGACGCCTCTGCCGGAATACTCTGTTATCTTTTCATTGGTCGAAAAGCCTGCCGCAACTACAAAATTATAAATTTCCTTTTCGGTATATTCGCTTTCGGGCTTTGTAAGCATACCGTTTTTCTTCGCCTTTGCCATAAGCTTTGCCGTATCCATTCCCGCTCCGTTATCACGGCATGATATGACAACCTCATTTGAGTCATAGCCTGCGCTCAGCGTAACGGTTGGCGGCTCTGTCTTGCCCTGCTCGGCTCTTATCTGGGGGTCTTCTATCCCGTGGTCAACGGCGTTTCTTACAATGTGCATAAGCGGGTCGTTCAGTATATCCACAATAGACTTATCGACCTCTGTCTCCTGCCCCTCGAACACCAGTGTTACATTCTTTTTCAGTTTCTGGTTCATATCTCTTATAACACGGTTCATCTTCTGGAACGCTGTCGAAACAGGAACCATTCGTATGGACATTACCACGTCCTGAAGCTCATCGGTAAGCTTTTTCAGCTCACGGGAGGATTTATTGAATCTATCGAGATTTTCTCCCACATTTTTCAGGTCGGGAGAGGAAATTACCGAGCCTTCGGTAATAACGATCTCAGCCACCAGATCGAGAAGTCTGTCAAGCTTGTCCAGCTTAACGGAGATCATCGACTGCTCGTGCTTTTCTCCCTGCTTTTTTGGCGCGGCAGGCTTTGCGCTCTGCTCCTTAGCTTTTTTGACCTGCTCGTCCGCCTCGACAGCCGGCTTGACCGGAGCGGGAGCAGACTTTTCAGGCTTTTTCACCTGTTCGGCTGAGGCGACGTTTATACCGGTTTTCAAAAGCTCCAGCGCTTTATCCGGCTCGTCCGCGATAAGCTTTACATACAGCCCCTTTTGGGAAATATCGTCCCCTGCGCCGTCTGCGTCCAGATCCGCAGGAAAGGTTTTCACAATTTCGCATACTTTACCTAACGCCCTCAGCAGTACCATTGCCCTCATATCCGGCATAGCGCAGGTATCGGCATATATTACTTTATATGTAAGAACATTTTCGTTTTCGTCCTCGGGGAAAAGATTCTCGTACGCCTCTCCGCCGTTCTGAGAAGGACCGCCGGTCTTTGCGGCGTCTCCGCCCTTCATAACCGAGGCAAAGCTATGTATCCTTCCCTCCAGTTCGGAAAAATCCGACAGCGGAACGTCCTCGTCCTGAATGTTGTCTATCTCGTTTTTAAGGCTGTCCGACGCCGCAAAAAGCAGTTCGTAAAGCGCAGGCTTATCGTAACTCACATTCGGATCTTCCCTTATGATATAGAAAAGATCCTCCACCGCATGAGCAAGAGCAGACATATTCTGCAGACCCATCATTGCCGCCGAGCCTTTGATAGTGTGCATTGTACGGAATATTTCGTTTATATCGTCGGAACCGATAGAATCCTCCTGCTCGGTACGCATAAGGATTTCATCAAGCTTTTCAAGCAGATCGCCGGATTCAAAGACGAACATATCCACCATATTTTCCATACCGCTTTCAAATTTCGGCACAATCATCACTCCCGTCCACGCCCGATCGCACAACAATGTATATTGCTATTATACCAAATTTTTTTTTACTTTTCAAGTCTTGAAAAGCCTTGTCCGCAGAAATCAATTTTCACAGGCAGAGCTTGTTCTTGTGTATCTTCCCAGACCTGCGGCGGGGAAAGGCAAAAAATATGTGCCGTTTTTATCAAGACGATACCGACCTGAAAAAGCCGACGGCTGTGCAACCCTCCGTGAACAGCCGTCCTGTTTTCATATCATGTTTTTTTCTTGGCGATAAGCGCGATCACTATAATTACCACGACCGCTCCTCCGCCCATACAGGCGAACAGCGTCCAGTGTATTCCGTCGTCCTTGTTCTCGTTCTTCTCAGCCTGAGAGGAATCTTTCTGCGTTTCGTTCTCCGAAATCTCTTCTCCGACAGTCGAGTCGGCGGCAGCGCTTTCCTCTGCCTGAGCCGCAGAGCTGTCCGCCTCCGCAGGAGCAGATCCGTATTCGTTCACGATCTGCTCGTCGGGATTATCCTCTGCCTTATCGCTGTCAAGCCCTGCCACAGTGAACTTTATCGTTATAGGAGTTGTATCTCTCCACGGCTTTGCGTCCATTTCCGGAGTGGTATCGGCGTTTTTGCCGTAGGCGTTTTTCAATTTCATAACCTTATTGCTGCCGTTATCCTCAAGCTCCGGCTGAGTGTTGAAAGTATAGGTCGTACCGTCGATAACCGCCTCGTCCAGCGTAACAGTACAGTCGGAATATGTATCGAAATCTATTGACAGATCAAGCCCCAGCATTCCGACCTCGACAAAGTCTATATCCTCCTCCGGAACGACATAGCCCTCAAAGCTTACCTCATACTGTCCGTTTCCCGTGATATTCACATCGGTATGCTTACAAAACAGAGTCTGCGCCTCAAGTTCGTCCTTCGGATCTGCTCCCACGTTATTCCGATGATCCCACTGATCCTTTATCATCCATACAATTCCGCCCTGTCCGTAATCGCCCTCAGCCGCACAGGGAAACACCGTTCCCGCCGCGACAGCCAGCGCGCTCAACGCCGCCGCAAGTTTCCTGATTTTCATAGTAATAATTTCCTCCGCAAATGATAGTTTGTCAAACCTTATTATACACAATTATCACAGATTTGACAAGCTGTATTTTGTACAAAATACACAGCCCTTATCAAGTCATTATATACAATAGCCCCCGCAAAGTATGTCGAAGACAGACGACGAGGCAGAAAACAAAAAATTCTGCGGCATTTGAAAAAAATCTTACAGCATAATTGTACATTGTCACAAAAATTTATGTATAAAATCATTAAAAATGATATTGCAATCAAGAGAAAAATATGATATAATAACCAATAGTAAAATATTATTCATACTTTGCTTGTAAGGAGGACTTCAAATTGGAAGAACGTATGCAGATAATCCAGTCGGGAAGAAACAGTAAGATCCAGATCGGCGTTATTCCCGGTCACTATGCAACAAACCATTCGCACGTTAACCACTATGTGGCTATGACGTCCATTAAAACCAGCCTGAAAATGTCAAAAGAGGCCGCAAAGGAATTGGCGGCGACGTATGTTTCCACTCCCGTTGACACCATAATCTGTCTTGAGGGCACGGAGATCCTCGGCTCGTTTCTTGCCGAAAGTCTTTCTCAGGGCGGAATAAACAACGCAACGGACATAAACATTCTCACGCCTGAGCTTAACGCCGTAAATCAGATGATCTTCAGAGACGATACTCAGAAAAAGATATGGGGCAAGCAGGTTCTTCTGCTTATTTCATCTGCGTCCACAGGAAAGAGCATAAACAGAGCAATCGATTGCTTGCAGTATTACAACGGCAAGCTTGTGGGAATAGCCGCAATATTTTCCGCTATCAAAGAGCAGGGCGGTATTGAGATACATTCGCTCTTCACCGATAAGGATCTGCCGGACTATGAAAACTATATGCCGGGTGAGTGTCCGCTGTGCAAGAACGGACAAAAGGTTGACGCCCTTATCAACAGCTTCGCTTTAATCAGTGCATCCCAAGGAAGCACTGATTAAATCAAATTCGCCCCGTTCAAACAATGAAACTCACGCGGCTGAATTTGATACGCTTCGCTTTAATCAGTGCATCCTTAAATATACAATTTTAGCTTGGTAAATTATTCGATTTTCAAAATATCAAATCGGGGAAAGACGGTATTATGTTTAAATTACAATAATTATCCGTATATCTTCCCCGCCGTAGGTTTGGAAAGATATACAAAAACAAGCTCTATCTGTGAAAATTGATTTCCGTGTGCTCTTATTTCCGACCCTTGACAAAAGCACAAAAATATAATATAATCTAAATCATAGATTTCCCGTAGGAATTAGGAAAGGATGTGACGATATGAAAATATCTACCAAAGGAAGATATGCGTTAAGGCTAATGCTGGATCTTGCACTTCATGAGCAGAGCGGCTATATCCCTATCAAAGCTATTGCGGAAAGACAGCATATAAGCGACAAATATCTGGAGCAGATCATTTCCATACTCGGCAGGGCGGGCTTTGTAAAGAGCGTACGAGGCGCAGGCGGCGGTTATATGCTTGCCAAGTCTCCGTCGGAATACACAGTAGGAATGATCTTAAGGCTAACCGAAGGCAGTCTTGCGCCGGTGGCTTGTCTTGAGGGCGACGAAAACACCTGTCCCCGACAGGATATCTGTACGACCCTGTCGGTCTGGAAAAAGATATATGCGGCGGTCAACGATGTAGTGGACGGGATAACTCTCGCCGATCTTGCAGACGAAGAAAAAGCCCGCTCCGACGATTATGTTATTTGACTTATCAAGCAGTATCCGCCGATAACAATGCCGCGTTTTTGTTACAAAAATCCCCGATTTTCAGAAAAAATCGGGGATTTTATTATTTATCCGAATATATGTGAAAAGCGTTTTTTTAAATTAGCTTTGTCAAGGGCGACGCCAAGAAGTACGAACAGTACCGAGCTGGCAAGAACCTGTATACAGTACGCAGGAGTCTGTCCGAAAGCGGCAACGATCGCAGTCTTGCTGAATCCGCCTGACATCACAACGCCTTCGTAAAGACTGTAGCCCACCACGCAGAGTATCAAAGAGGGGATTATTCCCAAAAGATTTCTCGGGCAAATCATTTTATCCGTCTTCCTTGTAAAAAACAAAGCCGTTACAGCTTTTATCACAATAGTTGCAGGCATCCATACCGCAAAGCCTGTAAGTCCGTCCGCAAGCGCTCCGCCTATAGCTCCCGCCGCAACAGCATACGGCGTTGGCAACATACAAGCCGCCAGATATATCAGTCCGTCGCCGGCGTGTGTATAGCCTGCTCCTGTAGGGATACGCAGATAAGCCGTCATCACATATATCAGCGCCGCAAACAGACCCGTTATGCACATAAGTCTGATATGTTTTGACGATTCGCTTGTTTTTGCGGTTATTGTATTATTCATTGTATTTTCCTCCGATGTAATTTTTCTATAGGTCAACCTCATGATTCTATTTTATACTCCCGGTGTACTTTTTGCAAACTCAGATTTTTCTTCGCCCTTCCGCAGTCTTTTGTTCATTTCCCACAAACGAACAAAAAAATTCGCCTCCGCATTATGCAATACGGAAACGAAAATCTTCTGTGAAAATATCTTATTTTTTAACGGATCTCATTACGCACAAATCTTCCCGTACAGATAAGAACATCTTTGTGCGAAAGGTAGAAAAAGCTCTTCCCGCCTGAATCTCCTTTATCTCATTATCTCTTTTATGCTGTCTTTACTTCCGAGAACAAGCAGCGTCTCGTTTGCGGATAACAGATGATCGGGTCCCGGTATGTTGCTGAAATGCCCGTTCTTCTTTACAGCGAGGATCGACAGATTATATTTCTGCCTTACGTTCTGCTCAAGTATGGTTTTTCCTATCCACGATTTCGGTGTTTCCACCTCGTAAATTGAATAATCGTCCGAAAGCCTGAAATAGTCCAGAATATTCTTAGTGCCGAATCTTACGGCAAAACGCTCTGCGGTTTCACGCTCCGGATATACTACTTCGTCCGCACCGTTGTGAAGAAGGAATTTTTTGTGAATATCTCTGTTCGCTCTGGCAAAAACAAATTTTGCACCCATTTCCTTTACCAATGCGGTCGCCTCCAGCGATGCCTGAAAATTATCGCCTATCGCCACGATAACAACGTCGAAATTTCCTACGCCCAGCGACGCAATGAAATCCGGATCGGTGCAGTCGCCTATCTGAGCGTCCGTGCACATATGCATACAGGCGTTGACCCGCTCCTCCCTGATGTCAACCGCCAGAACCTCATTATTCTGTTCCGAAAGCTTTTTTACCATATGCTTTCCGAAACGTCCCAGTCCTATTACAAGAAACGACCTCATATCATTTTACCTCTTTCTCTGTGTCATTCACACTTCAATATTTCAGGCGACAGCCCTGCTGCGTTGCCTTTATCCTACTGTTATTCTCTCGCACGGATACTGCGACGAATTGCTCGACGCTCCGCCGCTGAGCGCCAGAAGTACGGTAAGTCCGCCGATCCTTCCCACAAACATAAGAAAAACTATTATAAGCTGAGAAACTATTCCCAATGAGGAAGTAAGACCCAGCGACAAGCCCACCGTTGCAATTGCGGAAACGCATTCAAACAGCGCCGCCATCATAGAAACGCCCTCAACAAAGCTTATGATAACAGCCGCCGCTCCTGCCAGCATAAGATAAAGCATAAGTATACAGCAGGCGTTGTGAACGACCTCTTCGTCCAGTCTTCTGCGAAAGCACTCCAGCGTTTTTCTTCTCCTGAATACGCTGTAAATACTGATGATCAGCACAGCAAAGGTCGTGGTCTTGATACCTCCTGCCGTAGAACCGGACGAACCGCCGATAAACATCAGGAAGATCATCACGAACTGTCCTGCCTCGTTCATCTGTGAAAGATCTACCGAAGCAAAGCCTGCGGTCCTTGCTGAAGTAGATTGGAAAAACGACGCAAGTATTTTTTCGGGAACGGAAAGTCCGTCAAAGCAAGGCGCGCTGTACTCAAAAATAAATAAGGATACCGCTCCGAATATCAGCAGAGAAAGAGATGTAACAATAACAATCTTCGTTTGCAGTTTATAATATTTGAAACGCCACTTGTTTTCAAGCATATCGTGCCACACCAGAAAGCCTAATCCGCCGACTATTATAAGTATCATAAACACTAAGTTTATCACAACGTCGCTTTTTACGGTCATAACCGACGAGCCCGGCTCAAAGTATCCCATAAGATCGATCCCCGCATTGCAGAATGCGGACACCGCATGGAAAACGGAAAAATAAACTCCCCTGAAAAATCCCAGCTTAGGACAGAACCTGAAACACAGCACGAACGCTCCTGCCAGCTCTATCCCGACAGACGCAAGCAAAAGGAATTTTGTCATTCTTACTATTCCGCCCACTTGATGAGCGCCTACCGATTCCTGCATAGTAAACCGCTGTTTAAGTCCTATCCTATGCTTTGTAAAGGACAGCGCAAATATAGCAATGGTCATAAAACCGACTCCGCCTATCTGGATAAGCATAAGTATAACGATTTGACCGAACAAAGACCACTGAGTATAAACATCGGAAAGTACAAGACCCGTCACGCAGGTGGCGGAGGTCGCCGTAAACAGCGCCTCGTTCAGATCCGCCGCGCCGTTCCTGCCTGCAATAGGCAGAGCGAGAAGAAGGGTCCCCACAAGAATAACTATGACGTAACCCATTATCAGAAAACGCGTAAGCGCCATTTTCCTTATTTTATCGGCAAGCTCTTCAAGCTGCCGTTCTATTTTTTCTTTCATATATGCCGGCTCTCTTCCTTTTGTCTTTTATTGACGGGACTTTTGTCCGCACAGCTTATAACCAATAAAACAGCACGGTATGTGACTTGAATTTTCAGATCGTGAGGCGATACTTCATTGGTTTGCTATAATGGTAAATATAGCACAACAAGACCGCAAAGTCAATAGGCTTTTTGACCTGCTCACGGAAAATAATATTGAAATTAAAAATTTTAAGTCAAACAGCATTTTTGGCACGAAATACAAAAATCCGGACCGTCTTTTATCCACTATACAGAGAGAAAAAACAATAAATTTATGCTGTTTTCAATCTCCTCGTGATTTATTTCCGCCTTATATCGGATTTTACATCAAAGACCTTGTTATCGCACAACAATTCCGCCGCACATTACCATAGCAGGCTTTGACATCACTTCCAGCGGATTGTCTCCGAACAGGACCATATCCGCGTCAAGCCCCTCTTTTATTGCTCCCACCCTGTTGTCTATGCCGGCGATCTTCGCCGCAGTGCAGGTTATCGACTCTATCGCCTGTTCAAAGGGCAGACCGTTTTTTACCGCTATCCCGGCAGAAAGCGGCAGATACTCTATCGGCACTTCCGAATGGTCTGTGCATATAGCCACGTTTAAGTTATGCGCCGCAAGTATTCCCGCATTTTCGGGAGTAAGGTTAGCAAGCTCCGGCTTGCATCGGTCGCATATTATCGGACCGATTATACAGTCGGCTTTTTCCTGTTCAAGCTCGTCGGCGATAATATGTCCGTCGGTACAGTGAACAAGCACATAATCAAGCTCAAATTCATTCGCTATCCTTATAGCGGTGAAAATATCGTCCGCTCTGTGACAATGAAAATAAGCCTTAAGCTCTCCCCTGAGCACCGGGAGCAACGCCTCCGACTTCATATCGTATTCCGGCATATCCTCGTCGTTTTCCATTGCCTTGTCAATGCTTTCGCCGTACCTTTGCGCCTTGGTAAGCGCCTCTCTTATTATTCCGGCTATCGCCATTCTCGTATAAGGCGCGTCCTCCTTATCGGTATATGTAAGCTTTGGATTTTCGCCCATGGAAAATTTCATTCCCACCGTCGCTAACAGCATTTTATCTACCCTTTTACCGT
The DNA here is from genome assembly GCA_021770655.1 of Ruminococcus sp. Lineage (GTDB taxonomy): Bacteria > Bacillota > Clostridia > Oscillospirales > Ruminococcaceae > Hominimerdicola. The sequence continues at coordinate 25,279 of JAETQO010000016.1, read as the reverse complement.
AGGTCTTTATAGCGGCGATGTTTCCCGCCACGGGATTTGCCGAACCGGGAGAAACAAGACAGCAGGTAACGCCTGCTTTTCTCGCCTGCTCAAAGGAATAGTCGATAGGATTTATCCCGTCCACTATTCTTATATGAGGAGTACACGGCTCGGATTCCTCGTTGAAGTCCTCGCCCTCCATTCCCACTCCGCTGGAGGAAAGCCCCAAGTGCGTATGGGCGTCGATAAAGCCCGGATAAAGGGTCTTACCCTGCCCGTCGATGTCTCCTGCGCATATTTTCTCAGGCGCACCGCTTTTCACAGCGGCGATCTTGCCGTTACCGACCTCAACCCAGCCTTTCGGAATGATCTCTCTTTCCTCGTTCATGGTCATGATTCTTACGTTGTATATTTTCATATATGGAAATTCTCCTTTATTTTCCCGTTGAACCGAAGCCTCCCTCGCCTCTCTCGGTATCCGAAAGCTCGGAAACCACCTCTGTTTCAGGCGTAAATACGGGAGTTATCACAAGCTGTGCTATTCTGTCGCCGTGATTTATCGTAAAATCCTTGTCGGAGCTGTTATGCAGAGCGCAGATTATCTCTCCTCTGTAGTCCCAGTCCACCACGCCCACGCAGTTTGCGGGAGCGATACCGAATTTTGCGGCAAGCGAACTTCTTGCATAAATAAGCAAAACGCATTTCTTCTCGCCCTGAACTTCAACGGAAATACCGGTGTGTATCTTCTCGGTAGTTCCCGCCTTTATTACCACAGGTTCTTCCGCACAGGCGCAGAGATCGTAGCCTGCGCTGTACTCGGTCTGTCTCTGCGGCACAGCCGCCTTTTCGTTAAGCTTTTTTATCAGTAATTTCATTTATAAAACTCCTCTGTAATATAGTCCGTTTGTGGCGTTATGCGGCTTTTCCTCAGCCGAACCGTATTTATACGCCCTAATTATCTCCCCGATCTCTTCCGACGTTTCCTCATAAAAATGCAGCTCCAGAAAATCTGCATTTTTAAAATCGTCAAGCTTATCCGCAAGATAAAGAATATCCGAATTCAGTATCTCCGCACAGCCGTGTTCTTTCGGGCATTTTACGGGAAATTCTCTGCCCGTTCTGTCAAATAAATGTCCCCGACAGCCTTTACAGCCTGTATCCTGCTTTATCGGGCAGTTTGCGGTAAGCATAAGGGGAAGTCTGCCGTAGGCGAAAATTCCCGCAAGCAGAGGTTTTTTCAGTTTTTGAAGCTGAGCCGCTTTCATCTCGAACGATACCGTACAGTCCTTTGCACCCAGCTTTTTAACGCAGTTCAGCGCCGCAGAATTGCACAGATTAAAGGAATAGCCCGTATGAAGCTCAAAGCCCAGCCTTTCGGCAATAAGGCAATGTCCGATATTCATTGCCAGCATTTTTGTAACTCCCGCAGTTTTTATCCTCTCAAGCTTGGTGACAAGGCTCTTTTCGTCAAAGGTAAACCTAGGCGTTACCGCAAGTATTTTATCCTTATCGACGCCCATTTCAATAGCCTTTAGCACCAGCTGCGCCGGCACTCCCAAAAGCCCTACATCAGACAGGTCAAGCCCATCCAGCTGTGAAAGTTTTGAGATAATCACTCTTATTTCAAAATTTTCGGTTCTTTCTATCGGCTTGAAGTCGGTCACGTCACGGTCGTCAAAGCTTACCCTGCGAGTAAAATATTCGCTCCGTTCATTATCAAGCAAAGCTATGACGCGTCTTCTCATTTCGTTTATCGCCGAGACGGGAAAAGCCAATCCGCCGTCTATGTCCGTTTTCAGCCCTCCGAATTCATAAATAGTATCCCCAAGCTTTGAAAGCTGTTTTTTCACAAAATCTTCATCGCAGGGCTTTTTCAACGCCTTTTCGGGAACATCTCCCGTAACCTGCACTCTTACTCCGTTTTCGTCCTCTGCGCTGAGAACGCATGGTTTTCCCTCGTGAAGTGAAAACTCGAAAGCTACTTTTCCCCTCTTATCCGTCCGCCTGTAAAGCTCGTGAAGCTCCGGCAATATCTTTGCGGCGGAGATAACGTCCTCCTTCTGCCTTGTGCCGAACATCGCCTTTCCCGTTTTGCCTGTAAAATAGCCGTCGGTAAAGCCGCTCCGAGAGAAAACGGCCTCAAGCCGTTTCAGATCAAAATCTTTTCCCTCAAGAGCGTTTTTACAACTGTCCACCGCCGCCGCAACATATTCGGGACGTTTCATTCGTCCCTCTATCTTCAAAGAAGTCACGCCCATATCCGAAAGGTCTCCGAGCCTGTTCAGATAAGACATATCTTTAAGCGACAGGTCGTAACGCTCTTCTCCCTTTTCCGCAGACGCCGGAAGTCTGCACGCCTGAGCGCAAAGTCCTCTGTTCGCACTGCGCGATCCTATCACTGCGCTCATATAGCACTGTCCCGAAACGGACATACACAGCGCACCGTGTACAAAAACCTCCGTTTCTATCCCAAGCCCCGTAAGTTCTTCTATAACCGATCGGGGCAGTTCTCTCGAAAGGACCGCCCTTGAAAATCCAAGTGCTTTTGCCTGCAAAACTCCACTTTCGCTGTGAACGGTCATCTGAGTTGAGGCGTGATACTCCATATCGGGACAACAGTTTCTGCATATCTCCACAAGCGCAAGATCCTGCGTAATAAGACCGTCGATACCGATCTCTGCGGCATATTTCACCGCCGCCTTACATTCCTCCAGCTGTTCGTCGAACACCACGGTATTAACAGCCTGATAGACCTTTACTCCCCGCTTATGACATCGGTATACAGCCTTTTTCAACTGTTCCTTTGTAAAATTCACGGCGTTCTGTCTTGCGGAAAAATGCTCTCCTCCAAGATATACCGCGTCACAGCCGCATCGCAAGGCCGCGGTAAGCGACTCCTCCGAGCCGCAGGGCGCAAGTATTTCAGCCATTAACGGCTTCCCCCGTTTTCCGGCTTATAATTCACCGTTCCCACATAATTTCCGTTTCGGTTCTGTCCCTGAGCGGAATGCACAGGGCTTTCAAGGGCGCTGCGTATCTCCTGTGAAAGAATATCGTTGGCGTTTATCACCTCGTCGGCAGGCTCCCTCTTTACCACCGTTCTTTCGTTCAGCTCAGTTTCCAGCGCGGCTATCCTTTCTTTCAGCTCCCGAATCTCACGATGAGCCTCGTCTGCCTGCGCTCTCGCCTTACCTGCGTCGTCAACATAATCCTTGATCTGAGTGCGTATATTTTCTATGTTCTGGTTAGCCTTGTTAAGCTCGTCCAGACAGTCAAGAGAAGTAAGTACGGCGGCGTCCTGAACGGAAAGGCTGGGGATAGCCTTTAAAAGTCCGGTTATCTTGGAATTTATCACTGCCGCAAGCTTCTCCGTATAGCCCTGGGTTTCCTCCGATAAAAGGTTATAGGTCCTGTTATAAATATTGACCTTCAGCTTATTTTTCATAGTTTTTGCCTCCTTTAAAATTTCAAGTCATCAGTAACGCGATCAAAGCGCGCCGCATAACCGTCGGCTAAAGCCTTAAGGCAACACCGCACAACTACCGCCTAACGGCTTTGTGTACGTCTAACTTGCCAATTTTCCGTTATCCTGCACAGAAACTCCTTGAAAGACACAAGTATTCCTGCGTCGTTTCTATACAATCTAACGAAAAATTTTCTGCGTTATCCGCACACAATAGTTGTGCGGTGTTACCTTAAACAATCAATTACATTATACACTATTCTAACAAAAAAATAAAGGGGGTAGGAAAAGATTTTTTATGAATAAGCCAAACCAAGCAATGTATCGGGAATTGATCTGCAAAACCTCTGATGTGATTTTTTACAAATCAGTGCCGTCCGTATCTCTCCGATTTTTCATTACCCCCAAAAATCTTATGAGTTTCTTAAAAGATATGACGATTTTATTGACATATATCCAATTTGTGATATAATTAACACAGAGATAAAAACAAAGAACAAAAGAATTGAATGGTACAGGCAACGGACGTTACAGGCGAATACTCTTCCCACAGAAAAACTGCACAGCCCGACAGAAGCCGCGCAGGACTGATTTATACTTCTTCTGTGGATTGATCACGTCCGATTGAAGCTCCCTTCAAACGGATTTTTTATTTCTCAAAACATAATTGGAGGTAACGTAATGACGAAGAAAAAAAGGATCTGCACCGTTATAGTGGTGCTGGCGGTCGTCTGTGCGCTCTGCGCCGGCGGATTTCTCATCTGGAAAAAGGCGGGGAACGGCGGCTCGAAAAACGGCCAGAAGGTTTACGTTCAAAAGGTCTCAAACCTGAACACGGTTTCAGAGTTCAGTCTTGCCAACTGCGTGTTCTCGGGAGTTGTTGAGGCGCAGGAGTCTGCGGATGTAAAATACGACAGTTCCAAGACCATTGACGAGATACTTGTCAAGGACGGCGATTCGGTAAAGAAAGGCGACAAGCTTGTTACATACGACGTAGAAGCTATTGAGCTTCAGCTCGATCAGGCAAAGCTTGAAGTCGAAAGGCTGAAAAACGAGATAGAGTCCAACAAGAATCAGATATCCGAACTGGAAAAGGAAAAGAAAAACGTGGGCGAAGACGCGGCGGTATCCTATACCACCCAGATACTTTCCCTGCAAAGCGACAATTCCAAAAACGAATACGACATAAAAGCCAAGAACGTGGAGATCAAAAAGCTTGAGTCCTCCACCAAAAAGGCTTATGTCACCGCGTCTATGGACGGAACGGTAAAGAACGTAAAATCAATTGACACTCTCCAGTCGGAAGGCGGCGACGTTATTATGCAGATCACTGCCGAGGGAGATTACAGAATAAAGGGAAGCGTCAACGAGCAGAATATCCAGAATGTTATGCAGGGCGTACCTGTTATAATCAAGTCAAGACTCGACGACTCCGTATGGAAAGGCGAGATAACCTCCGTAGACACAAATCCGAAAGCAAACAGCGACGATATGTACTCTTATATGGAAAGCGACGAAATGACTTCATCTTCAAACTATGCTTTCTATGTAAAGCCGGAATCGCTTGACGGCTTTATGCTCGGACAGCACATTCTCATCGAGCTTGACAACGGACAGAGCGAGGCTGTCGAAAAAACAGGCATCTGGCTCTATTCCGACTTTGTCTGCAAGGACGGAGATAAAAACTACGTCTGGGCAAAGGACGAGGACGGCGAGATCGAAAAGAGATATTTCGAGATCGGTGAAAAGGACGAGGAAAACGGCGACTGCGAGATCAAATCCGGTCTTTCCGCCGACGATTATATCGCTTATCCCGACAGCTCAATCAAAGAAGGCATGACCGCTACCACCAATGAGGCGGACGTTTCCGTTGCCCCCAACGACCTTGATATGGGTGAAGAAGGCATGGGCGATAATGAAATGTACGAGGACATGGGCGATATGGGCGGCATGGAAATAGGCGATGAGCCTGCGATTGACGAAGAAATGCTGGAAAGCATGACGGACGAAGAGATAGAGGCTTATCTCAACAGCCTGTACGGCGATGAATTCACCAAGGACGGAGAAACTGCCGAGGACGCTGAAGAACCTGTCGAGAACGGCGGCGAAGAGCCTGCCGAGGCGGCGGAATAAGGAGGTCCGATATGGTATTTGAACTGAAAAATATCTATAAGGACTACATTCAGGGCAGGGAGCCTGTTCCCGTCCTTAAAGATATTTCCCTGAGCGTTGAGGAGGGCGAATATGTTGCTATAATGGGACCCTCCGGTTCGGGAAAATCAACACTGATGAATATAATCGGGTGTCTTGACAAGCAGACCAAGGGAAGCTTTATATTTGACGGAGCTGATATTATGTCCGCTAACGACAAAAAGCTTTCGGATATAAGAAATAAAAAGATCGGTTTCGTGTTCCAGAATTTCAACCTGCTCCCTAGACAGTCGGCGCTTGAAAACGTTGAACTTCCTCTGCTTTATGCGGGCGTAAGCAAAAAGGTAAGACGCGAAAAGGCAATAGCGGCTCTTAAAAGAGTGGGGCTTGCGGAAAGAATGAGCTTTAAGCCTACTCAGCTTTCGGGCGGACAGAAACAGAGAGTAGCTATCGCAAGGGCTATCGTCAATCATCCCAAGCTTTTGCTTGCCGACGAGCCGACGGGTGCGCTGGATACAAAATCCGGCGATCAGGTAATGGAGCTTTTCAAAGAGCTTAACGACGACGGCGTGACCATTGTTATGATAACCCACGAGCCGGATATTGCAAAATGTGCCAAGCGGATAATGTATATCCGCGACGGCGAGCTTTATAAAGAAAGGACGGGTGAAAAGGAATGAAAAAGCTTATTATTACTCTCCTTTGCATTGCGATCCTCGGAGGCGGCGGATATTTCGGATTTACAAAATACAAGAGTTCCAAGGATAAGAAGATAGTCGTGGACGTCGTTCCCGTAAATCTTATGGCGGAAAGCGCCGATATGTACGAATATTCCAACACAACTATGGACGGACAGATAATCTCCGCCAACTCTCAGAAGATAGAGCTTGACAACGAAAAGCTGGTTAAGAAAGTTCTTGTCAAGGAGGGCGACCCGGTCAAAAAGGGCGACACTATCCTTGAGTATGATATGACAGTAGTAGAGCTTGAGATTTCACAGAAAGAAAATCAGGTAAAGGTCTGCGAGCAGAATATAAAAATGGCGGAAAAGGAGCTTGCCGGCTATAAGACGCTGAAACCCTCCGAGGACGCGCCGAAAGAGCCTGAGCCGGACGATTATGAGCCGGAAGAGCCGGAAATCCCCGAAGAACCGGAATTTCCGGAAGATTCCGAGCCGATACCGGACGACAGCCGGCCGGACATTGAAGAGCCTGAACCGATAGAAACTACGGACGTAGTGACGGCGGCGTTTAAAGAAAATAATCTCGGAACAAAGGAAGACCCATACATTATAAACTGCAACGAAAAGACAAAGGTTTCCGCCGCCTTTCTTTCAAGGATATTCTACACAAGAAAATATGCGGAGCTTTGCGTTTACAATGAAAATTCCGAATTTCTTTACAAGTGGATAGTAAACTGCGAAAACCTCACCAACGGTACTTTTAAAGAATGGGTGATCTCAAACGGGATCTCCACCGACAAGGAAACGGGTATGCTCTCCCTTGACACCAAGGAAACGCATTTCGGAAAATTCTCCGTTCTTCTTCCCGCAAGTCTGAAAGACAAGTCGGAGAACAGCGACAGCGGTGTCGACAGTATACCCGACGACGTTGACGACAGCGCCGCAGAGGACGAGGACTACAATGACGACTATGATAACGAAGATGACTACACCGACGAGGATTACGATGACGATTATACCGAGCCGCCGCAGACGCCCGACACCGATCCTGAATCCGAGGATTATATGTACAGCAGAGCGGAAATAAGCAAAATGATAGTTGAAAAAGAGGACGAGATAAAAAGCCTCAAGCTTGACCTTAAATCCGCAAAGCTGGATTATGAGGACGCTCTTAAAAAGAAGACCGACGGAAAGGTGACCGCTCAAATAGACGGCGTAGTCAAAAAGATCGGTTCGGTCGAAGACGCCGTTTCGGGAAACGAAACGGACAACGAGTACTCCGACGAGAATCAGGAATATATCGATGATGAATATTACGAGGACAAATATTCCGACGATTCAGCCTTTGCAATAATCGAGGGCGAGGGCGGAGTATCCGTAAGCTTTAACATAGGCGAGCTTAATCTGGACAAAGCTCAGGAGGGCGCGTCGGTCATGGTCACTTCCTATGATACCGGCGCAATGATAGACGCCGAAGTCACCAAGATAAACACCGAGCCTGTTTCCTATACGGCTTACAACTGGGGCGACAATCCGAACAGTTCTACCTATACCGTAGAAGCCAAGCTGTCCGACAGTTCGGATTTCAATGTGGACGACTGGGTAAGCGTAAGCTTCAGCGGCACAGCATCGGAAAGCAACAGCGTTTATCTGCCGATACATTATGTAAGGCAGGAAAACGGCAACTATTACATAATGAAAGCCGACGATAACAATAAGCTTGTAAAGCAATACATTGCTACGGGCAAAATAATGTACGGTTACTCCATAGAAGTCAAGGGCGGACTTTCAATGAAAGACAGGATTTGCTTCCCCTACGGCAAGGAAGTAAAAGAAGGCGTAAGGACTAAGGATTCCACTGAGGTCCTCTACCCTGAATACTACTAACCGGGGAGGTACGGACTAATGATAGAAAATATCAGACTTTCATTTAAAGGTATATTTTCCCATAAGATACGTTCCTTGCTTACAATGCTTGGAATAATCATAGGAATCGCGGCGATAATCGCTATAGTTTCCACCATAAAGGGTACGAACGAGCAGATCAAGAACAATCTTATCGGTGCGGGGAACAACACGGTAAAGATACAGCTTTCGGACGGCGATACCGTATGCGACTTCTCATGGGAAAATCCTCCGAAGAATGTTTCAATGTTTACCGAAAGCACCAAAAAGCGCATCAACGAGCTTAAAGAGGTCGAATCCTGCACGTTTTACCGCACAAGAAACAATCCCGACAATCTGTTCTATCTCAACAGCAAAATAGATTCCGCTACGATATACGGTATCGATAAGGATTATTTTGAAACGGCAGGCTACGAGATAGTCGAGGGAAAAGGCTTTTCCGACAGAAACTTCACAAACTTTGACAAAGTAGTCATCGTTGACAAGACCCTTGCCGAAGGAATATTCGAGGGTGAAAGCCCTGTGGGAAAGATACTTGAGATCAGCGGAGAGCCTTTCACGATAATAGGCATGACAGTACAGAACACCGTTTTCGAGCCTGTAATAAACTCGGTCGATGATTTTTACACCTACAATCAGACCTCCAGCGGTCTGATATTCATGCCCACCAACGACTGGGGAATAGTTTTCCGTTACGACGAGCCGGAAAACTGCATAGCCAAAGCGGTCGATACGGACGCAATGACCAATGCAGGAAAAAAGACTGCGGACATTCTGAACGAAAGCATTACCAAGGAATCCGCAGGCGGCGAGGAAACGAGCGCAACGGTAGAATACAAGAGCGAAAGCCTGCTTGAACAGGCGAAGTCCTTGCAGGATCTCAGTTCCTCCACTAACAATATGCTTATATGGATAGCAAGCATATCCCTGCTTGTCGGCGGTATCGGCGTAATGAACATTATGCTCGTATCGGTAACGGAGAGAACGAGAGAGATCGGACTTAAAAAGGCGCTGGGCGCAAGAAAGCGCAGAATACTCGCACAGTTTTTGACCGAGGCCGCAGTGCTTACCAGCATAGGCGGAATAATCGGCGTACTTACGGGAATTGGTCTGTCGCAGATAATCGCCAAGGTCGCGGAAGTACCTGTCGCTATATCTACACCGTCCATTGTGATCTCTGTAATATTCTCAATGGTAGTAGGAATAGTATTCGGACTTATCCCGTCTATCAAAGCGGCAAGACTCAATCCTATTGACGCACTCAGATACGAATAAAAAACGCGCGGAAATCTCCGCCTACAGCAAAACCGCAAGCCGGAAATACCGACTGGCGGTTTTATTTTTTATGCTTTCTGGGACTGCCAAAGAGGTAAAAAGCGCGGGATCAAACGACGCGCCTGCCGCTTGCAGGGAAAAGTCTTGCTCGACAAGCTTGCAAAGAAAAATTCTTGCTCGGCAGGCTTGCAAGAATTTGGGGCAGAGCCCCCGTCGCTCCCGCAGGAGCGAAAGCCCCTTTGCTTTAGGAGCTCCGCAAGGGGTGAATTTTCAAACAGTCCAGTGGACTGTTTGAAAAGAGGGGACGCCCTGCGATAGAGGGCGTCCCCTTAACTGCGCTCACTTGCTTTTTCAAATTCATTCAAAACAGCGTTTTCACCGCTTCGCATATCTTCTGTGCAATGTAAGGATTGTTCATAGTATAAAGATGTATTCCGTCAACGTCGTTGGCTATAAGATCCACTATCTGCGAAACCGCATAGGCTATCCCTGCGTCCCTCATTGCTATAGGATCATTTTCATACTTTTCCATGATCTTCAAAAATTTTTTGGGAAGATTGGCATGACAAAGGGTTGCCATCCTCATTATCTGCCTTTTATTCGTTACAGGCATAATGCCTGCCTCGATAGGCACGTTTATACCTGCGATAGCCGTCTTTTCACGGAAATCGTAAAAGGTATTGTTGTCAAAGAAAAGCTGTGTAATAAGCTGTGAACAGCCTGCGTCAACTTTTGTTTTCAAATTCCTTATATCTTCAACCGTGTTCGGACATTCAGGGTGACATTCGGGATAGCAGGCACCGATAACGTTAAAATCACCGTTTTCCTTTATAAAGCTTACCAGATCGGACGCATGAACAAAATCTCCTATGGGTTCAAGGTCTTCGTTTCTGTCACCCCTCAGTGCAAGAATGTTTTCTATTCCCTCATTCTTCATCTGCTCAAGCTGTTCAAGCACTCTCTGCTTTGTCTGATAAAGACAGGGCAGATGCGCCGCAGCCTCTATTCCGTGCTTGTTTTTTATCGACGAACAGATCTCAATGGTCGCATTGTTCACGCTCCCCCCCGCGCCGTAGGTCACGCTGATAAAATCGGGAGCAAGAGGCTGCAGCTCCGATATAGTGCTGTAAATGCTCTCTACGGGAGTAGTGCTTTTCGGCGGAAACACCTCGAAGGACAGCGTTGTTTTTTTCTTAAAAAGTTCGTTGGTTTTCATTTGATCTCCTCTTTTCAACTATGTATAAAAATGTAAATTTTTAGTTATTAACGGATTTAAAAGCTTTACAGATCAAATTATATCACATTATTCCCGCCAAAGCAATAATTTTATTTTTATGCAAATCCATAGTTTGAAACTATGACAGCAAAAAGCTTTCTAAAAATTTTAATTTACAATATATGCAAAACCATACAAAAAAACGCTGAAAAGAGTGGAAACAGGTGAAAATTGTGTGTAATGCTTGATTATTGCCGCAAAATATGCTATACTTTATTCGTATCAAGACCGGCACAGACACGCCGGAAAAGAAAGGCGGTTATTTATTGAATAACAGAGAGCAGTTTAAAAGAATACTTAACTATCTCAGCGCTCTTATTATCATCTGTCTGTTTATGAAAGGATTCAGCACAGTTTGGTATAATTATTACAATAAAGATATGCTCGACCCGTTCTGGTATAACGGAAACATTTTAATGGTCGGCATTTATACTATTATATATATGGCAATGGCAAGAACCTTTAACGGATTTCGTCTCGGCTATGCCAGATTCACAGGGCTGTTCGGCTCTCAGGTATTGGGAATTCTGGGCGCGAACATAATCGAATTCATACTGATCTCGCTTATCGGACGAGGCAGACTTAACGTTGCACCGATGTTTGTGCTTACGCTGATACAGATCGCAGTGGCTTTTGTGTGGAGCTACGCTTTCACATGGCTTTACAAAGCGATGTATCCGCCGAAAAGAATGATAATAGTATACGGCAACAAAAACGCCAAATATCTTGTAAATAAAATGAGCATGAGAAACGACAAATACAGGATATGCGCTTCTATAAGCAGTGAGGAAAGCCTTGAGGACATCGAGAAAGCTATTCTCAAGCACGAAGCGGTAATAATCTCAGACATACCGAACGACCTCAGAAGTAAGCTTTTGAAATTCACCTTTGAAAATTCGATACGCACCTACATAAATCCGAAGCTTTCGGATATTATCATAAGAGGCGCGGACGACTTTCACCTTTTTGACACTCCTCTTCTGCTTGCAAGAAATGACGGATTGAAGTGGGAGCAAAAGGCGTCAAAGCGATTTCTTGACATATTCCTTTCTGCGGCGGCGCTGATAATAGCATCACCCTTTATGCTTGCCACGGCGATCGCTATAAAGGCATATGACGGCGGACCGATACTTTACTCGCAGAAAAGACTTACCACAGACGGACGGATATTCAAGGTATATAAATTCCGCAGTATGATAGTGGACGCTGAGAAAAAGAGCGGCGCGACCCTTGCGAAAAAGAACGACGACCGTATAACGCCGATAGGCAAATTCATCAGAAAGATCAGATTTGACGAACTTCCTCAGCTTATAAACATACTGAAAGGCGATATGTCCTTTGTCGGACCAAGACCCGAAAGACCTGAGATAGCCGCAAAATATGAAAAGACGATGCCGGAATTCAAGTACAGATTAAAGGTCAAAGCAGGACTTACGGGCTACGCACAGGTAATGGGAAAATACAACACTACGCCTTATGACAAACTGAAACTTGATCTTATGTACATAGAACATCAGTCCTTGTCACTGGATATGAAGATACTGTTTATGACCGTAAAGACCTGCTTTATACCCGAAGCAACGGAGGGCGTGACCAACAGTGCGCCGCTGGAAACGCACCGCGACAGGATAGAACACGACAACAGCAAGGACAATCTCAAAGTATGACGGCAGAAAAGCAAACACTCTTCGACGCCGCACAGCATATCAGATTTACAAAGATTTAGGGTGCGATGTGGACATCACACCCTACAGTATACATTTCATACAAAAAGGACGGGCGTTCGCCGTGAACGCACCGTCCTTTTATCATCGTTAGCTGAATCAAGCTTTATTTCTCTTTCTTTCCGCTGAAAAATATCGCCTTTATAAGCTGTATTACTAGCATTGAACCGAAGCTCAGAATATATATCCATGCGAACTGCATTCCTGTCATCTCAGCGATCTTGAAAAGACCCTTGAGCGCAGGTACAAGAAGTACCGCATTTAACAGTATCATTCCCGCCGCAAACGCCATAAGTCCGAACTTATTGTTGAACAGCTCCTTCGAGAACAGCACAGGACCGTTCTTTTTGCAGGAGAATCCATGGAAAAGTCTTGCGGAACAAAGCGTTGCAAACGCCATTGTCATTCCGAGAGCCGCACGGTCTGCACCGTTGTTTCCGAAACCTCCGTTTCCGATAAGGAACGCCGCCGCAGTAGCAATGCCTATAACCAGTCCGTAGATGCCTATCTTTCCGAGGAAGGAACGGGTCAAAATAGACTCGTTGGCATTTCTCGGCTTGTTTTTCATCACTTCATCAGTATGCGGCTCAAGTCCAAGTCCTATAGCAGGGAGCGAATCGGTAAGAAGATTTATAAACAACAGGTGAATCGCCGCAAACGGCACGGGCAGTCCCAGCAGAGAGTTAAAAAGCACCACAAGAATTCCCGCAAAGTTGCCCGAAAGCAGGAACAGTATCGACTTCTTGATGTTCTCGTAAATGTTTCTTCCGTTCTTTATAGCCTTTACAATAGTCGCAAAGTTGTCGTCGGCAAGCACCATAGACGCGGCGTCTTTCGATACCTCCGTACCTGTAATGCCCATTGCAACTCCTACGTCCGCCTGTTTGAGCGCAGGCGCGTCGTTTACTCCGTCGCCGGTCATGGACACTATACAGCCGTTTGCCTGCCAAGCCTTTACTATCCTTATCTTATGCTCGGGAGTAACTCTTGCATAAACAGCCTTGTCCTTTACAAAATCAACAAGCTCTTCGTCCGAATAACCGTCAAGCTCTTTTCCCTCGACCGCCTTAGAGCTTTCGTCCAGTATCCCTATCTCTTTTGCGATAGCCGAAGCGGTTACGATGTGGTCGCCCGTTATCATTACAGGCTTTATTCCCGCCTTTTTACACTCGGTGACTGCCGCCTTCGATTCCTCTCTCGGAGGATCCATCATTGCAATAAGTCCCACAAATTCCAGTCCGTCCTCGTCCTCTGCGCAGATAGCCGAACCGTCAAACTTCTTCTGCGCAAAGGCAAGTATTCTGAGTCCTTTTTCCGAAAGCTCAGCAACACGCTGAGAAATCATTTCCTTTTCATCTTCGGAAGAGGTTATCCTGTTTATAAGCACATCCGCCGCACCCTTGACGTACATAATGTTATCGCCGTCAATATTATGGAGAGTTGACATAAGCTTTCTGTCGGAATCGAAAGGAATTTCCGAAAGCCTCGGAAGTTCCGCCCTTATCTTCTCAGGGTCAAGTCCAAGCTTTACTCCGAAATTTATAAGCGCAGTTTCTGTCGGATCGCCTATCTCAACGCCGTCCTTACAGGTGGAATCATTGCACAATATCATAGCTTTTGACAGTATCTTCACCTTTTCGTCGTCAAGATCGACAGCGTCCGTATCGATTATCCTGCCGTCGGTCATAATTTTTCTTACGGTCATCTTATTCTGAGTAAGAGTTCCCGTTTTATCCGAACATATAACAGATACGCTTCCCAGACCTTCTACTGCCTGAAGCTTTCTGATAATAGCGTTTTCCTTGGACATTTTCTGCGTGCCGAAAGAAAGCACAATGGTAACTATAGAACTGAGTGCCTCGGGTATAGCGGCAACCGCCAGAGCTATCGCAAACATAAAGGAGTCCATAAGCTCTCCGCCCTGAGCCATGCTCAGACCGAAAACCGCCGCGCAGACAAACAGTATCGCAATGGAAAGCTTCTTTCCGAATTCGTCCAACGTGTTCTGAAGCGGAGTTTTTCTCTCAGACGCGTTCTGGATAAGCGAAGCTATCTTTCCGACCTCGGTATTCATTCCCACGTCGGTAACAAGCATTTTTCCTCTGCCGTAGGTCACAAAAGAGCCTGAGTAAACCATATTCGCTCTTTCCGCCAGCGGCTTTTCTCCCTCGATGTCGCTCATATCCTTATCGATATTGACGCTCTCGCCGGTGAGAGCGGATTCGTTCACCTGAACGGAGGCGCATTCTATAAGACGTCCGTCGGCGCATATCTGATCGCCCGCCTCGATTATAAGCACATCGCCCACAGCGATCTCCTCAGAGGGAAGTATCACCTTTTCGCCGTTTCGTATCGCCTTTGCTGTCGGAGCTGAAAGCTTTTTCAGATTCGTAAGAGATTTTTCCGCCTTGACCGTCTGTACCGTTCCCAGAACAGCGTTCATAGAAATAACAAAAAGAATAACTATACAGCTTTCAACGTCCTTCATGAACGCGGAAACGACCGCGGCGATAATAAGTATTATTACCAAAAAATCCTTGAACTGTTCAAGAAAGATAACGGGAACCGACTTCTTCTTACCCTCGGTAATCGCGTTTTTTCCGAAACGTTCTGCGTTTTTTACCGATTGCTCGGTAGAAAGACCGTTTTCTCCGGAAGAAAATTCCGTGTACAGCTCCTCTAATTTTTTCTGATATTGCTGCATACTAAAAACCACCTTTTCATTTTAATTTTTTGATCCGCTGTTTCTAAGACATTAAGGCAGCACCGCACAACTACCGCCTAACGGCTTTGTGTACGTCTAACTTGCCAATTTTCCGTTATCCGCACACAATAGTCGTGCGGTGTTGCCTTAAACTTCCTCCGCCTGCCTTAACGGAACAATATTATTATGTACATTTTGTTCTCTTTATCGGCAACACACCGCCCTTTTTACTTCCGCAAGATCATCAGCCTCCTTTTTACAGGTGCTCTGCCGATATACAGAAATAAAAATCGGCAAGACATTTATTGGGTAAACTGCACCTGTAGCAATTTATTCAATAAAAGCTTGTTTCTGTATATCTTCCCCGCCGTACGGCGGGGAAGATATACAGATAATTATTGTAATTTAAACATAATATCGTCTTTTCCCGATTTAATATTTTGAAAATTGATTTCCCTGGATAAAAACTGCTGAAATCACTTTTGATGATTAGGGTTAAACGACAATACGTAAATTTAAGCAGTCTGTTGGTAAACCTAAGTTTGATAAGAAATTCACCCTTTTCGGAGCCCCAAATTCGCCGCTTGCTCAATTCTTGTAAGCTACGTCGAACAAGAATTTTCCCGCTCTTTTTATCTCCTTGGCAGTTGCAAAAAGACTGCAAATATATACTGTTTTCACTTAAATCAAGGTAATTTCCAAAATATCTTTTATGACAGCAGGCAAGACAAATCGGCAGGACATACTTCTAATGCTCTGCCTATTTCCGTAAAATCATTACAAGGAGGTTAAAATTTTAATAACTCCTTGAAATATGCTTTTAAGTATAGTATAATGTTTATATGAAAAGAGGTAAGCTTTAAATGCAGAAAATTTTTTATGTTTCCAGAAACTCAGGGGACGGCTCGGAAGAACTTTCCCGCCACGCGCCGGACATGGATAGATTTCAGCGCATCGACAAGCTTAACGAAATGATTTCGCAGGGCTGGAAGATCGTTGAAATGAATAACGACGAGAAATCTACCTACTTCGTCCTCGAAAAGTAGCCGTCTGCGGTTGCTTTTTAAGCAGTAAACGATTACAGCGGCAAACAGCGAAAACAAATATTTTTAAGGAGAATTTTTATGGCTTATGTTATTGGAGTTGACTGCGGTACAAGCGGCACTAAAACCGTACTTTTCGATGAAACGGGCAAGGTGATCTCCTCCGTTACTATCGAGTATCCTATGTATCAGCCTAAGAACGGCTATGCGGAGCAGGATCCTGCCGATTGGGCAAACGCTATGGTAAACGCTATCAAGGCGGTAATGACGGACAGCGGAGTTGACAAGAACGACGTTGCGGGCGTGGGAATCTCAGGTCAGATGCACGGACTTGTTATGCTGGATAAGGATAATAACGTACTGAGAAAGTCTATTATCTGGTGCGATCAGAGAACAGCCGCCGAGGTCGAAGAAATGAACCGAAAGCTTGGCAGAGAAAAGCTTATCGAGATCACGGCTAATCCTGCGCTTACGGGCTGGACTGCGGCAAAAATACTTTGGGTAAAGAACAACGAGCCTGATATTTACGAAAAGTGCAGACATATCCTGCTTCCCAAGGATTATCTGAGATTTATACTTACCGGCGAATATGCAACAGAGGTTTCCGACGCCAGCGGTATGCAGCTTCTCGACGTTCCCAACCGCTGTTGGTCGGGGGAGGTCTGCGACGGTCTGGGCATCGATATGTCCATGCTCGGCAAGGTTTACGAATCCTGCGAGGTAACAGGAAAAGTAACAAAGAAAATGGCTGAGCTTACAGGCCTTAAAGAGGGAACTATCGTTGTCGGCGGCGCAGGCGACAACGCCGCTGCGGCTATCGGCACGGGAGTCTGCGAGGACGGAAAAGCATTCACTACTATCGGTACGTCCGGCGTTGTTTTTGCTCACACGTCGAAAATTTCTATCGACCCGAAGGGCAGAGTCCACACCTGCTGTGCCGCAGTACCGAACAGCTGGCACGTTATGGGCGTAACTCAGGGCGCGGGACTTTCACTCAAATGGTTCAGAGATAATTTCTGCGGCAGTGAAACAGAGACCGCAAAATATATGGGCGTAGACGAATACTATCTCATGGACAAGCAGGCGGAAACAGTACCTGTGGGAGCCAACAGGCTTTTGTACCTCCCTTACCTTATGGGCGAAAGAACTCCCCACCTTGACCCCGACGCAAGAGGCGTATTCTTCGGACTTTCCGCTATGCACACCAAAAAGGATATGCTGAGAGCGGTCATGGAGGGCGTTTCCTACTCGCTCAGAGATTGCGTCGAGGTGTTCAGAGAAATGGATATAAACGTTTCCGATATGATGGCTTGCGGAGGCGGCGGAAGCTCGCCGCTGTGGCGTTCAATGCTTGCCGATCTCTATAACTGTCCCGTAAAGACGGTGGCATCAAAGGAAGGTCCTGCACTGGGAGTTGCATTGCTGGCGGCAACGGGAGCAGGAATTTACTCCTCCGTTCCCGAAGCGTGCAAAGCAGTTGTAAAAACCGACAAGGTACAAGAGCCTAAGACCGAGAACGTACCCGAGTATGAGAAATTCTACGGTCTTTACAAAGAGATATATCCTGCACTCAAAGCCGAATTTGCAAAGCTTGCAAAGATGTAAAAACGGGCTTACAGCATAGAATAACAAAAATCGGGCAGTCATCATAGACCGCCCGATTTTATATTCTATTTATACTTTTCATAATCAGCCGTGTATCTCTCCGCAGACGTAGCGATATATTTTTGTGCAGGTATCAGGCGAATAGTGAAGTCCGTCGGGAGAATCAAATCCCGATGAACGCAGATACCGACAGCAGTCGATTATCTCTATGCCCTCGTCAAGCTCCGATTTCAGCCTGTTGTTGAAATCGGTTATGATAGGCTCTCTGTAACCGTACTTCTCACCGCGGCAGGGATTCACCGTCATGACATAAACCGTACAGCTTCCCTTTGTACGCTCATATATCTCGTTATAGGCTTTGATATACTTATCGATATTTTTCAGATCGTTTACGCCAAGGTTCAGAATTATATTCGCATTTCTGCTCGAACATATCTTTTCCATGTTGGCGGAAAGATACTTGTAGCCCTCGCCGCTCTTGGCTATCGTGTCTATGTCCTCATACCGCCGCAGATGAACGGTCCTTGAATCGCCTACCCATATATCCGTACGGCGGTCCGGCTCTGCCGTATACGGTTTTTTCAGAGTAACGGCGGTTTTCGTACGGGTAACGGACTCATAGGTCTTTCCCTTTTCCTTTTTGAACGCCTTTATTATGTACTCATACTTTACGCCCGATTTCAGATTTATGTCGTAATAATACTTATCCTTTGTTTCGGCTGTCTTCACCCAGCTTTTCTTTCCGGTATCATATCGGTAAACGCGGAAATAATCTGCCTTGGAGCTGTCGCCCCACTCAAGCTTGACGCTTCCCGTTTTGGGCGTGAGCGTCACGTTTGTAGGCGCTTTTATATGCTTAGTCGTTCCCGAAGCGGAAACATAAGCGCCGTTTGCATATCTTCCGCCGCCGTATTTCTTGGCGCGTATCTTTACGGTATAGGTCGTGTCCTTTTTCAGTCCTCGGAAAGTATAGTCGATATTTTTGTTGCTGACCGACGCCGACTTTATTTTCTTTTTGCCTTGATAGATAGTCAAGTCGTATTTGGAACACTTCTGGGATTTCCATGTGATACGGATTGCGTCGGAATCCCTGTTGACCGCCGTCACCTTTACGTTATTCGGAACAGTGGCAAAATAATTGGTTTTAGACCAGCCGCCGTACTTCTTTTTTGAGCCGGAGAGCCTGTATGCCCTTACACGGTAACCGTAACGCTGTCCCGCGCCCAGTTTTTTTATTGTAAAGGAAGTTTTTGAGGTCGTTCCCGCCTTATACCATTTGTCGGTGTTTTCAAGGCAGTACCACACCTCGTACCCCTTTGCACCTGCTGTTCTCCCCCACGAAACCGTAGCGGTAGTCTTATCGCTTTTATACTCCGATTTAAGCGCAGGCTTTCCGAGCGCCGCGCTCTGCACCGCAGAAGCGGTTACGGAAACAGCGCAAATGCTTTTATCTGTCGGGATATTATCGGCATATGCCGAAGTTATACAGCCGGCGCACATTATAACGGCGCACAACGCCGCAGTAAATTTCATTTTAATAATTCCCCCGTTTCACCCGGAGCAAAGACGTTATCCGACATTCCGGCGGTATTGCCCCTTTTATCGCCCCGAACCGTTTTCCGGAGCAAAATAATAACAGCCGCTGTCCGAAGCAGTCCGGCTGTTTAAATTGTACCATATTTCCAAAGATTTGTCAACAACAGAGAAAATTATCTTACAAGATGCACAAATTTCACCTTGTTTATTCTACAACCGTCACAAAAACTATAGGCGCATTAAGGCAATGGTTGTGCGGTGTTGCCTTAATCCTTTTTCCTGAACACCACAAGCTTGCTTATCACATAATTCAGAATAAGCACCACGATATTCGCAATGATCTTCGTCACCCAGTAGTTAAAGCCCAGCAGAGAATAGCCTGCCCACATCATAAGCATTTCAACCAGCAAGGTAAAAAGCCTTCCGCCGTAAAAGGACGCCGCCTCGGAAACGATCTCCTTTCTGCCCTCAGCCGAGGACTCGAACACCCATATCCTGTTGGTGACATAAGCAAAGGTCACGGCGCATATCCATGATACTACCGTACTTGCAGAAGAAACTACGCCCTTGCCGAAACCGAGCTGTTCTATAAGCGCTTTTGAAAGCCCCGCCGTCACAAAGCTTACTGCCGTGGTAAGCACGCCGAAAAACAGATACAAAAGCATTTCCTTGTTCTTTTGATAAAACGGCTGAAGCTTTTTCAGAAAGCCGATCTCCATGATCCTATCGAAAATATCCTTTTCTTTTTTTCTCATTTTTATTATCTCCTGTAAAATCATCAGTTTCTTCCGAGACAAGACCTGCATAACGCTCTCAGGCAGTCTTTTCTCGGTATTTCCCTGATATATTATAACTCTTTTACTTTGTTTTTTCAACATTTATATTGCAATCCTCCGTAAAATATGTTATCATTACTATAAGCCGTCCTTTACAGACGGTCTGTTTCGTGTTTTTTTATAAAAATTCGGCTTTGCCGCAGACACGAATTATCATTTGTTGCGCCGTGCGCAGAAAGGAACATTTTATCTTTATGGATATTTTTATCATAGCCGTTTTGTTGATGCTGTCCGCTATATGCTCCGCTACGGAGACCGCTTTTTCTTCCTGTAACAGGATAAGGCTGAAAAAGCTTGCCGACGAAGGAAACAAGGCGGCGAAAAAAGCTTTGCGGATATGCGAGAATTTTGACAAGGCTCTAACCGCTATACTTATAGGAAACAACGTCGTGAACATCGCGTCATCATCTCTTGCAACGGTGCTTTTTACGGAAAAGTTCGGTTCGGGCAGTGTCGGAATAGCTACGCTGGTAATGACCGTACTGGTGCTTATTTTCGGAGAGATCCTTCCGAAAAGCCTTGCAAAGGAAAACTCCGAGAAGTTTTCTGTTTTCATGGCGGCGCCGCTGTCGGCTTTTATGTTTATCATCACACCGCTCACGGCAGTCTTTATGGCTATCAAAAACGGTGCAACAAAGCTTGTGGGAAGCGGGAATTCCGAACCGTCCGTAACGGAGGAGGAGCTTAAATACATTATAGACGAGATTGAGGACGAGGGCGTTCTGGAGGAGCAGGAGTCTGATCTGGTACGTTCAGCGCTGGATTTTGACGAGATAACGATAAGCGAGATACTTGTACCGAGAGTAAACATTGAGGGCGTTGAACTGCACGACGATATGGAGCATATCAAAAGGCTTTTCATTCAGTCAAAGTTTTCAAGGCTTCCCGTTTATGAAAAGGACGTTGACCACATAATCGGTCTTATTCACCAGTCGGATTTCTTTGAAATGTACCTCAAGGGCGGTAAGGACATAACTACCATAATGAATCAGCCTCTTTACATAACCGAAAACAGGAAAATATCCGACATACTCAAACAAATGCAGCGCAAAAAGGTGCATATGGCCGTGGTGCTGGATCAATACGGCGGTACGGAGGGCATCTGCACACTTGAGGACATAATCGAAGAACTGGTAGGAGAGATCTACGACGAAAGCGACGAGGAGGACACGTCATTTGTAACGCTGGGAAACAATCTTTTTGAAGCGTCGGCAGAACTGTCCGTTTCCGACTTTCTTGACAGAATGGGACTTCCGGAAAACACTATCGAAACCGAAAGAACCTCTCTCGGCGGCTGGATAATGGATATACTTGACAGACTTCCCGAACAAAACGAGATCATAAGCTGTCCGCCGTTTGAGATGACTATCAGAATGGAGGACGGTCAAAAGATAGACAAGATACGCTTTAAAATGTCGGAAGACGAACTTGGAAAAAACACGGAGGACGAAAATGCCTAAGCAGATAAAAAAAGAGGAAATGAAAAAATCGGACAGAGCATACAGAAAATGGGCTGTTGCAGGACTTATAAGCTCAGTGGCTTTTATGGGCGCGTTGGCAGGACTTATCGGTCTTATAACAAAGACCAACGGCGACAAAGCGCCTACTACCGTGCTTTTTTCACTGTATGCGGTTTATACTGCCGTAAGCGTTATCTCGGCAGTCAAGGGTATAATGAGCTACGTTAGAGAGGACGTTACCGTCTGTCTTTTTCAGGGTCTGCTGAATGCTTTCTCGGCGATAGCCTGTATAATGAATCTGAGAATGGCTTTCATAATTCTTTTATCGGCATACCATGCGGAGGACATGGCAAACAAACTGATCGGAAGCCAGACCCAAACAGAATTTGTTCAGACTCAGTATGCAAACTGGATTTGTCTTTCCGTTGCGGTCCTGATCTCAATAATAATCGGAATACTTGGTATTGTAAAGCTGGCAAAGAACAGAAAAAACTGATATTATATAAAATTTAAAACGCAGGACGGAAAAATCCGCCCTGCGTTTTTTATGCAATATTCTTTACTTTATCAGATAGAAGAATGACTCTTTACATAATCAACAACAGCGTCAACAGTTGTGTATGCAAGTCCTACGCAGGTGTCTGCACAGCCGTAGTAGATAGCGATTCTGCCTGTGTCTGCGTCGCAGAGAGTTGCGCATGGGAATGTTACGTTCTGAACGTCGCCTACGCACTCATAAATCTCACGAGGATTTATGAGGTACTCTGCACATCTGTATTTAACCTTCCAAGGCTCGTCCTTATCAAGGATGCAAGCGGAGAAGCTATATACAAAGCCGTTGCAGGACTCAAGAACACCGTGATAGAAGCAGAGCCAGCCCTCATCTGTCTCGATCGGGATCGGACCTGCACCGATCTTCTTGGACTCCCAGCCTCTCAGAGGTCCCATAACGTGTCTGTGCTCGCCCCAGTACTTCATATCAGGAGACTGAGAAATGTACATATCGCCGAAAGGAGTATGACCTGAATCGGAAGGTCTTGAGAACATCAGATACTTGTCGTTTACCTTTCTCGGGAAGAGTACGCCGTTTCTGTTGAAGGGCAGGAACGCATTCTCACACTGATAGAAAGTTTTGAAATCAAATGTATATCCAACGCCGATAGTTGGCTTCCAGCCGTATGCGTTGCACCATGTTACCCAATATCTGTCCTCGATGAAGCAAACTCTCGGGTCATAGCCGTATCCCCACTGGTTTACCTCTTCGGTAGACTTATCAGCCTGCTCAAAAAGAATTCTTGTAGGGTTGATGTTCCAGTTGATACCGTCCTCAGAGAATCCGGCATGAAGAGCCATATTTCTTTCCTTGTCGTCAACACGGAAAACGCCTGCAAACTTGCCCTCGAAAGGAACTACAGCGCTGTTGAAAATAGAATTTGAAGTAGGAAGAAGATTTCTCGGAATGATCGGGTTTCTGTTATCTCTCCAGATCACCTCGTTGCAGTCAACCGGCTTGTCCTGCCACGGCATATTCGGAATTGACTGTCCGTTAATTACTTTAACGCTCATGTTAAAATCCACCTTTCATAAAATAATATAATAAAGAAAATCGCTTGAATTTTCTCCCCCGAATCTCAATCATTCAAGGTTAATATTTTTTCACACGAAAGCCCTTGGGCAATCGCCGCTACTATTATTAAAACACAATTTCAGAAAAATTTCAAGCCCCTTTTTATAAAGAAAACGTTTAAAATTTTCATGTAAACGTATTCTTTCAAAATTTAACTTTTTGTTTACAATTAGCAGTTTTCAGTGCAGGTAACAGTTTTAATTTTTCGGCAGTATAATAAAAGAAGTGCGTTTTATACTATTATGTATTTACCCCTGCTGCAAGCCTGCCGAGATCATTTTACATAGATCCTTCGCTTTTCCTGCAATACAGATAAGTAAAACGATTTTAAACGCCGCACTCGGTCATGCTTTTTTGATACGCAAAGATTTTGAATGTAAATTATAAAAGTTGCCCATATTGTTAATATTCAAGTCCGTATATTCGTGCAAATCTCTGATTTTTTGCAAGGAAGCACAAAAGAGCTTGCAAAACTCAGTAAAAAGGTTTACAATTATGATTGACGTAATATAATTTATTTGTGGAGGAAGCATTGATATGAAACTTACTGAAATGTCAAAGGCTCAGCTTGCTCAGTTCAAGGAACAGGTTCAGGGCGAATATGACAAGTTCAAGACTCAGAATCTGAAGCTTAATATGGCGAGAGGAAAGCCGTCCGCAGAACAGCTTGATCTAACGGAGGGACTTCTTTCGGCAGTAACGAAGAATTCCGACTGCTATGCAGAAGACGGAACCGATTGCAGAAACTACGGCGGTCTTGACGGTCTGCCGGAGGCTAAAAAGCTTTTTGCTCCTATGCTCGGCGTCGCTCCGGAGGAGCTTATCGTCTGCGGAAACTCAAGCCTTAACATTATGTACGATACGATCGCAAAGTTTATGCTGTTCGGAACGGGCGACGGAGAAAAGCCGTGGAAGGACTGCGGTAAAATCAAGTGGCTGTGTCCCGTTCCCGGATATGACAGACATTTTCTTGTTACCGAGAAAATGGGCTTTGAGATGATAAACATTCCTATGGACGAAAACGGTCCCGATATGGATATGATCGAAAAGCTTTGCGCCGAGGACGAGTCCATAAAGGGTATCTGGTGCGTTCCTATGTATGCAAACCCAACCGGCATAACATACTCGGACGAAGTTGTAAAGCGCTTTGCGGCAATGAAGCCAAAAGCCCCGGATTTCAAGATCTTCTGGGATAACGCTTACTGCATACACCACCTTACGGATACTCCGGACAGCCTGCTCAACATTCTTGACGAATGTGAGAAAGCAGGAAATCCCGACAGAGTTTATTTGTTCGCATCTACTTCCAAGATCACCTACTCCGGCGCAGGCGTTGCAATGCTTGCTTCGTCGGCAAAAAACGTTGAATACATCAAGTCTATGCTGAACGCTCAGACTATCGGATATGACAAGTTGAATCAACTGCGCCACGTCAGATTCTTCAAGGATTACGAAGGACTTGTACAGCACATGGATAAGCACCGTCAGGTGATAGCGCCGAAATTCAGTGTGGTACTTGACGCGCTTGAATCTGAGATTGCTCCACTCGGCATAGGCGAATGGAAAAAGCCTAACGGAGGATACTTCATCAGCTTTGACGCTCTTGACGGTTGTGCCAAGCGGATCTGCGAGCTTTGCAAAGAGGCAGGAGTTGTTCTTACCGGTGCGGGCGCTACTTATCCTTACGGAAAGGATCCTCATGATTCAAACATCAGGATCGCACCGACTTATCCGCCGGTTCACGAGCTTGAACTTGCGGTAAAGCTTTTCACCGTTGCAGTAAAGCTTGCCAGCGCTGAAAAGCTTTTGGAAAAGTAAAATATTAAGGTAACACCGCACAACTATTGTGTGCGGCGTTACCTTAAACAAAGGCGGCGGGAGCAATAAACTCCCGCCGTTCAGTTTGTCGATAAACCTAATTTTGATGGTAAACAAGGGGAAGCCCTCGAATTATTGCGAACAAGTTGAGCAATAATTTTCGCAGGGCTTCCCCTCTTTCAAAACAGTCCACCG
>JAETQO010000070.1 GCA_021770655.1 Ruminococcus sp. | reverse complement strand
TCCATTCCGTGATCGCGTCAAGTATGCTCTGCATAGGCTCTTACCCGCGCTTCTTAGCCGAACAGCCCGGAAAGCAGGGGTACAAGGGTCATGCCGATCAGCGCAACGCCGCCGCCAGCCATAAGCTGCTTCATGCCCTGCGATTTCGCGCCGGGGTTGTCGTTGCCGTAGCCCTCCATGAGATTGATCACGCCCCAAATGCCAAGCCCTGCTCCAAGAGCGATCACAAGTGTCTGCAAAACTCCAACTGCGCTATTGAAAAATGCCATAAAAAATCCTTTCTGCCGCGTGTGCGGCTGTCCGGCAAGCGGACAAAAGGCGGTCAGCGATTGGTCGCCGCCGCATAAAAAAACCGCCCTGTGATAAAGGCGGTGTCCCCACGCTGCGTAAGTTCTGCGGCGCGGCGGTATTCAGTTGTAAGGGTTTGGGCGGTACACTGCCCGGTAGGGGCGCGTATCAGATAGCCCGGGGAAAGCCGCACTTTGGCTTTTCCATGTGCTGTGAATGGCGTTTTCCATAGCCCCATAGCCTGTTATCCACATTTCCATGCCGCAAATCTTTTAAGCCCTGTCACTGTTTCGGGATAAGCCCCATGCGGCGGGCTACTTCCTCCGCGTAAAGCTCCACATAGCGGCGTTCCATTTCTTTCTGCCACTCCCGTATTCCCGCGTCAATGGCGTTTGCCAAATCCAGCAGCCACTTCATTTCAAGCTCTTTCCGTTGCTCCCGCTGTTTCTGCTGTTTCTTTCTGATACGCCTATTCATGGTCTGCGTCCTCCTGTAAATGCGCCCGGTTCTTCTCGTAAAGCCGTTCACAATCCTTGATAAATTTCCGCAGGGTAGCTTGCCGCCGCTGTTCTTCCCGGATTTTGGGGTTGACAAGCACCGTAAACCGCCGCTTATCATTTCCGGGGCTTTTATTCACTGTCTGCGTCCTCCTGTAAATCTGCCCCGTCGATCTCGTAAACGTCAAATTCCTCGTCCGGCTTCACAATGGCGGGGCGGCGTTTGATGTGCTTCTCCATGTCAAAAGCGTTCTTTGGGTCAGCGTCAGAAAGGTATTTGTACTTCGGGTGGCGTGTTATATCAAACTTATCCGAAAAGAACGGGCGTACACCGCGCACCTGTAAAATGCACTTGCCCCCGTCCATAACGGCGATCTCGTCCTGCGTCATAAGCTCCTTTCCCAATTTCTGATAGTTCAGCCCGTGGGAAAGCTCCCGCCCTCTGGTTTCGGACGTGTTGAAGCTGTCTATGGTTTCCTTTCCTAAAATTTCCGACATTTCTTTGAGCGTCGTTTTCTCCTTGCCGCCCAAGAAAAGGGTGGTGTCGCAATTCCCTACGATTGTGTCCGCGTTGTCCTTGTAAATGGCTTTTAGCTGGCTCTGTGACTGCAAGATGATGGAAGCGGATATTTCCCGGCTCCTTATGGTGGCTATGAGCTTTTCAAACTTCGGTATCTGCCCGATATTCGCAAATTCATCAAGTAAGCACCTAACATGGACGGGAAGCCGCCCGCCGTATTCATCATCAGCCTTGTCACAAAGCAGATTGAATAGCTGGGTATAGAGTATGCTCACGACAAAGTTAAAAGTGTCGTCTGTGTCGCTGATAATGACAAAAAGGGCGGTCTTTCTGTCCCCCAGCGTGTCAAGCTCCATTTCGTCCGTTTCCATAAGCTCCCGCAGCTCCTTAATGTCAAAGGGGGCTAACCTCGCACCGCAGGAAATGAGGATAGAGCTTCGCGTCTTGCCCGCCGATAACAGGAATTTCTTGTACTGCCGGACAGCGAAATGCTCCGGGTCTTTTTCTTCCAGTCGTTCAAACATGAGGTCAACCGGGCTTTGAAATTCCGGGTCGTCCTCGCGGGCTTCGCTGGCGTTTATCATTTCAAGCAGCGTGGTAAAGTTCTTTTCTTCCTCCGGGGCTTCGTAGTGGATATAGCCGATAAGGGCGCAGTAGAAAAGCCGTTCCGACTTCACCCAAAAATCCTCGCCGGATTTCTCCCCGTCGCCTTTGGTGTTAGCGATTATGGTATTTACCAGCTTCAAAATGTCTTTTTCGCTCCGCAGATAGGCAAAGGGATTGTAACGCATGGACTTCTTGAAATTGATTGTGTTCAGCACTTTTATCCTGTACCCGCCACGCTGTAAGAGCTTCCCGCACTCGATTAAGACTGTGCCTTTCGGGTCTGTGACAACATAGCTGCTGTGCATTTGCATAAGCGACGGTTTGACGAAAAAGCGGGTCTTGCCGCTGCCGGAACCGCCGATTACAAGGATATTTTTGTTTCTCGCGTATTTCGGCTGCTTCGGGCGGCTGTTCATGGTGAGCCGTTCCGTCTGCGTGAGGGGGATATTGTTCTCAAATACCGGGTCTATGTACGGCTTTATGTCCTCCGCAGTCCCCCAACGTGCGGAACCGTACTCAATGCCCTTGCGGTACTTCTTCGCGTTCTTGCCTTTTAGGTAAACGGCAAGCCGGATAATGATAGCCCCGGCAATGCCGATCAGCAGGTCGGCGGGGTGGAAGCTGGGCGCGGCACTGGCAAAAGCGGCGGTAAAGCCCTCCCCAAGATGTAAAATCTTTTGGCTTGCGTCCATGCCGGGGGAAAGCCGGACAGCCGCGCCTACCTTGTCAAACAGATACACAAAGAGCAGATAGGGCGCGTTTAAGATAAGCAGCTTCTTGATCTCCGGCTTCATAGCGACACCTCCCTGTCCTTGTTTTTGGTCTGCTGGCGGCTGGCGTTCAGCTCCTTTGCCTTTTCCCGGAAAGCGGCTAATGCCTTTCGGATAGAGGGCTTTTTGTCCTGCGTCAGCTTCTTTGCGGAAAACTCCTTGAAAGCGGCGGTCAGCGCGTCCGCGTCCCTGCCTTTGAAAAATACAAGGTAGCGGGGCGGGGTTTCCGTCGCGTCCTTTTTCAGCGCAAAGTCGATACCGTACTTTTTGGCGGTACTCTCAAACGCCTTGATATTGTCTTTTGTGATCTCAATGTTGGAAACGCCCGTGTTCTGCTTCATAAGCTGCTTTAGGGTCTGTTTTCCGTGGGGCTGCTTGCCGATCTGCTTCTTTGCCTGTGTCAGTACGGCTTTCATTGCCTTTTGCAGCACTTCGGCGGTCAGCTTCCCGGTCTTGATATACAGGGCAACGGTTTTCTCGTTGATCTCGTCCTGCATGGGTTCTGTCCCTCCTTTCGGGGTAGTTTATGGGGCGGCGGTCAGATACGCACCCGCAGCCCGTTAAGGTCGTCGGCTCTGATACCTACCAAGTACCATTCCTGTTTCATGTTCATTTCAATGCGGGTCGGCTTCCACTTGCCGCGGGTGAACACGTCGAAACAGTCCCCGCAATGCAGCCCGCCGTAATAGCTGGCAAGGTCAAAGCGAATGTCATAGCGGTCTGTGCGCTCGTCAAATACCAATGCTCCCGTCGTTTTCTGTGCCATAATAAAATCCTCCTTTTGTGGTTGTGGGTGGTTACAGGCTTTCGCCCGGTTTGAATGAATAGGGGTCGTGCGGCTCCTGTGGCGCAAGTGCGCCGCTTGCCAT
>JAETQO010000015.1 GCA_021770655.1 Ruminococcus sp. | reverse complement strand
TTTTAACTGAAAAGCATCTACGGTTTTACACTTGAAAATCTCGCTCTCAGAGCATGAAAAAAGCCCGTAATTACGGGCTTTTCGGGTGGTGCATCTTTTTTGTTCCACCAATATGGAGCTGATAGTCGGACTCGAACCGACGACCTGCTCATTACGAATGAGCTGCTCTACCAACTGAGCCATATCAGCATATATTAAATTAAAAATTATCAAGCTAATATATTATACACCAAATTCCACCGCTTGTCAACCCCTTTTATACAGCTTTTTTATTTTGATTTTCCTCCCCATAGTTTGACAATTCGCACTCAAAGTGATATACTTTAATCAGTTTTTTAAACGCAAAAAATTTAATTGATTTCCGGCAGATGTTCTCATGCAAACCATACAGTATATTATATTTAAATAGGTAGGAATCAACATCAGCCGTCACGGAGGCGAACGTTTTTGCAAATCATTAACGGTAAATTTTTACGAGTCCTGCGTAATATGTTCAGCCTGCGATGGGATATGGCTGATCCGCAGGAAATACATAACACAATAACCGCCGGCGCTAAGCTTCAGGGTACTAATATGTGTATTCTTATGCTGGCAATACTCATTGCGTCCATAGGACTGAATATGAACTCTACTGCCGTTATAATCGGCGCTATGCTCATATCGCCCCTTATGGGCGGCATCACCGCTATAGGCTACGGTATCGCCACAAACGATCTGAAACTCTCAAAAAGCGCCGCCGTACGCCTCGGTATACAGGTTATAATCTGCCTTATCACATCAACCGTCTATTTCACGATCTCTCCCATTACCACTGCGTCCTCCGAACTTCTCGCCCGTACCACCCCTACAGCATGGGACGTCCTCATCGCCCTGTTCGGCGGACTTGCAGGCATAATCGGTCAAACCCGTAAAGAAAAAAGCAACGTTATCCCGGGCGTGGCGATCGCTACCGCCCTTATGCCTCCCCTCTGTACGGCAGGCTACGGACTGGCACGCCGCAGACTCGACTATTTCGGCG
The DNA here is from genome assembly GCA_021770655.1 of Ruminococcus sp. Taxonomy (GTDB): domain Bacteria; phylum Bacillota; class Clostridia; order Oscillospirales; family Ruminococcaceae; genus Hominimerdicola. Next base: position 34,443 of record JAETQO010000015.1, on the reverse strand, counting down.
GCGCAATGTATCTGTTTTTTATAAACAGTTTCTTTATCTGCCTAGCCGCTATCGTCGTATTAAAGCTTCTCCGCCTGCCACACGGCAACAACATCGAACCTAAATCCCTCAGAAAAATACACCGCAGGATCGCCGCTATCGCAGTAGTCACAATGCTTCCCAGTATCTATCTCGCATATAACATCGTGAACAATACCGTACAGACAAATAATGCAGAAAAATTCATTGCCGAGGAATTCAATTTCAAAGGCACTCAGATAGTTCAGAAAAATATAGATACCGACAACAAAGTAGTTGAAGTCGCCCTCCTCGGAAAAAAGATTGAAAACAGCGTCACCGAAACCCTGCAGAATAATATGGAATCCTACGGACTCAGCGGCTACGACCTGATAATCACCCAGACCGAGGTTGAAAAAGGCGTTACGGCCGACGAGGTCGAGCAAATGCTGAAAAAAAGCGCGGCAGATGAGGAATCCCAGAATAATGTCGCTCAGGTCCTCGCCGAAAAGGAAAATGAAGAACTGAAAAGCGAAAACGAAAAGCTGAAAGACCAGATCGCCGCTTTCCAGTCCTACGATATAGACGTTAGCGGGATCTCAGAGGAGCTTTCTATTATTTACCCCCAGATAACCGGAGTTGCCGGAGGCAGGATCAACAGTCATATCTCCGGCACAAATTCCTCGGTAACAGGCGTAGCGATAATACTCTATGAAACCAAAGCTCTTACTTCCTCACAGCTTGAAACTGTAACCAGACTGCTGGAACAGCGCCTTGATATTTCCTCAGTCACCGTGTTTGAACACATTGAAGAACCGCAAAAGTCCCAGACAGATAATAAATCGAATGAAAAACAAACCGATAAAAAAGAAAAGGAATAAAATACAGCCGCTCGGTTGTGTGCGGGTCAGCTTAAATATGAAAAAGTGACGGAATTGACCTCCTCCCTTTTTGCATATCGACGCTCTTCGGAACATATAATTTATGAAACACAGATTTTTTCCGTCGAAAATGATTCGACAACGCTTTTACGCGCTTTTCAAAATTACATAATTTCTCGGAACTGTGATTTTGCACAAATGTTTTTTGCAGTTAACCGGCGTAAACGTTTGAAGAACCACACTTCACAGAGATTACATAAACGTTTTGAACATTAAAATGTGTAAAGAAAATCAAGTTTTAAAAAATATGAAACATTTTTAACAATATCCGTAACTACTGCCCGTTCTATTAATAAAAACCAATCGAAAACGTTTAATGAATCCGTTTGCATCTGGGTTATTGTTTTTTCATATAACATTTGTCAAAATTTTAACAGGAATTATGGACAATTTATACATAGCAAGCCGACCGGAAATTTGTCAAAGCAAAACTCAGAGAAAAATTCACGGCTTTAAAACGTGAAATTTTCATTGTCAGTAACATTTTGATTACAAACAAGCCTGAAGAGTGGTTAAAATGCACAAAAAGAAAGTTGAAAATCTGTTAAACCCTCCATAATTTATTACAACAAGCATAAAAATGCGAAAAAAGTCTTGAAATTTACGAGATAATATTGTATATTTTAATTAACGGAAACGTTTGAAATGTCCTTTCACAAGGAATGATCGGCGTAAACGTTTAAAATCAAGTGAAAGGCGGAAATATCATTGGTTTCGTTAAAAGACATTTCCGTTCGATGCGGCGTCTCGGTCGCCACGGTAAGTAAAGCGCTCAACGGTCATAAGGACGTAAGCGCAGCCACAAAAGAGCGGCTTTTGAAAGCCGCAAAGGAAATGGGCTACTTCCCGAATTCACAGGCGAGAGCGCTAAAGACCAACCGTACATATAACCTCGGCGTCATGTACCTTGACGAAGCCGGAAGCGGTCTTACTCACGAATTCTTCGCCAAAGTGCTTGACAGCTTTAAAACTACCGCTGAAACGTCCGGGTATGACATTACCTTTATTAACAGAGATGTGGGAAGGCAGAAAATGTCTACCTATGAGCATTGTAAATACCGTAACGTGGACGGCGTGATAATCGCCTGCACCGATTTTACGTCTCAGGACGTGTATGAAATGATCAACGGCGATATTCCGGTGGTTACCATCGATCACATTTTCGACTGCAGAACGGCGATCATGTCAAACAACGAAAAGGGTATGGAAGAGCTTATCGGTTATGTCACAAAAATGGGACATAAAAATATCGCTTATATCCAGGGAAACAAATCGGCTGTCGCCGAAAGACGTCTTGCAGGATTCTATAAAGCCTGCATGAACAGAAACATTGAAGTGAATCCCGATTGGATAATAAACGGCGAGTATCATAATCCGGATATGACTTATGAGCTTACCAAATCTCTTCTGAGCAGGAACGAACGACCGACCTGTATATTCATGCCGGATGATTATTCGGCAATGGGCGGTTTCAATGCGATCAAAGACATGGGCCTTTCCGTTCCCGAAGACATCTCGGTGGTCGGTTACGACGGAATTGCTTATTCACAGCTCCTTTCCCCGAAGTTAACAACTTATCTTCAGGATACCGAGCAGATCGGCGTAACGGCTGCAAAACAGCTTGTATCGCTTATCGAAAGCCCACAGACCACTTTCAAAGAGGTCATCACAGTTGACGGAAAGCTGCTCGAGGGCGGCTCAGTCAAAGACATCAATTAGCAACGGCATTAATTAACCGCGAAAACGCGGACAATCAAATAGTAATGCGATTTTTAAGGAGGAAAATTATTATGGCAAATCTTAAGAAGGTACTTGCAGGTTCTTTGAGCCTCTGTCTCGCAGCTTCAATGTTCACAGCTTGCGGAAGCACAGATTCATCTTCAACTTCCGACGGAAAAAGCGGATCAGAGTCTAAGGCAGGCAACGGTACGGGCATAAGCGACAACAAGGACAGAATCAACACAGCTGAACTTCACGGTGTAGATTCTTCCGACGAGTCCAAGAACACTCTTACAATCTACTGCTGGAACACAGAGTTCAAGTCCAGACTTGACAAGTACTATCCACAGGGCACATCTATGGAGCTTGAGTACAACGAGCTTGAGGACGGTTCTAAGGAAGTTAAGTCCATTAACGGCGTAACTCTTAACTGGGTACAGATCGAGAACGAAGGCAACGCTTATCAGACAAAGCTTGACGATGCTCTTAAGGCTCAGCAGGACAGCACAGAGAAGGTAGATATGTTCCTTATGGAAGCAGACTACGCTCTGAAGTATGCAAACGGTGACGTTGCACTCTCCGTTCAGGATATCGGAATCACAGAGGACGATATGTCTGAAATGTATCAGTACACAAAGGACGTTGCTACAGACACTAACACAGGCGAGCTGAAGGGTCTTTCATGGCAGGCAACACCTGGTCTGTTCATGTACAACGCTGATATCGCTAAGGAAGTTCTGGGAACAGACGATCCTGCAGAGGTTCAGGAGTATGTTAAGGACTGGGATACATTCACAGAGACAGCTGCTAAGATGAAAGAAAAAGGTTACTTCATGGTTTCCGGTTTCGACGATGCTTACAGATGCTATTCCAACAATATGTCTTCACCTTGGGTAACAGACGGCAAGATCACTGTTGACCCACAGATCAAGGCATGGGTTGACCAGACTAAGGATTACACAGATAAGGGCTATAACAACAAGACATCCCTTTGGGACGAAGCTTGGGTAGCAGGACAGAAGATCGACGGCGGAGTATTCGGCTACTTCTTCTCAACATGGGGCATTCCTTTCACCCTTCTTCCTAACACTGTAGACGAGGCTATCAAGGCTGATAACTCCAATGCAGTTGAAGGCAACGGCGGTTACGGTCGTTGGAGAGCTACCGAAGGTCCTCAGGCTTATTATTGGGGCGGTACATGGATCTGCGGAGCTATCGACTCCGACAACCAGGATATCGTTGCCGACATTATGAGAGTTATGACCTGCAATAAGGACGTAGCTAAGGCTATCACAGACGGTGAGCAGGACTACACAAACAACAAGGCTGCTATCAAGGAGCTTATCGACGGCGGCTACAGCAACCCATTCCTCGGCGGACAGGATCACCTCTCGCTTCTTACAGCAGCTGCTGATAAGATCGACCTTTCCAACAAGCTTTCCGCTTATGACCAGGGCTGTAACGAGAAATTCCAGGGTGCTATGAAGGACTACTTCCTCGGAAACGTTGGTTCTTATGAAGAGGCTCTTGAGAACTTCAAGAAGAACATCACAGACCTCTACGGCAACCTTGAGTGCGATTTCTAATTACATTACAATCAAGCATTTAACTTAATATAGGGGGCGGAGCGATCCCCCCCTATTATTAATTAGAAAGGAATAGGTACTTATATGAAGAGAAAAAGCATAAGCTATGCCAAGTGGGGATATATTTTCCTTATCCCGTTCTTTGTAGTTTATATTATCTTCTCGCTATATCCTCTGTTCCAAACCTTTTATTACAGCTTTATGGACTATGTAAAGGATCAGGGCGCCGTAGGCGGCGGCTGGACAAGACAGGCTGTCGAAGTTACGCCTGAATTCTGCGGACTCAAAAATTATTCTGCAATTTTCAGCTCCGGAAGCGACCTTCTCCAGGCATTCTGGAACACCATAATTATGTGGCTTGTAGGATTTATCCCTCAGATTGCCGTATCTCTTATCCTTGCAGTATGGTTCACCGACCTTCGTCTGAAGATCAAAGCACAGGGCTTCTTCAAGGCTGTAATCTATCTTCCTAACGTTATCATGGCATCTGCTTTTGCATTCCTGTTCTACAGCTTGTTCAGCAGAGGCGGCGCGATCTACGATATTATCAAGATCCCGCTGCTTGAAAGCGCATGGGGTTCAAGAGGAATAGTCGGACTGATTAACTTCATTCTTTGGTATGGTAATACTACTATACTTCTTATGGCGGCGATCATGGGCGTTGACCCCTCACTTTATGAGTCGGCTCAGATCGACGGCGCAACATCAAATCAAACCTTCTGGAAAATCACGATCCCGCTCATCAAGCCGATCATGTCTTTCGTTCTCGTAACGTCTATGATAGGCGGCTTGCAGATGTACGACGTACCTGCTCTCCTCACAAAGGATATGGGTACTCCGAACAGAAAGCTTATGACCGTGGTTATGATCATCCAGTCTAACAAGCAGGGTAATATCGGAAAAGCGTCCGCGCTCTGCGTAATCATCTTCGCAATTTCCGCTGTCGTTGGAATGCTTCTTATGTTTGCTTCCGCCGATAAAGACGGAAAGAAGAAAAAGAAGAAAAGGGGGTAACGGATAATGCCAATGAATACTGATGTTGTAGGTGCAAAATCCAGCAACACTTCCTTGATGATAAAAAGAATAGTGGCTTACACCGTCCTTATTCTTCTTGTAATTGTATCTTTGTTCCCGTTTTATCTGTTGATCATCAATGCAACGCGAGGCAGATCTCAGCCGGGCATCAGATGGGTACCGGATCATTTCCTCATCACGAATTTCAAGAACCTTTTCAAAGGCACAACGGCCGTTGCTTACGGAAGCGTATGGCGTTCTCTCGCTAACTCGCTGTTCATTTCAGGCTGTACGTCTTTGCTCAGCGTTTACTTCTCCGCTTTGACAGCATATGCTATCCATGTATACCACTTCAAGCTGAGAAAATTTGCCGATACCTTCATTCTTATAGTAATGATGGTTCCGACTCAGGCGTCTGCAATCGGTTTCTATCAGTTCATGAGCAAACTGGGGCTCACAGATACATATGTTCCTCTTATCGTTCCTGCGATCGCAGCACCTGCTACATACTACTTCATGAAGCAGTATATGGCATCTGCCCTGCCTCTTGAAATCGTAGAAGCGGCAAGAATCGACGGTTGCGGCGAATTCAAGACCTTTAACAAAATCGTAACACCGATCCTGAAACCGGCATTCGCCGTTCAGATCATCTTTACGTTCGTTACAAACTGGAACAACTACTTTATGCCAAGACTTATACTTGAGTCCAAGAGCAAATACACCATTCCTCTGGTACTTAACGCAATGCGTTATGCAGGACCGCAGGAAAAAGATGTGGGCATGTTCAGCTTGTATATCGTAATTGCGATCCTCCCTGTAGTTGTTGTTTACCTCTGTCTTTCTAAGTTCATTATCAGAGGCGTTGCACTGGGAAGCGTTAAGGGATAAGCCCGAAAACAAAAAATAGAACAATAAAAATCATAAGCACGCAGATTTTTGTCTGCGTGCTTTTATTTTGCCGATCATACCGCCTCAGCTGAAACCTTGGTCCTTACCCCGGCATTGTCCGCCGTTATCTCAAGCCTGCATATCCTTCCTCCGTTACAGCCGTACCCGACCGCCGAAATAATGTCGCCCACGTCCTCGCCGCCGTAACCGACATAGGTAAGATAATTGGTAAGATATTCCCTGTCCGCAAAATCCACTCTGTCCTTCAGCCCGGCAGTCACATCATTGAGCCATTGCCTGTCAAGATTATAATATTTCTCTCTTACAATACCGAAAGGCTGTACCCTGTCGTCCTCATAGCTGTACCCGTACTCTCCGTTAACATTCTTCATATATAGCTTTGAAAGCATAAGACTTGTGTCAAGCTGATTCCCGTAGTCGATTATTACTTTTCCGCCAAGCGCCGCCACAGCGTCCTCAAAAGTTACCCTTACCAGACTGTCCCCGCCTATGTACGCTCTGTGCCCGTAAGCCTTAACGCCGTATACCCCCAGCGCCTCCCATAGCGTAGACCGCTCATTGATATTCACATAGTTCACAGTCTTTGTTCCGCTCTCAAACCCTATCTCCGAAAGCGGACTGTATCTATCCATTATCTCCGTCAGGCTCACCTGCGACCATATTCCCGGTTCAGGCTCGTTCTGGCCCAGCAGCAGCGTTATCCCCCTGCTTACAACGTTCATTATCACCCTGCCTCCGCACACCCTCGTGCGTAAAAGATCAGGCAGTCCGTAATGCACACGCTTTCCCCCAACGTAAAACGCAACTCTCCTGATGTCTGAAAAACCGATCCGGCTTTCAAGCATCACGCTCCCCCTGAGCTGGCTGTAGGGCGAGTAAAGGTCCTTTGAGAAAACCGCCGAAATTATCCTGCCGCAGTCCGCATACCCACCGCCGCTTTTCTCCAGCCGTATAAAAGCCTCTCCGCTCACAGCGCCGCCTCCCTCAGCTCTATCTTAATGTCCCCCAGTATCTTCCCGGGCGTAAATTCCATAGCAAGATCAGTCAGCACATATCCGCTGAAAGCCGTGTCCCCGGCCGTAAAGTTCAGTATCTGCCCCGCCGACGCATTCAGAATCCCCCAGGCGTAACGCTTGTCCGACGGACTTATCTTTCCTCTGAATACAAGCTTAGACGCTTTCTTCCCCGAAACCGTCCTGTATATCCCTCCGACAGCCTTGGTCTCCGCCTGTAAATATCCGCCGCTTCGTTCGTAGCCGTCCATGTAAAAAGTATGTTCCGCCAGCCTTAGCTTTATCTTTTCAGGATTATTCATTCCCGCATTCCTCCTCAAGACATATCCTTACCCTCAGCTCTATAGTCCTCTCCAGTCTCCTCAGCGGCAAAGACTGTACCGTTCCTCCAAGCTTTGCGCTGTTCACGATCATACCGTCCTCCTTTGCCAAAGCAAAAAAGAATCCGTCGCAAAGCCCGATAAACTCATCGTAATCGGAAAAACCGCCCGCCTTTCCCATAAGCCTTATCTCCACCAAACAGCTTATCTCCGTAAAAAGCTTGCTTCCGTCGTGACTCATCGCCTCGTCCTCAGTCCTGTATTCCCTGATACCGAAAAATCCGATATCCTCGTCCTTGTGTAAAAGACTGTCCGCCGCCGAATATTCCCCCAGCGGCAGAAATCCCGCCGCCGTAAGTCTGCCGCTCACTATCTGCTTTACCTGCGAAATATCCGTCATAAAACCTCTCCTCTCTTATACCGATCCTTCGCTTGTACGAAACTCAAAACCCTTTTCCGCAGTAAACCTCTCCGCCCGTGCCATAGCCGCATCACGCAAAGCCTTTGCCGCTTTTATACGTCCGTCCTCGTCATATTTCTCCACAGCCCTGCCGTCCGCCGTGCATATTACCTTGTCTCCCGCCGCTTTCAGACAAACAAATCTGTAGAACGCCTCGGCGGCAGCCGCAAATTCGCATATTGCCTTGTCGTCCGCAGTCTCAGTCCTCTCGGCGTCAAGCTCTTCCTCAAATCCGTTTACCGCCGCCTTTACAAGCTGTTCACTGTCTCCGACCGCCGTAATTCCGGCAAGTCTCAGAAATTCGGCCTTGATATTCTCATAATTCAGAACCGCCAAATTATCCCCTCCTTAAATATAAAACCCGCCCCTGTCCCGTAAAATACCCCGGAAAAAAATTAAGTCGCCGATGTCTTCAAAGTCTTTACCGCTCCGTTGGTAAGTACGGAAAAGCCTACCATGATCGAGCAGGATATCTCATTGCACTGAGTAGAAATAAGCTGATCGAAATCTACCACAATGTCCGTGCCAAGCACCATTTCAACAGCACAGCTCTGATCTATGCCCACAGCAATGTCGCCGGTGAGCTGAGGACACTTCACAAGCGTCACCCCGTAAGGAGTCTGTACTGTACCGCCCGCCATATAGTCGCCCACGCAGTATTTCATCTCAGACAGCGCAAGTATCTTCGCCATTACCGCAGGAGAGCATACCATAGTGGTCATGTTGTGATCGCTCATTGAAGCCCAGAACGCCGCAAGATCGGAGTAAGCAATGTTACTGCCTGCAATGCTCATAGGAGTAAGACCCGTAGTTATCTCGCTCATAGCAAGTCCGTTGACGTCCCTGCTTATAGCCGCTCCGAGATTTTTAAGTATCACACCGAAAGCTTCAAGTCTCTGCTTTCTGATAGATTCATAGGAACAGCTAAGACGTCTTGCAAATTTGGTGAGCGTCTTGTTTGCCGATGAAAGCCTTACGCTTGTCACAGGCATAGTTGCGGCCTCCTTCACAACGTCGGAAGAACCGCTCTTGGTGACAGTCAGACCTCTGAAATCAATGCCGTCAGTATAAGTGACCGCCGCCGCTACCTTGCCCATAATAGAGTTTTCGTCCATGCCCTGTTTAATGGTTCTTCTCACATATTCGGGAAACAGCACAGCCGATTCCGTGGAAAGGAAAAACTTTTCCACCCTGTCGGAATTTGCGCCCTTGACCTTTATGTCAAAACGCTTGAGCTGTCTTTCAAAAGCGTCAAGCCCTTTAAGCTCCGTGTTTTCGTAATTAACGTCCGGATCAAGCTCCGCAAGCGCCTGAGTAAAAGTTTTTCCCGTAATTGAATAAAGTCCCTTTTCAAGTTTGATTGTGTTGTACATAAATAAATTCTCCTTTTCAAAATAAAATTCAGTTTGCCTAAAAAACGTCCGTGTGAATATTTCCTGCAAGACAGCCTCCGAACTTTCAGCCGTGAAAAACGCATTTATTAGCTTTTGCACCAAGGCCTGTCCCTTTTCTCCTACATTACCTCCACCCCCTTTCAGACCCGATCGGTCATACCTTGTAATCTCCCGTCAGAAAACTCTGCTCCTCGGCGATATAGACCTCCTCGTTGTCGCAAGCCTGCTTCTCCAGCTTTTTCTTGAAATCGATAAGCTCTCTCAGACTCATCATGTCCGCCATATCCCCTACCGCCTTTGCCGTCATGTACGGCTTGCAGAAATAGCTTAGCCTTAAAACGTCGCCCCTGAGCTGTTCCCTCGCCAGCGCAACATCTTCATAGCTGTCCAAAAAAGCGGACTTGCTTTCGGCGGAGGAAAACCTCTTGGTAACTCCTGCGTTCACCTGCGCCGGCACCGCCACAAAGGACCATTCGTAAGCGTCCGTCGGCTCGTCAAGAATATGGAAACAAAGCTTTCCGCCGTATTCCCTGCCCTTTTCGTGACCGCATTCGACCTCATACCGGTCAGCTCCGCAAACAGAGCAAAGCTTTCTCTTTACGCTGCAGCTTACAGAAACCTCCTTCTTGATACCTCCCTGTATCTCCTTGATAAGGTCCTCGTTTGATCCGGTCCTTACCATGTAAGCCTTCGCCCTGAGCCTGCGGTAGACCTCCCCGTCCGCCGTCAGCTTTTCGGGAACAGTCTCCACCCATGCGTCGTATATCCTTGCCGACTGCTTTTCGCTCTTGGGATCATGGTCAAAAATGCCTGTCCGCCCCTTAAAAAGCTCCGCCAGTCCCTCAAGCGTCCGGGAGCTGAACTTCTCCCCGTCCCTGTCGATCTCATTGTCGCATAGGATAACAGAAAAAACAAAAACCTGTTCGCTTTCCAGCGGCTCTCTTGCATAACCGTTTATCAGCTCCAGCTCTTCGCCCGAAACCTTTTCACTCATAAAAATCCTCCTTCTTACTTCAACTCACTCTGATTTTTCAACCTGTCCTCGATCTCCTCAGCCTGAGCGTTGTAAAGTCTTGACTTAGCCAACGCCTCCTCGTCCTGAAGATTGATGTTGTCCCATTCCACCGCCGCACCGCAGGAGTAACCGTTCAGCCTTAAAAACACCCCGCATATCTCCTCCAGCACAGGGGTCAGAAGTCTGCGGTAATATTCCAGCTCGCTTGTCAGCATATCCGCCTGCTGCGCCGACATTCTCTCGGTAGTGGACCAGTTAAGCCCCAGCAGAAACGGTGGTATGGAAAGCTTAGCCACAAGCTGTTCAAGCAGCTGTCTTACAGGAATCTCCGTTTCAATAAGCTGATTGTCCGCACCGATCACCTTGATGTCCACATCGCCCACCGCAACAAAATCCTGCACCACGCCGTTTCTCGCCGCTCTCATGCCCTTGCTCCATTCCTGAGCGATCTGCTCCGCACGCTCCTTGGCTCTCGCCCTGTCGTTCTCCCCCTCGGGACGGTAGGTCACAGCGTACCTTACGTTTCCGACCCTGTCAAAATTCTGTCCGATACATTCGTATATCCTCATAAGAATGTCGCTCAGCGCAGGCAATCCCCTGAGAATAGAAACTCCGTCCGGGTGTTTCGGACTGGGATTAAGCGCCGTGTAAAGCAATTTTTCCGGCGAGGTTATCCTTACCTCCCTGCCGCCGCTTACATAAAACACTCGCTTGTCAAGACCGTTCTTTCCCTCTCTTATTCTGTAAAGCGAAGCGTCCCCCACATAAAGCCCCTTTATCCTTCCCGTCCTTTGATCCGCATATATCCTGCCGACAGCCTTTCCGTATGTAAGCAGTGAATCGAGATACATATCCGCAAAGGTAAAAAGCGACTTTCCCGAAACTCCCACAGACACATCTCTGCAAAAATCCTCCAGTTCTCTCTGCGCCCTCTCGTTACCTGCAATAACCTTAAAACCTCCCGTAAGTCTGATTATCTTACCAAAGCAAGCGTCGATTATCGGAACTCTCGCCCTCAACGAATCATAAAGCTCCTGCTGAAAGATCTCCCCGTCGGGCGCAAGCCTGAACTGAAATCCCCCGTCTCTCAGCTTACTTACCGCCCCCGTTTCCGAAACCGCAGTCTTTTTTCTGAATAAACCCATGTTCTTCTCCTTTCATAAAAATACTAATGCTCCACGGCGGCAACAAAGAATTCCTCGCCGCCTCCGCCCAGACATTCCGCGGCAAAGTACCGCATATCGTCCATAGCGTGATCGTTCTCCTTTATCGGTGCGTCCTTTCCCGCCTTTTCGTCCCAGCGGTATAAGCTTAATTCCCTCAGCGTGTCCGTACACCGTCGGCTTATCTTTATCCTACCGCCCTTTATCCCGTCCGATACCAGCCGTATACCGAAAATGACGTCGTTTTTCGCCGCAGTTACCGCAAACCTGCCGTGCCTCCTTATGCACTCGATAAACGAGGCCGCCGACGGATCGCATACCACCCTGTCTATGACCCGTCCTCCCGCAAGCGCCTCCAGAGCCGCATAATGCTCCTCGTCCGTCCTCTGCAAGCCCTCTTTCCGCGAGTCGTAATAATATTCCTCAAGCCTGTACCATACTCCGTCTCTCAAACCCCAAAGCCCGAAGCTTGACGGATTTACCGTTCCGTAATCACAGCTTATAACATACCTCTCGCAGTCAATGCCGCCCTCGAAGGTGTCCCTGCCGTAATCGAACATAGAATAAACAAGCCCCTCCGCCGCCGTCCATTTTCCAAGCACGAACCGTTCGTAAAACGTTCCCGTGTAAAGCCTGTGGTATCTCTCGATGACCTCCCTGCTCAGCGACGGATTGTCCTCCAAAGAAAAGTGCCTGTATAAAAGCCGCTTTTCCTCCGCCCTGTCTATCCATTCTTTCTTGAACCAGTGAAACGGATTGTCCGGATTACAGCAGAACCAAAGCTTCGAACCCGCCACGGAACACCTTGCCACAGCCTGCTCCAGAAAACTCCTCGGCATCAGAGCCGCCTCGTCCATCAGCACTCCCGCAAGGGTCACGCCCTGAATGAAACTCTGCGACCCCTCGTCACGGCCGCCGAAATAGCAGAACCTGTTCGTGTGCCTGCCAAAGGTCACGTCCATGTAGTTTCTCGACGAAACCTCCGAAACCTTCATTTTCAAAGCCGACATAAATTTTCTCAGCGACGGCAGAATATTTCTCTTGAGCGAAATTATGCTCTTGCCGCACAGTCCGAAAAGCTGGCCGTCAAAATTGGTCATTGCCCATGTCACAAACGACGCCGATAAACAAAAGGTTTTTCCGGATCTGACCGCCCCGTCGCAGATTATCCCATCGTAATCCCCAAGCGCAGGCTCGGCCCACCATCGAAAAACGAACTGCTGATTGGCAGACGTTTTGTAAGTATTCAATTTTATCTGCCTCCCCGTCCGTAAATAGCGTCCACAAGCCTCTGCGCCTCCGACTCCTCGCCGAACTGCGGATCAAGCTCCACCAGCTTTTCCAAAGCCCTCTGCCTGTCGAAGAATTTTATCTCCAGCCCGCCGCCCTTTGGCCGCTTTATCTCGCTCACGTTGTAAAGATCCAGCTTCATTATCTCCTCCGACGTTATCTCTTCGTCAAATGCCAGCCTTACCGCGTCGTTCACCGCCCCGAAAGCAAGCCTCGTCAAACCCGACTTAGCGTAAGCCGTCCCCTGAGAGTCGCTCTCCTCCAGCTTTTTGATCTCCTCGCCGACCCATTTGTCGTGTAAAAGCGCCGCACCCTCAGCCTCTGCGCAGTCCGGCGGACTTCCCACCCTTACCGCCGCCTCACGCGCGTTCCTCAGATGAAAGAAAAACCTCGCAAACAGCTTCTTAGTACCGACCATAACGTTACCTCCCGGTATTCATTAATTTTTTCTCAGCCGCCTGCCGACCTCAGTCCGCACAGCCGCCTCTCACTTATCCCGAAAAATCCCCATTTTGTTGCATAAAAAATGCAACAATTACTGAAATGTTGTCAAATTAAATCATTTATCATATAGCTGCACAAAAAAGCGCACAAATTATTGTGCATACTGTGCATAAAGCGACCGAAACTAACCACGCCTTAAACAACAAAACCGCCGCACCCGAAAGTGTAATATCCTCCGTTCATAAATCGCAGATTTATTCTTGTGATAATATAAAAAATCCCCGCTTTCCGCCCCCTCTTTGCTGTTAAATGTTCCAAAATCAGCATTTTGTACAATTAAACGCCTTGACAATTATGCAACAATACCATATAATATAGTTTGATATTAAAACGTTTTCGTTTCTATAAACTATCTTCTTGTCAAATATTTAAAATTATTTCTAATTCCGCTTTTTATCCTTGCAAAATAAGTCGGAATATGATATAATTTTATTTGGATTGATTTGCGCCGATAGCGTAAATAAAGGTGCGAAGTGCGTCTGCACTCAGCTTAAAAGTATGTAGGAGGTAAAGTATATGTCAAAAAACGCTGTAGAAAAAACAATTTCCAAGGCGGAACTAAAAGAGAAATTTCTCGACGTTCTTCACAACGACTTTCAGACGACTCCCGAAGAGGCTTCGGATCAGCAGGTCTATGAGGCTCTGTCAAAGATCGTGGTCGGCATTCTGAAAGCAAAGAGAAGAAAATTCACCGTTAAAACCCAGTCGGAGGGAAAAAAGAAAATATATTATCTCTCCATGGAATTTCTTATGGGCAGAAGTCTTAAGACCTCTCTCTATAATCTGGAAATGGTAAGTCAGGCAACCTCTGTACTGAAAGATTTCGGTATTTCAATAAACGGTATCTATGAGTGCGAGCCTGATGCAGGTCTCGGAAACGGCGGTCTGGGACGTCTTGCCGCCTGCTACCTCGACGCTCTTGCCGCCGACGGCTACCATGCAACAGGATATTCTATCTGCTACGAGTACGGTATCTTCAAGCAGAAACTTGAAGACGGCTGGCAGACCGAGCTTCCGGATAACTGGCTTCCGGGCGGTTCCGTATGGCTCGTTCCCGTTCCTTCAAAAGCAGTCGAGGTCCGCTTCGACGGCGAGCTGAAGGAGTATTGGGATAACCAGTATCATTGCGTTACACATGAAAATTACACTTCCGTTATGGCTGTTCCTTACGACCTGTTCGTTTCCGGCTATGACAGCGAAGCAGTTTCCAAGCTCAGACTCTGGAAAGCTGAAACAGCGTCTTTCGATATGTCGATGTTCAATAAGGGCGACTATCAGAAGGCTCTCGGCAGAAACATCATCTCACAGGCTATCACAAAGGTGCTCTATCCTAACGATAACCACGCCGAGGGTAAATCCCTCAGACTCAGACAGCAGTATTTCCTCTGCGCTGCGTCTGTCGGCGACATCGTAAATCAGCATATGAGCGTTTACGGCACTCTTGACAACCTCCATGAAAAGGTTGCTATCCACATCAACGATACTCACCCGACCCTCGCTATCCCTGAGCTTATGAGAATCCTTCTCGACGACTGCGGCTATTCATGGGATAAGGCATGGCATATCGTAACAAATACTTTTGCATATACAAACCACACCGTAATGCCCGAGGCTCTGGAGAAATGGGACTGCAACCTGCTCAAGAGCGTATGTCCGAGAATTTTCTCCATCATCATCGAGATCAACGAGCGTTACTGCAAAGATCTTTGGGAGCGTTACAAAGACGAAGCCAAGGTTTCCCATATGTCCATCGTTGAAAACAACAAAGTCAAAATGGCTACCCTCTGCGTCCATACCTGCCACAGCGTAAACGGCGTTGCAAAAATACATTCCGAGATCATCAAGAAAGAGACTTTCAAGGACGAGTATCTTGATACCCCAACAAAGTTCAAGAACGTTACAAACGGTATCGCTTACAGAAGATGGCTCTATCAGTCCAACGAAGGACTTACCAAGCTTCTCCGCGAGAAGATCGGCGACGGATTCCTGAAAAACGCCGCAGAGCTTTCAAAGCTTTCCGTATTCAAGGACGATGCGGAAGTTCTCGAAAAGCTTGCGTCTATAAAGCTTGCAAACAAGAAGAACTTTGCAAAGTATGTAAAGAACCAGTACGGCGTAACATTGAACACCGATTCCATTTTTGACGTTCAGGTAAAAAGACTTCACGAATACAAAAGACAGCAGCTTAACGCTTTGAATATCATTGCACAGTACAATTATCTGAAAGCGAACCCTAACGCCGATTTCACGCCGAAAACCTATATTTTTGCGGCAAAGGCGGCTCCGGGATATTATATGGCAAAGCAGATAATCAAGCTTATCTGGAACATTTCCGAAGAGCTTAAAAAGGACAATAAGCTTAAAGATAAGCTCAGCGTAATTTTCCTTGAGGACTATAACGTTTCGCTGTCCGAGCTTCTTATGCCTGCCGCAGATATTTCCGAGCAGATTTCTCTTGCCGGAACAGAGGCATCGGGAACAGGTAACATGAAGCTTATGATAAACGGCGCAGTTACCCTCGGCACAATGGACGGTGCAAATGTCGAGATTCACGAGCAGGTCGGCGACGACAACATCATTATCTTCGGTATGAACGTTGACGAAGTAAACGCCTGCAAGGCAAGCTACAAGCCTATTGACATTTACAACTCCAACGCGACAGTAAAGCAGGCAATAGACACTCTTCAGTACGGCATCAACGGACAGCAGTTCAACGAGATCGCCAACAGTCTGAAAAACTCAGACCCATACATGGCTCTCAAGGACTTCGACTCCTATCAGGCGGCTCAGAAGTACGCTTCAGAGTGCTACAGAGATAAGCTCAAGTGGCAGAAGATGAGCCTTGCAAACATTGCAGGCGCTGGCATTTTCTCCGCAGACCGTTCCGTAGAAGAATACGCAAAGGACATCTGGGGACTCACTAAGTAATGAGGAGTGAGGAATGAGGAATTTATTTGCTTAGAACATTTTGATGTTTGCTTTTACTTCCTTGTTCATTGCTACTTCGCATAAAAAATATTGGCAGGACAGTTGATTTGCTGTCCTGCCTTTTTATTCGGATCATCTAATGATGTACTTTCAAAAGCGTCTTTTTAATAGTTTCTAATTAATAGTGGTGATTTTTTCTCTGGATTGGCTACAACCGTCTATGTGAATTTAAGAGCAATAGAATTGGCGTTTGCCAAATTCACGATTCATTTTATTCCACCGCACAATGTACCGACTTTGTAAACAATTTCTTATTCTTCATTCTACAATAGTCCGTTTGTAGAATGAGGAGTGAGAAATGAGGAATTGTTGACAAAGATGAAACGTTGTTGAGAGACTACAGGGAGGGCTGTCGAGTACGCCAGCCCTTACAATTCATTTGAGCCTTGAAATAACATTGTAGAAAACCACCAAACGGACTATGTGCGGTTTAATGCTATGGAGAAGTTAATGCAAGCGAGGTCTTCGGGCTGAGTCGTCACTCCTTGAAGTACCTATCGACCCGAATTAAGAAAAGAGGGCGGAGTAGTTACTCCCAGAAGTACCTATCGACCCGAATTAAAAAGAAATTGCAATTTGAATAAGTTTGTGGTATACTATTTGTATTATGTACTACTATTACGAACGGAGGTCTTTACTATGCTTACAGGCAAAACCGCAGTGCTTGGCGTTACAGGAAGTATCGCCGCATATAAAATCCCTAACCTCGCAAGAATGCTCAAAAAACTCGGCTGTAACGTTCAGGTGCTTATGACCAAAAACGCCGAACAGTTTATAAATCCTATCACCTTTGAATCCCTCACAGGCAATAAATGCCTTATCGATACCTTTGACAGAAATTTTCAGTACAGCGTTGAACACGTCGCACTTGCAAAACAAGCCGATGTCGTGATGATCGCTCCCGCCTCCGCTAATGTCATAGGAAAAATAGCCGGCGGAATTGCCGACGATATGCTCACCACAACGGTCATAGCCTGCCCCTGCAAAAAAATCATCTCCCCTGCTATGAACCATAATATGTATCATAATCCTATAGTTCAGGATAACCTGAAAAAGCTTGAAGGCTACGGCTACGAGATAGTAAAACCTGCCAGAGGTATGCTTGCCAACGGCGATGAGGGCGACGGAAGAATGCCCGAGGAAAAGCTCCTGCTTGAATATATTTTAAAGGAAATAGCCTTTGAAAAGGACCTGTCCGGTAAGAAGGTACTCGTTACCGCAGGCGCAACTGTCGAGGCTATCGATCCCGTAAGATATATCACAAACCACTCCAGCGGAAAAATGGGCTGTGCCGTTGCAAGAGCCGCAATGCTCAGAGGTGCGGAGGTCACACTCGTTGCCGCAAAAACGGAGGTCGAACCGCCCGAGTTCGTCAAGGTGATAAACGTACGCTCCGCAGAAGAAATGTTCAAAGCGGTAACGGAAAATGCCGACAGCCAGGACATTATCATAAAGGCGGCGGCTGTCGCAGACTACACCCCTGCCAAAACCTTTGACAGCAAGGTGAAAAAATCCGACGGCGATATGAACATCGAACTTAAACGCACTAAGGATATTCTGAAATATCTGGGCGAGCATAAGAAAAACAATCAGCTCCTCTGCGGCTTTTCCATGGAGACCGACGACGTTATAAAAAACTCTGCCAAAAAGCTTACGGACAAAAACTGCGATATGATATGCGCAAACTCTCTCAGAACCGCAGGCGCAGGCTTTAAATCGGACACCAACGTTATCACCCTTATCACCGAGGGCGGTGCGGAAGAGCTTCCGCTTATGACAAAGGAGCAGGCGGCGCACAGAATACTTGACAAGCTTATCTCCATGCTGTAAGCAAAACAACTATACATTTTTTTGTACACATAAACCCGAAAGGACATCGCCAGATGAAACGAATAAACATCTATGAAAACGGAATATACTTCGTGTTTGAAATAAACGACGACAACGAAGCAAGATTACTGCACTTCTCCGCACTGCCCTTCGATGAAAAGACGCTTACTTCCCGTACAGGCACAACAGGTTTCAAGCTTGTGGAATTGCAGGTAAGCGGAATTGACCGAGCGGGAGAACGTCACGGCAACAAATATATCGTCACCGCTCCCGGCTACAGAATGAAGTTCAAGGATTTTTCCGACAAAAACAACAACATCGGAAGAAAGCTTGAAATAACCACGTTCGACGAAGAAACAGGACTTGAGGCAATCTCCCATTTTCAGTTCTACACAGGTATCTCCGTCGTCCGCTGTTGGACGACGGTCACAAACAAAGGCTCTCAGGTGCAGACTCTGGAGTATGTATCCTCCTTTGCGCTTACGGGCATTGAAAAGGAGGGTATACTCTCTCAGGACGACAAGCTGAAGATCTCCGTCTGCCACAATTCATGGCAGAGAGAACTGCAGTGGCAGAGCTATACCCTTGAACAGGTAGGACTGGGAATGGCTCAGCCGCTGGATTATCAGCACTCCTCTAAGGTAATGGGCGTCACCAATGTGGGCAACTGGTCGGCTAAGGAGTATATCCCTATGGGAGTTCTGGAAAACACCGAGGTCGGCTCGACTCTTTTCTGGCAGATCGAGCATAACGGC
The DNA here is from genome assembly GCA_021770655.1 of Ruminococcus sp. Taxonomy (GTDB): domain Bacteria; phylum Bacillota; class Clostridia; order Oscillospirales; family Ruminococcaceae; genus Hominimerdicola. Next base: position 15,545 of record JAETQO010000015.1, on the reverse strand, counting down.
TCATGGCACTGGGAGATATCCGACGAAGAGGGACATTTGTACCTACAGCTTTCAGGTCCGTCGGAAATAGAATCCCACTGGTCGAAAAACCTTGCTCCGGGAGAAAGCTTTGAGAGCGTAAAATGCGCCGTCGGCTCGGTATGCGGCGGATTTGACACGGCTATGGGCGAGCTTACCCGCTACCGCAGAAAAATACGCCGAAAAAACAGAGACAATCAGCGGCTCGCGGTAATATTCAACGACTATATGAACTGCCTTTGGGGCGACCCCACGGCGGAAAAGGAATTTCCCCTTGTTGACGCCGCCGCCGAAGCAGGCTGTGAATACTTCTGCATTGACGCAGGCTGGTACGCCGACGGGTTCTGGTGGGACTGGGTCGGAGAATGGAAGGAAAGCCGAAAGCGTTTTCCGAACGGAGTAAAAGAGGTCGCCGACTATATCCGAAAAAAGGGCATGATACCGGGCGTGTGGCTTGAAATAGAGGTCATGGGAATAAAGTGTCCTATGGTGGAGGAAAAGTGCGACGATTCGTGGTTTTTCACCCGTCACGGAAAAAGAGTTTTCGACCGAAGCCGCTATCAGCTGGATTTCAGAAATCCAAAGGTCAGAGCCCACGCAGACGAGGTCATTGACAGGATAGTTTCAGAATACGGCGTAGGATACATAAAGATGGACTACAATATCGAGCCGGGCATTGGCACGGAGCAGAACTGCGACAGCTTCGGCGACGGACTTCTCGGTCACGAAAGAGCCTATCTTGAATGGATCGACGGAGTATTCGCCCGTCACCCCGACCTTATCATAGAAAACTGCTCCAGCGGCGGACTGAGAATGGACTACGCAATGCTGTCAAGATACTCTATCCAGTCCACCTCGGATCAGGACGATTACAGAAAATACTGCACCATCGCGGCGAACTCTCCTGCCGCACTCTGTCCCGAACAGTCGGCGATATGGTCTTATCCCATGATCTCCGGCGACAAGGAGGAAGTGGTGTTCAACATGGTGAACGCTATGCTCCTGAGAATACACCAGAGCGGACATCTGGGCTATATTGAGGAGGAGCGCAAGGCTCTTGTGAAAGAGGCGATAAGCGTTTACAAAACGATACGCGGCGACATCAAGGAGGCTGTTCCTTTCTGGAGCCTCGGCACTTCAAAGTTCTCGGACGAATGGACTTCTCTGGGACTGCGGCTTGACGGCAGAGCTTATCTTGCGGTTTGGCGCAGAGAGGGCAATGACAAGACCTGCATTCTGCCTGTGGAATTTTTCAAGGGCAGAAACGTAAAGTCCGAGTGCATTTACCCGAGCTTCAACGAGTACCAGTTCGCTTTTTCCAAGGAGAAAGGAACTTTGAACGTAAAATTTGACAAGCCGTATACGGCGAGATTGTTCAGATTGACGGAGATTGGCGAATAAGAAACATATCCGTTTTTTGAATTTATTTTTATTCCGACAGCTTTATCTCTCCGCACACAACGCCTTTACAACTGTCCGTTTTTGCGGACAGCTGCTCGCCCGTAGGCGAAATCACGGCGGATATTCCGCAGTTTCCTGCACGGAGAAGATAGCAGTTATTTTCTACGGCGCGCATTATGCAGTGCCTGTAATGCTGTTCTCTGGCGGAGCTTTTGCCGAACCATGAATCGTTTGTGGAAACGCAAAGAAACTGCGCGCCCTGTCGGGTCTGCGCCTTTACAAGGTCAGAGAAAACCGATTCCACGCATATGACCGCACCGACAGTGTTCTCACCTGTTTCAAGAGGCTTGGTATATGCAGGATCGTTACATTCGCACATAGTGTGCGCTCCCCAGAGCGAAGCCAGCGGTATCTTCTCACCGAAGGGAACAAGCACCTGTTTCAGGTAGGGCGCGGTGACTTCACCGTCGGGAGTAAAGGCAAGGAGAGCGTTGTAGTCCTTGCCGCCGTCAAGGAAGAACGAGCCTGTAACTACCGTACAGCCTTTTGATCTTGCAAAATCCGACAGCAGTCTGAACTCGGTAAGCTCGTCGTCAAAATCCGCAGGCACGGCGGTTTCAGGCAAAAGCACAAGATCAGTTCCCCACTTCCAGCCGTCGTTTAAAATATTCAGGTAGGACACGGCGGAATCAAACGCCTTGCGCTTGGATTTTTCTTCACCCTGAACGCTGTCCTGAGCGCACATGACCGTCAAGCTTTCTCCGTCTGTACTGATAAGGCTTTCAGTTTTTTTCAGCGAATATGCACAGCAGGAAATGTTTGAGATCTGTAAGGCTGCAAGAGCAAGCAGGGCGGGGATTTTCTTTCGGCTGAAAATACACTGTGCAAGCAGTCCGTTAGCGGCAAGAATGATAAACGAGGTAAGCCGACAGTTTCCCGCCGCCGCAGACCTGAGCAGCAGCGGCGAGTCGGTGACGGTAAGCCAGACCCCCGACCACGGAAACGCTAAAAAAGGAACAGCCTCCTGCAGCCACTCCCCTGTACAGATAAGAAAGCTGAGTATAAAGGTTCTTAATATTCCGTCGTCTATGCGGCGGCGAAAAGGAATAAAAAGACATACCGCCGCAAGCATCAGCCCGCTTTCCCAAAGTGTCAAGGCAAGACAGGCGAGTACCGCAAGCGGCACCGCCGCCCATTTCGGCAGCGGCTCAAGCTTCCAGACCGTAAGCAGAAAAGAAAGCTGTATAAGATAATAGGGCAGAAAAAAGCAGGCATACCGCACTAAAAAGTTTTTCGCCGAACAAGCCTCGGTCAAAGCGTAAAGCATCGGTGCAAAGACAAAAAAAGCCGCCGCCGGCAAATTAATGCTGGATTGCAGAAATCCGCAGAACGCACCGGAAAACGCAAGCAATGCGCAAAGGGCTGTGCGCTGATTTATAATAAAGCGATCAAGTTTCATAAAATTAGTATAACCGAAAAAATCATAAAAATCATTACGACAGATTTTGCGCGCAAAAAGGCTCATAATTATATAGACCAAACCGCAAAGGGGTGTTACAAATGGAAATTTTTATTCCTTCATATGCTCGTACTGCGCTTAATATCCTGCGGCAGGGCGGCTTTGAGGGCTATATTGTAGGCGGCTGTGTGAGAGACAGCCTGCTTGGGAAAAAGCCTCACGATTACGACGTCTGCACCGATTGTCCTCCTGAGAAGATGACAGAGCTTTTCAAGAATTTCAGAACTTTTGCCACCGGTCTTAAACACGGAACCCTTACGGTGATAATAGAAAAAAATCCTGTGGAGATTACCTGCTACCGCAGTGACGGCGAGTATATTTCCCACCGCAAGCCTGCTCAGGTAAAATTCGAGACCTCTCTTGAGGAGGACCTGAAACGGCGTGATTTCACTGTGAACGCACTTGCTTATTCTCCCGAAGAAGGGCTTGTTGATCTGTTCGGCGGCAGAGAGGATCTGAAAAACGGCGTACTGCGCTGCGTGGGCGAGGCGGAAAAACGCTTTGACGAAGACGCTCTGCGAATTTTGCGCGGCATACGGTTTTCATCATGCTTAGGATTTCGCATCGAGGAAAAAACCTCGGCGGCAATATTAAAGCAGAGAGAGCTTTTAAAAAGCATCTCTGCCGAGCGCATCGCAGAAGAACTGAAAAAATTGCTGTGCGGAAAGGACGTCCGCAGAGTGCTTTCTGATTATCGTGACGTCATCGCCGTAGCTATTCCCGAACTGATACCCTGCTTCGGCTTTAAACAGAATAACCCTCACCACTTTCTCGACGTTTACGGACATATCTGCCTGAGCGTTGAAAACGTCCGTCCCGACTGGGTGATGCGTCTCACAATGCTTTTGCACGACATTGCAAAGCCCGATATGCACAAGGTGGACGATAAGGGTATATCCCACTTTAAAAAGCACCAGTTTGCGGGAGCGGAAAAAGCCAAAGAGATACTCAGACGGCTGAAGATCGACAACTCTTCTTCCGGACGTATCTATGACCTTATATGGGAGCATGACAACAGGATACCCGCAACAAGAAAATCCGTGCGGAGATTTATAGCGCAGCATGATTTCGATTTTGTCATGGACTATCTGGAGGTCCGAAGAGCCGATACCTACGCCCAGTCGGACTACAAACGGCAGGAAAAGCTTGCGGAGCTGGACGAGATAGGTCGGCTTGCAATCGATATAAAAGAATCGCAGGAATGTATAGGACTTCACGATCTGGCTATAAACGGAAACGATGTGACAGCAATGGGCTATAAAGGCAAGGATATAGGACTTGCGCTGGAATTTGCGCTTAACGGAGTTCTGGAGGAAAAAGCCGCCAACGAAAAAGAGGAGCTGAAAATATACATTGAAAAAAATCTCGGTCAAGAAAAATCACGTTATTAGAATTGCCGCACTGTTGATATGGTGCGCTGTAATATTTCTGTTTTCAGCCAACAACAGCGACGAATCGAACGCACAGAGCAACGCCCTGTTTGAATTCATAGTACGGTTTATAAATCCGGCATATGAAAGCATGGACCCTGCGGCGCAATTAAAATACCACGACACCGCAACCTTTATAATAAGGAAGCTTGCGCACTTTACGGAGTATGCAATATTGGGAGCGCTGGCGTTTTCAGCATTGTGGAAAATCGGCAGAACAAAGCTAAGAGCAGTGTGCGCTTCCCTGTTCGGGCTTTTATACGCCTGTACAGACGAGTTCCATCAGCTTTTCGTATCGGGAAGATCGGGACAGATAAGAGATGTTTTCATCGATTTTAGCGGAGCGGTATTCGGTACGCTGATAGCGGTTTATTTTTTAAGTCGGGTCGATAGGCACTTCAAGGAGTAACGACTCAGCCCTCTTTTCTTAATTCGGGTCGCAAAGTACTTCAAGGAGTTACGACTCAGCCCTCTTTTCTTAATTCGGGTCGCAAGGTACTTCAAGGAGTGATGACTCCGCCCGAAGACCCCGCTTGCAGAGGCTTTTCCATAGCATTAAACCGTACAAAGTGCGTTGGGTGCTCTTAATATACATTGTGTGGATTTATTTCCGTTTCAATGTAAAAGAAGAACACCAGCACAACTAAGTACGGTTTAATGCTATGTAAAAGACCATGCAAGACCTATCCTCGGGCGGGGCAGTAAATCCTTGCACTACCTTGCACCCCGAATTAAAAAGAGCACCCCGAATTAAAAAGAGCACCCCGAATTAAAAAGAGCGACCCGAATTAAAAAATAGACAGATTAAACATATTGCACAAGTATTTATTTGGCAATATGCTGAAAATCGTTTAATTTGCTTGAAATGATAAAGGCTTTGCGCTATAATAAAATATGTACGGAAAAATTATACCGCATAATATCGCGTAGTGGTCTTATGCGGTATTGAATTGATAAGAAACTGTGCGGAAAGGCTCTCTTCCCGCACGAAAGGAGCATAATTTATGAAGAAATTTGTTGCCGGAATTATGTCGCTTTCGCTTATATTTTCCTGCGCCGTAACTCCGCTTGAGGCTTTGGGCGCGAACGGCAATACTGTAATTTCTGTTGCCGCCGCAGACACGTCATCTTCAAACGTAAGTCTGAAAATCGATTATGAAGCTTACTATAAGGAAGCCTTTGAAGTGCTGGCTCTTGTTAATAAGGAAAGAGCCGCTAACGGTCTTTCCGCTTTGACTATGGATAAAGACCTGCTTGACTGCGCTATGCAGAGAGCGGCGGAAATCACATTTTATTATAATCATATAAGACCCGACGGCACTGATTGCTTTACCGCCTGCAATAAAATGCACGCGGAAAATATCGCCGCAGGTCAAAGCTCGCCGGAAAATGTAATGAGTGCCTGGCTGAAATCGGCAGGACACAAGGCAAATATACTGAACTCAGGATTTAAAAGTATCGGAATCGGCTGCGTCAAGGTAAACGGCTGTATGTATTGGGTGCAGAACTTCGGCTCTACCGCCGCAAACCCGTCGGCATCTTCTTCGGGCTATCCGTCAACAACAACGAAAACTGCGGCGATCAATTCAAGCCTCAGCAACTTTGACCCATATATCTACGGTGCGGCGGCTATCAAGCTTGGCAGTACGTCAAGGCTTAAATACGCTTGTCAAAACACGAAATTGGATCAGAGTTCATTTGTAAATCCCTCATCGGTAACTTATTCTACATCTGATCCAAACGTTCTTACCGTTTCATCGGACGGAACCGTCAAGGGAGTTTCAGCAGGAACAGCTACGGTAACGGCTTACATAAACGGAGATGCCTCCACCGCTGTTACAAAGAAAATCACCGTTACGGCTGAGGACGCTATAAACACGGCAAAGGTAACGTTGAAAGGCGCTTACACATACACGGGAGAATGGATATTCCCCGATATGGAAGTCAAGATCGGAGATACGGTACTGAAAAACTTCACCGACTACAGCGTACGTTACTATAATTCGATAGATGCCGGCAGCGCATGGGCGGTAATAACAGGAATCGGTAACTACAGCGGCGAGAAGAAGGTCGATTACAAGATCGCTCCAAAGTCTGTTTCCGAGCTTTCACCTACTCTCAGCAAAACCTCGTATACCTACGACGGTAAAGCAAAAACTCCGGACGTAAGCATAACCTATAACGGTATGACTCTTGTAAAAGGCGTTGACTATACCGTAAGCTACAGCAACAACACTGCCGTAGGAACGGGCAAGGTCACTATTGTCGGCAAGGGAAATTATTCGGGCACAGTGACTAAGACTTTTAAGATCGGGTCCGCCGGAGTTTCTGTTTCAAACTGCTCGGTTTCGCTTTCTTCCACCAAATATACATATGACGGCAATGCAAAGAAACCTACCGTCAAGGTCACTAACGGAAAAACCGTACTGAAAAACGGCACGGACTATACCGTAGCTTATTCCGCCAACAAGAATGTCGGCACTGCGACGGTCACTGTTAAGGGCAAGGGCAACTACACGGGAAGCAAAAAAGTTACCTTTGTTATAAATCCTGCCAAGCAGACAATACAGAAGCTTAGTGCACGCACAGCCGGATTCTATGCAGACTGGGCGCAGAAAGGCTCGGCGACGGGATATGAAATCCAGTATTCGGTAAATTCAAACTTCTCAGGTGCAAAAACCAAAAAGCTTACCGCCAACAAGCCTGATACCTGCACTATCAGCGGGCTTTCCGCAGGAAAGAAATACTATGTAAGAGTACGCTCCTACACCGTTTCAGGCGGAAAGACATATTACGGAGCATGGTCGGACAGCAAGTCGGTAACTACGCAGAAATACACGCTTTCGGCGTCGAATGTTTCGGGCGTGACCACAAAGGCGTATACGGGCAAGGCGATTACACAGAGCGTCACAGTCAAATACAACGGCAAGGTCTTGAAAAACGGCACCGATTACACAGTTTCATATTCAAACAACAAGAACATCGGCAAGGCGACGGTCAAGATCACAGGAAAAGGCGGATACACGGGAACTGTTACCAAGACCTTCAATATCAATCCCGCAAAGCAGACGATCCAGAAGCTTACGGCAAAATCAAAGGCGTTCTATGCCGACTGGGTAAAGAAAGGCTCTGCAACGGGATACGAATTACAATATGCGACAAACTCCGCATTCTCCGGCGCTAAAACTGTGACCGTCACAAAAAACACCGCTGATACCAAGACGGTTTCAAAGCTGTCGGGCAACAAGAAATACTGGGTGAGAGTAAGAAGCTACACCACTGTGAAAAACGTAAAATACTACGGCGCATGGTCTGATGTCAAGACAGTCACTTCTTTTTAATTCGTGTCTCTCTTTTTAATTCGGGTCGCAGGGTACTTCAAGGAGTTACGACTCAGCCCGAAGACCTCGTTTGCATTAACCTCTCCATAGCATTAAACCGCACTTAGTCTATATTTGCGCTTTTCTGAAACATTGTTTAAAAACTCAATATTATAAAGCGGTTGGTAACTTGCTCCAACCGCTTTTTTTAATTCGGGTCGCTCTTTTTAATTCGGGTCGCAGGGTACTTCTGGAAGTCACGACTCAGCCCGAAGACCTCGTTTGCATTAACCTCTCCATAGCATTAAACCGCACATAGTCCGTTTGGTGGTTTTTCGCTACGTTGTTGCAAGACAAAACTGTACTTTGTCTGTTGGGTTGTTCTCCACAACTTTTTTGTAACAGCCCCTACAATTTTTTCATGCCTTGAACCAACGTAGAAAAAACCACCAATCTTACAAAGTACAGTTTAATTTTTCAACAAAGTCGCTAAGAACAACCAAACGGACTATGTACGGTTTAATGCTATGGAAAAAATCATGCGAGCGAGGTCTTCGGGCTGAGTTGTAACTCCTTGAAGTACCTTGCACCCCGAATTAAAAAACACCAAACGGACTATGTACGGTTTAATGCTATGGAAAAAACCATGCGAACGAGGTCTTCGGGCTGAGTTGTAACTCCTTGAAGTACCTTGCACCCCGAATTAAAAAACACCAAACGGACTATGTACGGTTTAATGCTATGGAAAAGACTACACAAACGAGGTCTTCGGGCGGAGTCGTAACTCCTTGAAGTACCTATCGACCCGAATTAAAAAAATTTATATAATACTTATTGATTTTTGATACGATATGTTATATAATTAATTGAATAGGTTATTCTATCGAAACAGAAAGGATATACATAATAATGGAAATAATAAACAAATCTGATGAAAAACTGCTGGAAGAGTACGAACGCTTTGCAAGCACAAGCAAGTACGGCAACTTTATGCAGTCGCTCAAGTGGCCCAATGTCAAGGACAACTGGGGCTGGGACGCTGTTATCTCCAGAGATAAGGACGGCAGTATAAGAGGCACCTGCCTTATCATAATCAAAAAAATACCGATATTCGGCTGTACATTTCTTTACGCTCCTCACGGTCCTGTCTGCGACTGGTCGGACAAGGAGGTCATGAAAGACCTTTTCGAGGGGGTAAAAGCGCTGGCTAAAAAATATAAGTGCTATCAGTTTATGTGGGATCCCTGCTTTGAAGAAAAGGACGAGGACTGCACTAAGCTTATCGAATCCATGGGATTCAAGCATATCCACAAGGCGGCGGAATTGACCACCATTCAGGCGAGAAACAACTATATGCTCAGAAATATCGAGGGAAAGACACCGGACGAGGTCATGGCTACATTCAAGCCCGACTGGAGGAACCGCATAAGAAAGGCAGGAAGAAAGGGCGTTTACTGCAAGGCGTGCGGAACTGAAGCTCTTGACGATTTCTATCCGCTCATGCAGGCAACGGGTATCAGAGACGGTTTCTCTATCCGCTCAAAAGAATACTTTGTTAAGATGATAAACGGTCTCGGTCCTGAGCATTGCAGACTTTTTATGTGCTATGTGGACGAGGACGGCAAGCAGATACCGCTGTCCGGCGCAGTTACCACTCAGTATGCAGGCAAGACCTGCTATGTATACGGCGCGTCTGCAAATCATCACCGCAATCTTTATCCGAACTATCTTATGCAGTGGACGATGATAAACTGGGCGCTGGAGGGAAACAACTACATTTACGATTTTCAGGGTATCCCGTTCTACAATGATGAAACCAATCCGAACTACGGTGTGTATAAATTCAAGAAGGGTTTCAATGGTGAGGTCGTAACCTATGAGGGCGAGTTTTTCTATGTATTCAAGCCTTTTATGAAAAAGGTAGTTGATCTTTGCGAAAAGATAGTTATGGGAATACACGAACACAAAAGGCAGAAACTGCTGAAAAACAGAAACAAGGATATGCAGTAGGCGGCGGTATTGCCAAAACAGTTTTACCTTGATTTTACGCAGATTTTATTTACAGATCTCAGATAATATGCTATTATAAAGCTACGCCGCGGAAACATAAAGATCTGCGGCGCTTTCTGAGCCGAAAGGGGCTGAGGGATTGCAGAAATACGGTGTGCTGAAAGCAGTGGGAATGACCGGTGCGGCGGCGCTTGCAGGCGGATATATCATAATGTGTCTTTACTGGCTCTTTACCGGCTGTAAATACGGCGCTCCCATATGTCTTGATTTCTTTCTGAAAGCCTCATGTCTGTTATTTCTTGTCGGCGGTGCGGCAAACATCATATCTGCCTCGCTTTCCATTGCTAAAATACGCAGACTTGACAGGCTTTATGAAAAGCTCGGCACTTCGGACAGCTATTATGAACAGCTCACAAAGACACTTTCGGGACGGAAAGGAATATCAGACGAGGGTCTTTTGTCGCTGGCATCGGCGTATCTTTCCGGGGAACGGTACGACGAATGTTACGGCACTCTGGAGAAAATATCTTTCGATAAGCTTTCGGCGGCGGGACAGAGTAATTACTTCAATATACTGCTTTACGGAAAGCTTATGGAGGGCGACGTCAAGGTGGCAAACGAAATATACCGCTCTTCCCGTCATTATTTTGACAGGTCGCTTACAATGAGGCGTCACGGTCATATTCTTCATACTCTGGGTGTGCTGGAATATGCCAACGGACGCTACGCCAAGGCTGAGGGATATTTTAATACGGCAAAAGGCGAAAGCGGAAGGGACGTTTCTCTGCTCTGTGACTGCGATCTGTATCTCGGATTGTGCTATCTCAAGACCGGCAGAACAGAATACGCCAGACAGGCGGTGATCCGTGCCGCCGGAGAGACTGATGACTGCCGTCAAGAGGAAAATTTAAAAAAGCTTATGAAGCTTGTGGTAAACGCTTACAAAGAAAAAGAAGGAGAAATGACATGATAATAAACGCTATCAGAGGATTTTGCATGGCTCTTGCAGACAGTGTTCCGGGAGTTTCGGGAGGAACTATCGCTTTCCTGCTGGGATTTTACGACGAATTCATCAACTCGCTGAACAACCTGTTCGGCAAAGACAATGAAAAAAGAAAGACCGCTTTATTTTTTATTATCAAGCTTGGCGTCGGCTGGGTAATCGGAATGGGGCTTGCGGTAAGCGTTCTTGCCAATGTTTTTGAAAGCGGAATCTACAAGGTAAGCTCTCTTTTCATGGGCTTTATCACGCTTGCTATACCTGTAATGATAATAGAAGAAAAGGAGAGCATAAAAGGAAAATACAAGAACATAATATGGGCCGTCATCGGAATAGCAATTGTTGTGGGTATCGCTCTTGTAAATCCCTCGGGAGGAGGCGCCGACGTTTCAAACATCACCGTTCCCACTGCGCTGTTTATTTTTGCGGCAGGAATGTGCGCTATCTCGGCTATGGTTCTTCCCGGAATTTCAGGCTCTACCATACTTCTCACCTTCGGACTCTATATGCCTGTTATTTCTTCTATCAAGGAGATACTTCACTTTGATTTTTCAAATCTGCCTCTGATAATAATACTGGGACTGGGAATAATCGTCGGTGTATTTGTAACGCTGAGATTTATCAAAAAGGCCTTGATGAATTTCAGAAGCCAGACTATCTACTGCGTTATCGGAATGATGATCGGCTCTCTTTACGCAATTGTTGTAGGCCCTACTACCCTCAAAGAACCAAAGGCGGCTATGACATTTGACACTTTCAGCATTGTTTTCTTCCTTATCGGTGCGGCAATAGTATTCGGTATTCAGGTCGCCAAAAGTATATTCGACAAAAAACAGCTTGCTAAGGCAGAAAAAGAAATTGTTAAGAATGAGGAATGAGGAATTGTTGACAAGGGCGGCGCTTTGTTGATATTAGCAGGACGGACTGCGGAAATAGGGGGACGGTGCGGACATCGTTCCCCTATATATTTTTTGAATGAAAAGTGAGGATTTGTTGGCAAAGGCCGGCGTTCGACTAACCCACAACAATTTAACAGCTCACTCCGGGGAATGGACTGCGTCAAAGCAAAAAATCGCCGCAGAAGTCTTGACCTCTGCGGCGATAAGAACTCATTTATTTGATTTCAAGTCTTCTTGAGGCGGGAGCGGTTTTCTGCATTTTCGGCAGATTCAGATAAAGAATACCGTTCTTGTATTCAGCCTCGATGCCGTCTGCGTCAATGCCCGTGATATCAAAACTTCTGCGGTATGAACCGTAGCTCCTCTCACGGCGGATGTAATTGCCGTTTCCGTCCTTTTCATTGTCTTCCGCTTTGTGTTCAGCCGACAGGATAAGATTGTCACCGGAAATGTCAAGCTTGATATCCTCCTTGTCAAAGCCCGGAAGCTCAGCCTCCATTACATATCTGTCGCCTTCGTCTTTAATGTCTGTCTTGAAGCTCCGAAGCGCTGTGGTTTCTCCGAAAAAGTCTTTCTCAAAATCGTGAAACGCGTTGAACAGATCATAGCTCTTTCTCTCAAACGGTGTAAGTCCATACATAATGATTCCTCCTTAAAAATGCTTTCATATCTATTTTATTTACCCTTGATTGCTTTATTCCTTTTTCTGTTCCATTGGTATCATTTCCTTTCATTGTCTATATAATATCGCTTGATTATGTTCATTGTGTGAAAAAACAGTGACTGCATTCTGAAAATTAGCACTCTCATATCTAGAGCGCTAGCATATCAAAATATCGAGTGCTAAATAATTAAAAAAAAGATCCCGCAAACGGGAAGTTCCGTCTGCGGGAAGATCTGTAATGTTAAGCAAACTTAATATTACAGATTTGCGCAAAGGCGCAGTCTTAATATCAGTTGCCGCCGTTTTGTTCGGTGATAAAATCAAGATTTATCTCATACTTTGAATCCAGAGAGTTCTGAACAGGAGCGTCCTTAACATACTTGTTTACAAGAGCCGTGCTTTTCTCCACAGCCTGAAGCGTACCCGCTCCGGCAACACAGCCGCCGGGACAAGCCATTCCTTCAAGCAGATAACCGTCGTATTTTCCTGCCTTTGCAAGCGTGAGGAGCTTGCGGCATTCCTTTAAGCCCTGAGCTGAAACGACCTTTACTTCGCGTTCGGGGTCAAGTCTGTGGATAACGTCCGCCACAGCTTTGGCAACTCCTCCGCTAACTGCAAAGCCTCGTCCGTCGCCCGTACCCTCGCAGAGATCGACCTTTTCGTCATCGGTGATGTCGTTAAAGGTCACGCCCTTGGCGTTAAACATTCCCATAAGCTCCTCAAAGGTAAGAACGAAGTCAACATCACTTCTTATGGTTCTTCTCGAGGCCTCCAGTTTTTTAGCGGCGCATGGTCCGATAAAGGCAATGCAGGCGTCGGGATTATCCTTTTTGAGCATTCTTGCCGTCAGCACCATAGGCGTCAGCGCCATGGATATGTAAGGCGCAAGATCAGGGAACAGCTTTTTCGCCATTACCGACCATGCAGGACAGCAGGACGTAGCCATAAACGGCTGATAATTCGGCACTTCTCTCATAAAGTCCTTCGCCTCTTCGATTGAGCAAAGGTCTGCGCCGATAGCAACTTCCACCACATCGGCAAAGCCAAGCTTTTTCATAGCCGCAGTAATCTTTTCGGGGCTTGCCTTAGGTCCGAACTGTCCTACAAAGGCAGGCGCTACTATTGCGATAACCTTTTTCTTTTTCTTTATAGCAGTAATAAGCTGGAAAATTTGTCCTTTATCAACGATCGCGCCGAAAGGACAGTTTACAAGGCACATTCCGCAGGAAACGCACTTATCGTAATCTATCTTAGCTTTTCCCTCTTCGTCCGAACCGATAGCGTCCATGCCGCAGGCTCTGGCGCAGGGCCTTTCCATTTTATTGATAGCGTTATAAGGGCAGACATTTTGACATCTGCCGCATTTTATACATTTTGACTGGTCGATCACCGATTTGCCGTGCTTGATAGTGATAGCGCCCTTTGGGCAGACCTCTTGACAGGGGTGAGCAAGACAGCCTTGACAACAGTCCGTAACGTGGTAGTGAGTTTCGGGACAGCCGTTGCAGGCAAATTTAATAATATTTACCAGCGGTGGGTCATAGTATTTTTCCGCAATAGCGCTTTCCTCGATGCCGTCGGAAACCGCCTCATGCTCCTCGATAGATCTTAGCGGCAGACCGATAGCAAGTCTGAGTCTTTCCTCAACGATCGCTCTCTCAAGAAAGATAGACTCTCTGTACACCGCTGTTTTTCCCGGCACTATCTTATAGGGCAGCTCAGTGATTTTCTCCGCATAGTTGCCCTCTTCGTATGCAAGTCTTGCCACCTCGGTAAACACCTTACGTCTGATGTCCGTAACCGAAGAGTATATACCTCTCATTTTCATATCCTTACCTCCGAAAATGTTTGTTAAAAAAATATCATACATTTATATTGTACTATAAATTCGCAATTTGTCAAGTCTTTTTTGGTTTTTAATCACGGTTTTTGCTCAAGTTGCAAAATTGCGAATGAATTAAAAACAAATGATTAAATCGTACTTTAGGTTATATAGGTCAAGTCTGTTCTCCCCGCCGTTCGGCGGGGAGAACAGATTACATTTCATCAAATATCTTTTGCCTGTTTATAATTTTTTTACTCGTTCAAAAGCCGTATGTTTTTAATTCGTTTCAAAAAAACTTGACTAGATTTATTATATATAGTATAATAAAGGTTAATGCCGCATTGTTTTTCTGTGCGGCGGCAAAATATGTTACCTTTAATCGGAATTTATTGGAGAATGATATAATGCTTGAGATCTTAACCGACGTTTTAATTGACGCCCTCATTGACAGCCTGAAAATACTGCCGTTTCTGTTCGGCGTTTATCTGTTAATTGAATATATCGAACACCGCTCAGCGAACAAGCTTGGCAAGGCTTTGCAGAAAATGGGGCCTTTCGGTGCGGTAGGCGGCAGTCTTTTAGGCGCCGTGCCTCAATGCGGTTTCTCTGTCGTGGCTTCCAACCTATACTCCGGCAGGCTTATATCTATGGGCACGCTTGTTGCGGTTTATCTTTCCACAAGCGACGAGGCTATACCCATGATAATTGCAAATCCAAAATTTGCGGGCAAGCTTTGGGCGCTTATTCTCATCAAGGCAGTTATCGGTATTATTGCAGGACTTGCTGTGGATATTGTCATCAAGCTTTTGGGCAAAAAGCAGAACGAAGAACCTTTCAAGGAAATCTGCGAGCATTGTGACTGTGAACATCACGGAATCATTCATTCCGCTCTTCATCACACGGTGAGCATAATCCTTTTCATTTTTGCTGTAAATCTTATTCTCGGCTGTTTTATGGAACTTGCAGGAGAGGAAACGGTAAAAAGCCTGCTTATGACCGACAGTGCGATCCAGCCGTTTATTGCGGGAATTATCGGATTTGTTCCGAACTGTGCGGCCTCCGTAGTGCTTACTCAGCTTTATATCGAAGGGATCGTAAGTTTCGGCTCGCTGATCGCAGGACTTTGCACCGGTGCGGGCGTGGGACTTCTGGTACTTTTCAGAACCAATAAGCACTACAAGGAAAATTTTGCAATAATGGGTATCCTTTATTTCTTCGGCGTTGCCGCAGGTCTTATAATAAATATGATTATTAAATGACGTCTAAATTGAACGATTTAAGATAAAAAATAAAAATTTTATAACTATAAAAAAGACAGTTCTCACAATTATGCGAGAACTGTCTCAGTTTGTCGATAAACCTAATTTTGATGGTAAACAAGGGGAAGCCCTCGAATTATTGCGAACAAGTTGAGCAATAATTTTCGCAGGGCTTCCCCTCTTTCAAAACAGTCCACCGG
>JAETQO010000069.1 GCA_021770655.1 Ruminococcus sp. | reverse complement strand
AAACGTATATTAACAAAAAAGAAAAAACGCCTTTAAACAGCATAAATACGCAGTTTAAAGGCGTTTGTACTGGAGCTGCTAACCGGGCTTGAACCGGTGACCTCGTCCTTACCAAGGACGTGCTCTACCTACTGAGCCATAGCAGCAATCATCTAATCACAGTAATAAATTATACACTATGTTCAGCCGTTTGTCAAGCCTTTTTTCAAATTTTTTTCTATTTTCATAAAATACATTTTGTACCATTCAGGTGATTTTTATTAAGCTCTTACATTTCAAACCCGTCCTCGTCATCGCCGCCCCGCTCGTTGTCCCAGTCAAAATCGTCATATCTGTCCATAAAATTGTACTTTTTACCCTTGTATTCATATTGAATGACCGTCCTGAGATTGACGTTGTAAACGCTTTTGAAAATGTTATTTTCGATGTTCGGATTGGTAGCACGGAACTTAGCGATAAGCTCCTTCATCTCTTGACGCTTGGATATCCCGTCCTTGTTTTCATGCTTTTCGTATTCCTCAGTAAAACGGCACGCACAGCGGATAAAATGCAGATCGTTATAATTTACCCAATCGATTATGTCTGCCTCTTTCACCATGTAAAGCGGTCTGATAAGCTCCATACCACGGTAATTCTTTGAGTACAGTTTAGGCATCATAGTCTGTATCTGCCCGCCGTAAACCATTCCCATTAATATAGTTTCTATCACATCGTCAAAATGATGTCCAAGAGCAATTTTATTGCAGCCAAGCTCCTGCGCATAGCTGTAAAGCCAGCCGCGCCTCATTCTTGCGCAAAGATAACAAGGATTTCTTTTCTGATTGTATACAATGTTGAAAACCTTTGTCTCAAACATCTTTATGGGTATCCCCATAAGCGCCGCATTGTCGATTATCCTCTGCTTGTTTTCGTCGTTGTAGCCGGGATTCATCACAATAAACTCCAGCCCGATATCCATACCCTGATACTTCTGTAAATGCTGCATACATTTTGCCAGAAGCATTGAATCCTTTCCTCCCGATATGCAGACAGCGATCTTGTCGCCGTCCTTTATCATATCGTATCGATCTATACCCATTACAAATTTGTTCCAGATGTTTCTGCGGAAATCCGTCACAATACTTCTTTCTATTTTCTGTCTGGGCGTAAGCTCTCTCACTATAAGATCATTCCTCTCCGGTTAGACTGTTTACAACATAAGACGCAATTATCAGTCCTGCCGCCGACGGCACAAAGGCGCTGCTCCCCGGACAAAACTTTTCTCCTTCCGGAATTTCAGGCTTTCTCGCAGGCTCTTTTGAATAAACCACAGGGAGCGACTTAACGCCTCTCTTTTTTAACTCTCTTCTCATCACCCTCGCCAACGGACAAACGCTTGTTTTATAAATATCAGTAAGCTCCAGCATTTCGGGGTGTATCTTGTTTCCCGCACCCATTGCCGATATAAGCGGCACATTCGCATTCATACATTCCACTGCAAGTGAAAGCTTTCCCGGCACAAAATCAATAGCGTCCACCACAAAATCGTATTGACTCAAGTCAAACTCCCCGGCATTGTCCGGAGCATAAAATACCGCAAATCCACGTACGCTGCAGTAAGGATTCACTACCCTTACCCTTTCCGCCGCCGCCTCGACTTTCAGCATTCCTACCGTTTCGGTCGTTGCTATTATCTGTCGGTTGAGATTGGATACAGCAACCGTGTCGTTATCAAAAATATCCAATCCCCCGATGCCGCTTCGGGCAAGCGCTTCGATAACATAGCCGCCCACGCCGCCCACACCGAAAACAGCCACCTTTGATCTTCTCAGAATATCCACCTTATCCTTACCGTAAAGCATTTCTGATCTTTGCAAATAATTTTCCAAATCACTGCCTCCGTCCGCAGAATAATTTTCATATGATTATAATATGATTTTACATTCTTATGCGTCTTTTGTCAAGACGGTAATCCGATTTGATCAAGACGTGATTTTCAACGGTATAAATAAAACTCAGACGGTTTTACGCCTTTGCCAAAACGAATTAGTGAAAATTATTCTTAAAACTCCGCAGGCTGTTGTGTAAATCTACGAAGTTTCGATGACAACGCCGCTTTTCACTGGACAACAAAGTAATAATGTGCTATCATATTAAAGAACTAAACGCAGTATTTATTCTGCTTATCGAAAGGAAGTTTAAAATGAAAAAGTCAATTTTTAAAACTATCGCTTCCCTCTCCGCCGCGGCAATGATGCTCTTAGCCGTAGGCTGTGGAAGCTCGTCCGATTCTTCCTCCGCTTCTAAAGCCGAAGGAACTACAAGCGTTGCTTCCGGTGAAGATAATTCTCTCCAGAAGGTTCTCGACTCCGGCAAGCTGGTTCTCGGTCTTGACCCGACTTTCAAGCCTATGGGCTATACAGACGAGAACGACGCGATCGTCGGCTTTGACATCGATGTTGCAAAGGAAGTCTGCGAAAGGCTCGGCGTTGAGCTTGAGACATATTCCGTAAACTGGGATACCAAAGAGCAGGATCTTAACGCAGGCACTATCGACTGCATCTGGAACGGTCTTTCCGTAAGCGATGAGAGAAAAAAAGTAATGCTTATGTCCGAACCTTACATGAACAATGAAATGGTATTCGTTGTCAACGGCTCCAGCGACATTGAATCTCAGGCTGATCTGGCAGGCAAAAACATTGCCGTTCAGAACGGTTCTACCGCTCAGGAAACGCTCCTCGCTTCCGATGTTGTTACTGTAAACGGCGCTACTACCACTGAGCTTGCTACAAACGTTGAGGCGCTTCAGCAGCTCGAACTCAATATGGTTGACGCGGTATTTCTTGATTCCGTAGTTGCTAATTATGAAATCTCTACCTCTGGCAAGGATTACAAGGTTCTTCCCGACGGACTTGACCCGGAGGAATATGCGATCGGTTTCAGACTCGGCGACCAGGCTCTTTGTGACAAGATCGAAGAGATCCTCCACGAAATGAAGGAAGACGGAAAGCTTGCCGAGATCTCCACCACATGGTTCGGCAGCGATATTACTACCATTGAATAATCAATTGCAAAACACTATCGGGCGGCAGTGATGCCGTCCGATTCAGTTTGTCGATAAACCTAATTTTGATGGTAAACAAGGGGAAGCCCTCGAATTATTGCGAACAAGTTGAGCAATAATTTTCGCAGGGCTTCCCCTCTTTCAAAACAGTCCACCG
>JAETQO010000014.1 GCA_021770655.1 Ruminococcus sp. | reverse complement strand
TCTCTCTTTATCATAGTAATCCTCCTAACTTAGTATGCTTTGGGTACATTATACCACATTCGGCAGAAAAATCAAGAGAATTGTAAAAATTAGTTGGGGGGTTGTAATAAATAGTTGAAATGATTGGGTATTTTTATGTAATAAAAGTGTGTGTAGTAGTGTGTGTAGTATCAAAAGATTTTTTAATATTTACGAATACAAAAAAGCAAAATAAAAAGTCCCGCAAACGTAATGTTTACGGAACTTTGGCGCGGATTGAGAGATTTGAACTCTCGCGCCGGTCTCCCGACCTACTCCCTTAGCAGGGGAGCCCCTTCACCACTTGGGTAAATCCGCAGAAAATATAAAATTGGCGGACAGGGTGGGATTCGAACCCACGGTACGTTGCCGTATCACTGGTTTTCAAGACCAGCTCCTTAAACCACTCGGACACCTGTCCATTTTTGACAAAGGCTGTAAAACAGCACTGCCGCTCAGCGACTTATTTATTATATCATACTTTGCTATCCTTGTCAAGCATTTTTTTCAAAAAATCTTAAATCTAAATTTATTGCAAAGCTGATGTCTGATTTTTATGATTTACCGCACAACCGCAACAATATTGGCGAGGTTGCGTTTTAACATCGGCAGAGACAATGTATATGTCCTTGATACGAGCACAAGCGTATTTCACAAACAAACATTAAAAATCAGCAGAAAATTTGCCTTTTTGTACATTGACTTAATAGGTATAATTTTGTATACTATTTAATGTAGCGTATTTCTTGCGCATTTCAGGGTATTCTGAAAGCATATGGAATATAAGAATCTATAATTTGTAAGGGGTTTGTGAAATGACTAAGGTTGTAAAATTCGGCGGAAGCTCCCTTGCCAGCGCCGAGCAGTTTAAAAAAGTGAAGGAAATCATCACCGCGGAGGAGTCGAGAAGATTTGTAGTACCGTCCGCTCCGGGAAAAAGATTTTCTTCCGATACAAAGGTCACGGATATGCTCTACGGCTGTTATGATCTGGCTGTCAAGGGCAAGGATTTTTCAAAGGAATTTGACGCTATCAAGGAAAGATATTACGAAATAATTAACGACCTGGGTCTTGACCTTTCTCTTGAAAAGGAGTTTGAGACTGTCAAGGCTTGCTTTATCGGCAAGGCAGGAAGGGATTATGCGGCGTCCAGAGGCGAGTATCTGAACGGTATCGTGCTTGCAAATTATCTCGGTTATAATTTTGTTGACGCGGCAGACGTTATTTATTTTAACGATCAGGGACAGTTTGATTCTGCCAGAACTAACGAGGCTTTGCCGCAAAAGCTTGCGTCGCTTGATAATGCAGTCATTCCCGGATTTTACGGTTCTATGCCAAATGACACTATCAAGACTTTTTCAAGAGGCGGTTCGGACGTAACAGGGTCTATCGTTGCGGCTGCTGTAAACGCTGATATTTATGAGAACTGGACGGACGTTTCGGGTTTCCTTATCTGCGATCCGCGGATTATCAATGATCCGGAGCCTATCACTACTATAACTTATAAGGAGTTGAGAGAGCTTTCTTATATGGGCGCAACGGTTCTTCATGAGGACGCGATTTTCCCCGTAAGAAAAGCCGGTATCCCTATTAATATCAAGAATACCAACAAGCCTGAGGACGTGGGTACAATGATTGTTGAGTCCACATCTCAGAAGCCTCCGTTCACTATCACCGGTATTGCCGGTAAGAAGGGCTTTACCGTTGTTAATATCGAGAAGGATATGATGAATGCAGAGATCGGTTTCGGCAGAAGAGTTCTTGAGGTTTTTGAGAAAAACGGAATTTGCTTTGAGCATATGCCGTCGGGTATCGATACTATGTCTATCGTAGTTCATCAGGCTGAATTTGCTCCGAAGGAGCAGGAGATCATGTCGGGACTTCACAGAAACTGTCATCCCGATACCATAGATATTGAAACGGATCTTGCTCTTATCGCAGTTGTAGGACGCGCGATGAAATCAAACAGAGGTACTGCGGGAAGAATTTTCTCGGCTCTTGCTCACGCTCATGTAAACGTAAAGATGATCGACCAGGGTTCAAGCGAGCTTAACATCATCATCGGTGTAAACGAGAACGACTTTGAGGAAGCGATGAGAGCGATCTATACTATATTTGTAGATACAAAGCTTTAATTAGATTGCAAACTGATTTGTGCAAACAAGTTGTGCGGTGTTGCCTTAATAGAGAACTCTTGCCGATAATTGCTCTTTCTTGTTGAAATAATTTGGTACGGCTTTTGAGCGAGTAAAAAAATTATAAACAGGCAAAAGATATTTGATGAAATGTAATCTGTTCTCCCCGCCGAACGGCGGGGAGAACAGACTTGACCGATATAACCTAAAGTACGATTTAATCATTTGTTTTTAATTCATCCGCAATTTTGCAACTTGAGCAAAAACCGTGAATAATTCGGAAATTCCTCTTGACCTGAGAATAAAATAGTAGTAAAATAGTAATGTAAATACTTATTATCTGAAAGGAATGTTTATTATGTCAAAATTTATCGTTGAAACCTCCGCACGTCACGTTCACGTTACTCAGGAGGCTTTGGAAGTTCTCTTCGGAAAGGGAGCTTCTCTTACAAAGAAAAAGGACCTTTCTCAGCCGGGACAGTTCGCCTGCGAGGAAAGAGTAACAGTAGTAGGCCCTAAGAGAGAGCTTGCAAATGTTTCTATTCTCGGACCTGTCCGCAGTGCAAATCAGGTCGAGCTTTCCGCTACCGACGCCCGTTCTATCGGCGTGGCTGCTCCTATCAGAGAGTCCGGCGATGTTGCCGGTTCAGGCGCTTGTAAGCTTGTCGGTCCTTGCGGTGAGGTTGAATGTTCCGAGGGCGTGATCGTTGCGAAGAGACATATCCATATGACTCCGGCAGACGCGGAGCAGTTCGGCGTAAAAGACAAGGACATAGTTTCAGTTAAGATTGAATCTGCTGAGAGAACCGCAATCCTCTGCGACACTGTTATCAGAGTAAGCGACAAGTTCGCTCTTGCTATGCACATCGATACCGATGAGTCAAACGCTGTAGGCGCAGGCAGAGAGCAGACAGGCGAGATCGTTAAGCTGTAGGATCATAGCGCAGTATTGTGTGTATTGTTTATACATAGGAAAATCCGTCTTTCACAAGGCGGATTTTTTGCTTTTTATTTGCATTTTATAAGAAAAATCGGAAAAACTGCTTGCATTTAAACACAATCTGTGGTATAATAAAGCTAGTTTCAGCACAATATCCGATAAAATCGGCCGATTCTGAAGGAGTGTTAATAATGAGATGTCCGTTTTGCAATCACGAAGACACCAGAGTAATAGATTCACGACCCAGCGAGGGAAAAAAACGCAGAAGGCGAGAGTGTCCGAAGTGCGGAAAAAGATTCACTACCTATGAGGTCATCGAAAAACCTCAGCTTATGGTTTATAAAAAGGACGGCTCCTTTGAGCCTTTTGACAGGCAGAAGCTTATCGCAGGTATTCAGAATGCTATCAAAAAGCGTCCTGTAAGTGTTGACGATATGAAAAAGCTGGTTGACGATATCGAAAATGCCTTTGCTAATAAAATGCAGACGGAAACTTCTACCAGCGAGATAGGAGATATGGTTTTAAAGGGACTTAAAAAGCTTGATCATGTGGCGTATGTGCGCTTTGCTTCGGTGTATAAAGATTTCAGCGATGTTGAGTCGTTCATACAGATAATCTCTGAGCTTTCCGACAAGAAATAAGCGTTCACGGTTTTCAGTCCTCCTGCGGGAGCGACGGGGGCTCTGCCCCTCGACCCCGCAAGCGGCAATCGCGTCGCTTGACCCCGCTCTTTTTACCTCCTTGGCAGTTATAAAAAGACTTTTTCGACAGGCTGAAGGGAGAACAATTCCAATGTTCTCCCTTTCTTGCATATTCTGTTTTTGATTCGGAAATATCAGGCGTTTGCTGAATCGCACTCGCTTATTTGCCCATAAATTCAAGGTTCTTTTTGATAAGCTCGCATCTTTGCTTTACGCAGTCAACAGAACGAAGCGGATCGGACGGTGTGTTGAATGTGTAGTCCATAAGCTTGTCTATTGTTGTTGCGGCAACGTGCAGACGGGTATCGGAAGAAGCATAGTAAATATAAACGTCTCCGTTTTCACGAACAATAGCTCCGTTTGTGAAGGCCACATTAGAAACGTCGCCGACTCTTTCTGCACCATGAGGAGCAATGAAAAGTCCGGACGGTGATGCAATGAGCTTAGACGGGTCGTCAAGAGCTGTGGCGAAAACGTAGATCACATATCTCAGACCTGCGGCGGTGTTTCTTACGCCGTGAGCAATGTGTATCCAGCCCTTAGGCGTTTTGATCGGTACTGCGCCTGCGCCGTTTTTGACTTCGGTTATGGTATGATATTGACGGGGAGAGATCACGACCTCTTCGGTGCATATAACAGGATCTGTTATATCCTTGCAAAGTCCGAAACATACTCCTCCGCCTGAGCCGGTTTCGATGAAATCGTCCTGAGGACGGGTATAGAAAGCATACTTGCCGTCAACAAATTCAGGGTGAAGCACTACGTTTCTTTGCTGAGGTGATTTTGATTTGAGATTAGGAAGTCTTTCCCATGTTTTAAGGTCCTTTGTTCTTACGATGCCAGCCTGCGCTGTAGCGGCGGAAAGATCGCTAGAGGTCTTGTCCTTGCTTTCAGAGCAGAACACGCCGTAGATCCAGCCGTCCTCGTGCTGAGTAAGTCTCATATCATAGACGTTTGTTTCTTCGGGTTCAGTATCGGGAAGCTGTACAGGGAAGTCCCAGAAACGGAATCCGTCAACAGGACTGTCGCTTTCGGCAACGGCAAAGAAAGACTTTCTGTCATTGCCTTCAACTCTTGCGACAAGATAATATTTCCCGTTAAGATAGATCGCTCCGGAATTAAGTACGGCGTTTATACCCAGTCTTTCCATGAAATACGGATTCGTTTCGGGATTCATATCGTACTTCCAGATAACGGGAGCGTGAGCGGCGGTGAGAACGGGATAAACGTATCTGTCGTAAATTCCGTTATAGCTGTCCGATACGATGTTCTTTCTGTTGATGAGCGATTCGTAATCAGCAATAACGCGAGACTTGTTTCTTTCAAATTCGGTCATATCAAAAATTTCCTTTCGGTATAAAAATCTTACTTATTCAGTATACTATAATCACATTCAAATTACAAGTCCGATTTTTACATCAAACGTTTACATGAAAAAATTTTACGAACTGCATAAAATACCGTCTTCTCAAACCCGCATTGATGATGTTTTTTACAATTCGAGCTTCATCTGCCGCTCAATCTCGGTAAGCAGTACGCTGGGTTTGACGCGCATTGCTTCTCCGATTCGGTAAAAGGTTTCAAGTGTCGGTTTTCTTGCTCCTCGCTCGATGGCGCTGAGATGGGTTCTGCCGATGTCGGCAAAACCACTTACCACCTCCTGTGACAGTCCCCGCTCTTCACGGAACTGCTGAATTACCTTTCCCACGATTTTTGGGTCCAGCATTTTATCAATCCTCCTTATACTATGATTATAAGCATATAGAAGGCATATTATGAATACATATGTTGACAATTGAATACAAATGTGTTATAATTTATTCGGAATTTAATTGATACAATCCCCTTTATCAGTTAAAATCATTAATAGCTCCGCGTTTTCTCTTAAAGAAATGCGGAGCGTTGTCTTTTGCGGCAGTCTGTTTGCGGGCAGCGAAAACGTTTTTTTATGAAATTATAAATATTTGAACATTATGTGTGACAGTGCAGCTTTTGCCCGGAATGATGAAAAATGCGCCTGTATTTGTGCAATATAAACAATAAGTTGAAATGCAAATAAGTCAAAGTGTTGATTGACAATAGTAACATCTATGTTGTATAATGATATTAAACAATTTAATGTGAACGATTTCATGGCAGATTATTGCACTAATGCGAAAATTTTAATCACAAGGAGGTAATTTTTATGAATTACAAAAGGTACATAGCGGGAGCTATGGCTCTTTCGATGGCGCTTGGAATTGCAGGCTGCGGAAGTTCAGCTTCCTCCAGCAAGGCGGAGGACGACTTTTCCGCTACCGAAAATGTAAAGGTTGCGGATACCGAAACTATCGAGGCTATTCCTGAAAATGCAGAAAAGGAAATACTTTATCTTGGCGAGGGAGATATAAACCCTACTAAGGGTAATCCGGAAAAGAGCACTGAGCTTCAGCTTTTTGAAAGCAAGGGCGGTTCTATAAGATTCCAGCAGACTTCCAACGAGGACAGATTTGATAATCTTGCCGCCGCTATAACAGCTAATAAGGACATTCCGGATATATTCAAGTATGAGTGGCTTGCGTTCCCGTCGCAGGTCGTAAAGGATATGTATCAGCCGATCGACGACATTGTTGACTTTGACGCTCCGCTGTGGTCTTCCGCTAAGGAGACTGCCGATCAGTTCGTTCTGAACGGAAAGCACTATGTTGCTCCGCTGGGCTATACCGCTTCGGCTATGCTTTGTTATGACAAGGATATTATCGACGCAGAGGGTCTGGAAGATCCGTATGAGCTTTACGCCAACGGCGAGTGGACATGGAGCGCCTGGGAAGAGATCATGACTTCATATGTTGAGAATGCGCCTGCCGATACAGAACGTTACGGCGTAAACGGATTTTTCAGAGCTCACGTTATTCAGCAGACAGGCAAGAAGCTTGTTAACTTCGATATGGACAACAATCAGTTCGTAAGCAATCTGAACGACCCTGATATTGAAAAGGGACAGGACTTCCTTTATAATCTTATGAAGAACGGTCTGATACTCAACGGCTGGGTAGGTTCGGCAAGAGATTGCTTCAACGATAACTGTCTGTTCTATGCAATGGGCGAGTGGGCTTATACCGGAAATCAGTCGCCTAAGGACGGCGAAAACTGGGGCGTTGTGCCTATCCCTGAGTATGACGATAATCAGCAGAAGATAACTACTTCTGATATGACAGCGTTTATGTGGGTAAAAGGTTCAACAAGAAAAGACGCTGTTAAGTGCTGGTTTGAGTGCGTAAGAGCCGCTAAGACCGATCCTAAGTATGAGCAGACCAATAAGGATAAGTTCATGGAAAACAATCCCAACTGGACAGACGAGATGTATGATACCAAGATGGACGTTGTATCCGACGATTATCTGATGATCTTCGATTACGCTTACGGTGCGTCGTCTGCTCTTGGCGACAGAAAGCAGTTCGACGGAAATCAGTGCCTTGTTGACGCTCTTTACGGCGAGGCTTCAACGGTAAATGAAGAAGGCAATCAGTCTACATGGACTCAGGTAAGAGAAAAGTATTCGGCTACTGTTGATTCTGAACTCAAAGAGCTTAATAACAATATTGCCAAATATAAGGGATAAGATTGAGAATTTGAAAATGGGATCGGCTTTGCACCGTTCCCATTTTTGTATAGGCAACATTGCACAACTATTGTGTGCGGATAACGCAGAAAATTTTTCGTTAGATTGTATAGAAACAACGCAGGAATACTTGTGTCTTTCAAGGAGTTTCTGTGCAAGATAACGGAAAATTGGCAAGTTAGACGTACACAAAGACGGTAGTTGTGCGGTGTTGCCTATATGCGTAAAAAAGAGGAAACGTTCATTGAGCGTTTCCTCTTTCGACTTTTATATTGTTTTATTCATTGGCTATATGACGCCGATCGCAGTCATGACCGTCATTGCGATAAGTCCGGCGAAAGCGATGATCGTTACAGGTGATGTAAGATATATCCATAGCTTTTTCTTCTGCGGAATGTCCGGGCAGAAGTTGATGAGCGAAAAGCTGTCCTTATGGAATTTGATCTCGCGGCAGAAAAGCACTATCCCTGCTATCATAAGGGCAAATGTCAACAGTGAAAAAGATACGATCACGGTTATAACTCCCATATGCTCGGTCATATATGTAAGATCTTCGGTTTCAAGGGCTTTGTTGAGGGCGTTCAAATCAAGCTGTCCAAGGCATACGCTTTGGATTGCGCCTATAGAGTTGATAAAAACGTGAAGTATCAGTCCGGGGATTATAGAACCTGTTTTGGCAAACATTAAGCAGGCACAAGCGCCCATGACTGCGGCATACAATATCTGCTGATAACTTCCGTGCCACAGGCCGAATGTCAATCCTATCATTATCACGCCTGTCCATTGACCGCATTTTTCCGTGTTTCGGAAAAGAGTGCCTCTGAACATAAGCTCTTCAAAGAAGGGGGCAAGAACTGTCATAGCAAGAACGCTTGTAAACGCACCCAGCGACGTTCCGCTGGAAACCAGATCAACGCCTTTGAATTCGGTTTCGATAGAACTCTGAATAGCTGAGAACAGGAATGTGCTTATGTAGTTGGCAGCATAGCTTAGTCCGACAGCAATAATTATCCAGCGTGCAATCCAGCTCGTCGGCATTGAGGGCTTGCGGAATCCCGCACTGATCTTCATGCCCTCTTTATTGCCGCTGATAAGCTTGAATATGTATATTACCATCGGAACGACGATCAGGTACTGTATGCAGTAGCTTACAAGTTCCGCAATATCGTACAGATATTTTGAATCCTCCGCCAAAGAATAAACTATCCTGCCTCCCACCTTTATGAGGGTATAGTCCAGAATGTAAAAAATAATTATCATAAGAGAATTGACATTTGAAGTCCGTCTTATGATCCTCTTTGAATCGTACTCCATTTTCACACCTCGTGTTTCAGAACATAAATCGAATAAATAAATTATAGCACATTGAGATGTTCATGTCAATTTTATGGGATTCTTTATCACGGAAATCAATTTTCACAGACAGAGCTTGTTTTTTGTATTTTCCCCTAATCTACGGCGGGGAAAATACACGGATAATTATTTAATTTAAACATAATATCGCCTTATTATAATTTTAAATTGATTTCAGTGATTATTTATGCCGTTTTCTGAAAAATATCCAGAACGATTTTCATATTGCTATTGTATTTGACAAAAATTTATGATATAATAAGTAAGTAAATTTTAAGAGGCTGTTTTTACATAATATGTTTTGCATATAAGAACAGCCGTAAACACCGAAGGAGGATATTATTTATGAGTATGTATATTACCTGTCTTGATCTTGAGGGGGTGCTTGTTCCGGAGATATGGATAGCTTTCGCTGAGGCGAGCGGTATTCCGGAACTTAAAAGAACTACCCGTGACGAGCCGGATTATGACAAGCTTATGAACTACAGACTTAATATTCTGAAAGAGCATGGTCTTGGTCTGAA
The DNA here is from genome assembly GCA_021770655.1 of Ruminococcus sp. GTDB lineage: Bacteria > Bacillota > Clostridia > Oscillospirales > Ruminococcaceae > Hominimerdicola. The sequence continues at coordinate 30,785 of JAETQO010000014.1, read as the reverse complement.
GGAGATTCAGGATACTATCGCTAAGATCGACCCTATGCCGGGCGCAAAGGAGTTTCTTGACGAACTGAGATCTTTCTGCCAGGTCATCATCATCAGCGATACTTTTTCACAGTTTGCCGGTCCGCTTATGAAAAAGCTTGGTTATCCTACAATTTTCTGCAATACCCTTGAGGTAGCGGAGAGCGGAGAGATCACAGGCTTTAAAATGCGTTGTGAGAAATCTAAGCTTACCACGGTAAAGGCTCTTCAGTCTATCGGTTTTGAAACTATTGCCAGCGGCGACAGCCACAACGACCTTGGTATGATAAAGGCAAGCAAGGCGGGATTCCTGTTTAAGAGTCCGGACAGCATTAAGGCTGAATATCCTGAACTGCCTGCCTATGAGACATATGACGAGCTTATGACTGCAATAAAGGCGGCAATGGATTAATACAGTACATTATAAAGATAACAGAAAATTGTAAAAATGCGTTTCTGCGGCTTTCCGGCGGCAGGACGCATTTTTTTTCGGATCAGTAAAGGTACGTTTAATTTATACGGCAGTACTGCACTTTCCGTATAGACTGTACTGCAAAACAGCTTGATGATCCGCTGTGACTTACCAAATTCAGCCGCGGCGGGTTTATTGTTGAAATCGTAGAATAAATACTGCATTTTGCACAAAAGTACATTTGTCTGTTGAAAATTATATGAATTTTTGATATAATAATAAAAGATTAAGGTCGTACCTTAAAATAAAATCGGAGGTCATATAAAATGGATCTATTAAAGAACAAGGTCGCTGTTGTTACAGGCGGCACAAGAGGAATCGGATACGCTATCGTAAAAACATATCTTGATAACGGCGCAAGGGTAGTGCTTTGCGGTTCAAAGCAGGAAACTGCCGACAAGGCTGTTGAAAAGCTCAAAGCGGAAAATCCCGATTATGAGGTTGAGGGAATAGCTCCCGATCTGTCAAGTTATGATTCTGTGGAGGCGGCGATTAAGAGCGTTGCCGAAAAATACGGCAGGGTGGATATTATTGCAAACAATGCCGGTATTTCTTCAAGCACTCCGCTTTACGACTACAAGCCGGAGGATTTTGACAAGCTTATGAATCTTAACGTAAACGCTTGTTTTTATACTGCAAGGGCGGCGGCTCCCATTATGAAAGAAAACGGCGGAGGTGTTATTATAAATACTTCCTCCATGGTTTCCATTTACGGTCAGCCGGCAGGCGTGGCGTATCCTACGTCTAAGTTTGCGGTAAACGGTATGACCAAATCTCTCGCGAGAGAGCTTGCTAAGGACAATATAAGAGTGAACGCTGTTGCTCCGGGGGTAACTAATACGGATATGGTCTCCGCTTTGCCTGAAGCTACAAGACAGCGTATATGTTCCGCTATACCTATGGGAAGAATGGGCGAACCGGAAGATATTGCCAATGCGTTTCTTTACCTTGCCAGCGATCTTGCTTCATATGTTACGGGCGTTGTGCTTTCGGTTGACGGCTGTGCAAGAGCATAACGAAATTTTTTGAATAATAAACGCGGCGGGAGTTCTGCCGCGTTTTTTTGTCTTGTAAATTCTGCGGCAATATGCTATAATAATAATTACAGTATTGACGCGGGGTGAGGATTTGAAGCAGATTTTGATAATCGAAGATGACCAGTCTATAAATCAGCTTATTTACGACGCTTTGACGAAGCATGATTTTATCTGCACTCAGGCTTATTCGGGTACAGAGGGGCTTATGTGTCTGTCGGTCAAAAGCTTTGATCTGATACTTCTGGACCTTATGCTTCCGGGTATGAGCGGCGACAAGGTTGCGGAAAAGATCAAGGAAAAGGAGGATACTCCTATAATAATAGTATCTGCCAAGGACGAGCTTGACGAAAAGGTAGAACTGCTTAATTCCTGCGCGGACGATTATATAACCAAGCCTTTTCAGATAAAAGAGCTTATTGCGAGGATTCAGGTGCAGCTAAGGCACAAAAGCGGAGCGGCTCAGGGGAAGCTTATCACCTATAATGGGTTATCTATCAATAAGGAAACGTATACTGCTTCTGTGGACGGGCAGGAGCTTGTTCTTACAAGGCAGGAGTTCAAGATACTTGAACTTCTTATGTCTTATCCTGCCAGAGTTTTTTCAAAGCAGGATATTTACGAATACGCTTGGGACGATTTCTATATCGGAGAGGACAAGACGATAAACGTGCATATAAGCAACATACGCAAAAAGCTCGAAAAGCTTACGGACCGTGAGTATATAGAAACTGTGTGGGGGATAGGCTTCAAGGCAAAGTGATTTCTGAGGAATACTTACGCCACGGATTTATTGTGCGTTTTCTTTAACTTTTCTTTACACTTTTTTTGCGTTTGATTTAACCTTGGAATGTAAAATTAAGTCATAACAAAGAGAGGAGTAAAGTTATGGAGAATACTGTATTGTCTACGAACTGTCTTACAAAGAAGTACGGAAGTCATAACGCTGTGGACAGCGTTACCCTGAATGTCAAAAAGGGCGATATTTACGGCTTTATCGGCAAAAACGGAGCAGGTAAGACCACGTTTATGAAAATGGTCTGCGGCATGGTCAAGCCAACGTCGGGAGAGATTTCCCTTTTCGGGAGAACCGGAGCTGAGTCGGAGGCGCTCCGCTCCAGGATAGGCGCGCTTATCGAGGCGCCGGGGCTGTTCGCAAATATGACCGCCGCCGATAATCTTAATATGAAAATGCTTGCGCTGGGGATACATAAAAAGGGATATGCGGAAGAGATACTTTCCCTTGTGGGGCTTTCGGACGCAGGAAAGAAAAAGACGGCGGATTTTTCTATGGGTATGAAACAGCGCCTTGGGATAGGTCTTGCGTTGGTGGGAGAGCCCGACCTTCTTATGCTGGACGAACCTATCAACGGTCTTGACCCGCAGGGAATCGCAGAGGTGAGAGAAACCGTGTTGACTCTCAACAGAGAGCGCGGAATGACTGTTATGATCTCAAGCCACATTCTTGAGGAGCTTTCAAAGATAGCGACCTGTTACGGTATAATCGACAAGGGCAGGCTTATTAAAAAGCTTACAAAAGACGAGCTTGCCGCGCAGTGCAAGGAGCATATCGAGATAAAGCTGGACTTGCCGGAAAAGGCCTGCGCAGTGCTTGACGGTATGGGCGTCGGAAGCTATAAGGTCACGGATAAGAATACCATCTGCGTGTATGAACAGCTTGACAGGAGCGGCGAGATAAATATCGCTCTTATTCAGGCAGGGGTTAAGCTGAATTCCATATTTGTGGCAAGTGATGATATTGAGAAATACTTCCTTGACGTAACGGGAGGTGCTGAAAATGCTTAACATATTGAGAATGCAGCTTTACTGGATGCGGAGAAGTCTGAAAACGTGGCTCATTATTATCCTTTGCGTAGTGTTTTCGGCAGTTATGACCTATATGACTTATGCCTTGACGGATATGCTGAAGGACGAGGAGAACAGGAAACAATTTGATGCGGCAATATCAGAGACTGAGGATGTGGGGCTGAGTATAGGTGTTCAGATGGATCCTACTCAGATTGAGGAATTCAATGACGAAACCGCTTACAAATACGAAAGCCTTGTTTCAAATGTTTTTAACAGCGGAATTATTGAACTTATGACTGTCATATTTGCCGTGACTGTCGCTGTGGCGGAATTTAAAAACGGCTATGTAAAGAACCTTGTCTGCGCTATGAAAAAACGCCGGTATCTGCCTGTGACAAAGGCTATTGCGGTATCGTTGTTTGTTATTGTTATGGTGATAGCCTCGGCTCTCAGTGTAATAGCCACCGCAATGATAATCTCAGCTGTAAAAGACGGCGGTTTTGCAGAGTCCGGCAGTGTTTCTGCGCTCCTTAAGGTTATTGGTATGCAGTCAATCCTGCATATTGCCGTATCGCTGTTCTGTATGACTGTAATGACAGTTACAAAAAGCACTGTCATTTCTGTGATTTTCGGAGTTTGCAGTGCAACGAACGTGATCGGTTCCGCACTTTCCGTTGTTGACAGCCTTATTGAAAGATTTTTCTCGAAGGAGGTAGTTCTGGAGAGCTATATCGTTTCTACGCAGATAATGAATTGCTCTGCGGATATGGATAAGGATTTTGTTGTCAAGGCTGTGATAATTGCGGTATGCTTTGCGGCTGTGGCTATAGCGGGTTCGGTTCTGGCGGTAGGCAAAAGGGATATAAAATAATAACAAGTTCCTATATGAAAGGTATTGTATGACAATTTTATGTATAATTCTCGGACTGCTGCTTTTAGCGTCGGTAATATATATAGCATTATACAGGCGACAGGTAAAAAACACCTGCCGCCAGTTGTCGTATATCAATGAGAACGACACAAATATGATACTTACCTCGGATAATTCTGCAAAGGAGTTTATCGGGCTTATTTCTGCTGTTAACCGTATGGTGGAGGTCAACCGCAGAAAGCTCCTTGAATGTGAGAAAAAGGACCGAGTTCTGAAGCAGACTATCACAAGTCTTTCCCATGATATAAGAACGCCGCTCACTTCGCTGGACGGATATTTTCAGCTTTTGAACGAAGCGGAGACCGAGGGAGAGCGCAGGCATTACATGGATATAATCTATCAGCGTATCGAAAGTCTGAAAACGCTCCTTGAACAGCTGTTTCTTTTTGCAAAGCTTCAGGATAACGACTATATTCCCGAACCGGAGGTTTGCCGTGCGGACAGTATAGCGTCTAACGTAATGCTGTCATTTTATGAGGATTTCATGAGGCTGGGTATCGAGCCTTCGGTGGAGATGTGCGAAAAGCCGCTGTGCATTACTGCGAACAAGAATGCGCTTATAAGAGTATTGCAGAACGTTATAAAAAATGCTTTGGAACACGGTGAAAAGCAATTCAGTCTGTCGGCGGAGGCAAAGGACGGCAGGGCGGAAATAATGGTGAAAAACAGAATTACCGCACCGGAGGACATTGATCCTGAGCAGATATTCACGAGGTTTTACAAGGCGGATAAGGCGAGAAGTCATGCCTCGACAGGTCTTGGGCTGTCTATAGCAAAGGAGCTTGTGGAAAAGACGGGCGGAGAGATTTCCGGCGGAATTTCAGGAGATATTTTTTACATAAAGATAAGCTATAAGCTTAACGGGCTTAATAAGATATGAACCGGCCGCGCCGGCGGAGATTTTAAAAACGGAGGTAATGAGATGTTGTTTGTAAATTATCCTAAGTGTACAACCTGCAAGAAAGCTAAAAAGTGGCTTGAAGAGCAGGGAGCTGATTTTGAGGACAGGAATATAAAGGAGAATAATCCCGGAACAGACGAGATCAGGCTGTGGCACAAAGCAAGCGGACTTCCGCTGAAAAAGCTTTTCAATACCAGCGGACAGCTTTACAGGTCAATGGGACTGAAAGATAAGCTTGACAAAATGAGCGACGAGGAGAAATATGAACTTCTGGCGTCGGACGGTATGCTTGTGAAAAGACCGATACTTGTTGCCGAAGACGCAGTGCTTTTCGGATTCAAAGAAAGCGAATGGGAAAAAGCTTTGAACAAATAATGGGCGCTTGAATAGCTTTCGTCATATATCGGATATGCACCGCATATACATTACTACAGAAAAATGTAATGGGGTGTGAATAATGATTGAATCCGACAAGGAACGAGCCGTAGTTCTGGGGGAATATGTTGTATTGCACAGAACCACGGTCCGCGCCGCCGCAAAGGCTTTCGGCATAAGCAAATCAACGGTCCATAAGGATCTGACGGAAAGGCTCCCCAAGCTTTCGCCGAAGCTTTACAAAAGCGTAAAAGAAATTCTCGAGGAAAATAAACGTGAAAGACATATAAGAGGCGGAATTGCAACTAAGCATAAATATGAGGAAAGGCTGAAAAGACTTTCACAGGAAAGATAGCTTACATAAAGCCGGCGGAGCGTATGAACGCTTTGACGGCTTTTTTGCTGTCATTCTGAGAAATGTGCCGAGAAGACAAAAAAATATGATCTTTATCGATTGTTTTTATGCAAGGTGCTTGAAAATGGAAACGAAGTATGCTATAATATAGCTAAGCTGATATGACGGCTAATCGATTGGAAACGGGGCGTGTATTTTTATGAAAGTGACATTTATAGGAGCGGCTCACGAGGTAACGGGAAGCTGTACGTATATAGAAGCCTGCGGCAAAAAAATTCTGGTGGATTTCGGTATGGAGCAGGGCGTTGATTATTATGAGAACGCAAAAATACCCTGTCCTCCGGGGAATATCGATTTTGTACTGCTTACTCATGCGCATATAGACCATTCCGGTCTGCTGCCTTTACTGGCGGCGGGCGGCTTTAGGGGCGATATACACGCTACCGAGGCGACCTGTCATCTGTGCGAGATAATGCTGAGAGATTCGGCGCACATTCAGGAGTTTGAAGCAGAGTGGCGTACAAGGAAGGGTAAACGTAAGGGCGGCGGAGATGTTGCGCCTTTGTACACCATGAACGACGCCGAGGCGGCTATCACTTGTCTGAAATCTCATAAATATATGGAAACGGCTGAAATTGCGCCGGGAATAAAGGTGCGGTTTGTGGATGCGGGTCATCTGCTAGGCTCGTCAAGCATCGAGATCTGGCTGGAGGAAAACGGAGAAACGAGGAAAATCGTATTTTCAGGAGATATTGGAAATCTGGATCAGCCGCTTATCCGCGATCCGCAGTATATATCCGAGGCGGACTATGTGGTTATGGAATCCACTTACGGAAACCGTCGTCACGAAAGGCCGAAGGACTATACCAAAAGTCTTGCAGAGGTCATTCAGAGGACCTTTGACAGGGGAGGAAACCTTGTCATACCCTCCTTTGCAGTGGGAAGAACGCAGGAACTGCTGTATTTTATCAGACAGATCAAAGATGAGAATATGGTAACGGGTCACGGCAATTTCCCTGTATATATCGATTCTCCTCTTGCTATCGAGGCTACGCAGATTTTCAACCGGAATAAGAACTCCTGCTTTGACGAAGAGGCTATGGAGTATGTAAACAAGGGTATAAATCCGATCTCCTTCAGCGGGCTTAACATCGCCGTTACAAGCGATGAATCCCGTGCGATAAACTTTGTTGATACGCCGAAGATAATCATTTCCGCCAGCGGAATGTGTGAGGCGGGAAGAATTAAGCACCATTTGAAGCATAACCTCTGGAAACCAGAGAACACCATACTTTTCGTAGGTTATCAGGCGCTCAACACGCTGGGAAGAAGTTTGGTGGACGGCGCTAAGACCGTTAAGCTTTTCGGTGAAGAGATTGCTGTCAAAGCACAGATATTAGTTCTTCCGGGAATAAGCGGTCACGCAGATGTTGACGGTCTTGACAGGTGGATAAAGAGCTTTGTAAAGCCGAAGAAGGTTTTTGTGAATCACGGCGAGGATTCCGTTGCCGAGGAGTATAAGGAGCATCTCAGAACCGATATGGGTCTGAATGCCTTTGCTCCGTACAGTGGGGCGGAACTTGATATGATCACGGGAGAGTTCAAGAACACCGCTCCCGTTAAAATAGTCAAAAAACAGGGCGTATCGCCTAATTATCAGAGACTTCTCAGCGCTCTTGACAGACTTACGGCTCTTGTCAACAAAAGCTCCGGACTTACAAACAAGGATCTGGCTAAGCTTACCGATACGATCAATAATGTATGCGCAAAGTGGGACGATTAACATTTCTGATAATATCTGCATATAATATTTAGCCTGTATTTATATAGACACATATGCAGAAAATGAAAGGACAGAAAGGAACAATGAACAAAATCCATGTCAATGCCATAAACAGAAAGATTTCTCTCGACGAAAGGCTGTTTGTGGAGGAATGCGATAAGAAATATCTTGAAAAGCTTACAAAAATCGCCGACAGTATAGAGCAAAGCTACGAAGAGAAACCTATTCTGCTGCTTGCAGGACCTTCTGGAGCAGGAAAGACCACTACGGCTTTGAAAATAGAGGAGATACTGGATAACAGGGGTATTCATACGCACACTATTTCAATGGACGATTATTTTCTTCCGGCAAGCAGGTTTTCCGCCGCTGTCGGGGAAGACGGCAAACCCGATTATGAGGCTCCCGACAGAATTGACATTGAACTGCTGTACGACCATATGAACAGGATATCTAACTGCGAGGAGGTAGTTCTTCCTCGGTTTGAGTTTGCAAGTCAACGCAGGTTTGATGGGGCGTCTCTCAAAAGAGACAAGAAAGACATTGTTGTTTTTGAGGGCATCCACGCGCTTAATCCCACGGTCACAGGAGCGGCAGGAGAATTCGCAAGGTGTATGTATGTAAGCGTACGAAGCAGGCTTGAGCTTTCGGACGGAGAGCTTTTGCATCCCTGTTATATCAGACTTATGAGACGGCTTATAAGGGACGGCCGCTACCGCGGAAGAAGTGCGGCTGAAACTCTCGATATGTTTGACAGCGTTGAGGCGGGCGAGAACAAGTATATTATGCCTTATAAACAGAGGGCTGAGTTTTCGGTAGATACCTTTCATGCTTATGAACCTGCGATATACAAGGGATTTCTGTTAAAGACTCTTGAGCAGGAAAGCGCAGTCTATAAGGATTTTGAGAGATTTTTGCCGATGCTGAAAACTCTCGGAGAGGTTTCACCTATTTCGCTTGAGGCGGTGCCGGCTGATTCTCTGGCGAGGGAGTTTATCGGCGGAAGCTGTTACAGCTATTGAGCAAAATAAAATAACCGTACAAAGCAATAAATTAAGCTTTGTACGGTTATTGTTTTTATAATCCGAAAACTACAGTTGCGAGAGCAAAGAAAATCAGCGTTGAGCAGGTGTCCACGATAGTCGTAATAAGCGGAGCCGCCATTATTGCAGGGTCGAGATTGAGTTTTTTTGCCGCCATAGGAAGCATACAGGCGATAAGCTTTGAAAGTACCACTGTTGCCATAATAGCAGTGCTAACTGTAAATGCAAGCTTATAGCAATCTACTGTAGGGTCGCTGTGATAAACAAGAATTATTCTTGCCGCGTTTACAATAGCAAGTATAAGACTGCATAGGATAGCAACACGAAATTCTTTCCACATTACCTTGAAAAAGTCTTTCATTCTGATCTCGCCGATAGCCATTCCTCGGATAACCAAAGTAGATGTCTGAGATCCGCAGTTTCCGCCTGTTCCGCTCAGCATGGAAAGGAAGGAGACCAACACAGGCACAGCCGCGAACGCCGTCTGATATTTGTTTACTATAGCGCCCGTTATAGTTGCGGAAAGCATAAGTATAAGAAGCCATGCGATCCTGTTTTTTGCATGAGTGAAAACAGATGTCTTGAAATAGGAATCGTCGCTCGGAGCGACCGCCGCCATCTTTGAGAAGTCCTCAGTGGTCTCCTCTTCCATAACGTCCATAGCGTCGTCAAAGGTTACGATTCCGACTATCCTGTTTTCCTTATCTACGACAGGCAGAGAAAGAAAATCGTATTTAGAGAACAGCGAAGCAACGACTTCTTTATCTTCCAGCGTATCCACCGAGATAACGTTTGACTCCATTATGTCTTCAATAAGATCCTCGTCGTCGGCAGTTACGACATCAAGCAGAGACAGAACTCCGATAAGCTTTCTGTTCTCCGTAACATAAAGGCTGTTTGCCGTTTCCTTTACCATTCCGACATGACGTATCCACTCAAGAGCCTCCTTTACGGTATAGTTCTTGTGAAGATAAACATACTCGGTAGTCATAATAGAACCGGCGCTGTCCTTGGGGTATTTCAATATTTGATTAATCTGCTTTCTGGTCTCTGAATCGGCAGACTTGATAATTCTCGCCACAACATTGGCGGGCATTTCTTCGATAATATCAACGGTATCGTCGATATAAAGGTCGTCAACGACTTCCTGAAGCTCCTTGTCCGTGAAGGCATTGATAAGCACCATTTGCATATCGCTGTCCATATACGCAAAAACATCAGCCGCAACGTCTTTGTTCAGAAGCCTGAACAAAAGCGGCAGTTCATATTTTTCAACTTCGTGGTCATCGTAAAAACGCTGTAGAATAGCGGCTACGTCGGCTTCGTTCATCTCCATAAAGATTTCTCTTACAGCCTTGTAGTTCTTCTTTTCCAATAGCTCCAATACTGTGTTGTACATAAATATTCCTCCTAACAGCAGCAGTAAAAGTACGATTTTTTGTACTGATAATCACACCTTACCCGCTCTGTACAAATAGCAGAACAGTTCATCATCAGAATATCTTCAAAGATATTCCTGATGATCCGGTTCAATAGGATTTACCAAAACACAGATTGCCTTTTATTGTTAAGCGGCGCAAACACAGACGCCGCTTCGCAATCGCGGGGCAATCGTATTCTGACTGGCAACGTCCATTTGTACGCACTCCTTAAAAATCATTATTTATGCGCTTTAGTCTCCCGCGCACATATATTTATTATACGCTCTTTCTTAATTTTTGTCAAGCAAAGAAAACGTATAACAAGTAAATTCGATGAAAAAAATCGCTTCCGACGCAGATCAAAGCTTGCGTCGAAAGCGAAAAATTATGTTACTGTTTGTGAGCCACACCATTGTTGTCAATATTGTATCCGTCTATTGAGATGTTTATAAGCATCATTCCCGTGCTGTCGAAATAGTATCTGTTTCCGTCAATCTTTTTCCAGCCTGTAACGACTGTACCGTCTTTGTTGTTGTAGTACCGCTGGCCGTTCCAGTTTACCCAGCCGCCTTTAAGATAGCCGTCATCACCGAAGTTGTAATATTTGTCATCGATATATATAGGCCCTCTTGTCATCACTCCGTTTTGCAGAAAATATTTTTTGTCGTCAATGGTTGTCCATTCGTTTTGCAGAACGCCTTCGCTGTTAAAGTAGAAAGCCGTTCCGTCGATATCCGTCCAGCCTGCCGAAGCCTTGCCGTCGTCTCCGAAATAGTAGGTCTTATCTCCGGCGGTTACCCACTTGTTGGTCTGCGCGCCGCTTCGGTCAATGTAGTAGATTCCGGAATCGTCCTTGAACAGTCCTGTAGTAAGTCTGCTCTCGTTGTCAAAGTGGTAACGCTTGTCCTCGATGGTCTGCCAGCCTGTTACAGCCGCTTCGCTGTCATTGAAATAGTATGTCTTTCCTGCGTTAGTAATAAATTCCGATTTAGCCCAATCGCCGTTTTCTTTGCGGTATTTAAGATCTCCGTCTATCTTTACCAGTCCGTCCGCAAAAACACCCTCGTTTGAGAATGTGTATTCCTCGTCGTCAACTTTAAATTCGCCGACCATTGCCGCGCCTGTAAGACCGAAATAATATCTTTTTCCGTCAACGGTTTTCCAGCCGGTAGCTTTCTTTCCGGTTTCTTCGTCAAAGTAGAAATAGTAGCCGTCGATTTTCCTCAGACCTGTGCAAAGCGTGTGATCGGAATAGAAATAATACTGATAGAATACCGAACCGCCGATCTTCTCATAAACCTTTCGGTCGAAAGCGTTAAATGTGTCCTTACCAAATTTTTCAGCCAGCTCTTCAAGCTTTGCCGTTTCCTTTGCATCAGGCTTTTCATCTTTCTTATAATCGTTCTTTTCATATTTTACAAGGCTTGATACCTGAGATTTGAAATCCTTTATCTGCTTTTTTTCAGCCTCGGTATACTGGTCGGTGTTGGTCCAGCCTGTAGCGGCGGCGTGGGTCTTTTTATCGAAATAATAGGTATCTCCGTCTAAGTCCTGCCAGCCCTCGGCGACAACGCCGCCTCTGCCGAAATAATAAAGCTTATCGTTAATGGTGTTCCAGCCGTCAAGCAATCTGTTTTTGCTGTCGAAGTAGTAATACTTTCCTTCGATCTCTCTGAATCCCTTTCCTGCGGCGCCGCTGTCGTTGAAATGATATTTGTAAGGCGGTTCTTCATACCAGCCCTTAGTCATTTTTCCGTCGTCGGCAAAGTGATACCGATTCTTGCCGATAGTTATCCAGCCCTTGACCATTTCACAGCTGTCGTTGAAATAGTAGCTTTCACCGTCTATCTCAGCAAAGCCCTGAGCGCAGGCTCCTGTTTCCTTATCGGAATAGTAATACTTCTTTTCAAGCTGCATCCAGCCTCTGTGGACTGCGCCCGTTTCGGAAAAATAATACTTTTTGCCGTCAATGTCCTGCCAGCCCGTTACCATATGACCGTCACTGTTAAAGTAGTAGATCTCGTCGTCTATTTCAACAAAGCCTTTAGCCATTTCACCGCTTTTCAGGAAGTAATACTGAACATTGTTTATTTTTGCCCAGCCTGTGATGCGCTTTCCGTTCTCGTCATAATAATATCCGCCGGTGCTGTCAAAACCGGAATCCGGAAAACCGTGTTCGTCAAAGTAATATTCGCCGCCGTTTATCTCGCAAAGTCCTGTGCGGAAAATTCCCGATTCATCGGAGAAATAGTATTCTTCTCCTTTTATCTTGACCTTTCCCCTTTGAACAACACCGTTTTTTACGTAATATTTATCTCCTCTGTAGGTCTGCCAACCGTCGGACATAGTATTGCCCTTGTCGTCAAAAAGATAGCATACGTTGTCGATTATCTGATAACCCAGCACTTTTTCGCCCGTGTCTTTCAATATATAATATGTGGCACCGTCGTGAGTATGCCAGCCGGGGGCGTAATATGAGCCGTAGTACAGGTATCCGCCGAAACCGGCGCCCATAACTATAGTGCAGACTGCCGCCGCAGCAATTATTTTCTTTTTATCCCTGTTTAAAATTTTATTATATCTGTTTTCGAAGATTTTGTCATTATTTTTGTTTACGCTCATAAAATCCTCTTTCCTGATTCTTACACTTATATGTATACAAATTTATTATATCACAGTTTATTATAAAAAGCAAGTATTTTGTGCTTTGTAACACGGAAATCAATTTTTACATAAAGAGCTTGTTTCTGTATATCTTCCCCGCCGTACGGCGGGGAAGATATACAGATAATTATTGTAATTTAAACATAATATCGTCTTTTCCCAATTTAATATTTTGAAAATTGATTTCCCTGTATACAGATGGAGAACAAAAAACGGACCCGGAACGCATTTGCAGGCTGAATACTGCGTTCCAAAGTCCGTTTTGCCTTATCAGACAAGCTCCGGATATTTTCGGATAGCGGCTGTAAGCGCATTGACCTGTGCGGGAGTGCTGAAAGCCGAGGGTGAAAATCTTACTACCCCCTGCATTGTCGTGCCGAGAGTGTTGTGCGTTACGGCGGCGCATTGCAGTCCTCCTCTGAGGGCAAAACCCTTGTCGCTCAGATAACCTGCTGTCTGCTGAGAGGGAATGTCTCCGATATTAAATGAAAGTATCGGCACTTTGTTCACGTTCATGTCGTAAAACTTTATGCCTCTTACATTTTTTATTCCGCTGTAAAGCTGTCGGCAGAGTTTTTCTTCGTGAAGTCTTATTACTTCGGGAGTTTTTCCCGAAACAAACTTTAATCCTTCTCCAAGACCAAGTATTCCCACGGTGTTTATCGTTCCGCTTTCAAGCTTTTCAGGAAGGAATGGAGTCTGCTCCAGCTCCGACGAGGTAGCGCCTGTGCCGCCTTCTATTATAGTTGACAGCGAATATTCTCCGTCCGAAATAAGCAGACCTGTTCCCGTAGGTCCGTAAAGGGATTTGTGTCCCGCAGTGCAGAGAAAGTTAAAACCGTCCGCCAGTGAAAGATTCAGCAGTCCGCACGCCTGCGCTCCGTCGGCAATAAAGCATATCCCATGCTTTTTGCACAGCGCGGCTATTTCGCGGTAGGGAAGTATCCTGCCCGTAACGTTAGACGCGATCGTACAGCATATGCACTTGGTTTTCGGTGTGATAAGCCGTTCAAAGTTTTCTACGGTCTTTTCCGTATCGTCTGTGACTTCGGCAATGGAGTATTCAACTCCGCGCGTCTGCGACAGGGCGTAGACAGGTCTTGCAACGGCGTTATGCTCATAATTGGAAATTATGATATGACCGCCGTATTGCATGACGCCTTTTATCGCCAGATTAAGAGCAAAGGTACAGTTCGCTGTGAAAGCCGTATTTTCAGTTTCTGCTCCAAACATTTTGGCCGCGCGTTCTCTTACCTCGAAAACTTTTTTTGCCGCGTTAAGCGAAAGCCTGTGTCCGCTCCTTCCTGGATTTCCTCCGTAATTGGTTATCGCCGCCGACACAGCGTTCTTAACGGCGGGGGGCTTAGGAAAGCTTGTGGCGGAGTTGTCAAAGTTTATGATATTCTTCTGTTTGTTTATCTTATTCACCCCCACAGCTTACGGCGTGAGAATATCTCTGTACGGTATATCGTATTCGTCAAGTACCGCCGTTATTTCTTTCGGCTCAGCTTTAACGGAAATGGAGTATCCGCATCCTGTACCGAGATTTTTAGGAGTGCGCTCAATCTCGCAATAGTAATCCAAGTCGTTCAGCAGATTTTTTGCTTTCATCGCATATGTGATCGACGTCATTGCAATCAATCTTTTTTTCATTTTAATTACCGCCTTTTTTATCGGACCGCCGGAAAATTTTGTTGTTCATGTGCAGGCGGTCGGTTGAATTGTCCTGTCCGAAAGATCCTTCGGACTACAATTCATTATATGCAGTGCTGTTGGCGGGAGTGAAAGGGGCTTTGCAAAGCGCGTCTTTGGCAAAATGGGGAAAAACTGATTAAAATATTTGTGCGGTGTTCCCATTGACAAAATTCTCCGGCGGTGATATGATAAAAATGTTAAGGCAATAAATTAAGGCAACACCGCACAACTATTGTGTGCGGATAACGCAGAAAATTTTTTGTTAGATTGTATAGAAACGACGCAGGAATACTTGTGCCTTTCAAGGAGTTTCTTTGCAAGGTAACGGAAAATTGGCAAGTTAGACGTGCACAAAGCCGTTAGGCGGTAGTTGTGCGGTGCTGCCTTAAAGTATTTATTGTTATAAAAGCGTTTACAGAGATTCGGGGTGTGAAAAATGTTTAAGCAGATTTATCCCGTTATCGGCGATGAAAAGGATCTTCCTTTTTATGTTGTGGGTCTGGGGCTGGACAGCTGGCAGTTTCCGATAAAGCGTGCCGAGGGATATGAATATCCTCAGATCTTTCTTTCACGTTCAGGTGAGGGAGAGGTCATAATCAACGGTGAAACGGTGAAGATACTTCCTGATTCCGTTTTCTATATACCTCCTTTCTGTCCTCATGAGTATCATGCGCTGAGCGAATCGTGGTTTCTTGACTGGATATCCTTTTCGGGCAATCAGGTCATACCTCTTTTGGAGAAATGGAAGCTTAACAAGTTTACTCATATTCCGAACTGCGATGTTGACAGATTAAGGCGAATAATGACAAAAACCTATTATACGCTTAAAAGCGACAAGCTTTACGGTAATCATTACGCTTCGGCTCAGCTGTACGATTTTCTTATCGAGTACAGGAAGATAGCGGATAACAGGCTTTCGTCATTTTATACTGCGCAGACTGTGGCGCTTGCCGATGTGCTTCAGTTTATCGAAGAGCATTATTCGGAGCAGATAAAGCTGAGCGATCTTGCAAAAATCGCAGGAGTTACAGAACAGCATTTGTGCAGACTTTTCAAGAAGAATTTTCAGCTGAGACCTATGGAATATCTTGCGCAGGTAAGGATACAGCACGCAAAGGATCTGCTTGTGTATTCCGATAAGTCCATAGGACAGATCTCCGACGAAACGGGCTTTCAGGACAGTTCATATTTTTCCGTTGTTTTCAAGCGGTATGAGAATGTCACGCCCGGTGAATACAGAAAAATCAAAGTGTGATATAAAGGAGCGGTCGAACGCTCCTTTTGCTTTTCTCGGTTGACTTTCTTCGGCGGATATAGTAAAATCATAATAGAATTATAGGCGATTAACTAACATATCTGATTGGAGGTCATTGTTATGTCTGAAATAAAGTGTCCTAACTGCGGACAGGTTTTCAAGGTGGACGAGCAGGGCTATGCGGCAATTATGGAACAGGTACGCAATGAGGAATTTAAAAATGAGGTCGACAGGAGAGTCGCAAGGGAAAAAGAACAGGCTGTCGAGCTGGTACGCAAGGATTTTGAAAACAAATTGTCCGAAACAGTAGGCGAGAAAAATCTGGAGATTGAAAAGCTGAGATCAGCGGCACAGAAACAGGACGCAGTAAAAGACCTTGCGGTCAAGGAGGCTCTTGACAAGGAAAGGGAGCAGTTTTATTCCGAGCGTGAAAGCTATAAAAGGCAGATAAGCGACAATGAAAAGCAAATTGCCGAACTAAAGCTGAAATTTGATTCTAAGGATACGGAAAAAACGCTTGCCGTTAAAGAGGCACTCGAAAGTGTAAAAGCAGAGTATGCTTCGGAAAAGGAAAAGCTTACAAAGATCATTACCTATAATGAGAAAGAAATTGAAAAGCTCAGATCAGAGCACAGGCTTGAACTGGAAAAGTCTGAATACGGCTTTAAATCGGAAATTGCTAAGCTTGAAGCCGACATAAAAAACAATGACGCGAAAAATCAGCTTGAGGTAAGAAATGCTGTGTCGGAGATTGAAAAAGAAAAGGACGCTCAGATCGCCGAGCTGAACGCCGCTATAAAGAGCAAGGACGAGCTTATAGACTACTATAAGGATTTCAAGTTACAGCTTTCCACAAAAATGGTCGGCGAAAGCCTTGAACAGCATTGCCTTATGGAATTCAACAAACTTCGCGCTACGGCGTTCAGAAACGCTTATTTCGATAAGGACAACGACGCAAGAACGGGAAGTAAGGGAGATTTTATCTACCGTGAGCAGGACGATGATGGGAACGAGATAATTTCCATAATGTTTGAAATGAAAAACGAGTCAGACGCTACCGCCACTAAGAAAAAGAACGAACATTTTTTTAAGGAGCTTGACAAGGACAGGCGTGAGAAAAACTGTGAATATGCTGTGCTGGTTTCTCTGCTTGAACCGGAGAACGAATTCTATAATGCGGGTATAGCCGATGTGTCATATGCTTTTGAGAAAATGTACGTTGTAAGACCTCAGTGCTTTATACCTATTATTACCATTCTCAGAAATGCCGCAATGAATTCACTAGCTTATAAGGCGGAGCTTCAGCGCGTAAAGAACGAAAACATAGATATTTCCAATTTCGAGGACAATATTAATGTTTTCAAGGAAGGCTTTTCTAAGAATTTTAAAAATGCCAGCGACAGATTCAGCGACGCTATTGACGCAATAGACAAGGCAATAAAGAATCTTGAGGACATAAAGAGGAATCTTACTCTTTCGGAAAAACACCTTAATTCCGCAAACAACAAGCTTGATGATTTGACTATAAAAAAACTTACCAGAAACAGCCCGACGATGAGAACGAAATTTGACGAGCTGAAAGACGGGCAGGAGTAGTGAGAAATTTTCGGCTGTACTGATATTACTGCAAAGGATATAAAAGAAAGAGCGGAAAATCAGTAAATAAGTGCAGCTGTTGGGTTGAATTGTAAAAAAATCATTAATTCCTTGACAAGTGAGAATATAAGTGTTATAATTATAAAGCTGATTTGTTCAGCGATATAATGATTACTGCATAGAACTACTGTCTAAACTGAAATGATGGGCTTCTATGAGTCATAATTTTAGTTTGGAAGGAGGAAGCAAAAGTGAGAGAAGGTATTCACCCTAAGTACGAGGAGACTACAATTACCTGCGCTTGCGGTAATGTGATCCACACTCGTTCTACAAAGAAGGATATCAAGGTTGAAATCTGTTCAAAGTGCCACCCGTTCTATACAGGCAAGCAGAAGCTGGTTGATTCCGGCGGACGTGTAGACAGATTCAAGAAGAGATTTAATCTTGACTAATTTCACATTCTGTAAGGACGGCTGTGGTCGTCCTTTTTCTTTTGGTCCTTTTTGACAATTGTTTTTGATATGATTCCGGGGTGTTATTATGGGCTATACTACCGTGTATGAGTACGCTTACGACAGCTTTACGGAAAAGAAGTCCGAGTTTATCGGACATATCTGTCCTGTGAAAACCTCCGAGGAGGCTGTCGGCTTCATTGAAAAAATAAAATCCGAAAACCGAAAGGCAAGACATAATGTGTATGCTTATGTTCTGAGAGACGGAAATATCTCACGATACAGCGATGACGGCGAACCTCAGGGTACGGGAGGAGTTCCTGTGCTGGAGGTTATTAACAAGGCAGGACTTACTGATGTCTGTGTGGTGGTCACAAGGTATTTCGGCGGCATTTTACTTGGGGCAAGCGGTTTGACCCGCGCTTATGCTCAGGGCTGTACGCTTGCGGTAAACGCCGCAAGGAAAATGGTTATGTGCGAATGCTCGCGTATCTCATTTGCCTGTGATTATAATCTATATGGGAAGATCAGCTATGCTTTGCCCGAATTCGGAGTCATTATGGAAAAAGAGGATTTCGCCGACTTGGTGAACCTTTCGTTTCTTGTCAAGTCCGAACTTACAGATGAACTGAAAAAAAAGCTAACCGATATTTCCTGCGGAAAGCTTGTGCTGTCGGAAGAAACAGATTTGCTTGCTGATTTTGCGTAAAAATTATGCAAATATACAAAAATGCAAAGCCTTTATGTAAAAATAAAGGCTTTTTTAAGATTAACCCGTATAATTATTATAGAGATATATTATGATACGGGGGGATTTTTATGCTTCCGAGAGAACAAACTGAGGCTTTTGAGAAACAATGTCTTTGTAAGTATGCCTGCTTGTCGTCACAGACGCAGGGCAGAGCAGAAGAGGAAGAACTGTGCCCGCTGAGAACGGAGTTCCAGAGGGATAGGGACAGAATACTTCACTGCAATTCTTTCAGACGGCTTAAGCATAAAACCCAGGTGTTCCTTTCTCCTGCCGGAGATCATTACAGAACAAGACTTACTCACACGCTTGAGGTAAGCCAGATCGCAAGGACGATCGCACGATCTTTGCGCCTTAACGAGGATCTTACCGAGGCTATAGCTTTGGGCCACGATCTGGGGCATACTCCTTTCGGTCATGCGGGAGAACGCGCGCTTGCCGCTCTTAATCCGGACGGCTTTCACCATTATGAGCAGAGCCTCAGAGTAGTTGAATGTCTTGAAAAGGACGGCATGGGACTGAATCTTACGGCTGAGGTAAAAGACGGCATATTAAAGCATACTAACGCTGTCGCTGATACCAAAGAAGGATATGCCGTTCGTTTTGCGGACGTTATTGCTTATATCAATCATGACATTGACGATTCGGTTAGGGCGGGAATTATGTCCGAGGAGGATATTCCGAAGAGCATTACAAGGGTTCTGGGAAAATCAAAGTCGGAAAGAATAACCACTCTTGTTACCTCCCTTGTTGAGGGAGGAGCGCAGGCGCTTCATATGGACGAAGAGGTCGGCACAGCTTATACGGCTTTGCATAAATTTATGTTCGACTGCGTTTATACAAATCCGAAATGCAAATCTGAGGAAACAAAGGCTATGGATATGATATCCAAGCTTTACGATTATTATGTTCATCATATCGAAAAACTGCCGGCTATGTATATGAATCTTGCGTATCAGTGCGGGATCGACAGAGCTATCTGCGATTATATTTCGGGAATGACCGACGGATTTGCTATCGAGACTTTTAAGAATATGTTCATTCCTCTGGGCTGGACGAAATACTGATAAACAGACGGATAAATAGTGAAAGGAGTGAACGCTGTTGGCGCTGCCTTTAGAATTTATTGAAAGGCTGAAAGCCGCAAACCCCATTGCCGAGGTAATGGGCAGTTATGTTACGCTGAAAAGAACAGGACGTGATTATGTTTGTCTTTGTCCTTTTCACAATGAGAAAACGCCCTCTTGTCACGTTCACCCCGATAAGGAGTTTTTTCACTGTTTTGGCTGCGGAGCGGGCGGAGATGTGATAACCTTTACAATGAAGTACAATAATCTGGACTATTGGGAGGCTGTCAAACTTCTTGCCGAGCGTGGGGGAATTCCTCTGCCCGAGGACAGCGGATATAACTCTCAGCGTACAGATTCAAGAAAAAGATTTTATGAAATGAATAAGACCGCCGCAAAGTTTTTCTATCATCAGCTTAAAACTCCGCAGGGCAAGGAGTGTCTTGATTATCTGATAAACAAACGAAAGCTTTCGGTGGATACCATAAAGAAATACGGAATGGGCTTTGCACCGAACAGCTGGTCCGCCCTCAAAAGTCATATGCTTTCGGAGGGCTATTCGGAAGAAGAACTGGAGGCAGGCTCGCTTATTTCACGTTCTCAGAGAAATACCCGGAATACCTTTGATTTCTTTGTCAACAGGGCAATGTTCCCGTTCATTGATCTAGCGGGACATATCGTAGGATTCGGCGGAAGGGCGCTTACTCCGGACGATAAGAGAAAATATCTTAATTCAAAGGATACGCCAGTCTATTCAAAAAACAGATTTCTGTTTTCGATGAACTTTGCGAAAAATGCCGCGGTAAAGGACAGAACGGTACTGCTGTGCGAGGGAAATCTAGACGTTATTTCTCTTAATCAGGCAGGCTTTGAAAACGCCGTGGCTTCCTGCGGAACTGCACTTACGCCTGAGCAGGCTAAGATTATTTCCAATTATGCCGATTCGGCGGTCATATGCTATGACTCGGACGAAGCGGGTCAAAAGGCTACTACCCGCGCTATCAAGATACTCGGCGATGCAGGGCTTAAAACCACGGTCATTAAAATGAACGGTGCAAAAGACCCTGATGAATACATAAATAAGTTCGGAGCGGACCATTTCCGTCATCTTATTAACAACTCGGACGGAGCGATAAATTTTGAACTTAGTAAGTGCGGAGAGGGCATAGATACCGATTCAGAGCTTGGTAAGATAGATTATATGAAAAAAGCCTATAAGGTACTGGCGCAGATAAGTTCACCTGTGGAGCGTGACGTGTATATAAGTAAGGTAGCGCAGGAGCAGGGCGTTAGCAAGGTTGCTATAGAGGCTGAGGTCGATTCAATGATAGAAAAGGAGAGACGGCAGTACAGCAAAAGGGAATGGACAAGAACCGTTACTTTTGCGGATAAACGTGATGAGATAAACCCGGAGGCGAACGGTCACAGAAGAGAAGCGGCGGCGGAATGCGGTATTATCTATTACCTTTACAACAATCACGACGTTTGCGGAGAACTGCTTGAAAAGCTCCCGCCCGAAAAATTTGTGACAGCCTTTAACCGCCGGGTCTATCAGAGTTTGACGGAAAAGATCAAAAATCTTGAAGATTGCTCAATATCCTCCTTCAACGGTGAATTTTCTCCCGATGAAGTGGGCAGAATAACAGGGATTATTGAAAAATTCGATAAGCTTAACGTTGACTCAAAGGTTTTGGAGGATTATGTTTCAACGCTTCTGGCATACAAGCCTAAATCCGACGGAGGAGATTCCCTTTCGGACGATGATTTTTTTAAAAATATGCAGGAGCTTAGAAAAAGGAAGAACAGCTAAAGGCAATACCGGATAACTTTGTGTGCGGTGTTGACCTATGGATAGTAAAATCAGGAAACGGAGTGCTGAAAATGACAGATAAGAAATCAATTATGGATAACCTTATGGAGCATGGAAAGGCCAGCGGAAAGCTTACCACAAAGGAGATCACCGACGCTCTTGAAAAGCTCGATTACGACGTTGAGCAGATGGACAACTTTTATGACACCTGCGCCGCAAACAATATAGAGATCATTGACGATATTATCCCCGACGATTCTCTCGAACTTGTTAATCCGGAGGATGAGATTGATCAGGACGGTGTTGATATTTCACTTTCCACTGATGGGATCGCTATCGACGACCCTGTCAAGATATATCTGAAAGAAATAGGAAGAGTGCCTCTGCTTACCTCCGAGGAGGAGATCCAGCTTGCGGAAAAAATGTCCAGCGGAAACGAGAAGGACGCCAAGAAAGCCAGAAAAAGGCTTGCCGAGGCGAACCTCAGACTTGTTGTTTCTATTGCCAAGAGATATGTCGGAAGAGGAATGAGCTTCCTCGACCTTATCCAGGAGGGTAATATGGGTCTTATCAAGGCAGTTGAGAAGTTTGATTATACCAAGGGATTCAAGTTCTCAACATACGCTACATGGTGGATAAGACAGGCTATCACAAGGGCTATCGCAGATCAGGCAAGGACCATAAGAATTCCCGTTCATATGGTGGAAACTATCACTAAGGTGAAGAAGGTGTCGTCTCAGCTTCTTCACGAAAACGGTCACGATCCGTCGCCGGAGGAGATCGCCAAGAGACTTGATATGAGCGTAGAGAGAGTAAGAGAGATAATGAGGATTGCTCAGGATCCTGTTTCTTTGGAAACTCCTATCGGTGAAGAGGAGGATTCTCACTTGGGCGACTTTATCCCTGATGACGACGCTCCCGCACCGGCAGAGGCGGCCTCTCTCGTACTGCTGAAAGAGCAGATAAATCAGGTTCTTTCCACATTGACGGACAGAGAGGAAAAGGTACTCAGACTGCGTTTTGGTCTTGAGGACGGACGTTCAAGGACGCTGGAAGAGGTCGGTCAGCAGTTTAACGTGACCCGTGAGAGGATTCGCCAGATCGAAGCAAAGGCGCTCAGAAAGCTTCGTCATCCTAACAGAAGCAATAAGGTAAGAGATTACCTGGATTAATTTCGGAGGAAATAAATGTTTATCACGTTGGAAACAGATTATGCCGTCAGAATAATTTCCGTGCTGTGCAGGCAGGGAGACAAAATGGACGCTAAGACTATATCCGAAAAAGCCTGCGTTACTCTTAGATTTGCTCTTAAGATACTCAGAAAGCTTGTGGGCGCAGGGCTTGTCAGGTCCTTTAAAGGGACTCAGGGCGGCTATGTCATAGATCTTGATCCCTCGGAAATAACTCTCAGAATGGTTGTCGAGGCTATAGAGGGTACATACTATTTTTCAAGATGTCTCGCTCCCGACGGAATCTGCAACAGAGGCGCTTCAGATGTTTGCTGTTACCGGAAAGCCTTTGATGAGATTTCTCAGACGGTGAGAGATAAGCTTGACGAGTATAATTTTGCCGACATGATCGCCGGCTCGGAGGAATTCAACAAGGAAAACGGTCAATGAAAAGCAAAAAGAAATTCAAGCTTGACAAGGAAACAATAGACAAAATAGATACTGAATTTGACGACAGGGACATATCGGGGTTTACCAACTATGACGTCTATGAAGAAGAAAAGCCTAAAAAAAGATTTCTTCGCAGACTGTTGATAAGGCTTGTGATCCTTTGCGTAATAATTCTTGTAATAAATCTCATTGTGCTTTTCGCTACGGGACAAATCTGGTTCAATGAACCGAAAAAGCGTGATTTTCCTATAAGGGGTCCTGTGGTGACGGAGGACATGGGAGAGATAAAATGGAAAAGCTTTGCCAAGCAGAATATTCAGCTGGCATATATCAGAGCTACAAAGGGTACAAGTTTTGAGGACGGCAGTTTCCGCGACAACTGGAATGATTCGGCTGATACCGAAATTCCTGTGGGCGCACTGCATATATTTGAACCTGATACGGACGGTGCGCGCCAGGCTGAGCATTTTATCGAAACTGTGGGAGATGATTTAAGCGGCAGGCTTTGTCCTGCGGCGGAGGTAAAACTCAGAGGTCTTTACAAGTTTCTTCCTCCCGATTACGGCGAGGCGGCGGACAATCTTGCGGACTTCTGCGAGGCAATAGAAAAGCAGTACGGCGTAAAGCCGATACTGCTATGCACCGAAAGGACATATAAAAATATCATCTCCGGAGATGAAAGATTCGAGGACTGTTCTATTTGGTATGAGAGTTTGTTTTCCGAGCCTGATGAAGGTGTTGACTGGACCTTCTGGGGATACACGAATCGCGTCAAATTTGCCTATTATGACAGCAACAGCTATCTTTACATGACTGTATTTAAAGGCAGTGAAAAGGATTTTAACAAGCTGATATTATAGAATGCGTATGAATATTAATCGGCGGGTGACATTCAGTCATACCCGCCGATTTTTTTTCATAAAGATAAAAACAGGACAAACGTTACTGCGTTTATCCTGTCAAGACTTCACAAGTATAAAATTACTTATTCTCGCCTTTGAGTTCTGCCATACAAGCCGCACAAATAGTCTTGCCCTTGTATTCAACAACCTCTTCACCGCTGCCGCAGAAGATACAAGTTCTCTGGAACTTTTTAAGAATGATCTTATCGTCTTCTGTGTAGATCTCGATAGCATCCTTTACAGCCAGATCATAAGTTCTTCTGAGTTCGATCGGGAGAACAATTCTTCCGAGCTCGTCAACTTTTCTAACAATTCCTGTAGATTTCATAAAATCAATCCCCTTTGAATTAATTCGGAATAGATTATGCTATTCCATTAACCATAAATCTTATGATATACACATTATAACAAATAAATATACTTTTGTCAAGCAGTTTCGCCAAAATTTCACACTTATTGTCAAAGTTATTTTGTATATTGATTTACTATGAATATTTATCCGAAGGGAGTGAAAACAATGTTGGGGATCATTATAACCGCGCTTATAGGGCTTTCAGTTATAAGCGGATGTTTAAGCGGAAATTCCGGAGAGGTTTCTGAGGCCGCAATCAGCTCCTGCAATAAGGCTGTGGAACTGGTAATTTATCTGTCCGGTTCGATGGCTCTCTGGGGAGGTCTTATGAAAATATGCGACAGGTCGGGAATGACCGCCAAAATAGCGAAACTGCTTACTCCCATAACAAAGCGGCTGTTCCGGGGCGCGCAGGATAACCGGAAAGCTATGTCTGCGATAACTATGAACCTTACTGCGAATCTTCTGGGGCTTGGTAATGCCGCAACGCCTTCGGGCATAGCGGCGGCAAAGGAGCTGAACAAGCTGGGCGGCGGTACGGGAAAGCGCTGTATTGCAATGCTGGTAGTTCTGAACACTGCGTCTATTCAGCTCATCCCTTCGACTATAGCGGCGATGAGGCTCGAACACGGCGCAAAAAGTCCTTTTGACGTAACTCCTGCTATTTTGTTTTCATCGCTGGTATCCGTAACGGTGGGGTGTCTGGCTGTTTACGCTCTGAATCTAAAGAGGAGGGAACGCAGTGAGCATTAGCGATTTGTTTGTGCCTCTGCTTATTGTTTTTATTCTGGTCTACGGAATATTCAAAAGGGTGGACGTCGCAGAGGCGTTCTGCGAGGGTGCGGCAGAAAACCTGAGAACTGCAGCTGAACTTTTGCCCATGCTCATACTGCTTATGACCGCGGTGGGAATGTTTACGTCATCGGGAGCGGCGCAGTATATTGCAGATTGGCTGAGACCTGTTACGCAAAAGCTGGGCTTTCCCGATGAGTGTATACCTCTTGCACTGATACGTCCCGTATCGGGAAGTGGAGCGCTTGCCTGTCTTGAAACGATTTTTACAAGCGTTTCTCCCGACTGCTACGCCGGAAGAGTGGCAAGCGTGCTTATGGGTTCGACAGAAACGACCTTTTATACCATTGCCGTGTATTTTTCCTCCATAAAGGAAAAGGTTAGGTCGTCGGTATTTATTGCCGCGGCGCTTGCAGACTTGACAGGTTTTATTTTCTCAGCTTTAGCGGTAAGACTTTTTTTCGGCGGCTGAGATCAGTTCAAACGGTATGCGCCTTTATATTGTGAATTTATCAGACGGCGGTCTATGCAAGATACACGAGCATAAACCGCCGTTTTTACGCAATAAAAAAGGACGACCGAATTTAAAGCCGGAGATCAAGCAAACTGTTGATGAAATCTTTTCAAAGCTTGCGGAAAATGAATCTATCAAAAAGATGTATTCGCTTTGGTGCGAGATGGAACAGCAGAAGCATGACGTGTATTCTTCGGCAAAGGTAAAGTTTCTGAAGCTTACCGATAACAAGGCGTTTAAGTCAGTGAAGAACATTATTATTCAAACGGTGCTTGATATGAATAAGACGATAGATGATTTATCTATCGAAGAACCCAAACTTATAGAACGATCCGAAAAAGACGTTGATCGTTCAATAAAAATATCTCCACTCCTTAATGGATCTGAACAAACGGCAGAAGAACATGAAACTACAGTTGATACCAGTTCCGAAAATTATGCTCTGTTTGTGAATACAATTTTCAAGCTGTTCGTAAATCTCAGCAGGTGCATTGAAGAAGATTATATGCAAAAGTATGAGCAGAGCAGAAAACTTGTGGACAGCAAGCTCAGACAAATGGTTATGTGTAAGAAACAATCGCTAGGAATGAAAGGAGATTTTACTCAAAATACTTATTGATATTTATACTATACATAATCAGTGATCAAAAAATATTAAATTTTTATAGTCATTGGTTATCGTGTCTTAAACACGACTGTGTTTTTACTCATTTTTTATTCCTCCGTTTTGATTTTTTGTTTTGAATCAAAACGGAGGTTAGGGGTATTTGGCAATATAGCATTGCCAGTTCTTAAAAAGGTGCATGAAAATAGACCTTTCTGCTTTTAAAACAAAAAGGTAAAAAAAATTGGAGTATAACTTTCGGCTTTAAAAGCTTTTGTTATACTCCATAATTTCACATTATTCTGTTAACACTCGTTATACCGCTTTTTCAGTTTCGGTAGCAACAGGAAAAGTATCGCTATTCCTATCACATTCTCAATTATAAGACAAATAATCAAAGTTGTATTCATACTGCTTATCTGCTGTCTTGACTGTTCAACTGCCTCTGTAAGATATGTATTCTCAGCGTACCTGTCTAGTCTGGCGTTTTGTTCGGCTACGTTTCCTCTCCACTGAATGAAGCTGATAATGGTTGAGATCAGATTTATCCCAATATTGATAAATGCAAAATTTCTGAACCATTTATCTGAATCCATCGGATAGTCATAACAACCTTTCTTTGAAATAACGCCGATATTCCAGTATGTAATAAAACAGATAAATAGCATACTGATTGCTGATACAACAATCGCTTCAATAACTAGAAACGGGGTCGAATAGGTTGATATGAATCTTGACGTAATTGTCAAAATAATATTTTGACAGAACCTAACAAATATCCCCAATAAGATAATGTCTAATATGAATCTCCATAGAAATGATTTTGTAAATTTGGTCATGTCTTTCTCCTGTTATCAAATTATAATTTCAATAGCGTTGCTTACTTGTGTATATGAATGTGTGGTAGAATCATAATCAGTACACAATAATACTGTATATACTCCTTCCGGCACATCCTTTCGCAATTTGAATTCGTTTATTTCACTTGCATCGACAATTTTTTGAATTTCACCGTCCTTGACTATAAGCCAACATATATTTTCTAATTCTGAATTATCGCTCTTTGTAACAGTATATAAATCAGAATTTTCTTTCACAGATATATTTTCTGAATATGACGGCGAATTTTTTTTCTCAACCAACTGAATTGATTCTATGTATCCCAAATTCTTTCCATCTTTATCAGTATAAAACTCAATTTGAAACTCATCATTGTTATTAGCTGATTTTATCAAGTCATTATAATAGTCAAACTCTGATTTACTAAGACTTAATCTTAGTTGAGTATTTATGCTTTCATTATATACTTTTAATTTGTCTGAATCCGCATAAACTCCATAAAAATTATACAATTGAGTAGCCTGAACACCTTGAAATCGTGATGGATAAGAAGACTTTTTCGATTTTTTTGTATAAACCGAAATATTATCATCTTGCTTGGTTAAATTAATAGTTTTCTTAAAAGCACTTCCGTTGCTTATTTTTTGCACAACAGAAATTTCTTCAATTAGATTTTTTATGCCGTATGTACTATACTGAGACTGAACAGATATAAAATTCATCCACAATATTGAAACAAAACACGAAAATACGACTCCAACAATTTTATGACCTAAACCGTAACCTTTTTCATTAAAGAATGTTACAGCCGATTTTATCATAAACATGATCATAAAAAAGGCTAGTACAATTGCTGAGATTGCTTTAATTTTCAAAAATAAACAAACTAAATTTATATTTTCTTGACCAATCAATGAGTTTGGAGCAAAAAAATTCAATAATATATTTCCGAATATCAGCACTAACAAAAACCAACCGCAATTATTATAAATTGTTTTAATAGCTTTCATATTTTTCCCTACAAAATCTCCTCATTAATATGTTTGATATTGTTATATGCGTATTTATCATATACATAATCAACATCATCAATAGTTATAGTTATTGTATCATCTGCTGTATAATCGTATAACCAATCTTTTAACCATGATGGGCTAGATAGAATTAATTCGCTATATTGATATTCGGCAAAACGTCTAGCATATGCTAAATTTTTATATTTCTTTATAATCTTATCATCAAATACACAAAATCCTTTATCGCACTTAATTACTTCACTTAGTTCATTCTCAAAGTCACAAGAAAGTAAATTAGCCAATGTTGCATCACCATATGTTTTAATCGAAAATTCCGCTTGTTCTGAAAAATTAAATACTATATCATAACATGATGAAACAATTCCAACTAAATTAAATTTCTCCATATCTTTTAAAATTTCTGTACCAGCTGTTACACCTGCACTTGAAAATGAATTTAATGTAGCCTGCATTTCAGCTAGTTTTGAATCAAGTAAACTTGATATGTCATCTGCCGCCATTCGCATAAAACTACTATTTGAATTTACAGATATTTGTTCAAGTATATAAAGATTATCTTCATATATATCTCTGTTTGCTATTATTTGTGAATATGCATCATAATTATCTTTAAATGATGATAAGCTGACAATACCGATACTAGCTACGCTAAAAGATTTGTCAATCAATTCATCCATATTATCACTTATAGCTGATAATCTTTTCAACTCATCATAACAACTTTCTCTAAGATTCAATGCACTTTTTGAATATTCTAATGAATTTATTCTTCTAGTCTGTTTTATCAACGCTCTCGTTTGTTTCATTTCCTTTGTGATTCCATTTAACCTCTTATAACAACTTTGCACTGTTGTTTTATCTAGTTCAAATGTATGAATTAGGTTCATTCCATTATTAAGAACTCCATCTACTGTATCATTTATAATAACTAAATTTTCTTCAATTGTAGCTAATTCAACTTCTTCATCATATATTTGTTTGAAATAATCAGTTATTATTTTCAGATACAAATCTTTTTCAAGATTACTTCCAAAGAAATGGTTACCTATGAATACACTTGCTTGAGTTAACCATGCAGTATCATCATCCTCATAAAATTCACGATATGTTTCCGCACCAAAATAGTAAGTATCAGTTAAAAAATCAACATTTTCATCATCAAGAATAATATTATATTTTAATGGATCAGTACCTGTTTCAATTAATTCTTCGAAATCACTCAAGCCATCACAATCAGAATCACCTAATTCATCAACCGGATTCGACCTAATCGGCAACACCTTAGTGTTATAAAGCACCCTATGAGCATCAGCCGTAGGCAAATAATCAGGCGCACTTTCAAAAAATCGGTCAAGTCCCTCTTCAACATAGAACAAACCGCTGTACTTGTCTATACATTCCCCATAGGTCGGCAAAACAACCCTGCCATTCTCACGTCTGATCAAATCATAGCCGAAATTGATTTCCTCAAAATCATACAAACCATCTTCATCAGTATCGGCATAACCGCTGAATTTACTGCTGTTATGATTAGCCGCAGTTATACTGCGGTATGCATTGATATAATCAATAGTGATCGGTGCGTCAAGTTCAACATACTCCAGTCCCGTAGACAGGATCATAGGATATTTATTCTCAATTTCAGGAAGTTCTTCGCTTTCGCTTAATTCATAAATATACTTTATAAGCCGCTCGCTCAACAACGTATCGTCTTTAAGATTAAAACGCTTTACGCCTGTCTGCTGATACAGATCATAAGCATAACCGCCAATATAGGTCGAGAAATCATAACTGCCGATAAGATTTACAAAAATATTGTCGTTGTTTTTCAGCTTGGTCAGATAGTCCCGTCCTGTATTTTCATTATACAAAGCATTTTTATCATTGAAAAAACTGAAACAAAGAGTAGGTATATCTGTATCAACTACTTTTTCAGAATCCTTACCATTTAAAACAAAATCGAATGCATCAGAAACCACAACGTTGTTACTCAGCATATCGAGCTGTCTCTGAGTTTTTCTGAAATTTTCCTTTTCTTCCTCAGTCATTTTTCCATAGTCCGGCTGTTTCTTCAGACTAGCCTCTATTTCTTCCTCGGTCAAATCCACTTTCGATGTTGTTTCGTCAAAATTATCCTTGAAGATATACAGATCATGAATTTCATATTTGCTACCGCCATCTGTAATTTCACTGAATCTGTCATATCCAGCACTGTATGAAATATCAGCAGAAGCATTTTCCATTTCTAACAAATATACATTTGCATTTGGCGACTGATTAAAAATGAATTCAGCAGTATCACAGATATTCTCATAAAAATACGTATAATCTTCATCAGATGTGCAATCTCTGCTATCATACATAAAAACAATGTTAAACTCATCATCATAATCAAGTGCAGGCTTAACCTTTGTCGAAGCGGAAGAAGCAGTAAGCCTCAGAATTCCGAACGTACTTGATCCAAGCATTTCGGTCGTCTGACCGCCTGAAACGATCTCAATATCAGAATTTTCTTCATCATCAAATGCTTCTGCTCCTGCAGTAATATCTTCAAGCAGCATTTCCACATCAATAAGACAATACGTACCCAGATCGCTCACCGTCGCCGAAACCGTATTGTTTTCTACATCAACATCGGTCTTAACAGGCAGAAGAATATTGTCCTCTTCAAAGAATCTGAACACATTGTATCTCTTGAT
>JAETQO010000013.1 GCA_021770655.1 Ruminococcus sp. | reverse complement strand
TAATAGGAGACGTTATATAGTACGGCAGATTTGCGCAGACCGCCACGTCCATTCCGGAAAATTCTTCGGCAATAAGCTTGTGCAGGTCCACATCCATAACGTCGGCGTTTATAACCTTTACATTATCATATTCCGACAAGGTCTCCTCCAGAACAGGAAGAAGTCTTTCATCAATTTCGATAGCCACGACTTTATCTGCTCTCTTGGCAAGCTCGTTGGTAAGAACGCCTATGCCTGTTCCGATCTCTATTATTCCGAATCCCGCCTTGGCGTTTCCCATTTCGGCAATTTTCGGACAGACCGTCGGATTGACAAGAAAATTCTGTCCGAGAGC
Organism: Ruminococcus sp.; assembly: GCA_021770655.1. Taxonomy (GTDB): domain Bacteria; phylum Bacillota; class Clostridia; order Oscillospirales; family Ruminococcaceae; genus Hominimerdicola. The sequence continues at coordinate 69,272 of JAETQO010000013.1, read as the reverse complement.
CTTTGAAAAAGTAAAATTGTGACGATTCAGCAGATCTTTAACAACGCCGATATTGGATAAGTTCTCCATTTTATGTCAAGCACCTCAATATCACACAAAAAATTAACAAAATAATTATAACATATTAACGAAACGCTGTCAACATTTATATCCGAGTGCTAACAGAAATCAGTTAAAAAAATTAAGGTAACACCGCACAACTATTGTGTGCGGATAACGCAGAAAATTTTTCGTTAGATTGTATAGAAACGACGCAGGAATACTTGTGTCTTTCAAGGAGCTTCTGTGCAAGATAACGGAAAATTGGCAAGTTAGACGTACACAAAGCCGTTAGGCGGTAGTTGTGCGGTGTTGCCTTAAATATTTAAATCAAGACTGAATGGATCAATAGACAAAATACAGAAAGCGGTAATAACCATGCCTAATATCTTGCATATATAAGATAGTATTAATATTATTGCCCGGGAAATAATAAGAGCGGAGGTGATAATATGAAAAACGATTGTTTCGCTCACGGACAGGAGCTTCCTCTGGGGCTTTCAATGGCGCTTGCGCAAAATCCTATTGCATACGGTTATTTTGCAAAGCTGAGTCCTCAGCAGAAACAGCAGATAATCGATTCAGCCCACGGAGTTCGTTCAAAAAAAGAAATGCAGCAGTTTGTTGACGGCATGGCGGACGGAGATATTCTGAACACAGGTTTTAACTAGGGCAGCACCGCACAAAGTCGTTAGGCGGCAGTTGTACGTTGTTGACCTAGATTTAAAGTGTAGTTAAATTTCACAATAAATTCAATATTAATCGATATAAATTTTATATAAATGTGTGTTGAAATTTATCTATAAATATTGTACAATATTAATGTAAGGTTTTGTCCTCTGTTATAGAAAAATTTCAGTAAAATCCGGACATTCCTTATATAATATTGTGCAGTTTTACTGTATGTATTCAGGAGAGTCTTATGGCTGAGGCACGCTGTTTTTCACCAATCACATATTCTGTTATCGGCAGACTTTCAAAAGTTATCGGGTCTTGCCTTGATTTTCTGTACTCACACAATGTAATTATGCACTGATTCAACTGCAACAACTACGGTTGCAGTTTTTTATTTGTAATTTTTTGTTTTTCGGAGGTATAAAAATATGAAAAAGGTTGCGGTAATAATGGGATCCGACAGCGATTTCCCCGTTGTCAAAAAAGCCGTTGAAGAGCTGAAAGCCTACGGCGTTCCGTACGAGTGTCATGTAATGTCTGCTCACAGAACTCCGACGCTTGCAAGCGAGTTTGCGGACAAGGCTAAGGAAAACGGTTTCGGCGTTATTATCTGTGCGGCAGGTATGGCGGCTCATCTTGCCGGCGTTATCGCAGGACACACTACCCTGCCGGTCATCGGTATCCCCTGCAAGGGTGCAAATTTCGACGGTCTGGACGCTTTGCTCGCTACTGTACAGATGCCCTCCGGTATCCCTGTTGCAACAGTTGCTGTAGACGGCGCAAAGAACGCGGCTATCCTTGCAATACAAATGCTTGCGCTCTCCGACGATACTCTTGCGGACAAACTTGAAAAGGCAAAGCAGGATATGATCGACGGAGTTGTAGCTAAGGATAAGGCTATGCAGGAAAAGCTCAAGGAAATATAAAATTAAACCGTAATTTATAATTAATATATTGGAGGAATTATTTTATGGAAAACATCGTAAAAACAGAACAGCTCTATGAGGGCAAGGCTAAGAAAGTATATGCAACAAACGACCCTGATCTTGTTATCGTTGACTACAAGGACGACGCTACCGCATTCAACGGTGAAAAGAAAGGCACAATCGTCGGCAAGGGCGTTATCAACAACAGAATGACCAACTTTATGTTCAAGCTTCTTGAAAAAGAGGGCGTTCCCACTCACCTTGTCGAGGAGATCTCCGACAGAGAAACTATTGTTAAGAAAGTTGAGATCGTTCCGCTGGAAGTTATCGTAAGAAACGTTGCGGCAGGTTCTTTCTCAAAGAAACTCGGTATTGAAGAGGGCACTCCCCTTAAAACTCCTACTCTTGAGTTCAGTTATAAAAACGACGATCTTGGAGATCCTTTCATTAACGATTATTACGCTCTCGGTCTTGGTCTCGCTACAAAGGAAGAGCTTGATACTATTGCAAAGTACGCTTTCATGGTAAATGATTTTATGCTGAAATTCTTCAAGGAAAAGAACGTTGATCTTATCGACTTCAAGATCGAGTTCGGCAGAACTCCCGACGGTACTATCATTCTTGCCGACGAGATATCTCCCGACACCTGCCGTTTCTGGGATTCCACTACCCACGAAAAGCTTGACAAGGACAGATTCCGCAGAGATATGGGCGGCGTAGAAGAGGCTTATCAGGAAATGATGAAAAGATTGGGCATAGACGGCTGATTCATTTATTACGGATATTTCTGAACCTGTAATCATAGGAATTGCACATGGTCTTTATTTTAAATATGTGTGCATAACCCTGTGTATTCAAGTTCTTATACTTCAATAAAACGAACAGGAGATTTTAATTATGGGTGGTTTCTTCGGAGCAGTTTCTTCAAACGACTGCATTCAGGACGTTTTCTTCGGAACCGACTACCATTCTCATCTTGGCACAAGACGCGGCGGTATGACTTCATATTCCCCCGAGCTTGGATTCCAGAGAAACATTCACAGCATTGAAAATTCGCCTTTCAGAACTAAATTTGAAAAAGATGTCGAGGCTATGAGAGGAAAGGTCTGTATAGGCTGTATAAGCGATACTGATCCTCAGCCGATAATGGTACGCTCTAAGCTTGGACTTTACGCAGTATGTTCTATCGGTATCATCACAAACGCGGCTAAGCTTTCGGAAGAACTTCTCGAAAAGGGCTGTGCAAACTTTGAAACAATGAGCAGCGGCTCGATAAACTCAGCGGGACTTATAGGAGCGCTTATAGCGCAGAAGAATACCTTTGTTGAGGGCATTAAGTACGCTCAGGATAAAATTGAAGGCACAATGTCGCTTGTTATTATGACGGAAGATTCTATTATTGCGGCAAGAGACAAACACGGCAGACTGCCGATCCTTATCGGAAAAAGATCGGACGGCTACTGCTTTTCCTTTGAATCCTTTGCATATCAGAAACTCGGCTATTCTACCTGTCATGAGCTGAAAGCGGGAGAGATCACTAAGATCACCAAGGACGGCTTTGAAATTCTCAGCGAGGGTACGGACAATATGAAGATCTGTACCTTCCTGTGGACCTATTACGGGTATCCTAATGCCTGCTATGAGGGCGTAAACGTTGAGACCATGAGAACACGAAACGGCGAGATCATGGCTGAAACGGATATAAAGAACGGGAAACTTCCTGATGTAGACTATGTGTGCGGCGTTCCCGATTCGGGAATCCCTCACGCTATCGGCTACGCTAACAGAAGCGGAATACCGTTCGCAAGACCTTTTATTAAATATACTCCGACATGGCCAAGAAGCTTTATGCCGGCAAATCAGTCAATGAGAAACAGAGTAGCTAAAATGAAGCTTATTCCCGTTCATGAGCTTATCGAGGGCAAAAAACTGCTTTTTGTTGACGACAGTATCGTAAGAGGCACGCAGATGCGTGAAACCGTAGAGTTCCTTTATGAGAACGGAGCCAAGGAAGTCCATATGAGATCGGCTTGTCCGCCGATAATGTACGGCTGTAAATATCTTAATTTCTCTCGCAGTACTTCCGAGCTGGAACTGATTGCAAGACAGATCATAGACGAAAACGAGGGGATCGAGGGGGTAAAATATATCAACGAATACAGTGATTCAAGCACTGAAAGAGGAAAGCTCCTCAGAGATGAGATATGCAGACGTCTAAAGCTTACCTCGCTCGAATTCCAGTCGCTCGATGGTACTGTCAAGGCGGTGGGTAAAACGGAGTGCCAACTCTGCACCTACTGCTGGAACGGAAGGGAATGATTTTCAATTGGTTACAGGTATCCATGAAGAATGCGGCATTTTCGGTATTTATACCAATCACACAAGCGATGTTGCGGCTCAGACCTATGTTTCTCTCTATGCTCTTCAGCACAGAGGACAGGAAAGCTGTGGTATTGTAGTAAACGACGACGGCGTATTCAGCTATCATAAGGATGTGGGGCTTGTCAATCAGGTGTTTGACAAGGAGATTCTTGAAAGGCTCGGTCCGGGCAACATAGCTATAGGTCATGTAAGGTACTCGACTACCGGAAACTGCAACGCGTCAAACGCTCAGCCTCTGGTGGTACGTCACATAAAGGGACCTATGTCTATCGCTCACAACGGAAATTTGACCAATGCAAGAGAGCTGAGAGAACAGTATGAAAATAAGGGAATGATCTTTCACAGCACCAACGATACTGAGGTAATTTCCTATACCGTTACTGAGGAGCGTCTTAAAGCTCCGTCAATTCAGGCGGCTCTGGAAAGAGCTATGTATAAGATCAAGGGCGCTTATTCTCTGCTGGTAATGTCCCCCACCAAGCTTATCGCGGCAAGAGATCCGGACGGTTTCAGACCGCTCTGTCTCGGAAAAATCAACGACGGCTATGTGGTAGCGTCGGAGACCTGCGCTTTCGACAGTATCGGCGCTACGTTCATCAGGGATATAAAGCCCGGCGAGATCGTGGTAATAGACAAAAACGGAGTCAATTCCATTACTACCCACTGCGGCAAAAAAGGAACGATCTGCGTTTTTGAATATGTGTATTTTGCAAGACCCGATTCTGTTATAGAAGGCTCAAGCGTGCATAGGGCAAGACTGAGAGCGGGAAAATATCTCTGGAGAGAACACCCTGTTGACGCAGATATCGTTATCGGCGTACCGGACTCAGGTCTTGACGCAGCGCTGGGCTTTGCACAGGAAAGCGGCATACCTTACGGCATAGGCTTTATCAAGAACAGATACATCGGCAGGACCTTTATCCAGCCAAGCCAGAAGGAAAGAACCAATTCGGTAAAAATAAAGCTTAACGCTATCTCAAGCACCGTTAAGGACAAGAGAGTCGTTATGATCGACGACAGTATCGTAAGAGGTACAACGTCGGGAAGGATCGTAAAGCTCCTCAGAGAAGCGGGTGCAAAAGAAGTTCACGTTAGAATTTCCTCGCCTGCATTCATAGCTCCCTGCTATTTCGGAACGGATATCGACAGCAAGGACAATCTTATCGCCTGCAAAATGTCTATTCCGGAAATATGCGAATATATAGGTGCGGACAGCTTGGGATATCTCAGCGTTGACAGCGTAAAGAAGCTCGCAGGCAATTCGGACTGCGATTTCTGCGTGGGCTGCTTTACAGAAAAATATCCTATTGAAGTACCGGGCGAAATGCCTAAGGATAAATTTGAAACTAAGATTTCGGAAAAGAAATAACTACAGCCGGTACGCCGCAGACCTTATAAGGTCACACGGCGGTACTGAGCAAAGACAACGACTGAAAGGATTGTATTTATGAACACTAACAGTTTTTCAAACAGCTATAAGGAAGCCGGAGTAGACGTTACAGCGGGCTACAAGGCTGTTGAGCTTATGAAGCAGTATGTTGCCAGAACTATGACAAGCGGCGTGCTCAGCGGAATCGGCGGATTCGGCGGACTTTTTGAGCTTGACATGACAAACATCACAAAGCCCGTTCTTGTTTCGGGCACCGACGGTGTAGGAACAAAGCTAAAGATCGCTTTCCTTATGGACAAGCACGACACCGTAGGTATCGACTGCGTTGCAATGTGCGTAAACGACATTATCTGCTGTGGAGCGAAGCCTCAGTTTTTCCTTGACTATATCGCCGTTGGAAAGAACTATCCCGAAAAGGTCGCTCAGATAGTTTCCGGAGTTGCAGAAGGATGCGTTCAATCCGGCTGTGCGCTTATCGGCGGTGAGACTGCCGAAATGCCCGGCTTTTATCCTGTAGACGAGTACGATCTTGCAGGATTCTCAGTAGGCGTTGTCGACAAGGATAAAATACTTGAACCTAAAACTCAGAAGGCCGGAGACGTTATGATCGCTATTAAATCAAGCGGCGTTCATTCCAACGGTTTCTCTTTGGTAAGAAAGGTGTTCAATGTTGACAAGAAAACTCTTTCAACTCACATTGACGAGCTTGGAACGACTCTCGGCGAAACACTGCTTACTCCCACAAAGATATATGTAAAGGCAATAATGAGCCTGCTTGACAGCGTTAAGGTAAAGGCTATATCCCATATCACAGGCGGCGGATTCTATGAGAACATTCCTCGTTCTCTCCCTGCGGGACTTTCCGTAAAGATCGCAAGAAGCGACGTTAATGTACTTCCTATTTTTGACGTTATCGCCAAGACAGGCAATATTCCCGAAAGAGATATGTTCAATACATTCAATATGGGCGTTGGAATGACAGTCGTAGTAGACAAGGCTGATGCAGACAAAGCGATCGAAGCTATCAAGGCTGCCGGCGAAGAGGCTTACGTCCTCGGCGAGCTTGTTAATGCTGATTACGGCGTAATTATCTGCTGATAAAAATAATAGAATATAAAGACAATGCCGTTCAGGCTTTTCAGATCATACACGCAAAAGCTGATCACAGTCGTTGTTATGTTTAACAGAGATAAAATTATAGGCGGGGGGTAAATAATGAACATTGCAAAGAAAATTACAGCCGCAATGCTGGCTATGACATTTTGTCTGTCGGCTGTTTCCTGCGGTTCGGATCTGGGCGATGAAGAACTGAGACATATTCAGAAACGAGTTTTCAGAGAACTTCAAAAAAGCAGCTATTCTGTTGCAAAAAAATACTCCAAGCAGTACATAAGCCAAAAGAAATGTCCTCTTTCAAATAAGGAGCAATGCGACTACGAATTTTACGGTATCGACAGCAGTATTGTTTTTGAACGTGATGAAATAAACAAAAATACTGCAAGTATTTACCTTGATGGAGGAAGTTTCGGGGACAATGTGGAATATTCGTTCAACCTTGACAGTAAAACTGCCACAGATTATTTCTCAGGCTCGTCAAGCTCGCGTTCCCAAGTCAGCCAAATCCTGAACGATGTATCTCAAATGCTTGAATGTGAAAACGACCCTGCTGTTGAGTGGGAAACCATCGAGCTTGAATCGGACGATGATCTGAAATTTGAGGTAACCATAAATCTTTCGGAGGACGCCGTAAAGCGCCGTTCTGATGATTCCGATAATTTGGATTATCTCCACGACTATGACAGCGATTACATTGGATGTACCATAAAAGTTCTTACAAATAAAGACGGCGATGAGCTTGGCGCGATCTGGATAGAAACTGAAAAGAACGAATCTATCTATTATGAAATAAATCAGACGTATTTAAACACCACGCAAATCGCTCTGGGCAGTAAGGACGTTCTTGAAGAGCATTTTGATTTTCCGTCCAAAAATGAAATAAAGGAAATGTACAAGTCAATAGACAGTACCGCAGATATTTAGGGGCAATAAATGAAAAAACGCGAATACATAAGCGAATATCGCTATGGAGCATTGCTTTTTGCCTGCATAATTTACGGCGTATATTTTTTATCCAAGCTCATTGCTCTTATAATTTACTTTGTAAACGGCAGTCAAGTCTATTTGGCGCTAAACCCACTGTCATTAATGATTTTCTTAGAGGAAAAACATTCGGCATATGAAATGCCGCTAACAATTATTACTTATTCCATCGAAGTTCTATATATAGCGGTTCTTATAGTTAATTATATTAGTTCAAGACTTTCTCTGTTTATTGTATCTATTGCGGGAGGACTTTACTACATCGGCATTGTTATCGCATTTTTCTCCCCTATTCTTATGGGACTGCCCTATACGCTTATCTTCTTTCTGCCGGTTGCTACTTCAATTCTTGTGATTTTTGCGCAGAGTCAATATGCACAGGACGAAGAAAAAGCCGAAAAACTCAACGATCAAAAAGAGGTGAAATAAATGAAAAATATCTGCGTACTTGTTTCCGGCGGAGGAACAAATCTTCAGGCGCTTATCGACGCGGAAAAAAGCGGAGAAATAAAAAACGGTAAGATAACCTGTGTTATCTCTTCAAAGGAAGGCGCTTATGCGCTTGAAAGAGCCGCCCAAAACTCTATTCCTACCAGAGTTATCCCGAGAAACGCTTACGGTGATGTTGCCGAGTACACAAAGGCTATCACCGACGCTTTGAAAGAAGAAAAAGCAGACCTCATAGTATACGCCGGATTTATGACGATCCTTGACGAGCAGATAGTTAAAGCGTTCCCTTATAAAATGATGAACGTTCATCCTGCGCTTATCCCATCTTTCTGCGGAAAAGGGTTTTACGGACTTCACGTCCACGAAGCTGCGCTTGAAAAGGGCGTAAAGCTTACGGGTGCGACCGTTCACTTTGTTACGGAAGTCTGCGACGGCGGACCGATAATTATGCAGAAATCCGTTGCCGTGGAAAACGGAGATACTCCTGAGATTCTCCAGCGCAGAGTTATGGAACAGGCTGAGTGGAAAATCCTGCCCAAGGCGGTTTCCTTGTTCTGCGAGAACAGAATCACAGTCAAGGACGGCAAGGCGTTCATTGATTTGGAAAGCTGATACGGACATTCCCTTAGTATATAAAATATAGAGGAGGATAAATATATGAAAACGCTTAATATTTTTGACGAGCTGAAAAACAATTCCTACCCCGGAAGAGGTATCGTCATCGGTAAATCCGAGGACGGAAAAAGCGCAGTTACCGCTTACTTTATCATGGGCAGAAGCGTAAACTCCAGAAACAGAGTTTTTACTGAAACCGAGGACGGCATCAAAACCGAAGCGGCAGACCCATCCAAGCTTTCAGACCCGCACCTTATCATTTACTCGCCGGTAAGAGTTCTGGGGAACAAGACTATCGTCACCAACGGCGACCAGACCGATACGATCTACGAGCTTATGGATAAACAGCAGACTTTTGAGCAGTCGCTCCGCACAAGAGAGTATGAGGATGACGCTCCTAACTACACTCCGAGGATCTCGGGAATCATGCACGTTGAGAACGGCAAATACAATTATGCAATGTCGATACTCAAGTCCGCAGACGGCAATCCGGACTGCTGTGAGAGATTTACTTATACCTACACAAATCCTCTTAACGGCGCAGGTCATTTTATCCACACCTATATGGGCGACGGAAATCCCCTGCCAAGCTTTGAGGGCGAGCCTAAAAAGGTTTCTATCCCTAATGATATTGACGAATTCACAAGCAAGCTCTGGGACGCCCTAAACGAGGATAACAAGGTTTCGCTGTTTGTAAGATACATCGATATTGCTACAGGCAAGGCAGTTTCAAAGATAGTTAATAAGTATTCAAAATAATCTGATCATAAGAGCAAAACTATGAAAGAATTTAAAGCTATCGGGGGACTTATCCAATTAGCCGGCATTTACATTTATGTAAGCATTATCGCAGGCATTGTTCTGCTGATAACGGTCGTTTTACTTATTTACAGACGTGTTTCCAAACATAAGGAAATGAAAAATGAAGATAAGCCGAAAATGTCCGGACCGCTTTTCATTGCAAACATAATTGTATATATCATTATAGGAGTTATCCTTGCGGCTTTGCTGTTCTTTCTGCTCCGCCCGTTAGATTTATTTTTCTAATTTACAGGAGGTAAAAATATGGCAAATGAAATGCTTTTAAAGTACGGCTGTAACCCAAATCAGAAGCCGTCGAGAGTTTTTATGGAAAACGGCGGCGATCTGCCTATCGAGGTGCTGAACGGCAAGCCGGGCTATATCAATCTGCTTGACGCATTCAACGGCTGGCAGCTTGTAAGAGAGCTTAAAAAGGCTACAGGCTATTGTGCCGCAACGTCCTTTAAGCACGTTTCCCCTGCCGGTGCGGCTATCGGCAAGCCCCTCAGCGATGTTGAGAAGAAAATTTACTTTGTTGACGATCTGGGTGAGCTTTCTCCTCTTGCCTGCGCTTACGCAAGAGCAAGAGGAGCAGACAGAATGTCGTCCTACGGCGATTTTATCGCTCTTTCCGACGAATGCGACGCCTGCACCGCTAAGATGATACAGAGAGAGGTTTCCGACGGAATCATCGCTCCGGGCTATACCGACGAGGCTCTCGAAATTCTTAAATCAAAGAGAAAAGGAACCTACAATATCATCAAAATCGACGAGAACTATGTTCCCGCTGAAATTGAGAGAAAGCAGGTTTTCGGTGTGACCTTTGAACAGGGCAGAAACGAGCTTAAAATCGACAACGATATGCTTTCAAATATCGTTACCGAAAACAAGGATATTCCGGAGGATAAGAAAACAGACTTGGTCATTTCTCTTATCACACTGAAATATACTCAGTCCAACAGCGTTTGCTACGTTAAGGACGGGCAGGCGATCGGTATCGGCGCAGGACAGCAGTCGAGAATCCACTGCACAAGGCTTGCGGGAAATAAGGCAGACATCTGGTGGCTCAGACAGCATCCAAAGGTTCTGGGACTTCAGTTTGTTGACAATATCAGACGTCCGGACAGAGATAACACTATCGACGTATACATTTCCGACGAGCATGACGATGTTCTTGCCGAGGGCGTATGGCAGAATACCTTCAAGGTAAAGCCGGAGGTGCTTACAGAAGCTGAAAAGAAAGAATGGCTTGCAAAGAACACAGGAGTTTGTCTCGGTTCAGACGCATTCTTCCCATTCGGCGACAATATCGAAAGAGCTAAGAAATCCGGCGTCGCTTATATCGCAGAGCCGGGCGGTTCTATCAGAGACGACCATGTTATAATGACTTGCAACAAGTACAATATAGCTATGGCATTTACGGGAATAAGATTATTCCATCATTAATCTTTTAATAAAAAGTAAGAAACGAAAAGGAGAAAATCAATTATGAAAAAACTTATGGCGTCTTTAATGGCACTCACAATGGTATTTGCAGTAACAGGCTGTTCAGAATCCGAGGATTCTTCAAGCAAGTCTGAGGCTGCAAACAGTACAACTACTACAACTACGGAAGCTGCAACCACAACAGCTGCTGAGGAATCAGAAGCTCCTGCAGAAACCACAGCCGACGAATCCGAGGCTCCTGCAGTAACTGATTCCAGCAAAGCAACCGACGATTCCGAAGGCGGAAGCGACGTTGAGGGTGAAGGTACTTATGAGAACAACGTTTACACAGGCTCAACATATTCCTTCACTATCGATTCCGAAAAGTGGACAATGCAGGATAACGCAGGCGTTGACTGTATGTTCTCATACGCAGACATCGGAGACGACGCTAACCTTGCTTCCGGTTCTATTAATGTAATTTCTATGTCTGATGAGCTTCTCAACGGTCTTACCGCCAGCGACTATGCAGATCAGATCAAACAGACATACGAATCCATGGACGGATACACAATTACAGCCGACAAAACCATTGACTTTGCAGGCACAGAGGCTTATACCGTAGACGTAACAGGCGAAGTCGGTACAGTTAAGGTTTTCCTCAATCAGATTATCGTTTCAGAAAACGGAAACCTTATCGTAATCACATACGGCGCTAATGATTCAGCTTATGATACTCTCAAGCCGGAGTTCCAGACAATTCTTGACTCTTTTGAGCTTAAGTAAGCAATAACCTCTGTAACGCTCAATAATTTCGCAGTACGATCCAACAAGGAGGTAATTACATGAACATATTAGTTGTCGGCGGAGGCGGACGCGAGCATGCTATCATAATGAAGCTCGCCGAATCTCCCAGAGTCGATAAGCTTTACTGCACCCCGGGAAACGGCGGAATTTCACGTTATGCAGAATGCTTTGACGTTGCCGCAACAGACATTGAAGGCGTTGTGGCGCTTGCTAAAAAGCTGAAAGTCGATATGGTCGCCGTTGCACCGGACGATCCGCTGGTTCTTGGAATGGTAGACGCTTTACAGGCGGAGGGTTTCATGACCTTTGGCCCGAAAAAGAACGCCGCCGTTATTGAAGGCTCTAAGGTATTCTCCAAGGAGCTTATGAAAAAGTACAACATTCCGACCGCCAAATACGAGGTATTCACTAACAGCGAGGACGCTATAAAATATGTCAAGGAACAGAATACCTATCCCGCAGTTATCAAAGCAGACGGACTTGCTCTCGGAAAAGGCGTTATCCTTGCAGAAAACGAGAAAGAAGCCTGCGAAGCTATCCATTCTATGATAGACGACAAGCAGTTCGGCGAAAGCAGTTCAACTATCGTTGTTGAAGAATATCTTACCGGACCGGAGGTCTCAGTTCTGTCCTTTACAGACGGAAAAACTGTTGTTCCTATGATTTCTTCCATGGATCACAAGCGTGCGCTTGACGGAGACAAAGGTCTGAACACCGGCGGAATGGGCACTGTAGCGCCTAATCCATACTACACGGACGAGATTGCAAAGGAATGTATGGAAAAGATCTTTCTTCCCACGATAAACGCTATGAACGCAGAGGGAAGAACATTTGAGGGCTGTCTCTATTTCGGGCTTATGCTCACTCCGAACGGTCCTAAGGTCATCGAGTACAACTGCCGTTTCGGAGATCCCGAAACACAGGTAGTTCTGCCTATGCTCGAGGGGGATCTGTGTGAGATTTTCGAGGCTATTTACAACCACACTCTTTCCGACGTCAAGATCGGCTGGAAATCAGGTTACTGCACCTGCGTTGTAGTGGCAAGCGGCGGATATCCTGTCAAGTACAAAAAGGGTGTTGAAATGAACGGCATGGATGACAAGGGTCAAGTTGACGGCGCATTTGTTTATCATGCAGGCACTAAGTACGGAAACGGAAAATTCTACACAAACGGAGGACGGGTTCTCGGCGTTACCTGCAATGCTTGTACTCTTCAGGGCGCATTGAACAAATCCTATGAAGCCGTATCTAAAATTACATTTGAGGGCGAGCATTACAGAAAGGATATCGGCCAGCGCGCGCTGAAAGCTATCCCCTCAGACCCGCTTGACCTTGAATACAAACAGGATATGGAAGATTACATCGAAGAAAACGGGGTTTATCTCAGACAGTAATTTTTCAAAAAATCATAAAGCAACGGAGCTGTTTTTCAGACAGCTCCGTTATTTTTATGACTTTACTCGCCTCATATCTCTGCATTGAATATCAACGGCATTTCCCCGGTAAGTTCTGCACTCAGCTTGTCCGGCTGAGAAAAACCGCAGTAAAACGTGTATTTTTTTCCTGCAGACACCCGCTTCCCTTTATCGTTGACCGAAGTGAAGCAATCTTCACTAAGCTCTACTCTGATGTCCTCGTACTCGCCTGCCCTTACAAACACTCGCTTGAATCCGCATAGTCTCGGAAAAGGTTCTGCAAAAGCTTGTGTTTCATCTTTGATATATATCTGAACTACCTCGCCTGAGTCATACTTACCGTTGTTGGAAATGCGGAAGTAAAAAGCAGGCTCGTCCATATCCGCACGAGAAATATCAAGAGTAAAATCAGAATAGGTAAGACCGAAGCCGAAAGGATAAAGAATATTATCCCTTGTATAGCGATAAGTCCGTCGGCTCATTGAATAATCACAGAAATCAGGAAGCTTTTCTGCCTTCTGATAAAAAGTTACCGGAAGCTTTCCCGATGGAGAAACATCACCGAAAATAATCTCGGCAAGAGCCTTTCCGCCCTTTGATCCGGGATACCATGCTTGAATGATCGCATTTGCTCTGTTGTCTTCAATGTTGAGCGAGCTTCCCGAAGCCAGCACAACCACCGTTGGCTTGCCTAGATCAAGTATGGTTTTCAGCAGATAACGCTGGCTTTCCGGAAGCCTAAGATCTGCCTTGTCTCCGCTGGCATAAGCATTTCCTGCGTCGCCCTCCTCTCCCTCAAGCGATGCGTCAAGTCCGAGACACAGTATCACGACATCGGAAATTTCTGCTGCGGCAACTGCCTCTGAAATTCTGTCCTGCGGCAATGCGAGTCCCTCAACCTTGTCTTTGTAAAGGTGACAGCCCTCAGAATAATACACTCTTCCGTCAAAACTGTCCTGAACACCCTCAAGAAAAGTAATATATCGTGATGCAGTTCCGTTATAGTTTCCGTACAATGCCGCACGGCTGTCGGCATTAGGTCCTATTACTCCGATCGATTTGATTTTGTTCCTGTCAAGCGGCAGTATCCCGTCGTCCTTCAAAAGCACCATTGACTTCTCCGCCGCTTGGAGCGACAGGTCGTTATGCTCCTTGCAGTCGATAGCCGAAAACGGAATATTGTCATACTCTGTTTCTGCGCCCATTCCAAGGCGCAGTCTTGTTCTCATAGCTTTTATTACCGCGCGGTCAATCTCTTCCTCGGTTATCAACCCTTCGTCATAGGCTTTCATAAGGTGAATATAGGTGTTTCCGCAGTTTATATCGCAGCCTGCCTTTACTGCAACAGCCGCTGATTCAGGCGCGGTTTCGGTAAAGCCGTGATAAGTATGGAAATCCGCGATAGCCCAGCAATCGGAAGTGAAATAACCGTCAAATCCCCATTTATCGTACAAAATATCCATAAGCTCCGAATTAGCGCAGGCAGGCTCTCCGTTGACGCAGTTATATGCGCCCATGATACCTTCAACTCCTGATTTTACAAGCTTTTCAAAGGCATACAGATAAGTTTCATGAAGATCCTTTTCACTTACCTCGGCATTAAATTCATGACGGACCGCCTCAGGACCGCTGTGAACAGCAAAATGTTTTGCACACGCCGCCGCTCTGAGATACTCGCCGTCACCCTGAATTCCTTTCACAAAGTTTAAGCCCAGTACAGAAGTAAGATAAGGGTCCTCGCCGTAGGTTTCATGACCTCTTCCCCATCGTGGATCACGGAAAATATTTACGTTAGGACTCCACAATGTAAGGCCCTTGTAAATATCCCTGTCGCCCTGCGCCGAAGCGTAATTATACTTTGCCCTCGCCTCTATGGAAATCACCTCTCCGACTTTTTCCATAAGCGCATCGTCAAATGTTGCCGCAAGACCTATCGCCTGTGGAAACATAGTAGCCGTTCCGGCTCTTGCAACACCGTGAAGCCCCTCATTCCACCAGTTATACGCAGGAATCCCAAGCCTTGATATAGCGGGTGAATCATATTTGAGCTGAGAACATTTCTCCTCCGGCGTCATTTTAGCGACAAGGTTTTTAGCTTTTTCCAAAAATTTATCCATAACGAAAATACCTCCCTTTTGAGAAAGTATATCACAAAAGGCGAGGTATTTCAATATCGTAATATAAATATTTAAGTCGAACTGTATACAAAAATCAAATATGGTCTTTATTTTTTTCAGGGCCGACATGAGTATCGATAATGTTGTTAATACTTTTATAAAGATAAGGCTTTAAATCTTCAAGTCCCACGGGCTCGTCATACAGAATTGAGGAATAACAGGTCGAGCTTACAAGCTCCACGATCATAAAGATCATAATTTCCGGCTGTTCAATGTTATAGGGCGCGTCCTCCAGCATTGCGTCATAAATACTTTTGAAATCAACGTCGTTATCCTTTGGAGAATTTATCAGTGCGTGCTTAAATACTCCCCAGCTAAGATTTTTAGCGATGAAATTAAGCAGCGACTTGTTCTCGTTAAGCTGATTGATTATATTGTCAACTATAAAAATTATACGGTCATTAAAGCTGTACTTCTCTCCGCCGGCGTTAAGCGCCTCTATCGCATTGCGGAACAGCATAGATGACTTATGAGCAATAAGCTTATTCCTTATATCATATTTATCCTTAAAATACAGATAAAATGTTCCCTTTGCAACGCCTGCATTATTTACAATATCCGAAATAGAGGTTTTGCTTACCCCTTTAGTGGTAAAAAGGCTGAAAGCGGTATTAAGCAGAGAATCCTCCTTGAACTTTTTGTTCATATCGATCTTTCCCATTTTCACCACGTCCTTTTCGGTAAATATACGGCAAAAACCTGCAAAAGCACGGCTTGTCTTATCAATAATTATAATACAAAATGCGAAAACTGTCAACCGCTCAAAATGACTAACAGTCATAATTGTCCTAGGAGATAATTTGTGCAGATATACGAAAATATGACTATTAGTCATTTTAGTATTGACTATTGGTCATTTTAAGTATATACTATGTAATATAACAGACCTGCGGGTCCAATTTATGTGAAGGGAATGACTGTTAATGCACAAATTTGGTGAAGGAGTAGTTAAACTCCGCATACCTATTGTCATATTGAGTATTCTGCTGCTTATTCCTTCCGTCATAGGAATGATACACACAAGGATCAATTATGACATTCTTTCCTATCTTCCCGAAGATATTGAAACCATGAAGGGACAGGACATTATGCTTGACGAATTCGGGAAAGGCGGTTTCTCCATGGTCATAGTTGAGGGAATGGAGGACAAGGACGTCGCCAAATTAAAGGAAAAAATAGAAAAGGTCGATCACGTTGATTCCGTTATCTGGTATGATACGCTTGCAGACCTTTCAATGCCGAAAGAAATACTTCCGGACGATATTTACAAAATATTCAATGCCGAAAATTCCACAATGATGGCAGTGTTTTTCGATGAGTCCACGTCTGCCGACTGTACTCTGGACGCAGTTAAAGAGATCAGAAGCTTAGCAGGCAAACAATGCTACATCAGCGGAATGTCTTCGATCGTTGCAGACATCAAAGATCTTACAGTAAGTGAAATGACCGCATACGTTATTATTGCGGTAATACTTATCAGTATCATACTTGCGGTAACAATGGATTCGTTCCTTATCCCGGTATTCTTTATGCTGAGCGTGGGAATATCCATTATATATAATCTCGGAACAAACTTTTTCAAGGGCGAGATCTCATTCATCACTCAGGCGCTGGCGGCAGTTCTTCAATTGGCAGTAACAATGGACTATTCCATTTTTCTTTGGCACAGCTACAAGGAACAAAAGCTTGAACATCCGGGCAATAACAAAGAGGCAATGGCAACGGCAATAGAAAAAACTATAAGCTCCGTTGTTTCAAGTTCGATAACTACCGTCGCAGGATTCCTTGCGCTTTGTTTTATGACTTATACATTGGGTCTTGACCTTGGCATTGTAATGGCGAAAGGAGTTATAATCGGAGTTATCTGCTGCGTTACCGTACTGCCGTCTATGATACTCATATTTGACAAGCCGCTTGAAAAGACGATACACAAGGATATAATCCCGCCGCTTAACAAAGCCGCAGAATTCATAGTAAAACACAAAGCGGTGTTTATAGTGCTGTTTCTTGCAATCCTTATCCCTGCGTTTTACGGACAAAGCCACGCCGACATTTATTATAATCTCACTGATACTCTTCCGAAGGATCTTAACAGTGTCGTAGCCAACAGCAAGCTTGCTGATGATTACAATATGGCGTCCACTCATATTGTAATGTGCGGCTCTGAAATGTCTGCAAAGGATATTCGTAAAATGTCCGAAGAAATGGAAAATGTAGACGGAGTTACATTCGCATTGAGCCTCGATTCTCTCATCGGTCCGTCAATTCCCGAAGAGGTAGTTCCCGAATCGGTGGAAAAAATCCTTAAAAGCGATAACTGGCAGATGATGCTGGTCGGTTCTGAATATCCCGGCGCCTCCGATGAGGTAAACGAGCAATGTGATACCCTCGGAAAGATAGTGAAAAAATACGACAGCAACGGTATGCTCATCGGAGAAGCGGCGGCGACCAAGGACCTTATAGATATAACAGACCGCGACTTTACAGTGGTAAACATAATCTCTATAGCCGCAGTATTTCTTATAATCCTAATCGCTCTCCGCTCAGTTTCACTGCCTGTAATATTAATATCTGTCATTGAATTTGCTGTAATGGTCAATATGGCTGTCCCCTGCTACACAAATACGACAATACCGTTTATCGCCTCGGTAGTAATCGGAACAATACAGCTTGGCGCTACGGTGGATTATGCAATACTTATGACCACGAGATACAAAACCGAACGAAGAAACGGAAAAGACAAAAATGACGCAGTCACTATCGCCCTTTCAACTTCAATGAAGTCTATCATTGTCAGCGCCGTAGGCTTCTTTGCCGCAACCTTCGGAGTAGGCGTTTACTCCAGCGTTGACATGATCTCACAGCTTTGCACATTGCTTTCAAGAGGCGCACTTATCAGTATGGTTACGGTAATATGCGTTCTGCCGTCACTTCTGATGATCTTCGATAAATTAATAATCCACACTACTATGGGTATGAAAAACAAAGAAAGCAAGCTTTATAAGCTTCCCGAAATAAAGTAAAAAGGAGATTTTTGACATGAAAAAATATTCAAGAGTTCTTGCAGGAATAATCGCGGTACTACTTTCCGCAGGGTGTACAGGACTTTATGCCGCCGCCCAGTCCGATGACAGTTCAAAGAAAGAAAGCGTATCTGCTTCTGCTGATAAAAAAGATACAAGCAATAAAACAGATAATAAAAAATCCTCGGTTTCAGAAAACGAGAAAGAAAAACAGGCAAAGGAAGAAACGGTTTACGTTATAACCGACGCCTCCGGAAAGAAAACAAAGACTGTTGTAAGCAATTGGCTGAAAAATCCCGAAGGAGTAAAAAAGTTGGCGGATGTTTCGGAATTGACCGATATAGAAAACGTCAAAACGGACGAGGGCTTTACCGCAAACGGTGAAAACCTCACATGGGATACAGAGGGCGGCGACATTTATTATAAAGGCTATACCGATAAAGAACTGCCCGTAGACATATCGGTTAAATACACTCTTGACGGCAAGGAAATATCTCCTGATGAACTGGCAGGCAAAAGCGGAAGACTTACAGTAAGATATGACTATACCAACAACGCCAAAAAGACGGTTAAGATCGGAAAGAAAAATGAAGATATCTTTGTTCCATACCTTCTGGCTACTGCGGCAATTCTTGACACAGACATATACTCAAACGTTGAAGTCACTAACGGAAAGCTCATTTCCGACGGAAGCAGACAGATATTTATCGGCATAGCCCTTCCGGGTCTTACAAAGAGCCTTGATCTTCAGGACAATGAGGATATCGAAATTCCGGAATATGTTGAGTTCTCCGCCGACGTAAAGGATTTTGAATCCACAACTGCTCTGACAATTGCGACGTCGGATATATTTACTCAGCTTGACCTCAGCGACATCGAAAACGCCGATGACCTTGAAGAAAAGCTTAACGAGCTTGCAGAGGCGACCGATGAGCTTGTTGACGGAACGGCAGAGCTTTACAGCGGAATAAAAACGCTTTCCGAATCCTCCGGCACGCTTATTACGGGAATCGACAAGCTGTACTCAGGAGCAAAAAGCCTTAACGACGGAGCAAAAACACTTGAAAGCGGCGCATCACAGATAAAGGACGGAGCGAAAACACTTGATTCTTCCACCTGCGAGCTGCAAAGAGGCATCTCCACAGCAAAATCAGGTTCAAGCTCTCTGCTTGACGGTTTCAACCGGGTCAACAGCGGAATGTCAACTCTCAAAAAGGGTTCTTCCGCGCTTTCAAGCGGACTTTCCGACGCATCGTCGGGAGCCAAGCAGGTCAAGGACGGTGCGGCATCGCTTGCTAACGGGACAGGAAAGCTTGTAACGGGAGTAAGCGACTTACAGACAGGCTCACAACAGCTTGCGGCAGGTACAAAATCCGCTTATGACGGTTCGACCGCTCTGAAAACAGGCATTTCTCAGCTTAACGAGGGCGTCAAACAGCTTGCGGCAGGTGTTGAAAATCTTCCTGCAAGCGTTCAGCTTTTGCTGGACGGCAGTTCACAAATTGGCGGCGCACTTACACAGTCCATCGCGTACGATCAACAGGTACTGGCAGGACTTCAGAATATGCTGGCAAATTATGAACCCGGCACTCCCGAATATGAAAACATAAACAACATGATAGCGGCGATGAATGCGTCTTTGCAGTATCAGCAGGGTGCGGCGGACGGAGCAACACAGCTAAACGGCGGCCTTGCTCAGCTCAAGGACGGCACAGATACCCTCAAAGCAGGTATAGGACAGCTTTCTGCCGGAATGAGCGGCACAAAGGAGCAGACCGGTCTGGTTGACGGAATAAACAACCTGAACTCAGGATTAAAAACAGTCAACGACGGTGCCGCCGCACTTAATACGGGAATAGGCAGTCTGTCAAAATCCAGCAAGGAATTAAATAACGGCGCGGCCGCACTCTCAAAAGGCTCTAAGAACCTATCAGACGGAGTAGATTCCGCTAAGAGCGGTGCGAAACAGCTTGATCAGGGCGTTGACAGTCTTAATTCCGGCGTATCACAGCTTTCAGACGGTGCAAAATCCCTTGACAGCGGACTCGGAAAGCTTGACAGCGGAAGCAAACAGCTTAAGGGCGGAACTTCTGCACTTTACTCCTCCTTGGTTGAGCTTGCACAAGGTACAACAACTCTTTCCCGCGGAAGCGCAGAGCTTTTCAGCGGCGTAGGCGAACTGAAAGACGGCAGTGGAAAACTTGTTGACGGTGTTAAACAGCTTGAGAACGGTGCAAAGACCTTAAAAGACGGTATGACTCAGTACAAGGATGAGGGTATCGGCAAAATACTTGACATATACAACAACGACCTTAAAGATCTTATAGACAGACTTGACGCTTTGAGAGCGGCGGCCGAGGAAGCTAACAGCTTTTCAGGAATCGCCGACGGCGTTGACGGAACGGTCAAATTCATTTATGAGACCGCCGCTATTGAAAAAGCCGACGAGTAAATTTTTACTTCCCACACATAGTAAAATCCCCCTGAACATTTCGTTCAAGGGGATTTTGCTTTTATCCAAATTGCGATTACCGATTATTTTGCCTTAACGGCGTCTCTTGCCTTTGCTACAATATTCTCGGCACACAGGCCGTATTGCTTCAACAGCTCGACTGCCGGACCTGAATGACCGAACTCATCGTTTACGCCGATCTTTACAAGCTTTGCAGGATATTTCTGCGCCAGCACATCGGCTACCGCAGAACCAAGACCGCCAATAACGCTGTGTTCCTCGACGGTAAGCAAAAGCTTTGTCTTTTTAGCCGCCTCAACGATAATATCCTCATCGATAGGCTTGATAGTGTGAATGTTGATAACAGCAGCTTCAATGCCCTCAGCCGCCAAAGTCTTTGCGGCTTCAACAGCCTCATATACCATAAGTCCTGTTGCAACTATAGCAATGTCCTTTCCCTCGCGGAGCTTCACGCCCTTGCCGAGTTCAAACTTATAGTTATCGGGATCGTTAAATATCGGAGCGGCAAGCCTGCCGAAACGCATATATACCGGACCGTTGTGTAGTATCGCCGCCTCTACCGCGATAGAGTTTCTTACCTGCTCGAAAGCTCTTCCGGCGGCGAACATTGCAAATGTGGAAGCGAAAGGAATCTTGCCCGCAGCCGCCATACCTGCCGCAACGCCCATCATATTAGACTCGGCAATTCCGCAGTCGAAAAATCTGTCCGGAAACTTTTTCTTGAAAATACCCGTCTTGGTTGCCGCCGCAAGGTCTGCGTCGAACACATACAGATTTTCGTATTTATCGCCCAGCTCCGCCAGAGCCTCGCCGTAGCTTTCTCTTGTAGCTTTTTTCTTCAATTCTGCCATTGCTTAACCCTCCAGACTCTTCAGCGTTTCATTGATCTCCTTGACAGCCTGCTCATACTGCTCCTGATTGGGGGCAGAGCCGTGCCAGGACACGTTGTTTTCCATGAACGATACACCCTTGCCCTTAACGCTCTTCATAACGATAACCACAGGCTGGCCGCATACTGTTTCAGCCTCGTCAAAAGCCTTTTCAAGCGAATCAAAATCATGAGCGTCGGCTGTAATAACGTGCCAGCCGAAAGAGGCGAACTTATCAGTTATCGGATACGGAGACATAACGTCGTCTATCTTTCCGTCTATCTGAAGTCCGTTATTATCAACTACAGCCACAAGATTGTCAAGCTTGTAATGAGCCGCGAACATAGCGGCCTCCCATACCTGTCCCTCTTCTATCTCTCCGTCACCGAGTATAGTATATACCTTATAGGTGTCGCTTGAAATCTTGCCTGAAAGCGCCATTCCGCAGGCAGCTGAAATACCCTGTCCCAAAGAGCCGGAAGACATATCTACGCCGGGGATAGTGATACACGGGTGACCCTGAAGCATAGCGCCGACATGTCTGAGAGATTTAAGCTCCTCCTTAGGGAAAAAACCTTTCTCAGCCAGAGTAGCGTAAAGCGCAGGAGCCGTGTGACCCTTGGACAGCACAAGTCTGTCTCTCTGCGGCTCGTCCGGCTTGTCGGGATAAACGTTCATCTTCGCAAAATAAAGATAAGTGAGCAGATCAGCGATAGAAAGCGAACCGCCCGGATGACCGGATTTTGCGTTGAACACTCCCTCGAGTATTCCGAGACGAACTTTGCAAGCTGTGATCTGAAGCTGTTTTTTCAATGTTTCGTCCATACTGTATACCTCCATTAATTTGTTTTTTCAAATATATAATCAATAACCGCCGCAATGAAGTCCTCCTCGCAGGATTCCCTGAACACCTTGTCGGCTATTTTCTTAACGTCATCCGCCGCGTTTGAGGGACAAACGCCGACGTCCGCAGCAGTAAGAAGCTCAATATCGTTATTGTAATCGCCCGCTGCCACAAAGGTATAACCCTCCATATCGCAGGCGTCTCTCATCTTTTCAAGCGCCGTGCCTTTTGAAATATTCTTAGGCAGTATTTCGTAATACTCCTTGCTTGAACGAACAAAATCCACGCCCTCATAGTCTTTTGAGACAACATAGCTTATAAGCTTGTCCATATCCTCAGGCTTAACCGCAAACAGAACCTTATACCAGTTTCTGTCCGAAATTTCGTCTACTCCGCAGATCACAGGCTTGACCTTACATATCTCGTTATGAACAGCTTCCATATCCGTCATATTCGGAACGTAAACATCTCCGACTGTAAGAACCTCACAGCCCACTTCCGGATTGTCACGCAAAATCTCCTTAACTATCTCACCTGCAAAGTCCGGCAGATAAACGTCGTATATCTGCTTTCCCGAATGAATATCATAAACCATTCCGCCGTTTGACATTATTATAGGACAATTCACGTTGACCATATCAAAATACTGTCTTGCCGCCTGGATTGCCCGTCCCGTGGCGATAGAGAACTTTCCTCCCGCCTCTTCAAAACGCTTTACAGCGTCAAGGGTTTTCTTCGTAGGCACTTTACTTGCGGGCAGAAAAGTGCCGTCCATATCTGAAATAAGCAGGACCTTAGAAATATCCTCAAACATTTGTTCTTTTCACTTCCTAATAATAAAACATTACCTTTGCGTTCTCAGCTTTCTGAGTACGCTTTCAAAATATTCCGGCAATTCGCTGTCAAATTCCATATACTCCTTAGTTCCGGGATGTATAAAACCGATCTTCTTGGCGTGAAGGCACTGCCCCTCAAGCCCCCTTACCGCTTTGCCGTAAACATCATCTCCGTAAACCGGGTGACTGATATATGCCGAGTGAACCCTTATCTGATGAGTTCTTCCCGTTTCCAGTCTGAACCGTACCAGCGAATACTGTCCAAACTCCTCTATTATCTCATAATGTGTAACGGCAGATTTTGAATTTTGCTCCGTTACACACATCTTTTTTCGGTCGTACTTGCTTCTGCCGATAGGAGCGTCTATTGTTCCCGCAGGCTCTTTAAATCTTCCTCCGGTCAATACCGCTTCATATTCTCTCGTAAAGCTGTGCGCCTTTATCTGCTCAGCAAGAAAATTATGAGCGCTGTCCGTTTTCGCCACGATAAGAAGTCCGCTTGTATTCTTGTCGATCCTATGCACAATTCCGGGGCGTATCACTCCATTTATAGATGAAAGCCTGCCTCTGCAATGATAAAGCAAAGCGTTCACAAGCGTCCCGTCGGGATTTCCCGCCGCAGGGTGAACGACCATACCTTTAGGCTTGTTCACCACAAGCAGTTCGCTGTCTTCGTAAACTATCTCTATGGGAATATTCTGAGGCTTAACGTCCAGCTCTGTCGGTTCGGGGATCACAACGAAAATACAGTCACCTTTTCTCAGCTTGTAATTCTTGCTCACAGTCTTACCGCCTACCGTCACATCTCCGTCACCGATAAGCTTCTGCACCGCCGATCTCGTCAATCCAGTATCCTGCACAGACAGAAATTTATCCAGCCTCTCGCCGACTTGCTCGGAACCGACGGAAAACTCAAGTCTGTTCATTCTGTTTCTTTCCCTCGTCCTTGTTCATTTCAGTCTTCCTATCTTTTTTTCCCTCTAAAAAGCAAAAACAGATAACGGACAGAATACCGCCTATAACGATACATATATCAGCAAAATTAAACACAGGGAAATCGATAGGCTCAAACTTTATATAGTCAACAACCTCTTTCAGTCTGATCCTGTCGATAAGATTGCCTATTCCCCCCGCCAAAATCATAGCCAAAGACACAAGCTCCAGCTTAGAGCCTTTGCGTATCTTATACATATAAATAACAGCAACAATGCAGACAATTATCGGCAAACCCACAAGAAACCAAGTCTTTCCCGACATCATGCTCCATGCCGCACCGGTATTTCTGATATGAGTCAAGCTGAATATCTTAAAGTCACCCAGCTTTATCACCTCGATAGGTTGACAGTTCAGTGCAAGATTATTTGTCACAGCCAGCTTGATAAGCTGATCCGCCGCAGTGAGAACAACAATAATTACAAGTGAAACAACAAACATTAAACTTTTACTCCAAAATATATTCGCCTAAGGGCGTAAACCAGCAAAGGCTCTGCGGTAACAGAGCCTTATGGTCAATTATTTTTACCGAATTTCAGATCAGAAGGAGAGGTCTTCGGAATAACGGGATCGAAAGAACCTGTATTGAGGATCTTCTCTACCTGCTCGCTGTCCGTGACAGGAGTCTGCTCATTGTCGGCGTTCTCCTCATCAGAGGTTTCTTTCTCAGAAGTTTCTTCCTCTGCCGCCTCAACAGTTTCATCGGCAGCAGTCTCTTCGGCAACGCTTTCCTCCTCATACTCTCCGTTTTCATACTCGTCAAGCTCTTCCGGAGACATAGTAGGAAGTTCCATAATAAGCCTGATCTGCTTATTATAAAGTTCGGTAAGATTAGCCTTAAAATATGTAACCTCAGCTTTGAGATTTTCAAAATTGGCAAGCTCATTATCATAAGCTTCTCTTACAGCGTTTATCTTCTTTTCTGTTATCTCTGTATTCGTCTTGATAAGTTCAGCGCACTTTTCCTTATGCTCCTTAACGATTCTTTCACATTCGGACGCGCTCTGCTCAGCAAATCTTACCTGCTCTGTCTTTGCAGATTCGATCATATCGTGAGCCTGGGTCTTTGCCTCGGTAAGTATCTTGTTAGCTTCCTTCTGAGCCACAACAAGAGCCTGCTGGATAGCTTCTTCGTCCTCACGGTACTCATTGATCTTCTCAACAAGCTTGATTATCTTCGCTTCGCTTTCCTGATTAGCCTTTACGACCTCAGCATAATCCTCTGCGACCTTTGCGAGAAACTCGCTTACGTCCTCACGGCTGTATCCGTTTTTTTCGGTATCAAAGGTCTTACCCTTAATATTATTTGGACTCAACATAACAAAACCTCCTGATTTTTACACAAATTTACACAATGTTATATGAATTCTATCTTTTTTAGTAACGCCGTCCACCGAGACTAACACGAACTTTCCGTATCCTCTTACCGAGAATACATCTCCCTCGTCAAGCGTAGCTTTTGGCGAATTTTTCAAAACGTGATTTATTTCAATTCCGGTATTCTTTATAAGCTGAGCCGCCTTTTCTCTCGACAGCTTAGCCGCAAGGCTGAATATACAGTCCGCCCTCATTGAGGCGACCGTACCGCATATTTCAACGGTTTTTACCTCCGGTGCGATACTGCCGTCATAACCTCTCTCGGTCTTGACTCCTGTTCTGCCTACTTTTTTCAAAGAAAACAACACGTCCTCAGCCACCGAATTTCTTAAAAACACCGCCGCAGAGCCTTCTCCCACAAGAATGTCTCCCACACTGTCCCTTGTTATCCGCATACCCATAAGAGACCCTAAAAAATCTCTGTGTGTAAGCTTGTCTTCCATTCGATAGCGAAATGTCACAGGAACTATAGGAAAATCCGACTTGTCCGGCTCACCGTATTGAGGATATACACAGATCATCTGTCTCTGAGCACCCTCAAAACCGCCCCACAGCATATAATTTTCATATTTCAGCGACGCCATAAGCCGGCTGCACAAAAGACACTGCCTTTCGTCAAGAAATGCTGAAAACTTAACAACATACTTTTCCTCCGCCGCTCTCGTCCAATCGCTCAGCCTATCCAGCAGACGAACGTCATCGTCATCAAGACCCTGCAAAAAAGAATACTTACTTTCGCTCATTATCAGAAACTGTAGCCGTTATTCTCCAGCTCGCTCATAAGGTCTACGCCGGAAAAGCCAACGTTTCTCGGCATTATCGCAAAGGTCTTCTGTGCCATCATCTTGATATCCGCACCGTTTGCATAAGCAACGCCCGAAATAAAATCAAGAATCCTCTTTGCGTCCTCGCTCTTAACCGTTTCAAGATTAAGAAGAACGGTTTTCTGATCATTTATATCTCCGCCAATGGATTTTACCTCAGAAAAATCGCTTGGTCTTGCAAGTACTATCTGCAATGTGGTAGACTGCTCCATTCTTACCTGTCGAGTTGTGCTTTCATATCCGCCTGTCTTTGCCTTGTCGCCGTAATCTGCCTTGCTCTCATATGTCGGCTGTTGATACATTTCCTCCTGCTCAAGCTCGTCCTCGCCTACGAACAAATTTTTTAAACCCTGTAAAGCGCCCATTTTTAACCCTCCAAATATTTTCTAGCTCCGAAAAGCTTTGTTCCGATTCTCACCAAAGTCGAGCCATGCTTTATAGCCAGCTCATAATCTCCCGACATTCCCATAGACAGAATATCCATAGAAACTCCCGGAATGGATTTCTCCTTTACACGCAGAAAAATCCCATGCATTTTATCAAAAACGTCCTCGCCCGAGCCTACCGGCGGTATCGCCATAAGACCCTTGACGGAAATACCCGGCAGCTCGGCAGCCTGTCTCACAAGCTCCTCCGCCATATCAGCGGAAACGCCGCTCTTGGTCGCCTCGTCACCGATGTTTATTTCTACCAGAACGTCCATTACCTTATTGTTTTTCAACGCCAGTCTGTTGATCTCCTGAGCAAGTTTCAGATTATCCACCGACTGAATAAGCGTTACGTCATTAATGATATATTTGACCTTGTTGGTCTGCAAATGTCCGATAAACTGAACCTCCGCGCTTTTGTCGTAGAAGTCCTTCTTGGACAGATATTCCTGTACTCTGTTTTCGCCAAGCAGCGTAAAACCCTGAGCCACGGCAAAATTGATTTTTTCGGGAGCAACAGTTTTCGTCACTGCCATTGCACGGATAACCTCGTCGCTTTTACGCCATTTTGCTTTGGCGTTCTCTATATTATAACATATTTCCTTACAGCTTTCAAGAACATCCGGAAAATAATTATCCTGAGCTGATGTCTTTGCTGACCGATTCGCTTCGCTGCACATCTTCATTTGAAACCACCTCTAACAAAATTTGATCGTAAAGCAGCAGATAGTCCTCTTCCGAGGTGTTTTTCGAGAGAACGTAATCATCCCCCTCATAAACAACGTCGATCTTTTTGAAGGTTATATCCTTGCCGAGAATAACATAAACTCCTTTTTCCTCTCCGCGGAAACGTATTGCGTTCCTCGGAACCTTCAGACCCTGATACTCGTCAAAAATAAGCTCCGCCGACTGAACTCTCGATTCCACCAGCGCTTCGTCGAGCCTGTCGCAGGCAAGCACCACGATAACTTTGTTCTCATCATCGCAGTTTTTCACCGACTCCACCCTAACGTCGTAAACGTTTTTGGTGACGCTCATAGCCATCTGCAGAAACTCGCCCTCGGTAATTCTCTTATCATTATCAACTATCCCGACGATCTTGCAGGAATAATCGGTAAACATCTTTCCGACAGCGTTTTTTACCGGCTTGTTCTGATCGGATATAATGTCTTTTATCTCATTTTCGGTCAACTCGCCGGCGTTTTCAGTGGTAAGCTTCTGCTCATAACCGTCGGCATAGGAAACAAAATAACCGGTCTCGTCCGCAGTCACAGTCTTTTCTGAGGACGAGGCCTGCTGTTCAAGAGCCTCTGCCTTTTTCCTCAGCTCGCTTATCTTCGCGTCGTAGCTCTTCTCCGACTTTGTGACGATATTATAAATATTCATCGCCAAAGACATATCTTCTTTAACCTTGGACATACGGGAAAAATCGCCGTCAACGGAATAGGACAAAAGCTCCTTATATTTCCCGTCGATATTGCTCTTTATCGTTTCGGGCTGAACGTAATTCGTTGTTCCCGGATTTTGCGCTCTTTCAAGTGCGGAAATTTCCTCCTCCAACAGATCGATCTTGTTTTTCGCAACGATAGCGTCCTCAGAGGAATAAACCGTAGCTATGGTATTACCCACGGAGATCTTACTGCCGTCGGGATAGGTATAATCCAGCACGCCTCCGCCGTCATAGGTAACGACCTTTTCGTTTCGGATGATAACGCCCTGAAACGGTATATCCTCGTTGATAGTAACAAGTACCGCCTCTTCCGTGTCGTGGCGGTCGTGCAGATTATAATATAGCTGGCTGCCGATAGTAGTAAGAATGAGTACGGAAAGCAGACCGGTAAGGATTTTAACGGTCAATGAATTCATACTGTACTTCCCTCTTATGCCTCCGTATTGTTCGCCGCGTCAAGAATGTTGATAGGTCTTGACGGAACTATAGTTGAAATAGCATGCTTATAGACAACGTTCTGCTTTCCCTCACAATCAAGAACAACTACATAGCTGTCAAAGCCCCTTACAATGCCCTTGAACTGATAACCGTTCATAAGAATAAAGGTCGATGAGATCTTATCCTTTCTAACCTGATTAAGAAAAACGTCCTGTAAATTCAAATTCTTGTTCATAATAAAACAACTCCTCAATATTTTGCTTATACAGACGATAAAAAGCCTGATTACTGCTTTTTCACGCCGCTATACTTTGTTTTTACGTCAAAAATACTTTATCAAATTATATTATAACACATAATTTTTGATTTGGCTATAATATTTTGAATATTTTCTATAATTTTTTTCAAATCTCCAAATTTATCGATCTCAACCCATTGAATTCCGTCAACTCGTCTAAACCATGTCAACTGTCTTTTTGCATAATGACGGCTTTCCTGCTTTATTTTATCCAGACATTCCTCCAGACCGGTTTTTCCCTCGAAATAAGGCACAAGCTCTTTATATCCAATAGCCTGATATGCGGTAGCGGGAGTAACGCTTTCATAAAAGCTCCTGCATTCCTCCACAAGGCCCTTTTCCAGCATAATGTCTACCCGCTTGTTTATCCTGTCGTAAATATACTGCCTGTCCGACGCTGTAAGACCTATAATGCAAGCGTCAAACGGAGATTCCTCTCTGCGGCTGTTGACCTTGTGCTGTGAAAGCGGAATACCCGTAGCTTCAAAAACCTCAAGTCCCCTTATTACCCGGGGAAGATTATTTTCGTGTACCTTTTCAGCCGTTTCGGGATCGACTTTCCTCAGCCTTTCCCAAAGCGCATGATTCCCGATTTCCTTTGCCTCAGCCTCAATGCGTTTCCTGATGCTTCCGTCCGAGGGCGTTTCATCAAAGATAAGATTATCTACCAGTGAGCTGATATAAAGTCCCGTACCTCCGCAGACAATAGGAAGCTTGCCCCTGCCGTAAATCTCTCGTACTCTTTCGCCTGCCAGCTTAACGTAGTCCGCAACGGAAAAAGGCTTATCAGGTTCGAGAAAATCTATAAGATAATGAGGTATCCCTTTCATTTCCTCTGCATCAGGCTTTGCCGTAGCAACGTTCAGACCTTTATATATCTGCATTGAATCAGCGGAAACGACATCGCCGTTATAAAGCCTTGCAAGCTCCACCGCAAGGGCGGTTTTACCGGAAGCTGTCGGACCTGCAATGACAAGCATCGGTATCTTGTTTTCCAAAAATCACACCTCGCAAACTCTGATAGATCAGCATAGTTATAAAATCCGTCTGAACTGCTTTTCAATGTCCTTTTTCGTAAGAGTGATCATGACCGGTCTGCCGTGAGGACAGTATCTGATATTTTCCTGACCGTAAACTGCGTTGACCAGCGCCTGAAGCTCAATGCCGCTGTTGGTATCGTTGGCCTTTATCGCCGCCTTGCAGGCAATTGAATGATAAAGATCGTCGAATATTTCCACCTGCGGATTAAGCTTATTGTCAAGAAAATTCTTGGCAAGGCCGCAGACTATATCCGTAGGATTGTCGTCGCCCAAAATTATCGGCACACCTTTCACCGCCACGGTAGGTGCAACGTCCGCCTCTATCACAAATCCCAGCGTTGACACCTTGTCAATATTTGCAGTAAGAGCGTCATATTCGTCATAGGAAAGCAACACCATAATCGGTTCAAGAAGCATCTGCGGTTCAAGCTCATTGGCGTTGTTCTTTATCTTCTCGAAAATATAGCGTTCATGAGCGGCGTGCTTGTCCATCAGGATCATTTCATCTCCCGCCTGCGCTACAACATATGTCTTAAAAAGCTCTCCCACCACCACAGGCTTTGGCTTTTCCGGCTCACTTTCTTCAAGTATGACGGTTCTTTTCTTCGTAAAACTTTCCGCGTCAATGAACTTAAACGCCTCGCCTTTGTCCTCCTGCGGTTCTTCCGGAAGAGGTATCTCGCTTACAGCTTTGTTGATCTCCTCAACAGTTATACGGTGAGAAGTAAATTCCGGCTCTTTGATCTCCGGCTTTTCCTGCTCAAGACTTGCCAGAAACAGGTCGTCGTTTCCGTTCAGCCTGCTTTTTTCGTCCGCAGTAATTTTGCTGGTCTCAACTGTTTTAAGCTCCGGCACGTCCTTTCCGTTGCCGGCAAACGGCTGAGAAGATTTTGCAGACTCCCTGACAGCAGATTCGGGAGCGTTCTCACTGTTATCAGCGCGCTCATTAAGTCCGAATTTAAGCTGAACGCCGCTGTCCTTCGGAGAAACATTGAAAAGCTCGCTGTCCGAAAAATTACGTCTGCTTTCAAGCTTCATTTCATTTGGCTTATCATTTTTCATCAGTGCGTTCTTTACCGCAAAGAACACTGCCTCATGCATGAGCTTTTCGTCGGAAAACCTTACTTCTATCTTAGTGGGGTGAACGTTAACGTCTATCGTATTGGGCGGTATGTCTATATACAGCACGCAGGCAGGAAACTTTCCTGTCATCAGCAGGTTTCTGTAAGCCTCCTCCAGCGCTGCCGCACAAGCCTTCGACTTAACGAATCTTTTATTTACAAAGAAATTCTGAAATCTTCGGTTGGGCTTTGCGCTCAAAGGCTTGACCGCATAACCGCCTACGTGAATACCCTGCCAGGAATAATCAACTTCCAACAGTGAATTTGCGAACTCCCTGCCGTAGACCGAATAAACCGCTGAATAAATTTTTCCGTCGCCCGCCGTGAGGATCTCTACCTTATTATCCCTTATAAACTTGAATGAGATCTCAGGGTGCGAAAGTGTGAGCTTTGTTACCAGATCAGCGGCATGATTGCCCTCCGACACATCCTTTTTCAGAAATTTGAGCCTTGCCGGAACATTGTAAAAAATATCCCTTACCACAAAGGTCGTGCCGTCCGGACAGCCGCATTGTTCGCAGACCTTTTCAACCGCTCCCTCAATTGCGTAATGAGTACCGTAGTCGTCCTCCAATCTTTTTGTAAGCACATCGACCTTTGACACGGCGCATATAGACGCGAGAGCCTCTCCTCGGAAACCCAGCGTCATAATACCGTCAAGATCCTTTTTCTCGGTTATCTTGCTTGTGGCATGACGAAGAAAAGCGGTAGGCAGATCGTCGGGAGCGATACCCTTTCCGTTATCGGTAACTCTTATATAGGTGCGCCCGCCGTTTTTTATCTCAACTGTTATAACGTTTGCGCCTGCGTCTATTGCATTTTCAAGCAGTTCCTTTATTATCGAAGCGGGTCTGTCGATGACCTCGCCCGCGGCGATAAGCTCGGAAACCTCCTTGCTCAATACTTTTATTTCTGTCATTTATAAAATCCTTTTATATCTACCTTTACAATTAGGGTTCTTTCCAATACCCGCCTGTGTGGAAATTTTCGTTGCCGAGCGGTTTTGCCGTCAATCGGAACATTACACAGCCGTCGGGACAAACAATGTTCTTGCTGTATTTTCCGTCGCCGCCGATATTCTGCAAATCTCCGCCGCTTCTTACGGCTTCCATGATCGGATAAAGCATCATCATTGTTTTACTGCATATTCCATAGCCTTCGTCATTTACCGGACAGCCGTAAGTACAGCGATATTTGTCGCCGATCTCCGCACAACTATTGTGTGCGGATAACGCAGAAAATTTTTCGTTAGATTGTATAGAAACGACGCAGGAATACTTGTGTCTTTCAAGGAGTTTCTGTGCAAGATAACGGAAAATTGGCAGGTTATACGTGCACAAAGCCGTTAGGCAGTAGTTGTGCGGTGCTGCCTTAATCATACAAACCTCAGCAGATCCTTGACAAACTCTCTCAGCTCCTCGTCTGTCATCTCGTCAATATTTGTCTTTCTGAGTCTGTCGGTAACAATGCTGTCGCTTATTTTATCAAAGGATATCTGATCGGTTTCCATTTGCTCGGCGGCAAGCCTTGCCTTTTTGTTTTCCGCTTCAAGCTGTTCAAGCAGTTCCTTGGCTCTGTTTATAATCTTATTCGGAAGTCCCGCAAGCTTTGCTACCTCTATGCCGTAGCTTTCGTCAACTCCGCCGGGAACGATCTTGCGCAGGAACTTTATGCTGTCGCCCTGCCGCTTGACTGCAACAGAGAAATTTCTCACTCCGTCAAGCTCCTTTTCAAGGCTGATAAGTTCATGATAATGCGTAGCAAAAAGCGTCTTACAGCCCATAGTCTTTGAAGTGGAAATATACTCCGACACCGCCCTTGCTATGGAAATTCCGTCAAAGGTAGAAGTACCTCTTCCCACCTCGTCAAGTATCACAAGGCTGTTCTTCGTAGCGTGTTTTACAATATCCGCGACTTCGCTCATTTCCACCATAAAGGTCGACTGCCCCGCCGTAAGATCGTCCGATGCGCCGATCCTCGTGAAAATCTGATCCACAACGGAGATCTTCGCATAATCCGCAGGAACAAAACAGCCTATCTGCGACATAAGCGTTATCAGCGCAACTTGACGCATATATGTTGATTTACCGGACATATTCGGTCCCGTTATGACCGACATTCTGTTGCTCGTCAAATCAAGATATGTATCGTTCGGAACAAAGACCTCGCTTTTCTGCATAAGCTCCACCACGGGGTGTCTGCCGTTTTTGATGTCGATAATTCCGTCAATAGCTATCTCAGGCTTCACATAGTTGTTGTTTATGGAGGCAGTGGCAAAGGAACAAAGCACGTCTATCTGTGCTATCGCCGTGGCAGTCTCCTGAACAAGCCTCAGCTGTGTTGCGGCAAAATCTCTTACCTCTGCGAAAATTTCCTGCTCAAGTGTTATTATCTTGTCGCTTGCTCCGAGAATAGTGTTTTCAGCTACTTTCAGTTCATCGGTAATAAACCTCTCGCAGTTTGCAAGTGTCTGCTTTCTGATATAATTATCGGGAACAAGGTCGTAATAGGATTTTGTGACCTCGATATAATATCCGAAGACCCTGTTGTAACCTATCTTCAGATTTTTTATTCCCGTCTTTTCACGTTCTCTTTCAGCAATATCTTCGATTATACCCTTGCCGCCCGAAATTATATTTCTCAGTCCGTCAAGCTGTTCGTTGAATCCGTCCTTGATAACGCCGCCGTCCTTGACGTTTACAGGCGGCTCGTCCACAAGAGCGTTCTCAATAAGGTTTGAGATAGCCTCCAGCGTTGAGATTTTAGAGTTACAGTTTATTATAAGCTTTGAACTGAAATCTTTCAGAATATCCTTTATATCCGGCAGTTTCAAAGCCGTCAATGACAGTGATTTCAAGTCTCTCGGCGTAGCGGTTTTATACATTACCCTTGTCATAAGTCTTTCAAGATCATAAACTCCGCCAAGTATTTCTTTCAGTTCTCCCAAAGCCACTGGATTTCCTACAAGCTGTTCGACTGCGTTCAGCCTGTCAATTATCTTTGAAGGATTTACCAAAGGCTGTTCAAGGTAAGACTTTAACATTCTCTTACCCATTGAAGTCTTGGTATGGTCAAGCACCCACAGCAGAGAACCCTTTTTCTCCTTGTTCCTCAGCGTTTCCGTAAGCTCAAGATTTCTTCTTGCGGTAAATCCGATAGTCATTATGGGGTCGGCGTCGTGTCTGTTTATCTTTGAAAAACGTCCGACAAGAGCCTTCTGAGTATCATGTATATACGCAAACAGTCCGCAAACCGCAAACGCAGATACGGTATCCGCCTTTACTCCTATAGAATCGAGGCTGTTGGCAGAAAATTGTTTCAGAACCTCGTCGGTATGGATAAGCGGTGAAAAATCGTTTTCCTCCAGAAGCTGAACGCTGGTTTTAAGCTTTTCTCTTATGAATCCCGAAAGCTCCTTGTTTGAAAGAAAAGCGTCGTTTATAAGTATCTCCGCAGGTGAAAATCTTGAAAGCTCATTGATCGCAGAGTTGGTCATTTCCTTGCCGGAAAATTCAAACAAATGCACCTCGCCCGTGGATATATCTGCAAGGCACAAAGCGCTCTCCTTAGCTCTCATATAGAATGAACATATGTAGTTGTTGGAAGTCTCGTCAAGCATACTGCTTTCTATGAGCGTACCCGGAGTAACGACCCTTATTACCTCTCTCGGAACTATTCCCTTGCATACGGCAGGGTCCATTGTCTGCTCACAGATTGCCACATTGTAGCCTTTTTCGATAAGCTTTTTCAAATACACATCGCAGGCATGATGAGGTACTCCGCACATAGGTGCGCGTTCTTCAAGTCCGCAGTCTCTTCCCGTCAAAGTAAGCTCAAGCTCTCTGGACGCTGTTACGGCGTCGTCAAAGAACATTTCATAGAAATCTCCCAGCCTGTAAAACAGAATGTGATTTTTATATTTGTTCTTGACCTCAAAATACTGTTTCATCATAGGAGACAGCTTTGAAAAATCTATATCCTTTGCTTCCACCCAAACTCACTCCAATCAAATATTATAACGGCTCGTTTCAGCCGCAGGCAGATCCATATAAGAACAAATGTTTCATGTGAAACATTTCCAACTCTCCGCCCCAACCCGAAACGAACGCTCCGGACTCGGGCGGAGAGGGGAAAACTCCCTCTCAGAATCATACCGACGAAAAGCTGTGAAACAAGAGAGAAAGCAACATAAAAACTATCTCCCCGTCCAACTTCTCACTCATAAACTGCCGACAGAATCAGTGACAGCCTCCGCAGGAAGAACAGCTTCCCGAGCAGCTGTGCGGCGGTTCTTCAGGACAGGTCATCGGGTCTTCGCCGTTTGCGGACATGGAAATGATATAGTTTACAGAATTAAGCAGCTTGTCCATAACCTCTTTGGCCTCATTGAAAGCAACCATCTTCGGCATAGCCATTATCTCGTCATAAAGAGCTTTGATCTGTGTGTCAAGCTCCGTCATCTTCTCGCCGTCCTTGTCTGGCTTCTGCATTTCTACGCTGAGCTGTGAACGAAGCTGATTGAACTCGCCGATCTTGTTCTGGATCTCAACATCGGTATCATTCATTGTGCAGGCGTCCATATAAGCCTTATATCTTTCGTCCTCCTGAATAGCTTTTCCAAGCTCTCTTGCCATTTCAATAACTGTCATAATAAAAATTCTCCTTTGATTTTTCGGGGTTATACCCTTTTATTCTTCAACAAGTTCGCCCACAAGAGCCCAGTTCATAGCCTTAGTGATACGAACCTGTATGAATTTACCTATATATTTTTTGTCCGCCTTTACCTCTACGATAATATCCTCGTCGCATTTTCCCGTAAGGTAATCCGAACCTGTCCTGCCCTCGCCGGTAGGAAGAACTCTCAGCGTCTTTCCTACGAATCTTGAAAGCCACACGGACGTGACCTCTCTCTGCTCCAACAACAGTTCTCTCAGCCACAAGCCCTTCTGCTTGTCGGAAATGTTATTCTCCATTTCCGCCGCCTTAGTACCGCTCCTTCTGGAATAAACAAAGGAATATATATTGTCGTATTTCACCTTTTTTATCAGTTCTTTAGTTTGACAGAATTCCTCGTATGTTTCGCCCGGAAAGCCGACGATAAGATCGGTAGTAAAGGAAAACTCAGGGTCTTTCTCTCTTGCATAATTTATGATGCCCAGATAATCCTCTACTGTATACCTGCGGTTCATAAGTTTCAATATCCTGTCTGAGCCTGCCTGAACGGGCAGATGAAGATGCCTGCATATCTTCTTTCCGTCAAGAATGACGTCTATCAGTTCACGGCTTGCGTCTTTAGGGTGGCTGGACATAAACCTTATGCGGAAATCTCCCTCGATCATGTCAAGATCTCTCAAAAGCTGAGGAAAACCGTAGCTGTATGAATTGACATTCTGACCAAGCAGAGTTATCTCCTTATATCCTTTTTTAACAAGCGACGTTACCTCGGATATAACAGCCTCGGGTTTACGGCTTCTTTCCCTGCCTCTTACATACGGCACTATGCAGTAGGTGCAGAAGTTGTTGCAGCCGTACATTATCGGCACAAAAGCTTTTATCCTGTCATCTCTGAGCTGCAAGAAATCCTCGTTTATATCAACGTGATTTTCCGACAGATTGAATATCCTGCGGCGTCTTGAAATGACCTCCCACAGCATTTTATACATGTCGTTATATGCAAAGGTACCGAAAACAAGATCGACCTGACGATAAGTTTTCTTGATCTTTTCAGCTATATGCTTCTGCTGAGCCATACAGCCGCAGACGCCGATAACAAGCTCGGGATCGTTTTCTTTCAAGTGTTTCAGATCTCCGAGATTCCCGAATACTCTGTCCTCTGCGTTTTCTCTTACGGCGCAGGTATTATAAAGAATAAACTGCGCTTCATTCACATCATCGGTAAATCCGTATCCGATCTTTGAAAGCATACCCTTTATTTTTTCACCGTCGCTGACATTCTGCTGACAACCATAAGAATGAACAAGCGCAAGGGGCTTATGTCCGCTGGTCTTTTCATATTCCTCCGACCATACCGAAAGTTTCGCAAAGGCGTTCTCATCATTTATGTTATCCGTATTATCAGAAAAATTCCCGGTCATTAAAATCCTCATTTCATAATTACAATAACGTTTTCAGCCGCCTCAGAATCACCTGAGACGCAAAAAACAAACTATAAATATACTATTTTATTATAAAACTTTTCGCACTTTTTGTCAACCGCAATTAAGTCTCCTGTCGGCGGTATTTCAAAATTTCATAATTTTATCATAATCGTGCGTTAGGGCACACAAAAGGCGGCCCGCCAAGCCGCCTTTTCAGATATGCGCTTTTAAAAACGTTTTTACTGCTCTGCGGTCTCCTCTGCTTCAGTACAGCCGCAGTCTGTAGCTGTGCCTGTCGTTTCCTCAAGGCTTTTCGGGAAAAATTCTGCTGTCGGGAAAGATATTTTCTCAAACATTTCGCAGGGTGAATCGCTGGTGTTCGAGCATTCTTTAAGTGGTACGCAGTAGTCGTAAACAGGAACAAGAACCGAAACTGGTCTTTCGAGCTTGACTATCGAGAACAGACCGATAGTGACCTTTACCACCTTTTTAGGCGGAGGCATTACGGGACCGCTGTGACAGCCCTCCCCGTCATTGCAAGGGATGTCGCAGGAGCAGTGCGATACGGGCGGACAAGGCTTACAGATAAGCTTTACGTCCAGCACGATCGGGTCTACAACGCTTACCGCCGCTCTCGGCAGAGTCGTGGTATTGCAGCAGCCCTTTATCTGCGGCATTGTCATATCCTCCGATGTAAACTGCTTTGTATTGCCCTCACTGCCGAAAAGTATGACCTTTTTGCTGAAACGTGCCGTTCCCGTTACAAAGCAGGGCTTTTGGCAGCCGCATGGGAAAACGTCCAGATCGACCTTGAAGGTATAAGTTATGTCCACCGAATAAAAGCCCTTGTTAAACGGCACGGGAGAGATCGCAAAGTTTACGTCCATAACCTCTACGCATCTGTTCTTAACTGTTGCGGCGTCGTCCACCAAAGCCTGATCTCCGGGTGAAAACATTACCTGTAAGTCTTCAAGGCAGTCCTGTGCGGAACAAGAGTCAAACACTCTCAGGGCTTCAATGCAGACGGCTTCTTTAAAGCAATTCTTTTTAGCAAGTTCGCTCATAAAATCAATCCTCCTGTAAATATGGTTGGAAGTATTTTTTTACTTCTCTACATCATATTCACAGGAGGAAAAAAGTGTGCTGAATTTGCTGAAAAATCATTTGTTACAATAAAAAAGCGGACTTATACTCTCCTCTATTCCAAAGTGTACAATAGAAAAGAGTATAGGCAACACCGCCTCACTATCAGGTATTCTTATCGACCTGATGGAATTTTTTTAAATTGCCGATTTTTTCGTTTCTCTCGTCCAGAACTCTTTCGACTTCCGACCAGTCCAGACCCTGATTTGCCGCAAGCACCATAACATGATAAAGCAGATCGTTTATCTCGTTCATAAGCTCGTCGTTATCACCGTTCTTTGCGGCGATAACCGTTTCTGTAGCCTCTTCGCCGACCTTTTTGCATATCTTATCCACGCCCTTGTCAAAAAGGTAAGCCGTATAACTGTTTTCCTGAGCAACGCCGTTTTCATAATCAGCCTTGCGCTGTTTTATTACCTCAAAAATCTCCTGATAAACTGTCATGATTCATTCTCCTCATTATAAATTTCATTGAAAAAGCAACTGTACGAACCCGTATGACAGGCGGCGCCCGTCTGCTTAACATTCAGAAGCAAGGTATCGTTATCGCAGTCGGCGTAAATCGAAACAACCTTCTGCAAATGACCGCTGGTTGCGCCCTTGTTCCAGAATTCCTGCCTTGAGCGGCTCCAATACCATGTATAACCCGTTTCAAGAGTTTTCTTCAGACTTTCTTTATTCATATATGCAAGCATAAGAACCGTCTTTGTGTCAACGTCAAAGGCTATCGCCGGTGTAAGCTCGCTTTTTTCAAAATACTTATCCAGATCGTTTATGTCGATTTTGATTTTACTCATCGTTTTTGTCCTTTCCAAAGTTATCTATACCGCCACCGCCGCGAGTAAACAGACTGCATACCAAAAAGCCGATAAAACATCCTATTGCGACAGTTCCGACAAACAGAAGCAAAAGTTCCGACATATAATTGCCTCGCATATTTGACAGTATTTCGCAAGCCGCATATATAAACATTGCTATTCCGGCACTTGCGATAAGCTTTTTCCTGCTTTTAATCCATATTCCTGTTAATATTGAAACTATCAGACCGATTATCAGAAATATAATAGTGTCGGATTCAAACAGCTCTTGTAAAATTGGTAAATATTTCATTACGACATTTCCTCCAAAGTCATAAACAGCGGCACAAGCCGTGTAAAACAGCATAGAATATTTTCATAGCAAGTATTATTATTACCTTACAATAATTCCTTTACTGCGGCAATCGTCTTTTACCTGCTGTACGGTCAATTCTTTAAAATGGAAAAGGCTTGCCGCAAGTGCAGCCGAGCAATCCGTTTCAAGAAAAGCCTCTGCAAAGTCAGAAAGCTTTCCTGCTCCGCCGCTGGCGATAACAGGTATCTTAACGGCACTGCATACGGCTTTCAGCATAGGCAAGTCAAATCCGCCTCTTACTCCGTCGGTATCAATAGAGTTCAGACAGATCTCGCCTGCTCCGAGCTGTTCGCACTTCTTTACCCAGTCGATGAGGTCTATTTTCATATCAACTCTTCCGCCGTTGATATAAACGGTCCACTTGTTATCTCCGACCTTCTTTGCGTCAACGCCCACGCAGATACATTGACAACCGAAAATGTCTGCCCCCTCTTTGAT
This sequence comes from Ruminococcus sp., assembly GCA_021770655.1. Classification (GTDB taxonomy): domain Bacteria; phylum Bacillota; class Clostridia; order Oscillospirales; family Ruminococcaceae; genus Hominimerdicola. The sequence continues at coordinate 29,204 of JAETQO010000013.1, read as the reverse complement.
AAGCTGAGGATTCTGCACAGCCTGAGAGTTTACCGACACCTTGTCCGCACCCGCACGAAGAGTATTTCTCATATCGTCCACGGACTTTATCCCTCCGCCGACTGTAAGAGGAACAAAAACTTTTTTGGCGGTCTCTCTAACCACGTCCAGTATAACCCCCCTGTTTTCGTGCGAAGCTGTTATATCGTAAAAAACTATCTCATCCGCACCCTGCAAATTGTACTCATAGGCGCACTCCACAGGGTCGCCTACCTCTTTTATTCCCTCGAAATTTACTCCCTTTACTACCTTTCCGTCGCGGACGTCCAGACAGGGTATTATTCTTTTTGCAAGCATATTACTTTACCTCCCCTGTCATTTTCACGAAGTTTTCAAGTATAGCTAATCCCGTCTTACCGCTCTTTTCAGGGTGGAACTGACAGCCGAAAACATATTTTCCGTCGGAAACCACAGCCGGTACCTTTGAACCGTACTCGCAATAAGCGTACAGATTTTTATTGTCGCAGAACGCCTTATAGGAGTGTACAAAATAAACATACTCCTCATCGCCAAGCCCATTAAAAAGCGGACAGCCGTGATTATACACCAGCTTATTCCAGCCCATATGGGGAATAACAAGCTCCGGTTCGTTGATTTTATCAACATATCCTCCGATAAGACCTAAACCCTTGCACTCTTCAAACTCATAGCTTTTCTCAAACAAAAGCTGCATTCCTAAACATATTCCCAAAAACGGCTTGAACTGTGCCTGTTCTTTTATAACATCTGTAAGTCCGCTTAGCTTGAGCATATTCATTGCCCACGGAAACGCTCCCACGCCGGGAAGAATGAGTGCGTCCGCTTTTTCGAGATCACCTTTTTTATCGGTAAGCTTATTTTCAAAACCGAGATAGTCAAGAGCGTTTTTTACAGAAAAAATATTGCCCGCTCCGTAGTCGATTATAGCTATCATTTAAAGCACTCCTTTTGTGGATAATACTCCTGTTCCGTTAATTTTCACTGCGTCTTTCAGAGCATGCGCGACCGCCTTATACATAGCCTCGGCGATGTGGTGATCGTTTTTTCCGTATTCTTCGCGGATATGCAGAGTTATTCCCGAATTAAAAGCAAAGGCTCTGAAAAATTCCTCCGTAAGGCAGGTATCGTACTCGCCTACCCTGTCATCATGAAATTCTCCGTCAAAGACGAGATACGGTCTGCCGCTTATATCCAGCGAGCAGAAAGCAAGCGCCTCGTCCATCGGCACAAAGGAAGTACCGTAGCGGGCAATTCCCGATTTATCGCCAAGCGCCTCGGCAAAAGCCTTGCCGAGACAGATTCCTACGTCCTCAACGGTGTGGTGACCGTCCACGTTAAGGTCTCCCGTACATTCGATCTCCAGATCGATACCGCTATGCACGCCGAAAGCGGTAAGCATATGGTCGAAAAATCCGATACCCGTATCAACGCTCACCTTGCCCTCGCCGTCAAGCTTAACGAAAACAGATATGTCCGTTTCCTTTGTTTTTCTTTTGATTTCGGCTGTTCTCATATTAACACCGTCACTTTCCTGATTGTTTTTTATCGGCAATACCGCATCACATAAAAACGCTGTTTCTGTTGTAATCTGTAACATCACTGCCAAGCTTCCGATAGAGTTCATCAACAGTAAGCTCCTTGTTTTTCAGCTTTACAAGCTCGTCGTCCGTAGCTCCGATAAACTCTACAAAATCAACTCTGCCGTTCGGAGTGTTTATACCTTTGACTTTAGTGTCGGCAACCGTTATAAATCCCGTGATCTTTGAGCGCTGATTAACATCCATGCCCATTTTCTGACCCGTATAAAGATAGTCGTTTGCCTGAAACAGCTCTCCCGAATTAAAAGTGATTTTGGCGATCTTCTGAAATATACCGGCGATACAGCGGATTTCATTTTCTTCGTCCTCTGCATCATAGCAACTTTTTTTCAGCCTTAGCGTAAATTCCATTCCGTAGCCGCTGTATTCGTGGTCATCAGTTTCTTTTTCATAAAGCTCGGACAAGCCGAAAGTAACAAAATGCCAGCAGTCGCCTCCGTCGTAAACGCTTATACCGTCAAGCGGATCGTTTCCACCCAATCTCCACGGTATAAGAGTTCCGTAATGCTTAGGATCGTTCTGGTCGGGATAGACAGCGGCAAAAGCGTTCTCTATAGCTTTCCAACCGTCGAGATTAGGTTCTTCGGACCTCGGCTCTTCTTTTTTCAACTTTAATTTATCAAATAAACTCATAAAATACTCCCCTACTTATGATCATCTTTATTAATTTTCGCAGACGATATTATCGCGTAGACTACCGTTGCCGCAACTATCCCGGAGGATATGCCGATCAACTTCATCGCATGAAAAATCACTGCGGCAAGTGTAAACAAATCAGCCGCGCCAAGCAGTAAGAAAACAATTCCCGATTGCTTGTAATATGGTTTTTTGTCCATTGTTTCACGCTCTTCTTTTGAAGCATAAATATAGGCGTTATTAAAACAATAGCCTTTATTCGCAAACTGAAGAAAACTCATCACAAAAAATACAACTGCCAACAGAGCAAGAAAAACCGAAAGCCCTATTTCTATACCGGTCATAGATAATTCTCCTTAAAATCTCACCTTAACAATGGTAATACTTATTTTTTCTGCAACACTTATTTCTTTTTCTTCTTAGGTTCGGGAAGCTCGCTGTACATTTCTTTGAAAAGCCGTGTAAGGAAATCTTTGCTTTCAACATTATCGACCAACAGCATTTCTTTCGCACCCTCATAAGGCGGCTCGTAAACAGCGTCCGGCATAAGAGCCTTTGCGGATTCAACGGGCTTGACAAGAAACCTGTTGTCGCAGATATAGGCGGCGATTTTGCCTTTATAATAGATGATATACTCGCCCATCATCGATCTGTGGTTAATATCCTCCAGCTCTGAAAGCTGTTCAAGTATGTAATTAAGATATTCTTTACTTGTTGACATAGCTTTTCCCCTGAATTAAGACTAAAATCTTACTTTGATAGCGTTAGCGTGAGCGGTCAATCCTTCTTTTTCCGCAATAAGCACAATATCGTCCTTGGCGTCTCTGAGAGCGTCCTCGGTATAGTAGATAAAGCTTGAACGCTTTTCAAAGCTGTTTACCGACAGAGGAGAGAAGAATCTTGCAGTGCCGCTGGTTGGAAGAACATGGTTAGGACCGGCATAGTAATCGCCCAAAGGCTCGGGAGCGTACTGTCCTAAGAAAATAGAACCAGCGTTATCAAGCCTGCCCACATATTCCAGCGGATTTTCAAACAGCACTTCAAGGTGTTCAGGTGCAAATCTGTTCGCAATTTCACAAGCCTGCTCCTTGGTATCGCAAATAATGATCGCACCGTAATCACGGAGCGAAGCCTCGATAATATCCTTTCTTGAAAGGCTCTGCATCTGTCTTTCAAGTTCTTCTATTGTTCTGTCTGCAATGCTTTCGCTGGTTGTAACAAGTATTGCAGAAGCAAGCTTGTCATGCTCAGCCTGCGACATAAGGTCTGCGGCAATGTACTTAGGATTGGCCTTTTCATCAGACATAACGAGTATCTCGCTGGGACCCGCCACCATATCTATATCAACTGCGCCGTAAAGAAGCTTTTTAGCGGTCGCAACGTAAATGTTTCCGGGACCTACTATCTTATCTACCTTCGGGATCTCCTCCGTACCGTATGCAAGCGCCGCAATCGCCTGTGCGCCGCCGGACATAAACACCCTGTCAACTCCGCAAAGCGCAGCGGCAACAAGAATATCCTTGTTGGGCGTACCGTCCTTCAATGGAGGAGTTACCATAATTATCTCCTTTACGCCTGCTATCTTTGCAGGGACGGCGTTCATAAGCACGCTTGAAGGATAAGCCGCCGTACCGCCGGGAACATAAAGGCCGACCTTGTCAAGTCCTCTGACCTTCTGTCCGAGAATACAGCCGTTTTCCTTTGGATTTACAAAGCTCTGGGATTTCTGTCTTGTGTGGAAATCAGTGATATTCTCGATTGCGTTGAGCATCGCATCCACAAAGGACTGATCCGCTTCGGTAAGAGCATCGTTGATGACCTCTCTGGGAACTTCGTAGTATTCCGGCAGCTTGCCGTCAAATTTCAGCGTGTAATTCTTTACTGCCTCGTCGCCCTGCTCTCTTACCGTTTCGATTATTTCATTTACAACGGCTGTAACTTTTTTATTGGTCTCGCCCTGGCGCTTTTCAAGCTGTTTGAAAAACTCAACCTCGTCCTTACCGTTTACAAAAATCTTTTTTATAACAGACATTTTTATTTTCCTCCCATACTATGCAGACTTTAACAGCAATGATAAAAAGTTCATTTATTTCTCTTCATCATTTTTCTTTGAATATAAAATACCAAATATAATTAGTCCAATAACAGCACCGCCAATTATTCCAAAGCAAATGCCCTTTGATATACTTCCTGCAGCTAAGCCAAATGTTGCACCAACGCTGATACCCAATGCAATACAAATCGGCAAAGCAAAAATAGCTAATGATTTTTTGGAGTTTGTTTTTTTCTCAGACATATAATATTTCTCCTTAATTATCAACTTTCAGTAAATGCAATTTTATACATTAGGAATCACCCTTGTGCATACTATCACAAATTCTTCTCCACCAGCTCCACAAAATCCTGAATTTCTTTCTGCCGCATTTTCATGCTTACCATATTTACGATAAGCCTTGCGGAGATCGGGCAAACGTCCTCGATGACTTCAAGGCCGTTTTCTTTAAGGGTCGTACCCGTTTCTACTATATCCACGATACCGTCGGCAAGTTCAAGAAGAGGAGCAAGCTCAACAGAGCCTTCGATCTTGATTATCTCAACGTCCATACCCTTTGCCTCAAAAAATCTGCGGGTGATGTTCGGATATTTTGTAGCTACTGTCTTTACGTCATAGCCGCCGTAAAAAGACAAACCTTTCTTTGTTGCAAGAGCAAATTTGCACTTGCCGAAACCGATGTCCACAAGCTCAAAAAACTTGCCCTGCATCTCCATAATGGTATCCTTGCCCACAACGCCCATATCGCATACGCCGTGCTCAACATATGTAATAACATCGTTCGCTTTTGCAAGCACTACCTCAAGATTTCCGTCGGGTACGGGAAGGATAAGCTTTCTGCCCTTTTCTCTTATTGCCGTACAGTCAAATCCGATCTTCTCCAGCAGTCCGACCGTATCCTTTTCAAGTCTGCCCTTTGTAAGAGCAATTCTGAGCGGTTTATTCATATTTCCTCTTCCTCCTGCTCTTATATATCAAGCTCTTTTACGTCGCTTCCCACAACTATAAGCTTCTTTATACCCTTTTTCTCAGCGTATTTCCGTGTCTCCTCAACTGTATTGAAAAGAGAGTTCTCAACGGTAAGCCCTTCTCTTACAAGCTTCTGCGCATAAGCTACAGCCTCGACCACAAAGCCCTTTTCACCATAAACGATTGCGTCTGGAGTTTTAAGCGCAGGCGCGCCGCCCATTTTCTCAATATGTCTTGCAACGGAATCTACGTTTATTCCGAAGCCTACTGCCGGACAATCTCTGCCGAACTCGCCGATAAGCTTGTCGTATCTTCCGCCTTTCAGCACCGACTGACCTATCTCCGAAAGATAACCCTTGAATACGATCCCTGTATAATAGTCGGTATGACTTACAATTCCAAGGTCTACGGATACCTTACCCTCATAGCCAAGACTTGAAAGCCTGTTGTAAACTTCTTTAAGATTATAGAGAATACCGGTGATCTTATCGTCGGTATAAATATCAGCCGCCTTATCAAACACCTCAACGCCGCCGAAAAGTCCCGGAAGCTGTTTAAGCGCACTTGTCACCTGATTATTTCCGACCTCGTCCAGCAGATCGTTAAGCGCAGGATAGTTCTTTGCGGAAATGAGAAGTCTTATCTCCTCCCTCACGCTGTCGTCAACGTCAAGCTTTGCGACAAGCTCTTTGAAATATCCGATATGACCTATCTCGAGGCGGAAATTGTCCTTATCAAATGAGGCGAGCGCCTCTACCGCAGTGCAAAGAACCTCATAATCCGCTCTTTTTCCGTTCTCGCCGCCGATAAGCTCGATGCCCGCCTGAACGATCTCATCTGAACGACCTTTAAGCAAAGAGTTGTTCTCATAAATGCTCTGATTGTAATACAACCTCAGCGGAAGCTCAGCGTCCTTTAATCTTGTCGCCGCAAGACGAGCGATAGGTATAGTCGAATCCGGGCGCATTGCGATAAGCCTGCCCTTTGAATCGGTAAGCTTGTAAAGACTTTCCTGCTGAAAATTTCTTGAACTTCCGATAAACAAATCATAAAACTCTATCCCCGGGGTAACTACCTCACTGTAGCCAAAGCCCTCGAACAGCTTTGAAAGCTTGTCCTCGACCGCACGTCTTGCAAGACAGCCGTCAAACAGAAGATCTCTTGTTCCCTCCGGAGTTATAAGATCATATCTTTTCATATTCCTGTTTTCTTCCCTTCCCTTGATTATAAATCTCGCTTTATTATAGTAAAGTGATAACATGGTATCATAGTATCAACGAAAATAATTGTAACACACCCTGCCGCTTTTGTCAACCTTGGCGGATAAAATTGTGAAAATAAGCTATTAAAACAGCGAAATCTGGTTGGTTTTGGGCATATCGCCGAATGCTCCGTTACTTTCAAGAGTCTCGATTACAGACTTTGAAACGCCGCTCTGCTGTTGGAATTCCTCAATAGAAATAAACTCGCCGTTCTGCGCTTTTTCATAAATGCTGAATGCCGCCGATTCGCCGACGCCGTTAAGTGAACAGAACGGCAGTCTGAGCTTTCCGTCCTCGATCTGATATATCTTAGCGTGAGATTTTTTTATATCTACCGGCAAGAACTCAAAGCCTCTGCAAAGCATTTCGTTTACCAGCATAAGGATTTCAAGCACGCCGCTGTCCTTTCCGGTAACGTCCTCCTTCGGCTTGTTCTTTATTTCCTCAATTTTGTTTCTTACGATATATTTTCCTTTTAAAGCTATTTCTGCGTCAAAGTCCTCGCCTTTAACGGTAAAGTAAGTAGCATAAAACGCCAGCGGTTCGTGAACCTTGAACCAGCAAAGTCTTATCGCTGCGGTTACGTATGCGGCGGCGTGAGCCTTCGGGAACATATATTTGATTTTCAGACAGCTGTCGATATACCATTCCGGTACATCGTGATCTCTCATAGTCTGCTTCATTTCTTCGGTCAACAGCTTTGGCGCTTTACCCTTACGGGTGATCTCCATTATCTTAAAGGACAGCTTAGGCTCAACTCCGTGATACAGCAGATAAGTCATAATGCTGTCTCGCGTTCCGATAACATTTGAAATGTCGCAGGTGCCGTTTTTGATTAGTTCCTGCGCATTTCCCAACCATACGTCCGTACCGTGGGAAAGTCCGGAGATCTGGAGCAGGTCTGAAAAGTTCTTCGGCTGACAGTCCATAAGCATCTGTCTTACGAAAGGAGTACCCATTTCCGGAATGCCTAAAGTACCTGTCTGACACATTATATCGTCTTCCGTTACGCCTAACGTTTCCGGCGAAGTAAACAGCGAATACACCGCAGGATCAGACATGGGACATTCAAGAATATCTCTGCCCGTGAACATTTCCAGATACTTATACATTGTCGGGTTATCGTGTCCGAGCTCGTCAAGCTTCAATATTGTATCATGCAGAGAATGGAAGTCGAAGTGTGTGGTGACCATATCCGAATCCACCTTTTCCGCAGGATGCTGAACAGGAGTAAAGTCATAAACTTCATAATCGCTTGGAATAACGACCATTCCGCCCGGGTGCTGAGAGGTGGTTCTTTTTACTCCGCAACAGCCAAGCTTCAGTCTTTCGATCTCCGCCTTATGAACTGTCTTTCCTCTTTCGTCAAGATACTTCATTACATATCCGAAAGCGGTCTTATCCTGTACCATGCCGATAGTACCCGCCTTGAAAACGTGGTCCTCACCAAAGAGAAATTCCGTATACTTATGCGCCTTAGCCTGATAGTCGCCTGAGAAGTTCAGATCTATATCAGGAGCTTTGTCGCCGTCAAAGCCAAGGAATGTTTCAAAAGGAATATCGTGACCGTCTCTGTGCATATCGGCGCCGCAGTCCGGACACTTTTTCGGAGGAAGATCGAATCCCGAACCGACCGAGCCGTCGGTAATGAATTCACTGTGATGACAGTTCATACAAACATAATGTGGCACAAGAGGATTTACCTCGGAAATACCCGACATCGAGGCAACGAAGGAAGAACCTACCGAGCCTCTTGAACCTACCTGATACCCGTTTTCATTTGAGTTGGCAACAAGCTTCTGGGAGATCATATACAGAACTGCAAATCCGTGTTTGATGATAGAGTCAAGCTCTCTTTTAAGACGCTTGAACACTATGTCGGGTATATGTCCCTCAAAGTACTTTGAAACGTCAACGTCCTCACCCTCCGGCACGTCGATCGTATCCGGGTCGCAGTCGCCGTAGATAGAACAGCACTTTCTCCAGCATATATACTGCAGCTGATAAACTGAGCCTTCGATAAACGGTGTATAAGTTCCGTTCGGGAATGCTTTAAGGTCGGGATCGACCATATCCGCTATCATATTTGTGTTGGTAACAACCACCTCGAACGCTTTTTCTTCTCCGAGATATGCAAAGTCTTTAAGCATTTCATCAGTGGTTTTCAGATACAGCGGAGGCTGATAATCAGCGTCGGAGTATTTCTGTGATGCCTGAATAACACTTCTGAAAGCGGCGTCGCTCTTGTCCATAAAGTGAACGTCGCCGGTCGCACAGACAGGTATACCAAGCTCGTCACCGATCTTTACGATGATCCTGTCAAACTCTTCAAGTTCCTCGCGCGTCCTTACTATTCCCTCTCTGAGCATATAATTATTGTTTCCCGTGGGCTGTATCTCAAGGAAATCATAGAATGACGCAAGCTGTAATATCTCCTCCCAAGGACGCTTATCCATTATCGCCTTGAAAAGCTCGCCCGCAGAACAGGCGCTTCCGACAATAAGCCCCTCTCTGTGCTTAACAAGCTCCGACTTTGGAATCCTCGGTCTGCGCTTAAAATATTTCAGATTGGAATAGGATATAAGCTTATACAGATTTTTCAGTCCGATATTATTTCTTACAAGGATTATCTGATGATGAGTAGGTTTGGAAAGCACCTGGCTGTCGTTTGCCAGCAAGCTGTTAAGCATATCGACCGTTATAAGCAGCTGCGGATACTGCTCCGAAAGCATATTGCAAAGATTGATAAATATTTTACCGAGGACTTCTGCGTCGTCACAGCCTCTGTGATGATTGAAATCACCAAGCCCGAAATGCTCAGCTACAAAATTAAGCTTATGCTTTTCAAGCTCAGGCAGCATTATCTGAGACATAGGCACGGTATCTATAGAAGAATATTTTAATTCTATTCCCTGCCTTTTGGCGCAAGCAGAAATAAAGCCCGTATCAAACTGCGAATTGTGCGCTACAAGAACAGGCTTTTCTCCGATAAATTCCTTGAATTTAAGCAGTGCCTCGCGCTCTCCCGCACAGCCTTTAACCATATCGTTAGTTATTCCCGTGAGATTGGATATAAAGTCCGATATTTCACATTCAGGATCAACAAGCATATCAAAGCTGTCAACTATTTTGAGATCTCTTATCTTGACCGCCCCGATCTCGATGATCCTGTCCCCTGTCGGATTCGTTCCCGTTGTTTCCAGATCAAAAGCGATTATTTCATCGGTAATCTCACGCTTGTCAACACCTCTGAATATCTTTTCGTCGTTGTTGACTTCATATGCCTCGATTCCGTAAAGCACCTTGAAATCTCCGCCGTTTTTGCGTATGCCAAGGCAGGCGCTTCCTGCGTCGGGATAACCCTGAACAACGCCGTGATCGGTAATAGCAAGCGCTTTGTGTCCCCAGGAAAAGGCTCTCTCAACAAGCTTTCCCGCAGGTGTAAGCGCATCCATCATTGACATATTGGTATGACAGTGAAGCTCTACTCTCTTATGCTCGCAGGTATCCTTTTCACGCTCTCTTTTAACAAGCATGATACTCTCAGGATTTATGTTTACACTGTGATCGAAATCGTCCTCTTCAATCTCTCCGGCAATAAGCAGAGTCTTGCCCGCTTTCATATGCTCAAGCATTGCCTCAAGCGCCGTTCTTGTAATACCCTTAAAATTTCTGTACTGCTTGTTTGAGCCGATAAGCTTCATGGAGAAAGACGAGGTATAGTCGGTGAAATTGACGTGAGCGATAAGCATACCGCTCTTTGTCTCCTTGGTTTCCACAGGTCCGAAAATATCGCCCCATACCACGGCTCTTCCTCTGTAATCAAGCGAAATATCTTCAAGCTTAGTCACAGTTTCATCAGAACTTATCGGAGAACCTCTCAGCACCAAAGCGTCGTCGCAAAGGAGCGAAAGTCTTGTAAAATCCACATTACAGGTACGAAACTCAGGAGCTTTTTCCCCTCCGGATAAAGTCTTAGCCGCAGGCTTTTTCTCCAATGCGGCAGGGTCAATCTGAGCGACAGGAAGATTTCTGAGAAATTCTTCATGCTCACGCTGAGCCTGCTCCATATCCGTTTCCAGCACACCAGTAAGCACTATCTTTGCAGGCACTGAAAAAAGCTCCGTCACGACAGTAGGAAATATCGTATCTATTCCCGCTTTTTTCAGCAGAGCTTCGCCGCCGTGCTTTAACTCAACAGTGAAAACTCCGCCGTTAAACTTCGCCTCGGCATTATCAAAAAATCCGTTTACCAGCGGAAATCTGCTTTTTAAAAACTTGCATATCTCAGGAAAGTATTCTCCGCAAAGCATATCGGGAGTGTATTTCACTTGCAAAACAAACTTATCCGCACCCAGACTTGATTTTATTTTCTGCTCAAACTCCGTAACGCTGTCAAAAGGCACAAGCTTATCGAACGCCGCTTGACAGGTCAAATTCCTGTTGTCGTCCCCAAAAGTAAGCTTTAATATTCTGCCGTTTTCCAGCACCGCCGGAATAAGCTCCTTATACTCTTCAAAGAAGCTCGCTATAGTATATGTATTCATCTGTTGTTATCCTTTTACAGTTTTTCAATTTCCGAAAGCAAGGCTGTGAGAGCGTTTTCCTCAGACACCTTGCAAAGCTTTTCGCCCTTTTTAAAGATCACAGCGCATCCGTCGCCGCCTGCGATTCCGATGTCCGCTTCGCCCGCTTCGCCTATCCCGTTCACAACACAGCCCATTACCGCTACCTTAATATCCTTATCAATATCCTTTGTGGCTTCTTCCACCTTTTTTGCCAGTCCGATAAGGTCTATCCTTGTTCTGCCGCAGGTCGGACAGGATACTATCCGCACTCCTCTGCCTCTGCCGACAGCTTTAAGTATATCCTTTGCGGCATATATTTCCTTGACAGGTTCGTCGGTAAGCGATACTCTTATAGTTTCGCCTATTCCGTCGCAAAGCAGTGAACCAATGCCGACGGAGGATTTTATAAGTCCCATTCTCTCAGTACCGGCTTCGGTAACACCCAGATGCAATGGATAACTGCAAGTCTCGGAGCATAACCTGTATGCCTTTATCATAGTCGGAACATCGGATGACTTTATGGAAATAACGATGTCATCAAAATCACACTGTTCCAGTATCTTCACATGACCCATTGCGCTTTCCACAAGCGCCTCGGCTGTCGGCGAACCGTATTTTGCCAAAAGCTCCTTTTCCAGCGAACCGCCGTTTACGCCTATTCTAATTGGGATACCTCTCTCCCTGCAAGCCCTTACGACAGCCTTCACTCTGTCCATTGAGCCGATATTTCCGGGATTTATTCTGATCTTATCTATGCCGGCTTCGGCCGCGGCTATTGCAAGGCGATAATCAAAATGAATGTCCGCCACCAGCGGAATGGATATTTTCTCCTTTATTGCGGGAATAAGCCTTACGGCGTCCATATCGGGAACAGCCGCTCTCACGATCTCACAGCCGGCCTTTTCAAGCTCCTCCGCCTGCTTTACCGAGCCTTCAATGTCCGTTGAAGGAACATTGAGCATTGACTGGATATATATTTTCTTTCCGTCCAGAGTCAAGTCTCCGACCTTGACCGGTCTGCAATTTCTCATTTATAAAACCTCTTTCTTTTAATGCTTTAAGACAATACGCACAAAGATTCAAGCAAGACGTGCATAAAGCCGTTAGGCGGTCTTTATGCGGTATTGCTTTAAATAAGCTTAAAAATATCGCTTACCGTAACGACGACCATAAACAGCAGCAGCACAGCCATTCCTATTGCGTGTACCATTCCCTCATGCTCAGGCTTTACCGGTTTGCGGCGAATGCCCTCGATAATAAGGAAGATAAGCCTTCCGCCGTCCAACGCAGGCAGCGGGAGAAGATTGAATATTCCGATGTTTATAGTTATAAACGCCGCCAGAGTGAGCATTGTATCGGCAAGCGCCGACCAGTCTATCTCCCCTGAGCTTTCGTCTCTTTCACTGTCAATAACGTTGTCGATCGTATCAACTATGCCTACAGGACCGCTCAGATCCTTAATAGAATATCTGCCCCTAACCAGATCGGCAAGAGAAATATAGATAAGTCTTCCGTCGGTGCAGGTCTGCTTAAAGGACTGCGTAATGACCGAACCTACGGTCACCTTCTCGGGGTAAACCTTGAAATCTATATGCATGGAATCATCAGTAGTTGCAAAGGTAACGTCGTTCAGCTCCACTTCTTTACCGTCACGCTTTACTACCATATCAAATTTGCTGTCCTCATCGTTGCCGAATTGATAGGACATATCCATAGCGGTAAATATTCTCATACCGTTGATCTCCACGACCTCGTCGCCGACCTGAAGACCAGTTGCCTGAGAGGAAGCCCCCTCCTCGAACCATGATATTTTGGTAGAGGTAATAGAATCCGATGTCGCCGTATTGATGACAAGAATGATATATCCCAAAACAAGGTTCATTATAACTCCTGCTACGACAATAAGTATTCTTCTTGACAGACGCTTATTGCAGAAAGCCCTTCCGTCCTCGCTCTTGTCGTCCTCTCCCTCCATAGCGCAGTAACCGCCTATCGGGAATATTCTCAGGGCGTAAAGAGTTTCACCTTTCTGCTTTTTGAATATAGCAGGACCCATTCCGATAGAAAATTCATTCACCTTTACTCCGCAGGACTTCGCCGCGATAAAGTGTCCGAATTCGTGGATAATGATAATAACTTCAAAGATAATTATTGCAAATAAAATACTCATTTTGTAAGCCTTTCGCCGTTTATTTTGTTTCTCACACATTCTCTCGCCAGCCTGTCGGCCTCAAGAATATCTTCTACAGAGCTTATATCTTTTCTTTCTGTATTTTCACAGACGGACATCACAAGTCTGCCTATATCCAAAAATCCTATTCTGCCGCTCAGAAACGCCGCAACAGCTTCCTCGTTAGCGCCGTTGACCGCCGCAGGAAGATTACCTCCAACAGTCACAGCCTTGATACAGGCTCTCAGACAGTCGAACGTATCATAATCGGGCTTTTCAAACGTAAGCGTACCGTAATCGGTGAGCGACAGCTTTTTTACGTCGCATTCAATCCGCTGAGGATAAAGCAGAGCGTACTGAATAGGTATCTTCATATCCGGCACACCCATTTGAGCAATAACGGAATTGTCCTCAAATTCTACGGCAGAATGCACCACGCTCTGCCTGTGTACCACGATCTCGATCTGCTCGGGTCTCAGCTTAAACAGCCACATAGCCTCGATAAATTCCAGTCCCTTATTCATAAGCGTAGCGGAATCCACAGTTATCTTTTTTCCCATTGACCAGTTGGGGTGAGCAAGAGCCTGCTCCACCGTAACGTTTTCAAGATCGGCTTTTGTCTTTCCGAAAAACGGTCCGCCGGAGGCAGTAAGAATGATCTCTTTTATCCTATTGCCGCTGTTTCCCTGCAAGCACTGAAAGATCGCCGAATGTTCGCTGTCTACTGGATATATCTTCACACCCTTTTCAGCGGCTTTCTTTATGACCAGCTCGCCGCCTGCCACAAGGGTCTCCTTGTTTGCAAGCGCAATATCGGTACCGTTTTCGATAGCTGTAAGAGTAGGTACAAGACCCACCATTCCCACAACGGAGTTGAGCATTATATCAACATCGTCCATAGACGCGATCTCCTTCAGCCCCTCCATTCCCGTAACGACCTTGATATCCTTGCTCTTGAGAAGCCTGCAAAGCTCGTCTTTTCTGCTTTCATCAAAAATACACACGCATTGCGGCAAAAACTTCTCCGCCTGTTTCGCCAGCGCCTCGGCGCTGGAATACGCCGCAAGAGCCTTCACTTTAATATTATGCTTTTTTGCTACCTCTAATGCCTGCGTACCGATAGAACCGGTCGAGCCGAGAATCGTCATTGTTTTCATTTTCCTTTTCCTTTTTTCACACATAAACTACGCTGAGAACACACATGACTGCTCCGCGTTATTTGCCTTTATAAACGCTCAAAAGGGGTAAGCCTAAGCCTGCCCCTAATTAATTTTTCTGAACTTATTTAAGTATAAGACCCTGAGTAAACATATAGTACATAAAGGGTGCAACCAGCAGAACGCTGTCAAAGCGATCCATAATTCCGCCGTGACCCGGCATAATATTTCCGTAGTCCTTTATACCCGTCTGGCGCTTTATAACAGAAGCAGTCAAATCGCCTATAAGCCCGATAACGGCGCTGAGCATTCCTGCGATAAGAACACCGAAGTAATGAACGGAAGCTCCTTTAAGCACAAAATCGTAAAACAGGCTGATTATCAGCATAAGCACTCCGTTTGTTACAACGCCGCCGACAACGCCCTCAACGGTCTTTTTTGGACTTATCTCCGGACAGAGGGGAGTTTTTCCAAAGAACGTTCCCGCAAAATATGCGCCGCTGTCCGCAAGCCATGCCGCGCAGAGCGCAAGCACTATCATAAATACTCCCTTTCCTCCGAGAGCCGCCATATCCAGCAGCGTACCGAAAGAATAAGGAATAAGTATTCCCACGCCAAGCATGAAGAAAAATTCCATATAGTTGAACTTCGTATGCTCTCTAAGGTAAAGAATACACATCGCCAGCACGAACAGACCCATATAAAGCTTATAGCTTATAAAATACAGCCAGCCGTGTCTGTAGAAAACAGGCATGAACGCGTCGATAAACGCAAACGCACAGCAAGCGATAGTCTGATACTTATGAGTTATCATTTTAGTGGCTTTGAATATTTCATAAATAGCTGCGGCGGAAATAAAGCCTATCGCAATATTAAAAACGAAAGTGCCGTGCAGAATAAGCAGCACCACAGCGATAACAATTGCGATCGCCGCCGATTTTATACGGGTTGACAATTTACACCCCTCCGAATCTTCTGTTTCTTTCGCTGTAGGCAAGCACAGCTTTTTCAAGATCCCCACCCTTGAAATCAGGCCAGAGAATGTTGGTATAATAAAACTCCGCATAAGCCGCCTGCCATATCATAAAGTTTGAAAGTCTCTGCTCGCCGCTGGGTCTTATGACCAGATCAACGGGCGGAATCTCCTCGGTATAAAGATTTTTCTCGAGCATATCCATGTCGATGTCTTCCGGTTCAAGCTCGCCGTCCTTGACTCTCTGCGCGAGTACCTTTACGGCGTGACAGATCTCGTCTCTTCCGCCGTAATTTATCGCCAGCACAAGAGTCATGGAATCAAAATCCTTTGAATCCTCTTCAACGGAAGCCATTTTCTGCTGAAGTCTTTCACTGAGCCTGCTCCTATCGCCGATAAACCTAACGCGGATATTCTCCTCGATAAAATCCCGCACCTCGTCAAGGTATTTCTCAAACAATTCCATTATGGAATCGACCTCGTCCTTGGGTCTTTTCCAGTTCTCGGTCGAAAACGCATAATAGGTTATATACTGTATTCCCAGAGCCTTGGCGTGACGTGTGATCGCACGAAAGGTTTTCGCACCCTCACGGTGTCCGAATTTACGGGGCATTCCCCTCTTCTTCGCCCACCTGCCGTTTCCGTCCATAATAACACCGACATGGACAGGCACCGACACGTTTTCGCCCAGGCTTATTTTTTTAACGTCCGCCATAAATTAAATGGAAAGGATTTCCTTTTCCTTATCGGCAACGTGACCCTCTACCTCTTTAACGAACTTATCGGTGATCTTCTGTATCTCGTCCTCACAGTCTTTCAGATCATCCTCGGTAATGTCGCCGTTTTTCTTCATCGCCTTGAATTTTTCCATAGCGTCTCTTCTGATAGAACGAATAGCTACCTTGCAGTCCTCGCCCATTTTCTTAATGTCTTTGACCAGTTCCTTACGTCTGTCCTCGGTGAGCTGAGGAAAGGTGAGTCTGATAACATTTCCGTCATTCTGAGGATTTATTCCTATATCGGAAGCCTGTATCGCCTTTTCAATTGCTTTAAGCGTAGACTTATCCCAAGGCTGGATAACAAGAACCCTTGCCTCGGCAACAGAAACAGCCGCCATCTGGCTTACTGGTGTCATTGCTCCGTAATACTCAACCTGTACTTTATTCAGCACTGCCGGATTTGCTCTTCCGGCTCTGATCGATGAAAAATCCGAAAGCATAACATTTATAGATTTTTCCATTTTATTCTTAGCATTTTCCTTGATCTGTTTCATAAAAAATCGTCCTTTCTGTTTTTACGCAAAAATGATGTTATTTCACAAGGGTTCCTACGTTTTCACCCATACAAGCGTCATAGATATTATCAGGTCTTGCAAGGTCAAAAACGATGATCGGAATATTATTATCCTTGCACATTGCCGCGGCAGTGGAATCCATTACCTGCAATCCCTTTGCAAGAATATCGTTAAACGTAAGAGAATCATACTTTACAGCATCAGAGAACTTATGAGGATCCTTGTCGTAAACTCCGTCGACCATTGTAGCCTTTAAAATAACGTCTGCCTCGATCTCAGCCGCTCTGAGAGCCGCCGCAGTGTCTGTTGAGAAGAACGGATTTCCCGTGCCGCATCCGAAAATGCAGACTCTTCCCTTTTCAAAATGTCTGATAGCCTTATTTCTGATGTAAGGCTCTGCGACCTGAGGCATTGAAATAGCTGTCTGAACTCTTACCTGCATACCGCAGTTTTCAAGAGCGTCGGCAACCGCCAAAGCGTTCATAGCCGTAGCAAGCATACCGATATGATCGGCTCTTGTTCTGTCCATATCTCCACTGCTTCTGCCTCTCCAGAAATTACCGCCGCCTACGACGATACCTACCTCGACGCCTGCGTCAACGCATTTTTTTATACTCTTTCCGAAAGAGGTGATAACGTCATAGTCAAGACCTGTTTTTTTCTCTCCGGCAAGAGCCTCGCCGCTGAGCTTGAGTAAAATTCGCTTATATTTGGGTTCCATATTTCAAGCACTCCTTAACGCATATTATACCGATTCCCGATCCTGCCGAAGTCCGGGATCGATATCCGAATTTTTACTATATAATGATATTAAAATTATACAATATTTCCGTCTAAATGTAAAGAGTATTTCATAAAAAAGTTATAAAAACTTTGACTTTTATAATTACCCCTTGATGATTTTAACCGCAAAGTTTCTTTCTCTCGGTCCGTCAAACTCCACGAAATAGATAGCCTGCCATACTCCCAGCGCAAGCGCTCCGTCATCAATGATGACCGTTTCAGAAGCACCCACACAGCTTGATTTCAGATGAGCGTGAGAATTCCCCTCGCAATGCTTGAACTGCGGTCTTGACGGAAAGGTCTTGTCAAAAGCGTAGACAAGATCTTCGGTAACGTCCGGATCGGCGTTTTCGTTTATGGTTATCGCCGCCGTGGTATGGGGACAGAAAACCACCGCAATACCCTCTTGCACGCCGGACTCATTAACTGCTTGTCTTACATAGCTGGTGATATTATAAAAGCCCTCTTCACCGGTATTAAGCTTAAAAACTTTCAGCATAGAACAACTCTCCTTATCAGTTCAGAAAATTGCTTTCCGTTTCGTTTCTGCTTGGTCGGCACATAAGATTTTTGATAGCCGCCGCCGCAGGCTCTCCGCAGAAAAGCACATTGGCAAGCTGTTCCGTGATCGGCATTTCGATACCCATTTTCTTAGACAGCTCCCACGCGTTCTTTGTGCAGACATACCCCTCAACGGTACCCACTCTCCTAACCGCCTCTTCAGGCGACACACCTTGACCTATCAGCATTCCGGCTCGTCTGTTTCTGCTGTGCATTGAACAGCAGGTAACTATAAGATCGCCTATTCCGCTCAGTCCCGCAAAGGTATCGGCTTTTGCGCCCATAGCAAGCCCAAGACGGGCTATCTCTCTTATGCCTCTTGTCATAAGGGCGGCCTTGGTGTTGTCGCCAAGGCCCAGACCGTCGCAGACTCCCGCCGCCAGCGCGATAACATTTTTCAGCGAGCCGCCTATTTCACAGCCCATAACGTCGTCGTTCACATACACTCTGAAAGTATCGTTTGACAGAGTATTCTGAATATAGTAGGAAACATTTCTGTCATCAGAAGCGGTAACGATAGTAGTAGGCACGCCTCTTGCGACCTCCTCAGCATGGGAAGGTCCTGTAAGAACAGCTACCTGATTATCGGGGAAACACTCCTTTGCGACTTGACACATGGTTTTAAGACTGCCGCCCTCAAGACCTTTCGCCGTATTTACAACAACAGTCTTACTCTCGATATACTGAGCGGCGCTTTCGCAGACTTCCCTCAGAAACGGCGAGGGTATGCCTAAAATGACCATATCCTTGTCCTTGACGCAGGAAATATCCGAGGCAAGCGTAATGCTTTTGTTCACCTGAACGCCGGGCAGTTTTGCTTTAAGCTCTCCTGTTCTTCTGATAGCGTCTATCTCGTCCTGAAACTTTGACCAGACGGTAACGTTGTGTCCGGCGTTGTCGCACATGATCGCAAGCGCAAGTCCGAATCCGCCAGAACCTAATATAGTAATGTCTGCCATAGAGAACCTCCTATTCAGATTTTTTCTTACTTCCGAACTTATTTTCCGTACCGTTTAAAAGCCTTTTTATGTTCGGTCTGTGCATATAAATAATAAGTACGCATATTGCCGACGCCATTATGGTATTTGCAAGCACTCCGTCGCTTTTTATAAAAAAGCTCTGTACTAACAGCGTAAATACAGGGTAGGACACTGCGGCGCATATCGAGCCGACGGAAACATACTTAGTACATATAAGTACTACGGCAAAAACAGAAACAGAAAAGAAACAGGTAAGCGGGTCTATCGCTATAAGCGTAGTCGCCGCGATAAGCACGCCCTTTCCGCCGTGGAAGCCGTAAAACACCGGAAAAATATGACCCAGCATTACGAAAAGTCCTGCGGCATAACCAACGAACTTATCATCGTTAAAGAAAGTAACTCCAAATCCGTGAGTGACCACCAGACGGCATATGACGACCGCAAGCACACCCTTTGCCAGATCGCAGAGCAGAGTCGCCAGAGCAGGTCCCTTGCCGAAAACTCTGAGCACGTTTGTAAGTCCTGCGTTATTACTCCCGTAATCTCTTATATCCTTTTTCTTCAGCACTCTGCAAACTATTATCGCAGAATTAAGACTGCCTAAAAGATATGAAAACAGTATGGTAAATGCGAGACTAAAAAATATGTCCACAAAAAAAACCTCCCCGATTTACTTCACGTCGTCCTTATCGCGTTCGCGAATCTTGAAAACGATAGGCGTTCCCTCAAGTCCGAAAGTTTCTCTTATCTGATTTTCAATATAACGCTGATAGGAAAAATGATACAGCTCCGCCCTGTTGACAAATGACACGAATGTAGGCGGTTTTGTAGATACCTGAGTCATATAGTAGATTTTCAGACGTCTGCCCTTATCCGACGGCGGCTGAACTCTCTGTGTCGCATAAGCCAGCACATCGTTCAAACGTCCGGTAGGTATTCTGATAGCGTTCTGCTCTGCCACGAACTTTATCGTATCGAAAAGCTTATCCATTCTCAGTCCCGTTTTCGCGGAAATGAACACAAAAGGAACATAGCTCATAAAGCTGAAATCCTCCTGAAGCTTTTTCTGAAACTCGTTCATAGTGTTGGTATCTTTTTCAATAGCGTCCCATTTATTAACGGCAACTACACAGCCTTTGCCCTTTTCGTGGGCATAGCCTGCCACCTTTGAATCCTGCTCGGTAAATCCGACAGTAGCGTCGATAACGATAACGGCAACATCGGCTCTGTCTACCGCCATATAAGCTCTCAGCACAGAGTATTTCTCAATGCTGTCAAGCACTTTCGATTTACGCCTAATACCGGCGGTATCGATAAAAACAAATTTGCCTTTTTCGTTTTCTACCACCGAATCGGTAGCGTCCCTCGTAGTACCCGCAACATTTGAAACTATGACCCTGTCCTCACCGCAAATTTTATTGATGATAGAAGATTTTCCTACATTCGGTTTTCCGATAACAGCGACCTTGATAGAATCATCGTCCTCCTGCTCGTCCGAACTGTCGGGAAGATATTTCAGAACCTCGTCCAACATATCTCCTGTACCGTGACCATGGACGGAAGAAACGGGGAACGGCTCGCCCAAGCCAAGGTTATAAAACTCATAAAACTCCATTGGCATTTCGCCCACGTTGTCGCACTTATTCACGCACAGTACAATAGGCTTGCCGGATTTAAGCAACATCTGCGCAACCTCATAATCGGTAGCGGTCACTCCGCTTTTCAAATCGGTCACAAGGATAGTCACATCCGCCTTTAAAATAGCAAGCTCCGCCTGCCGTCTCATCTGAGCGAGGATAACGTCATCGGACTCCGGCTCTATTCCTCCGGTATCCACCAACATAAATTCATGACCAAGCCATTCGCACTTGGCATATATCCTGTCTCTCGTTACGCCCGGAGTATCTTCGACTATTGAAAGCCTTTGTCCTATAAGCTTGTTAAAAAGCGTTGATTTTCCCACGTTAGGGCGGCCAACGATTGCAACGATCGGCAGCGCCATACATATCAGCCCCATTTCTATACTATATCCGCCGCAGAAACAACGGACAGCAATTCAAATTACACATAAATATTATACCACAGTTGCAAAGAAATTGCAACTTCAAAAAAGAATAAAAATCAAATTTTAAACCGTACCGACCATAATGTGATTTCAGCACAAAAAAGCGGAGAAGAAAAAAATCTTCTCCGCCCGATAGCTTATCAAAAATTATGCTTCCTTTTTGATAACTTCTACACCCTTATAATATCCGCAATTCTTGCAAACCTTGTGCGGTGAAGTAAGCTCGCCGCAGTTAGAGCATTTACACAGCGCAGGTGCGTCAAGCTTCCAAACAGCCGAACGTCTCTTATCGCGTCTTGCTTTGGATACTTTTCTCTTTGGTACTGCCATTCTGGCACCTCCTCGTCTGTTTTAATATCACAGTAATTTGTTCAGCTATTCCCGTCAAGAGCAGTTACATTCGCCCTCATTCAAATCCTGTCCGCAAACGTAACATAAACCCTTGCAGTCTTCCCTGCAAAGAATTTTTGTAGGCAGCTGTAACAACAAATCTGAAATAGCCAGTTCATTCAGGTCGAGAACATTGTTTTCACACACGACGTAATCGTCTCTGTCCGTATTCGCGCTTCTCACAAGAGTATGCTCAAAGGCGAAATCATATTCCCTGCTGAATTCCTTGAGACATCTGTCGCAGACATGGTTCATCGCAAACGTCGTATTCATCCGGAGCGTCACCACTCCCGCACGGTTCTCGATCTCGCCTTTCACTGCGATCGGCGCTGAAAAAGAATATCCAGCATATTCCGCAAGCTCGTCCGCTCCTATGGAATAGTCTATGACCTTCCGCTCTCCGACAATATCGAAAAGCTCCTTTAACTGTACATTCATACTTGCACCTCAAACATCACAAATTCCATTATAGCTTGAAATCCGCGATTTGTCAATACCTTTTTTCAAAATTTTTAAAAATGCGCCGCAGGAAGACGTATTCCGCCTCCGTACGGCGCAGTTTTTGAATTACTTAATAAAAGCTCTTACCTTAGCAGGAAGCTCCTCAGGATCAGCGGAAACCGTAAAGGTAACGTTGATATCCTTTGTAAGAATAGCAAGCTTCTCGATCATTGAGCCGAGGGCGTCGTAATCTCTGCCGCCGATTTTAAGAATACCGTCAACAAAAACTTCCTGAATGTCATAGTTACCCGCAAGAAGTCCCGCAACGAAACCATAGAAAACGTCAAAGCTGTTGATGCCGTACTCCTCTGCATCAGCAAGTCTTACATTATGTGGAAGGTCATAGGTAAGCTGCATACCTCTTTCGATACATACAACGTTGCCCGTTGCATTTTCAGCAGCCTTCTTGATAGAATCGACAAGTATCTTCGTTTTGCCTGTGCCTTTTTTTCCTGGAATTAAATTAATCATAAATAAACTCTCCGTTCCGCTTATAATAGCATTTATTTTAAGAGCGTCAATACTTTAAAATGAAAACATTGCCGCCCAAATTCCCCCTTGCGGTCGCTTTGTTATCAGCCAAGCTTTGCTTCAAGATCAGCTTTCTGAGACTCATAGCCCGGCTTGCCGAGAAGAGCAAACATATTCTTCTTGTAGCTCTCAACACCCGGCTGGTTGAAAGGATTTACGCCAAGCATATAGCCTGAGATAGCGCAGGCCTTTTCAAAGAAATAGATCAACTCACCGAGATTTTCCTCGTCAAGCTTGTCAACATCGATAACGATATTCGGAACACCGCCCTCAGTATGAGCAAGGATAGTTCCCTGATATGCCTTTTCGTTTACGACCGACATATTCTGATTTGTAAGGAAGTTAAGTCCGTCAAGGTTATCCTTATCAGGCTCCAGGAAAATATCGCTCTGAGGAGTCTTGATATGCATAACGGTCTCGAACATGATCTTTGAACCGTCCTGAATGAACTGTCCCAAAGAATGAAGATCTGTAGAGAAAGTTGCTGCGGCAGGGAAAATACCCTTGTTGTCCTTACCCTCGCTTTCCGCAAACAGCTGTTTGAACCATTCGCCCATCATTGTAAACGCCGGATCATAGGAAACCAACATCTCGACACTCTTGCCTTTTCCGTAAAGAATGTTTCTGATAGCGGCGTACTTATAGCAGTCGTTTCCGTCGTCGGCAGAATACTTTTTCTGTCCCTCTCTTGCACCCGCCATAAGCTTATCGATATCACAGCCGGCAGCAGCGATAGGCAGCAGCCCAACGGCCGTAAGAACGGAGAATCTTCCGCCTACATCGTCGGGAACAACAAAAGTTTCGTAGCCCTCCTCGTCGGAAAGCTTCTTCAAAGTACCCTTAGCCTTGTCGGTAGTCGCAAAAATTCTGGTCTTAGCCTCTTCCTTGCCATACTTATCTTCAAGAAGCTTTTTAAAAATCCTGAACGCAAGCGCAGGCTCTGTAGTCGTGCCCGACTTCGATATCACGTTTACGCATACGTCTCTGCCCTCACAGATAGACAGAACTTCGTTAAGATAAGCGGGGCTTATATTGTTGCCCACGAAATAAATATCGGGAGTGTCCTTTTTAAGATTGTTGTAGAATGAAGATTTAAGGAACTCAATAGCCGCTCTTGCACCGAGATAAGATCCGCCGATACCGATAACTATCAGCACGTCGCACTTTTCCTTGATCCTTGCCGCCGCAGCCTTGATCCTCTCAAATTCATCTTTGTCGTAGTCTGTCGGAAGATTTACCCAGCCGAGAAAATCGTTTCCGAGACCGCTCTTGTCCTCAAGAATTTTATGAGCCGCTGTTACCTGATGAGCGACTGCCTGATACTCATGCTCTCCGATAAAATTCTCAAGATACTTTGTGTTAAGTTTCAATGACATAACAATTCAGTTCCTTTCCTTTTAACACGCAAACCCACGCAGAAACGCATAATATCCGGTTTGCTTCCTTTACCTAGATAAATTATACTATATTTTCTGCCACTTTTCAAGTGGTTTGCAGAACGAAAAATTCTTTTGTGCATTTCCTACAAATTTGTTGTTACATATTCAGCAAATTATACATAAGCTTTTCAAATCCGCAGTGAAGATCCATTTTATCGATGTTTTCTGCGGAAACTATTTCCCACTTTGCGATAGTTTCATCGCCCATAGTATACACTATCTCTCCTGCCTTGTCGCCCTTTTTGACCGGTGCGGACAAAGTATCCTCCAGCGTATAGACGCACTCCACCGAACGATACGTTCCTCTCGGGATAATAACAGGCTCCAGTTTTGCTATTTCAAGTCTGCCTTTAAGCTTTGTACCGCCGGCTATTTTTATTTTCAGTTTCAGCTCTTCGGGTATTTCGGGAGTATATACCTCGTAGGTCTGAAAGGACAGATCGAGAAGTTTTTTTGCCTCGGCATCCCTGTCTTCATTCGTCGGACATCCAAGGAGCACGACGCACACCGACATATCTCCCCGCTTTGCCGTTACGGCAGTACAGCTGCCCGCAGTTTCGCCCGACCACGCCTTCATTCCCGTGACGCCTTTATATGTCCTTACCAGTCTGTTGAGATTAACAAGCTCCGCCTTTCCTCCCCGAACGTTGTCCAGCCAGCAGGTAAGGTATTCCGTCATATTCCTATATTTCAGAAGCTCCCTGCATAAAATTTCAGTATCAGCCGCAGAAGTGAGATTGCCCTCCTCAGTGCCTGTCGAATCGGTGTAGACGGTCGATGTCATTCCGAGAGACTCTGCTCTTTGATTCATAAGCTTGACTGCGTCTTCCTCAGAGCCGCAGACATACTCGGCAAGAGCCGCACAGCCGTCGTTTGCATTACCGACGGTGATTGACTTGACCAACTCCTCAACAGTTATCTTTTCTCCCTTATCAAGCCATATCTGAGTACCCTGTCTGGAATTCGCATAAGCGGAAACTGTTGCCGTATCGGACAGACTTATGTCGCCGCTGTCGATTTTCTCAGCCGCCAATAAAAGCACCATAAGCTTTGCAAAGTGACTGCATTCACGCTGTTCGGAAGAATCCTTTTCAAAAAGCACACGCCCCGTAGAGGTTTCCGTCACGATAATCGAGGAAGCCGTACATTCTGCCAGCATATCCTCCACAGCCACCGTATCTGCCGGAATAACCGCGTCGGTCTGAACAAAGGATTGCCTAACCCCGTCCGCCGACGAAAGCAGTGGGGAAATCCCCGCAAGTATCCCCAGCGCGCACGCACAAATTCTTTTTCCGAATTTCATCTGCATTGACCTCCCGGAATTAGATTTTTACTATATCTTTTTTATTACTATATCTTTTTTAATTGTATTCAGTTTTATTTGAAATATGCGGCAGTTGATTTTGACGATTCGATATTATTTTCTGTAAAAGAAAGCATGAATACAAAAGTATAAAATTTCAAAAAAGTAATCGTTTTAGAATTGTTAAAAAACTATTACGCCCCTTGCTATATTTTCAAAATGTGATATAATGTATTGTATAGAATTGTGCATTTAATATGTAAATAATTTGATGAGGTGATGAAACTATGACAGAAATGGAATTATATAAGCTCTGGCTTGAAAAGGCTGTGGACGATCCCGACCTGATAACCGAGCTTAAAGCTATTGAGGGCGATGAAGCCGCTATTCAGGACAGATTTTACAGAAACCTTGAATTCGGCACAGGCGGTCTCAGAGGCGTTATCGGCGCAGGTGCATACAGACTTAACGTATACACTATAAGAAGAGCTACCCAGGGTCTTGCTGATTATGTTAACGGCGCATTTGAAAACGGAAGCGTTGCTATCGCTTACGACAGCCGTATCAAGTCCGACAAGTTCGCTAAGGAAGCCGCCGCAGTCCTTGCCGCCAACGGCATCAAGGTGTATATCTACTCTGAACTTATGCCTACTCCTATGCTTTCATGGGCTGTAAGAGAGCTTAAGTGTCAGGCGGGTATCGTTATTACCGCTTCACATAACCCCGCTAAATATAACGGCTACAAGGTTTACGGCGAGGACGGCTGTCAGATCACTCTTGACGTCGCTAACACCGTCATCGGAAAGATAAACGCTGTTGAAATGTTCGGCGGCGCAAAGGTCATGGATTTTGAAGAAGGCGTTAAGTCCGGCAAGATAGAGTACATCAAGCAGGAGGTCATCGACAAGTACCTTGACAAAGTTGCTGAACAGGGCGTTCATACCGACCTTGTTGCAGACAGCGGTCTGAAAGTTGTTTACACTCCTCTCAACGGCACCGGCAACAAACCTGTAAGAGCTATTCTCAAAAAGATCGGCATAAAAGAAGTTACGGTTGTTCCGGAGCAGGAAAATCCGGACGGAAACTTCCCGACCTGTCCTTTCCCGAACCCTGAGATCAAAGAGGCGCTCGCTAAAGGTCTTGAACTTTGCAAAACTGTAAAACCCGACCTTCTCCTTGCAACCGACCCGGATTGTGACAGAGTAGGTATCGCCGTTCCTGATCCGGACGGAAATTACGTTCTCTTTACCGGAAACGAAGTAGGCGCAATGCTGCTTAAATACATCTGCCAGGAAAGAACCGCGCTCGGTACAATGCCCAAGAACCCTGTTGCGGTCAAGACTATCGTTACAACCGACATTTGCAAGAAGATCGCCGCTGAGTACGGCGTTGAGCTGAGAGAGGTTCTCACAGGCTTCAAGTTTATCGGCGAGCAGATCGGTTTCCTTGAGAAAGACGGTGAGGACGACAGATATATCTTCGGATTTGAAGAGAGCTACGGCTATCTTGCAGGCTCATATGTAAGAGACAAGGACGCTGTCGTAGGCTCTATGCTTATCTGCGAAATGGCGGCATTCTACAGAACCAAGGGTATTTCTCTGCTCGAGGCCAGAGAGGCAATGTACAAGGAATACGGCAATTATCTCCACAGCCAGAAGTCTTTCCAGTGCGAGGGCGCAAGCGGCATGGAGAGAATGAAGGAGATCATGACCGATCTCAGAA
Source organism: Ruminococcus sp. (assembly GCA_021770655.1). Taxonomy (GTDB): domain Bacteria; phylum Bacillota; class Clostridia; order Oscillospirales; family Ruminococcaceae; genus Hominimerdicola. The sequence continues at coordinate 2,231 of JAETQO010000013.1, read as the reverse complement.
CAAATCCACCGAAGGCTATCGGCGGACTCAATGTAATCAGCATTGCAGACTACCTCTCATCTGAGGAAACCAATGCAGAGACAGGTGCAAAGACGGTTCTCACACTTCCTAAGTCCGATGTTATCGCATTCAAGCTTGAGCAGGGCGCAAGCGTAATCATCAGACCTTCCGGTACAGAGCCGAAGATCAAGGCTTACTACACCACAATCGGCGACACACGCGCCGATGCTGAAAAGCAGGAAGAAAAACTTGCCGAGGACTTCAAAGCTATACTTGGATTCTGATCAATCTACATACGTTTAAAAACTTTGTTTTCAAAAGGACGACTTCTGAACCGACCCCCAAAAGTTAGACAAAAAATCTAACGATATGGAGGTCGGTTTTTTGTGGCAAAATATAGTTATGAATTTAAATTAAAAGTTGTTCAGGCATATCTAAACGGAGAAGGCAGTTACGATTATCTATCTAAGAAAAATAATATTCCTGCGATCACGGCAAAAGTTTTTTGAAGGAGCGCGTCGCCTACATACTTTTCGTTCTGCAAAATCCTCTTTATTGTATTTGTTCGCCATTCCGTGCCTGTTTTGGTCGGTATGCCTTTGGCTTGCAATATCAATGCGATATTTTTCATCGAATGACCGTCCAGAAACATGGTATAGATCAGCTTTACCGTTTCGGCTTCTTCGGGGATTATTTCCGGCTTGCCGTCCGCTCCTTTTTTGTAACCAAGCAAATGCTTGTACTGAAACTGTACCTTGCCCTCACGGTAGGCTTTCTCTTTGCCCCAGCTTACGTTTTTGCTGATTGATTCGGATTCTGCCTGAGCAAAGCTGCCATATAATGATATCATGAACTCACTTGTCATAGTCAGAGTATTGATGTTCTCTTTTTCAAAGATCACACCGATTCCGAGATCTTTGAGCTGTCTGACATATTCAAGGCAATCGACAGTATTTCTGGCGAATCGACTTATGGATTTTGTGATCACAAGGTCGATTTTTTTGTTTTTGCACATTCTTATCATTCGGTTGAATTCGGTACGCTTTTTTGTCTGCGTGCCGCTGATTCCTTCGTCAGCAAAAATTCCGGCGAGCGTCCATTCCTTTTTCTTATTGATAAGGTCCGTATAATACGAGATCTGAACCTGATAGCTGTTCTGCTGTTCCTCCTGCTCGGTGGACACTCGACAGTAAGCGGCAACCCTTAACTGGTGGTATTTACTGCGATTTTCCGATGTCTGTGCTTTCGCAGGAATTATCGTTACATTCGGCGCTGTACTCATTTTCGATCTTCCTTTCCGTTATATTTTTAATTTTTACTCCGTTGACAAACTCAACCTCTATGGTACAAAAATGACTTATCCAAATTCGTGAAACACACGCTTTGAATAAGCCAATATCTAAGCTGTTTAATTGTTCGTGATTTTGAAGTAGTATACTTTTTCTGAAACAGCTGATCGCCTATATATTTTTCATTTCTGAGCATAACTCCAATTGTATTTGCAGTCCAATGACATGGTCTGCCGAATTTTTCTATTTTGAGAGCATTCAGCATTTTTGCTATAGACGTCAACCCATAACCGTTAAGATACCAATCAAATATCTGCCGTACTGTTTCAGCTTCGTCCGGTTTTAAAGTCAATTCGCCATTTGCAAGTTCATATCCGAAAACGGGAGTACACATTTTTATTGTACCGTTTTCCATTCGCTTTTTTATGCCCCAACGCATATTCTGTGAAATCGAAGTCGATTCCTCCTGTGCCAGACCGCCCATAATAGTTATCATCATTTCATCGGTCATATTCGCAGTGTCGATATTTTCTTTCTCAAAAAATATCGTAATCCCAAGCGATTTGAGTTCTCTGACATTTTTAATACAGTCTTTGGTGTTTCGGGCAAATCGACTTATTGATTTAGTGTAAATCCTATCGAGTTTACCTTTTCGGCAGTCCTTTATCATCCGCTGAAACTCATCACGCTTGTCCTCACGAGTGCCTGTGATACCCTCGTCAGCATAGATGTCGACAAGCAGTTCGGTCTCTGAATTTTCAAAAGCTTTTTCATAGTACCTTGTCTGAGCCATAAAAGAATTAAGCTGATCTTCGGAATCGCTTGATACTCGGCAATATGCGGCACAACGGATTTTTGTATTTTGTTCTTCTGTTATTGTCGGCTGTATCACCGTTACTGTCGGCATATTCTCACTCTCCTTTCAACCAACAAGGATACCAA
>JAETQO010000068.1 GCA_021770655.1 Ruminococcus sp. | reverse complement strand
TTTCTTGATACCCTATCTGCTGCGATTGATATTGTAACATCGTCTGTTGAAAAATTAAAACCTCTTGGCAAATGGCTGTGGGATAAATTCCTTGAACCTATTGCAAGTTGGACAGGTGGAGTAATTGCAACCATACTGGAAGATGTAGGTGATGGATTACAAACAATAACCGATTTAATATCAGGAAAATTGTCTTTTGGTTCGTTAATAAAGGATCTTAACGCTGTTGAAATCGCATTCGGCTCTGTCGCGATCGCCATTGGATTGGTTCTAGGCGCATATGCAATGAGTGATCTTATGTTGAAATTACCTGTTCTGTTGTCGCATATCGTAACGCAGACATCGGCTTTGATAGCAAACGCCGCCGCTTGGGCAGCTGCAAATCTGCCTATCTTAGCTGTAGTTGCTGCAATAGCCGCTGTGATTGCAATTGGTGTGTTGCTGTATAAAAACTGGGAAACAGTAAAACAGTTTTTTATTGATTTGTGGGATAGCTTTAAAATGACCATACAGCAATTTGTAGACTGGATAACAGAAGTCTGGACATCAATTAAAGACTTTTTCGCCGGAATATGGCAAGGCATAAAAGATGTATTTGCTGTCGTGGCAGATTGGTTTACGGGAATTTTCCAAGCAGCTTGGGACGGTATTTTGTCTGTCTGGAATGTCGTTATAGGTTGGTTCTCAGATCTGTGGACAGGAATCAAAGACATTTTTTCTGCAGTAGGAAGTTGGTTCGGAGATATATTTACAACTGCGTGGACAAATATAAAATCGGCATTTTCGGCTACAGCACAATTTTTCAAAGATTTATGGACAGCGATCAAAAAGCCGTTCCTTACGGTTGCTGACTGGTTTAAAACTACTTTCAGCAAAGCTTGGGAGGCTGTTAAAAATGTGTTCTCTGCAGGCGGCAAAATTTTTGACGGCATAAAAGATGGTATTTCAGGCGTATTCAAGGGTACGTTACAGAGTTATGGATTACCGATGTCAAAATCGAAAAAGGCAACAAAGCTACCGACTGGATACCCGCCCCCGAAGATGTGGACAGCGATATAGCGACGGTTGACGGTAAATTTGCAAATTACTCCACAACCACAGAAGTCAATGCATCTATTGAGCTTGCGAAAAGCAGCATAACAAGCACCGTGTCATCGACTTACGCTACTAAGACAACCGTCAACGGTATGCAAAGTACAATAAATACTATGCAGAGCAGTATCACGCAGAATGCAAATAATATCAATCTTAAAGTAAGTAAAGCTAATTTAGTGTCTGAAATAAATCAAAGCGCAGGCACGATCACGCTTAATTCCAACAGACTGGTTATTAATTCGGATAATTTCAAGCTTACTGCAAACGGCACGATTACTGCAACAAGTGCAACGCTTAAAAGCGCAACTATAACGGGTTCTCTCACAACGACCGTAAGTGATTCTTCATATCTTTATGTGCATGGAAATCAGTTGGAGTTTTTTCGAGATAGTAACCGACTTGCGTATATTACCCCTGTTGTATATAGCAGCACTTATTATCAGCTTGGTATTATGGCAAGTGGTAATTATGACGGTATCACAATCGGAGGAGCCTTTGGCGACGGGTGGCAGGCATATTACCGCATGAACATACAAGACGCCGCTACTGACATGGGCTGTAGGCATTGGTTTTACGGTGACGTAAAATTTGTAAGCGGCAATTTTAAAACAAATGTTAATTTTGCTAATAGCTACGGCTTATCATGGGGAAATAACGTCGGGCTTAGATACAATCCTAACGGCACATACGGTGCTGGACTATATGTTGGTATCAACATGGGAACTCCTTGCGATACCTATTTATGGGGCACCGCTGTAAAAATGAGAGCTCATACCTATTTTTATAATCAAGCAACTTTTGAAAGCAAACTCAATATGCAAAACGCATACCTTGATATAGCCAATGATTACGGTATAACGTGCGGCGGCAATATAGCATTTCGGTGGAAAAACAATGACGCACTATATTGCGGCATTAGTTCCGCTCCACTTAAACTGGTTGGCTCATCAGTTACGTCAAATGGCTCGACGGTGACGTCGGACGAACGTCTAAAAAATCACATAGAGCCTATTGACGACCGATACTTGCAATTGCTTGATGTTCTTGACGGTAAAAAGTATTTTTATAACGATTATCGCAAGACCACAAGAAACTGCGGATTTACCGCGCAAGACCTGTTAAAGGGTATGTCTGAGGTTGGTTTGACAACGGATGATTTTGGCGCATTTTGCGACATTTACGGCAATGGCAGCGAATACGCCATTGATTATATGCAATTTATCCCGATTTTGTGGGAGATTGTAAAAAAATTAAAAGCGGAAATTTCCGCAATCAAGAATCAAGGAGGAAAAATCTAATGAAAGCAAAAATTTTTGAAATGTTGAACGCTGTTCCTGCACTCGGAAAACTGGCGGACGAACCGCTGAGTGTAAAGACGTCTTATGCTCTTGCAAAGCTTAACAAAGCAGTGCAAGCGGAGCTGGACATCTACGAAAAAGAGCGTATCAGGCTTTGCGAACGTTATGGGCATAAGAACGAAGATAAAGGCTGTTATGAACTTGAAGCTGACAAACAGCAAGCGTTTGAAACGGCAATTGCTGAACTGCAAAATCAGGAAACAGATATTTGTGCCGACAAAATAGATTTGTCAGGCGAAAATATAAAGATCTCTGCAAGAGAGATAATGACAATTGACAGCTTTATCAAGGAGGTGTAAAATCATGCTTACAAAATCTAAATCTGTATCAATCAACGGCACGTCACAGATCGACGGACAAATAATCGGCTATTTTTCTGCGACGATATCCGAGGACGGTAACGTATCCAGCTCGTCAACTATTGCAGACCGCAAACTGTACGAGGCTAACAAAACTGTATACAAGGCTGATCGTGACGATTTTAACGATTATGTCGACAGCTTGATCGACGGGTAGGAGGACTAACTATGAAAAACAAACTTGCAAAACTTATTGATGTAAAATCAATTGTTACTCTTCTCTTGACGACCGTCTTCTGCACTTTGGCTGTGCGCAGGGATATTTCCGCAGAACAGTTTATCACTATTTTTACGGTAGTAATCTCATTTTACTTTGGTACACAATACCAGAAAAACAATAAAAATAACGAGGAGGATAATTATCATGACAATTAAAGGCATTGATATCTCTATGTATCAGGCAAATGTAGATTTTGCAAAGGTCAAGGCGGCAGGTTATAGTTTTGTTCTTATTCGGTGCAACAACTGGGATAACAAAAGAAACTGCGTTGTAAAAGATCCGCTTTTTGAAACGCATTACAAAA
>JAETQO010000067.1 GCA_021770655.1 Ruminococcus sp. | reverse complement strand
GTACCCAGATCGCTCACCGTCGCCGAAACCGTATTGTTTTCTACATCAACATCGGTCTTAACAGGCAGAAGAATATTGTCCTCTTCAAAGAATCTGAACACATTGTATCTCTTGATACCCGCAAATTCTGGGTTTTCTTCTGCATACTCGCTGTCGGGATTATCGATATATTCCTCGTCTACTTTAAATTTTAACACAACTTCGTCAACTTTGCAAGAGCTATCGTAATTTAACTCTGGACAAGCTCCTAAAATCGACCAATTGAACATAGAATCCGAATATCCGCTTTCCTGAACTGTCAAACTTGAATGTGCATTGCCTGCTGCTGTGATTTCCAGCGAAAGGTCATACGGATTGTACTCTGTATTGATGTCATCGAGTATTTCGTCATCTGCTTCAATAGTCTGCACAAATGTGCGCTCCGTATCGGCAATTCCGTCGGTAGTCGGACTTAGAGGATCAGTACCCAACGCTACTTCATCACCGTCGCTTATTCCGTCATTATCAGTATCATAATTTAACGGGTCTGTACCATAAATATTTACTTCGTCACCGTCTTTCAATCCGTCGTTATCCGTATCCGGATTGAAAGGCTTTGTGCCGAGTTCAAACTCTCTGATATTAGAAAGTCCATCATCGTCGCAATCCGCATCAGCGTCCGAAACTCCCTCGGTTACGGAATCATATACCAGTGGATCTGTGCCGAGAATATAGTATTCCTGATAATCGGTAAGTCCGTCGCTGTCGGTATCTTCATTATTGATATCCGTTCCGATCTGCTCCTCAACAAAATCAGGCAGACCGTCCTCGTCGCTGTCAATGAATTTTGAAGAATAACCGTCCTCCGTTTTCTCAACATAGAATACGGGAGACTGAGCAGTTTGACCGTCGTCTGTCGTCTGAATAATCTTAAAGTAACGCTTATCAAAATCCATAGTTATAGGATATGTATATGAATATTCGTTATTTAAAATTACGGTAGTAATGAAATCCTCGTTGTTATAGGATTCCAACAGTTCAAATCTGCCGTTTTCAACATTTGTATACCAGAAAATATTCAGTGCATTTTCTTCTTCAAGATAGTTTGCAAAGCCCGAAACCGCAAGAGTAATCTCGGGAATATCAATAGTTGTGAAGTCCTCATTTACTGTAATTTCAGACATCATAAAGTCAGTCATTTCGGGAGTAACGCCCGATTCCTTTGTGGCTTTAAATCCAAAAACCTTGCTTTCGCCCGCTCCGATCGGGGTAGTGGTTATATCGTTTGCAATAGTATAGGAATTCTCAAAAGAAGAGAGTATCTGTGCATTCCAGATATCGTCTATAGTGAAATTTGTATTGAAGGAAAGTCTCCATGCCTCAAGCGGATTTTCGCCGAGATTTTCTATTGTAACAGTTCCGGTAAATCCGTCATCCCAGTCATTTGTTATGTTCATGGTTACATTATATTCCTCGGCATTACGCTCGGTTCTCTGAGAGCAAAGCTCAATCGTTTCGGGAAATTCCATATACTCGCCCGACAGCGTATAACCGAATGTTACAGACTGCTCCGGCTTGATCTCATAGTTATATCCTGCATTTTTTACAATGTACTTAGTGGGTTCGGAACTGAAAACAGTTCCGTTCCACAAGCCGTTTATCTCTCCGTGAGCGTCATATTTTAATGCCCAATTTAAAAGCGACTCTGTTCCTGTGTTCTTTATCGTCACTTCAACATTCTGATTGCCTGTCCATCTTCCCTTTATGTCATATGTTATCTCATACCCTGTTCCATAATATTTTTTTGCGTTTTCTTCAGCTGCCAATACATTGGCAGGCAGTATAAACACAAATGCTATTACAAAACTAAGCAGAAATGAAATTATTCTTCTTTCCATTTTAACCTCCATTGCTGAATGTTGGTCTTTGATATGCTGAATAATGTCCTGTGATGCTTTCACCGGGTTTTAGTTCAATTTTATCCGATTCGCCTTCCTTTAAAAGTGCAGGCAGGAATCTTTGAATTTTGCTCTTATCAGCTTTTCCGTTTTCCCAAGGTATAGTTTCAACAAATCATTATACACTTGCTTTATTGTAAGCTTTAAAGCATCACCGCCATAAACCTTAATAGGTTTATCGGTTTTAAATTTAGTAGTTACAGGTTCGTTAAACGGAGCAAGAATTCCGCTGAAATCTGCAAATATATCATATTCTCCAGCCGTGTCGCCTCGCACAATCCAGCTTACTGTACTTGTTTCGCCTCCGTAAATAGTTCCCATGTTTCTTGAAGCGGAATTATCAGTATTCGTCTGTGCAAGAGACATACCGTTTGGCAGTTCGATCTTCGCATTTGTATTTCCTATATAAAATTCATGCGAAGCATTGTTCTGTACCGTAAGACTTACATTAAAGAATTCCTTAAGCCAGGTGAATGTAGTGGATACGTCTAAAAGTACGACAGACGGAGGTTCTCCCGGAACAGTCGATGGGATCAATCCCACATACTGAGCATGATCTGTATTCATATTAAGAATTCCGAATTTTACTCCGTTAAATTCAAACCATGAATCGGTGTTTACAAGCTCGCCCTCTCCGTTTACGGTAATCAGAAATTTTTTCGGATTAGCAGGATCGTCTGTCTTTATGTTTACATGATAATTGTAAACATACTGATTTTCCGGAGCCGATGTGTCAATACCCAGATTTTCGATCTCCTGCAGATCAAGTCTTTCCACATCTATCTTACCTGTAACAAGTTCTCCGTTGTCAATATAAACCGTTGTCCATGAGCCGCCCTTTTCCACAGTAATATCAGCCGCCACCGGCAAATAGCCGTCTTTATAGAAACTCATCTTATAGGTTCCGAAAGGTGCGTATATTGTGGCAACTCCGTTTGAGTTTGTATTTACAAGTATATCTCCGTCCGGAAGCTCCGCATAAACCATAGCGTTAGCAACAGACGTATTGCGTGAAGAATCAACAAGCTGAACCTCTGCATATCCGTAAGTATCCTCGTCGTGTACCGTTACCGATATTTCACTGCTTGAGGAATTTCCGGCAGAATCCTTTACCGTCAGTGTTGCGGTATAATTACCCGATTCAGAGTATGTATGATCAGCTTTTGCGGAACTTGCCGTATTACCGTCACCGAAATCCCACTCGTAACTTGACATATAATGGTTATCCGAAGATTTTGAACCGTCAAACCGGATCGACATTCCCGCAAGTCCATACAAGTCAATTCCTGCGTCCGCAACAGGTTCTACGGTATCCTCGTCTGTAGGAACAGCCATAATCTTTTCACTTGCTACAACATTGTTATAGCTGTCGATTGCCTCAACATAATAGAAATAAGTTTGTCCTGCTTTTACATTATTGTCGGTATACTCATTTAAAATTGTACTGCCAACAAGAACGAAGCTGCTGTTATCGGATGAACGCTTGTACAAATTGTATCCAAGCAGAGATGAATCCGTAGTCGACGTCCAATTGAGCTTTATCTGCCAGCCTCTTTCCGTTGCAAAAAGCTTAGGTGCGGCTATGGAGCAACTCTTGTAATCATAGGAACAGGTATAGTACTTGCTCTTGTTTCCCGATTTATCGGTTGCCTGTACACGGACGTCATACATTCCGTCCGACATATTATTCATATCAAGATCGAACTTAACTATTTCTGCATTTTGGGAAAGATTCTGAGTATACATAGTTTCCCAAAGTTCTGTTCCTTTGGGAGCGAATTCCACAAGAATACTTCCCAGTCTGAAATTATCCTTACAGGAAATACTCATAGTTCTTCCGTTGCAGATTTTTGTGCCGCTTTTCGGAACTACGCTTAAGATCTGAGGATTTACTTTATCCTCAGAAACACCGCCTGATACGATCTCCGACTTTTCACTTTCGTTTCCTGCATAGTCTACTGCGGTAACATAATAATCGTACATTTCCGAAAACTCTATATCCGTATCATAATAGTTAAGAGCCTCAAGCTTGTCTTTCAGTAAAGTAAATGTCTCGTCACCGCTGTACGCCTTATATACTCTAAAATAATTTACGTCCTTATCTGTCGGATCGTCCCATCTTATTTCAAGCTGTCCGTTTACAACTGCAGTCTTAACATTTTTCAGCTTATTCGGGGCTGTATTGTCCACAGTATATTTAATTACGGGTGACTGCTCTGCGTCGCTTTCATTGTTTTTAGCGTCCGACGCTGTTGCACGTACATAAAGAGAACCGTCCTTATATCCAGAAATATCAAGGTCGTATTTTACAGACGTACTTGCTTTGCCGCTGGCTGAGACGGTTTCAACATCATTCCATGTTTCCCCATCAGAAGAAATCTGAACAGTTATGCTTAATACAGAAGCGTTATCCTTTGCATAAATCGACAGAGGAATTGACTGTGAAAAAGTATCGGCGTTCGGAGTAATTCTTGAAACTGTGGGTGCTTCGGTATCTTCGCCTGTATAAACGGTTACCGTATTACTCTTTTCCGACACGTTTTTAGCCTTGTCATATGCAATTACATAATACTCGTAATTTTCATCATATGCCAGATTTTTATCTGTATATGTGTTTTTAGTAAGTGCAGCTATCTTCTGACCGTTTCTGAATATTTCATATTTTTCAACGCCCACGTTATCGATACAATTCCATGAGATCACAGCCTGAGTGTTTGTACTGCTCTCAATTTCAAGTACGGGAGATGTAGGTGCTTCGGTATCTACCGTCAGTTTTTCGCTTGCCTCCGAATAATTATCCGTATCATCGAACGCCTTTACATAGTATACATAAAGTCCGTTTGAAATTGAGTTGTCTGTAAAGCTTGTGCCGTTTACCGTTCCGATAAGAATATCATTTCTGTAAACATCATACCCCTCAACCTTTGAATTATCTGTCGAAGCTGTCCAGTTAAGAACAACAGAAGATGAGGTCTGTGACTTTATTTTCAGTCCTGTCGGTTGAGTAGGTGCATTTTCATCAGGAAGAGTTTTCACCTCGATGATATCAGACCAATCCGATTCATTGTGCATAGCGTCATATGCAATGACATAATATGTATACGATGTATTGGATCTCAGCCTGTCGTCAATGAATTCGGTTTTGTTTGTACTGCCTACTCTTACGCCGTTGCGGTAAACGTCATATCCCGTAACTGCGTTATTATCAGTACTTTCGCTCCATTTCAGACTGACAGACGTTACCGTCTGCAAATCTGATCTCAGATTCTTTGGAGCAGTTGGAGCCTGAGTATCCATAGCCGTTTCCACAAGCTCGTTCCATACAGGCGTTCTGTTGAAAACATATCCTGTATCCATAGGCTTATTGATCTCAAGAATGTTGAATTTGGAGTTTGTACTTGCAAAGTTTATCTTTTGCTGTTTTGTTCCGCTGAGCACGACCTTATGGTCACCGGTAGCATAGAAGTTATTTGCGTCGCCAGAAATCTGAGTAAAGTTTCCCTTGACCTCAAGTATTCCGTTCGTCAGATATCCATTGTG
>JAETQO010000012.1 GCA_021770655.1 Ruminococcus sp. | reverse complement strand
CCTTAAGTCTTGCAAGCTTGTCGAGCAAGACTTTTCCTCGCAAGCGGCAATCGCGTCGCTTGACCCCGCTCTTTTTACCTCCTTGGCAGTTATAAAAAGACTTTTTCGACAGGCTGAGACGATTTTTAAGCCGTCTTTTGATCTTTATCTGTTCAGCAGAGCATCTGCGTTTTCGAGCCACTTCTCATAACTGCATAAGCCCATTTTGTTCCATCTGCATTCGCCGCAAAGAGATGTAAAATCTTCGGCGGTCATTTTGCGGCGTACGGCTTTTAAGGCGTCGAAATATCCAAGCTCGGTATCTTCTTCAAAGCCTGAAATATCGGCAAGTCTTTTGTCCTTATCGGATACAGACCCCTCGCGGTCGTCAAGAGCACAGCCCGATTTACGCCGATTAGGACAGCTTTGACATATCATGTCACTTGAGCAGACAAATCTGAGCGTCGGACCTTCGGATTCCAAAAGCTCTTTTACCGACTGCATATTTACCGAAAAATCGTCGCTGTAGCCCTCGCCCTTAAAAAGCGGAAGGCAGAGAAGATGATGAAACCTAAGCCTTTTTGTATGCATAACAGCCTGTTTTAGCCAAACGGCTTACGACCTCGACGCTGATAAGATAAGCCGCAACAACCGAAATCACGTCCTTTACGATGTACGGGACTGATACGAGAAGAAACGATTTGCCGATAGAGATGTTGGCAATTACTGCATACTGAACAGCGCCCAGCAGGTGGTCGCAGGCAAGACCTGCAATTCCGAGAGCAATAGCAACGATCTTTCCGGAAAGCTTGACGGAGCAAAGCTTTGCGCCGAGTCCGCAGAGGAACGCCATTATAATAAATCCGTAAATAAATCCGCCCGTGTAGCCGGTAATTATGCCGAATCCGCCCGACCAGTTAGCGAAAACAGGAACGCCGACAGCGCCTAAAAGAACATATACCAATGCGGCGGCAGTTCCGCCTTTCCAGCCGAGAAAATATCCCGCAAGAGCGATAGCAAAGGTTTGCAAAGTTACAGGAACGTGTGTCGGCAGAGGAATAGCAAGCTGTGAAAGAACTGCAATTATAGCGGACATTAATCCGATAAGTACTATTTGTTTGGTTTTGTTTTTCTTTTGGTCATTCATTTAAAATCGATCCTTTTCATTAAGATACTTATATTGTATCACATAAGAAATCGATTGTCAACCAATTATATTTAAATTGGTATACAATTTTATTTTGCCGTAAAATAAAATTTAAGGCAATACTGCACAAATTCTTTGGGAAGTATCTGTGCGGTATTGCCTGAGCAGTCGGTCATATCTGAACGGTATAATCCTTGTTTTCGATCATCTCGTTTCTGTCATCGTCGCTGCAGTAGAAGTTAAAAACAAGCTTTTGGGGTGAGGAGAATCCATTGAGCTTTGCGTCGTCCGCGGATATGTATATCTCAATGAACGTTCTGCTGTCGGACGGACATTTTCCGATGTCATAAGTCGATATTTTGAAATTGTCTACATAAACATCGGAGAGTGAGAATCGAACGGCTTTATCGCTGTTGTTTTCCAGATAGAGTTTCAGCGATATTGATCCCGTGTCCTCATCGCTTTCCATACCTGAATAGTAAAGAGAAACGCCGTTGTTTTCTGCGATCGGGGAGAATTCCGACCGATCGATAAGTTCGGGAACGTAATTTTCATCAAGTGCGGCTGTGAAAGCGGGAGTAGAGCATATCTTTTCATAGCCGTCATAAATGCCGAAGGATAACTTTACTTCTCCCACGCTTTTGATATTGTTAACCTCTGTGTTGTAGCTGTGTATGTCAAGAGTGCAGTTTGCCTTGTTTCCCGCGCTGAGATCCTCCGAAAAATAATCGGAGACCGCAAAGCCGTTTACAGTAAGGGTATCAATATCTATATAAATATCTTTCTGAGTATTGTTTTCAATGCAGAAATAAAGAGCGGGTTCGGAATATCCTTTTTCAGCCTCAAAACCCATGTAGGTTATCTTTATCCCATCGCTGTCGAATATCGCTGTATTTTCTTCATGGGATATTGGTTCTTCATTGTCATCTTCATCGTCATTGTATGTATAATCCTCGGTTTTTGAGATTTCTTCCTTTTGCGGTCGGCTTTGCATGGAGCTGTCGCTTTTTTTGATTTTTGTACCTGTTGCCTGCCAGATCAGAGTAAAGATCAATGAAGCGCATAAAACACCTGCGACGAACCACAATGCGTTATTTTTTACAGATGCCGTATTCTTCTTTTTCTTGGGTTTTACTATCTGAGGGGGCTGAACAGTTATCCCCTCATAATTTTCTTTAGGTGCAGGCTCGCCGCACAGCGGACATTCTTTCACACCCCGATTAAGCTGTGCTCCGCATTTTCTGCAAATCATTTTTGCCCTCCGTAATTTTTATTTTTTGTTGATATATTCTTTGCGTAAACCTATTATACACCACTTTGTTGGAAAAGTAAAGGTCACGGAGCATAAGACAGGACCGTGACCTTGAAATGTTATTTTATTTATCAGATAGAATCAAACGCCTCGTTCAGATCGTAAATAATATCGTCGATATGCTCGACGCCTATAGAAAGGCGGATAGTGTTCGGCTTGATACCTTGTTCGGCAAGCTCCTCCGTGTTAAGCTGTGAATGTGTGGTAGACGCCGGGTGGATAGCAAGCGACTTAGCGTCCGCAACGTTTGCGAGCAGTGAAAAGATCTGTAGATGATCGATAAACTTCTTTGCTTCTTCTTCACCGCCCTTGATCTCAAAGGTGAATATAGAACCTGCACCGTTAGGGAAGTACTTGTCGTAAAGCGGTTTGTAAGGGCTGTCGGGAAGGGACGGGTGGTTTACCTTTTCGACCTTTGGATGCTTGCTGAGGAAGTCAACGACTTTCAAAGCGTTTTCAACGTGGCGTTCGACTCTCAGCGACAAAGTTTCAAGACCCTGCAAGAAAATAAACGCGTGGAAAGGTGAAAGAGTCGCTCCTGTATCTCTCAGCAGAATAGCTCTTATCTTTGTAACGAAAGCGGCTCTGCCGACATCTTTTGCAAAGGAAATTCCGTGATAGCTTGGGTTAGGCTCGACCAGGGACGGGAACTTGCCGCTTGCCTCCCAGTCAAAGTTTCCGCTGTCAATGATAACTCCGCCTATTGCGGTACCGTGACCGCCGATGAATTTTGTGGCGGAATGAACTACAATGTCCGCACCGTGTTCAATAGGTCTGATAAGATAGGGCGTAGCAAAAGTGCTGTCTACTACCAGCGGTATTTTGTGTGCATGGGCAACAGCCGCAGCTTTGTCTATGTCGATAAGATTTGAGTTGGGATTTCCAAGCGTTTCAATAAAGACGGCCTTTGTATTTTCCTGAATTGCGTTTTCAAAAGCATCTTCTTCATCGGGGTCTACAAACGTAGTAGTGATACCGTATTCGGGAAGAGTGTGTTCGAGCAGATTGTATGAGCCGCCGTAGATAGTCTTTGCGGCTACGATATGATCTCCTGCGTGTGCAAGATTCTGAATGGTGTAGGAAATTGCGGCCGCTCCCGAAGCAACTGCCAGAGCGGCAACGCCGCCTTCAAGAGCCGCTATCCTTTTTTCAAAAACGTCCTGAGTCGGATTTGTAAGCCTGCCGTAAATATTGCCCGGAGCTTTCAGACCGAAACGGTCGGCGGCGTGCTGTGAATCGTGAAAAACAAAGGACGAAGAAGCGTATATCGGCACGGCTCTTGCGTCTGTCGCAGGGTCTGCCTGCTCCTGTCCGACATGAAGCTGAAGCGTTTCAAATTTCAGTTTTCTTTCATTTATTGTACTCATTTTTTATTACCTCTTTTGTAAATTTATTATTTGTTGGTTTACTGTAATTTTCGCCTTGACATCGGCGTACATACTCTGAGCACATTCGTGAATCGTATTCTTTTTTCAGATCTGAAACCGTGTTTTTCATTTTGTCATTACCTCATTCATAAATCATATAATTCCTAGATGATTAGTATACTTTAGCGTATCTATACTATACAATATTGAAAGGTTTATGTCAATAGCTTTTTTGATTTTTTGTGATAAATGATATTATTCATATAGAATTACTATGAATATGCAGGCGGTTTGCACAAAAAATTATCGGCTGTTAAGGTAACACCGCACAACTAGTGTGTGCGGATAACGGAAAATTGGCAAGTTAGACGTACACAAAGCCGTTAGGCGGTAGTTGTGCGGTGCTGCCTTAAAAAATAAAACGGGCGAACGCAAATAAGAATGCGTTCGCCCGAAGATGCTAAGCGGCACCGTGAGATCATTTTTCAAGTTCGCTGATTTTGTCAACTCTGCGCTGATGTCTGCCGCCCTCGAACTGAGTATCAAGGAAAACGTCTACAAGCTCAATAGCCAGACCTGCGCCTACCACTCTTGCGCCAATGCAAAGTACGTTTGCGTCATTGTGCGCTCTGGTATATTTCGCAGAGAAATAGTCCGAACAGCAGGCGGCTCTTATCCCCTTGATCTTGTTTGCGCACATGGACATTCCTATGCCCGTTCCGCAGATAAGCACTGCGCGGTCAAATTCGCCTGCCGCAACCTTTTCGCAGACCTCCTTAGCCTTGTCGGGGTAATCTGCCTTTTCACCCTCCTGAATACCGAAATCAACGTATTCAAAGCCTTTTTCATCAAAATGCGTCATTATTTCAGCTTTCAAAGCCGGTCCTGCATGGTCGCATCCTATTGCTATTTTCATATTCGTTACCTCCTTAAATGTCCCTGTGTGCTTTGTCTTTTTCAGCCTTTGTAGCCTGTAAATATGAAACCTCAAGCCTGTCCGCAGTAACGAGCATCTCCGGATTCCGCTCCACCGTCATGCAAAGGGAAGAAGCTTTCTGAAGTCTGTCGGCCGCCGGTGCGGTTATAACGCCGTCGTTCTGAGCAAAGTATTTTTCCTTTATCTCAGCCGCACAGTCTCCCGTAAGCATTACCCGATCGAAAAGTCCCTGCGAGAAAAGCTCCTCCTCGGCGCATACTCTGTCAACTCCCGTTCGCATTATGCGGGTTGAATCGCTTACAAATTCTCCGACGTAAACTATTTTCGGTCTTGCCCTCATAACGGAAATAATGCGTCCGTTAAATTCAAGGCAGTTATATGCTAATGCCAGAAGAGTGGAAACTCCTGCGCATTTAAGCTCTTTACAGCCCATGCACATTCCTTTCACCGCTCCGACTCCTATACGCAGTCCTGTATAAGACCCCGGTCCGTTGGCGACGGCGGCGCAGTCAAGATCGCCAAAATCAAGCCCGCATTCCTCAAGAGCCTGCTTTACCATAGGCAGTATCACCTGAGAATGAGTAAGCTTTGTGTAAACGGATTTTTCCCAGAGCAGACGTTCACCGTCGGTTATAGCAACGGAAGCGGTCTTTCCGCTGGTGTCAATACCTAATATCTTCAAATCTGTCATCGCCCTCCGTGGTTTTGATAGTTATAATCCTGCTGTTTTCGCCTGTGCGCTGAATGTCAATGCGTATGCAGTCCTCAGGCAGTTCGTCGGAAATGTTTTCGGACCATTCCACAGCCAGCACCGAATTGTCGTCCATATAATCGAAAAATCCCGTAGTTTCAAGATCGTCGGCGGAATTTATTCTGTACATATCAAAATGTATAAGGCTCAGTTTATCGCCTCTGTATTCGTTCACCAGCGCAAAGGTTGGAGAAGTGACCTCGTCGCCAAGCCCCATTCCGAGAGAGATACCTCTTGTGACAGTGGTCTTGCCTGCGCCTAATCCTCCGCTGTAGGCGATAAGGTCGCCGCCTTTGAGCCGTTTTCCGACCTCCGTGCCGAGAGCAATAGTATCTGCGGCAGAGTTGGTTTTATAAGTATATGTCAAGCGCTCACCTCATTTTTCAGTATAGCCTATAATAAAAAGACTTTTCTTTTTTATTATGTCTTCGATGCCGGAGAATTCCTCTGCGTCCTTTGATGAGTTATAGCGGTTGTATACATAGTTTACACCGTCCTCCCGAACGGCAAAGACCGTATGGATACCGCTGAAAACATTGTCGCCGATATGGAATGCAAAGATGACCGGTTTACCCTCCGCCAGAGCGGTCTGAACGTCGTCGGCTTTATACAGCTTTTCAAAATCAATTTCCATAGCCTTGAAAAGTCCGCTTATTTTCCGTGGATTTGACCCCAGAGAGCCGTCCGATGAAAATAGGGCGTTTTTCTCAAAATCCAACGTTAGCTTAGCCAGATCGGGGTCTTTTCCCATATACAAAAGATAGTTGTAAGCGGCTATCACTTCACAGCCGACGTCGGCGAATCTTGATTTTCCGAGCATAAGGTCGCTTACAGGCGGATTTGCTTGTCCGTTTTTTATAAAGCCTTCGATTTTTATTTGAGAGTTATGAGCGTAATTCAAAAGCTTGCCGTCGTTAGCGTCAAGCTTGGGATAAATCTCATCAAACAATTTCCAGCGCATATCTTCCTCCTTTTCGGCGTCTGTTTCGGAAGAAACCTCCGATAAAGTTTCCGATCCGCTTTCGGGAAAAACATGGGTATCTTCGGAATTTTCACAGCTTTCAGTATGCGTGTTATCGGAGTCGGGATAACTTACCTTAGTTCGGTCGCCCTGTCCGCAGGAGCATAACAGCAGAAGAGCGGCTGATACCGCAAGAAAACGTTTCATCAAAGCTCACCTTTGTCTATATAGTAGCTGAGCATAAGGTCTACCATACGCCCGTAGGATTTTTTACCGTCCTCAACGCCGTTAAGTTTCAGCGAAGTTTCCATAGCTTTGTCGGAAACCTCTCCGACAACTTCGCTGTCAAATACGGTGTCTTCCGCTTCGTCAACGCCTCTCCAGTAATCCCAGTTTGCGGTTATATCCGCCCATACTTCATCGGAAATGGAATTATCAAATTCTATCTTTTTATCCTCCGAGGCATAGTCAAAGATCCTGCTCCTTACTTCGCTCAGCGCGGCAAGATAACCTGAGTAGCGGTACTGAATGTTATCGCTTCGGTCGCAGGCTATAAACGCAATAAAATTCGCTTCGTCTTCCTGTATGTAGCCCTTTGTGTGCGCAAGCTCATGACAAACTGTATCGGGAAGCTTTGCCTCATACATATCCTGATTATAGTTAGCCTCCATGGAAAACGGGAAATAAATTCCCATAAGGTCAAGCTGGCTCATAAAGAACGAGCATTGTATCGGTTTTGGCGCGACATAGTACCCTCCAAGATTTTCAAACTCTCCGTCAAGGTTTTTCATAGCTTTTGCCGCAGTTTCGTCAAGGTCGGCAGTAAGCACAAAATGCCCGTCATCGTCACGTTCGACCTGCGTGCTTATCATGTTGATCTCTTTCACAAGCTTGTCGCCCAACTCTTCCAGTTCAGCGGTCGTATGCTCTTCTGTTTTGATACCGTTCAGCTCCGCAAATGTTGAGCAGTGATAGAGTATAAAGCAGTTCAGAGTCTGAACGACAGCCACAAAAGCGATTATCCACAGATAGACAAAGCCGAATATTTTAGCTGTTTTAAGTCTTTTTCCTTTTCGGACGATCACAAGCACGATCATAGCCAACAGCGACAGCGGTATGCCGAAAACAGCGATCATAATAAGTATCTCGCCAAAGGAAAAAGGCATCAGCGAAGTAAGCCTGCCGTAGGTGTTCTGCCACAGCGGAAAAATATGAGCCGTATACCAGTTGCAGAACGCCGTGCTTTGCCAAGCGATTATATTCAGTATTACGCAAAGAGCGAATATTATGAAAAGCACGGTAAGCTGTTTGGAAATTTTGTGCTTTGATCTTTTACTGTCCGCTTTTACGGACTCGTTTTCTGCTTTCGTCATGTCGTTTTCCAAAGCTGTCCCGTTAGCTGTTTTTTGCATTTTGACACCTCAGATATTAAGGCACGCCGCACAAAATGTTATCATGCGGCGATGCCTGCGAAGTTATTGGGAATGCACTGATCTGATCAGCGGTTTCTTGGAATATTAGGGCAACACTTCACAACTACCGCCTAACGGCTTTGTGCACGTCTAACTTGCCAATTTTCCGTTATCTTGCACAGAAACTCCTTGAAAGACACAAGTATTCCTGCGTTATCCGCACGCAATAGTTGTGCGGTGTTACCTTAGAACAATCCGTAAATGTTTCCTTCGTTGTCACAGTCGATCTTATATGCGGCAGGAACTTTCGGAAGTCCCGGCATGGTCATAATATCTCCTGTGTAAGCCACGACAAAGCCTGCGCCTGCCGAAAGTCTGAGATCACGGACGGTTATCTTAAAGTTCTCGGGCTTGCCAAGCTTTGCGGGGTCGTCCGACAGCGAATACTGCGTTTTGGCTACGCAGACCGGAATATCGCCGAAGCCCAGCTCGGTTATTTCCTTTATAGCCTTTTCTGCCTGCTTGGTGTAAATAACGCCGTCCGCACGGTATATTTCTTTAGCAAGAATGTCAAGCTTTTCCTTGATAGGAAGCTTTTCGTCATAGAGCGGCTTGAAATTAGTCTGGCAGCCCGAGCAGCGGTCGATCGTATCGCAAACCTTTTGAGCAAGCTCAGTTCCGCCCTCTCCGCCTTTGGCAAAAATTTCAGCAAGAGATACTTCTACACCCATTTCTGCACAAGTTTTCTTTACAACTTCAATCTCCGCCTCGGAATCGGTATGGAAACGGTTTATAGCAACCACAACAGGTACTCCGAACTTATGCATATTTTCAATATGCGTTTTCAGATTGATGATACCCTTTTCAAGAGCCGGAACGTTTTCCTCGGTAAGTTCTGTCTTAGGAACGCCTCCGTTATATTTAAGCGCTCTGATAGTTGCAACGAGTACGACGCAGCTGGGATTCAGTCCTGCAAAGCGGCATTTGATGTCGAAGAATTTCTCCGCACCGAGATCCGAGCCGAAACCTGCCTCGGTAATGGTATAATCGGCAAGCTTAAGCGCCAGCTTTGTAGCTCTTACAGAGTTACAGCCGTGAGCGATATTTGCAAAAGGACCGCCGTGGATAAGAGCCGGATTGTTTTCAAGCGTCTGTACCAGATTAGGTTTGAGAGCGTCCTTGAGCAGTGCGACCATTGCGCCGCAGCCGCCTATGTCTTTTGCGTAAACCGGCTTGTTGTCGGTGGTATATGCCACAAGTATTCTTTCTATCCTCTTTTTCAGATCGTCAAGATCGGACGCAAGACAAAGGATAGCCATTATTTCAGATGCCACGGTTATCTGGAACGAATCCTCTCTGGGTATTCCGTTTACCTTTGAGCCAAGACCGATAACAATATCTCTGAGGGCTCTGTCATTCATATCAAGACATCTTTTGAACATGATTCGTCTTTGATCGATGTGTAATTCGTTGCCCTGCTGCATATGATTGTCTATAAGCGCGCAAAGAAGATTGTTTGCCGCAGTTATCGCGTGCATATCGCCGGTAAAGTGAAGATTTATATCCTCCATAGGAACGACCTGAGCATATCCGCCGCCTGCCGCACCGCCTTTAATGCCGAATACCGGTCCGAGAGAAGGCTCTCTCAGGGCAAGAATAGCCTTTTTTCCGATTTTATTCATCGATTCCGCAAGACCGACTGAAATAGTGGTTTTACCCTCGCCGGCAGGAGTAGGGTTGATAGCGGTAACAAGAATAAGCTTTCCGTCGGGATTATCCTTTGTCTTTGCGTAAAGCTTTTCCGAAAGCTTAGCTTTGTAATGTCCGTAAGGTTCGTAATCATCTTCGGAGATTCCAAGCTTTGCCGCGATTTCTCCGATTTTGAGCATTTTAGCCTGCTTTGCGATTTCAATATCAGACAGCATATAAATCAAGTCCTTTCAAAATAAAGATCTTTATTGCCAAGGATCAGATAAAAGTCCTTATACACGTTTATTATACCACACATACTCTTTAAATGCAAGGGCAATAAAAGGCTTTTAAAGACAAAATGGGAAATTTGGTTAAAGTGCGCCGGCAAACAAAGTGAAAAAATGTAGAAATATCTATTGACAAAGAATCATATGTTGTGTACAATTAATTATATTATATAATGTATTTTATTGTATCGGACGGCTTGTGCTGTCAATAACTCGGAAAGGAAAGATTGATTTAATGGACGATGTCGGGCGATTGTGGGTCGGTATTGTTATTTGTGCGGCGGTAGTGCTCGTTATGGGCTTTCTTACCGCCTGTGAAAACGCCGCTGTGGAGTTTAATGACGCCAAGCTGAAAAAAATGGCTGAGGATAAAGATCCGAAAGCCGTACGCCTTGCCGGTATTCTGAAACAGCCGGGCAGGGTAGTGGTGACTAATCTCATTGCGCGTTCGATCATGATAATTGTGATCTCGGTGATATGCACCGTGTATTTCTTTGCTCCTTTGTCGGAGTATTTCGCAAAGCTGTTTGGCGCCGAGCCTGAAAGCGGAGCTTATTACGGCGTGTGCGTCGGAACATTTTTTATCATAAGCTGTCTGCTTGCGCTGGCGGTATGCACTTTCGGGATAAGTATTCCCAAAAAGCTATGCGTATCGGGGAAGATAGGAGAAAGCTTTATTCTGAATGCAGGCGGGATATACCGCGGATTTCTTGCGGCGTTTCGTCCGCTGGAGGCGGTAAGCGGTCTGATCTCAAAAGGTATTCTCAGATTGTTCGGCGTTAAAAATATCGGCAGAAACGACGCTGTGACCGAGGAAGAAATACTTATGATGGTAGACGCGGTAAACGAAACGGGCGGTATCGAGGAAAGCCAGGCGGAGATGATAAGCAACATTTTCGACTTTGACGACATAGAGGTAAGAGAGGTAATGACGCATCGAACGGAAATGGTGGCGATAGAGGAGAACGCTCCCGTGACCGAAGCGGTAAAGCTTGTCATGGACGAGGGATTTTCAAGGATACCCGTATACTGTGACAATCCCGACAATATAAGCGGTGTGATCTTTGCCAAGGATCTTCTGAAGCTGGTGCTGGACGAAAACAAGAAAGAACAACCGGTAAGCGATTTTATGAGAGAGGTAAGATTTGTTCCCGAAAGCAATAAGTGCGGAGAGCTTTTTGAAGAGTTTACCGATCAGAAAACGCAGATCGCCGTAGTAGTGGACGATTACGGAGGAACGGCAGGCATAATCACCATGGAGGACCTGCTGGAGACGATCGTCGGAAATATACAGGACGAATATGACGACGAGGCGGAGGAGATACAGCAGGTTTCACCTAACACGTTCGATCTTCTCGGAAATGCGGGCTTTGATAATGTGATGGAAGCTTTGGATAAGGAGTATTCCGGAAATAACGACTATGACACTATCGGCGGATTTGTTATTGATCTGCTCGGACATATCCCGGAGGAAAACGAGCACGGAACGGTTTCGTGGGAGAATGTTGAGTTTAAAATCCTTTCCGTTCACGATAAGAAAATAGAAAGATTAAGAGCGGTCGTAAAAGAAAATGAAAATAATGACGCTCAGGAAAAATAATGCGATGATCGCATAAAATACAGACAGAAAAATTGTGTAAAAATTATCCTGCGAGGGTGGGGCTTTGAAAAAGAAAAAAAGATTTGCCGCAGTTTTGACCGCTGTGGCGGCGCTGTATGTTTCCGGCTGTGGATTTGGCTTAAAGACCGAATCGGGGCGGCATTCGGATCCGGAAAGCAGTTCCGAAGAAAAAATGGTCAATACTCATATAACCTACGTTGAGGGCAATTCGGAAAGGCAGACAGAAACAGGGCTGGAAAGTGCGACGGAAAGTCCGGCGGCTGTTGAAATTGAAATACCTGATACCGCTGAGTATATCGTAAGTTTTCTCTCCGATGAGGAAAGGGAGGTTTTTGCTCAGATCTACGACGGATTGAGCAGTTTTGACGAAAGCATTGAAATATCTCCCGATGTGATCCATAAAGATGACGTAGGGGATTTTATAGCTATGCTTACCTATGCCGTTCCTTATATCGATTACATCGGGCAGGAGTATACTATTTGTATAGATTCGTCGGGGTATGTTGCGTCTTTGGAGATTACTTATAACAAATCCCGGAAACAGTCTGAGTCTGAAAGAGCTGAGCTGGATAAAAGGATTGACGAGATAGTTTCGCAGATTTCGCCTGATTGGTCGGATTATGAGAAGGTTTTATATTTTCACGATGAGATAGCTCTTAACTGCCGTTATGATGACAGCGCAGACAATCCCTATTCTGCATACGGATGTCTTGTGGAGGGCAGAGCGGTCTGCGAGGGATATTCTAAGGCTATGCAGATACTGTGTACAAAAGTGGGCGTCAAGTGTATTCCCGTTGCGGGAAAGGCATACGACAGCGGAGAGTCTCAGCCTCACCTCTGGAACAAGCTTATGCTTGACGGAGAATGGTCGAATTTTGATGTGACATGGGACGACCCTGTTACCGACATCGGCGATAATTATGTTAGATACGACTATTTCGGAATTGCCGATTCTGAGTGCGGCAGTGATCATGTTGCTGATGAAAATAAATATTTCAGCTATCCGGAGGCATTCTCGGCGAGCGCGAATTATTACAAAAGGAACGGGCTTTACGCCGATGACAGCGAGCAGGTATGGGATATAATGAGCGTCTCGGTTGAAAGAGCAATGACCGACGGAAGCGGCATCGCACGGCTCAAATGTTCGGACAGCGAGGTTTACAGCGCGGCGGTTGACGAGCTTTTCGGCGGCGACAGCGGCGGAGAAATATTTACTATTCTAAGGCAATGCAGTGAAGAAGTCGGCGGCGGCTGGTCCTCGACAAGTTACTCCGTCATAAAAAACGATGAACTTTGTACTATTACGGTCATACTTTCGTCCGATCAGCTGTAAAAGATGTAAACTTTCGGATGAAAACCGTTCTGCCAGATACTGCCTTGGCAGTTAATTTAACACAATTCAAAAAAATGTGCAAAATGTGTTGAAATTTGCGGGACGATGTGATATAATAAGTATAATAATGCGATTTGTGATATTTGAGATATAATTACGGAAAGGAATGTTTATCGAATATGAGCAGTGCTACAAAGCAGAAATCCTCGGCAGGAAAAAATGTCTTGGTATTTTTTATAGTATTTATTATTCTGGAAATGCTGATAGTTGTCGGCGTGGGAAGGGTTTTTAAGAATAAGGATGTTACTCCGAGTATTGCAGGCTACAGCATTTACATAATGGACGGTGACGCAATGAAAGATAAGGTTCCCGAAGGAAGCCTTGTTATCACGTCGAATATGACTCCGAGTACGGATAAGATCGGTCAGGCGGTCGTCTGTGAGAATGTTCCGGGAATAGGCACAAGCGTTTTCTGGCTTTATGACATAACTTCAACGGACGATAATAACGGCGTTGTTTATACGGTATATCAGGAAAAGGACCCGACCAAGCTTTACGAGGTAGGTTCTAAGAATATCGTAGGTATTGCGTCAAGCTACTATATGACTGCCGGAAAGGTATTGACATTTATGTCTTCTACCTTTGGTATGATAGTATGTGCAGTCGTTCCGTTGTTCCTGTTGGTAGTGATCGAGCTTATTATTGCTATTGCAACTCATTCTTCCGACGACGAGGAGGAAGACGATGAGGACGAAGAAGATGAAAAGACTGAAAATGTTACTCTTGATGATTTCCTTTTCGGAGGTGAGAACGAGGGCGAGCAGATAGCAAGACACCGCAAGCACGTTGACGATGAAATCGCGGCTCACCGTAAGTCGGAAAATCAGAGGGAAGAATCCGATGAGTCTGATCTTTCAGCGTTTGCTATGCCGGCTGAAGATCCGTCGGAGGAGGTTGTTTCCGATGTCAAGTCCGAGCCGGAGGAAAGCAATTCGGATATTGACCGTTCCTATTATGAAAGGGCTTCAAAATTGCTCGACGATGCGGCATCCGGTAAAAGCAGTCCGGCAGAAGACAGCTATACTCAGAAGCCTGCAAGACCTGCGGCACAGCGCAGCGCTAAGCCTGCAAAATCGGCTTCCGCTTCTCTAGAGGATCTGATGAAGCTTATGGAGCAGGAACAGGAAAAGCTGAAAAAGCAGATCAAAAATAAGTAAATTTTATCCGCCGTACTTATGTATGGCGGATTTCTTTTTTGGGGTCTATGAAAGCGGCGATAAGGAAATCGTCTAAGCTGTGCATTTTGCATAATCTAAATTAAAATCACGCATTTGCGTTTGTGAGATGATACAAAACGAAAAAAGTTTAAAAAAAGTGTTGACAAACGGTCGGTGATGTAGTATAATAGATACTGTTGTGAGGGACAAGTAAAGTTCCGAACGACAACCAGCTAATGGGAGCATAGCTCAGCTGGGAGAGCATCTGCCTTACAAGCAGAGGGTCACAGGTTCGAGCCCTGTTGTTCCCACCATAAATAGTACGTGCGCAGATTATTTCTGCCACGGCTGTTTATATAGATTTTCTTCAAATCTCGGAGAGTTTTGCTCGAAAACCCCGTGTCGATGGTTCGATTCCGTCCGGAAGCACCATATGCGGATTTAGCTCATCTGGTAGAGCGCCACCTTGCCAAGGTGGAGGTAGCGAGTTCGAGCCTCGTAATCCGCTCCAGACGAGTCCTTACGATGAGTAGGGACTCAATGATTTCTGCGGGTTTATTTCAATTACCAGAATACCTTTCTTCCTGAAAGGAGATGAAGGTGCAACCCCTTTGACCCGCTCCACTTATTTTATCACGCCTTATGTTGCAGGGCGTGATTTTTTTATGCTTGATTTGGCGGCGTGCAGGGAGAGAACATTGGGAAAGTGCGTAAACAGGCGGCTTGACTAACGGTCGAGCGTGATTTTATTGACTTTTCAGGTCGGCCAATATATAATATTGGCATAGAGAGCGCACTCTTAATATTATATCGAAAGGTGACCGACTATGGAGGATAAGATAACTTTAGGAAAATTTATACAGTCGAAACGTAAGGAGCTTGGAATGTCGCAGAAGGAGCTTGCAAAGGCGCTTTATGTGACGGAATCTGCTGTAAGCAAATGGGAACGCGGCATATCCTATCCCGATATAACTATGATTTCGGGGATATGCCGTACGCTGGGTATATCGGAGCATGAGCTTTGCACTGCCAGCGAGGACTATCAGCAGAGAGAAACAGAGCTTATGGCGCGGAGCTATAAACGATTCAAATGTGGGTATACCGTTATTACGGGGGCTTGCTATCTGGCGGCAATAATACCCTGCTTTATTGTAAACCTTGTGAACGAGGGCAGACTAAGCTGGTTTTTCATTCTGCTGACGTCGCTGATGCTGACATTCTCGCTGATAAACGTGCCTGTTCTTGTGAAACATAACAAGGGACTTGCGACCCTGGGCAGTTCTCTGCTGTCGATAATACTGCTGTATGCGGCAGGCTGTATTTACAGCGGAGGCGATTGGTTTCTTATGGCGGCTGTCGCAACGCTTCTTGGAGCGGCGGTGATATTCCTGCCCTTTGTATTGAGATGCGAGCCGCTTGAAAAAATAGCGGGAAACAACAAAGCCTTGATATGTATGGCGGCAGATACGATACTTACCTTTCTCTGCGTGTTGTACGGCACGTTTAAATACGGTAATGCTGAAGATGTAAAGGGAGGCTTGATTACTTTTGCAGTGTGTGCGTCGATCGTGTGGATGATTTTTCTAGTGATACGTTATGCAAGAGTCAACGTATTTTTCAAATCCTCGATTTGTTCGGCTGTATGTTCGGTATTTATCGTAGCGGCAAATGTGCTTGTAAATGTGGTCATGAACGGAATAGAATTGACTTCAAAGGTTTTTTCACTTTCCGTGGATAATGAATTCAGAATAAATAATATTGTGGCGCTTGTTTTTCTCGGATGTGCGGTCGTGCTGTCGGTTGTCGGCGTAGTCCGGAATATCAAGAGAAAGAAAACAGGTCAAGACTGAATCGTTTGTCATTGCTGCGAGGCGCTGAATAAAGCTTGGGAGAATCAAAACGGAAATATGTACGCCGCTGTCCTGAATATTGCAGGACAACGGCGTAATTATATGGGGGATTTTAGAAACAAGCGTTATTGATTTTACTTAGAAACAGGGTCGATAAATTCGATAGGATCTATCCACTCGCCGTTTTTCTTTAATCCGAAGTGCAGATGTGAAAGCTCGGCGGCCTCCGCCTGAGCGGTATCGCCTACAGAGCCGATGACTTCTCCCGCATTGACTTCGTCGCCTTCGGACACAGACATTTCTTTGGAGAGATTATAGTAATGACCGATGATCCCGTTTCCGTGGTCTATGGTGATACAGTTGCCCCAGAGTGCGTCTTCCCAGATCTTAGTGACCCTGCCTTTGTTCATTGCCTTGACAGGCTGGGCGAGATCGGCTTTGATGTCAACGCCGTCGTGGGTTTTCCATACTCCCAGCGTTTCGGATTTGACAAGCTCGCCGTTTGAAAACGGGTTGAGAATTTCGCCGTTTACAGGCATGATGTTAGGCTGAGTCTGAATGTCAATTTCGTCCTTTGAGGACGTTTCTTTTTTTACGTCCGTTTTTTTGTTATCAGCCTGTTTCTCGGCAACACTGCTGTCCGGCTGAGAAATGGTAAGACTGTCATTGATGTCGTTCATAGCTTTGTTGTAAGCCGCTACTCCCGCACCGCCCAAAGCAAGCAGGCAAGCCGCGAGAGTGATGTATACGCCTTTTGCTCCCAAAGCTTTTCCGACCTTGGTTTCTTTTAAGCTGAATTTTTTCATAGTAAAAACCTTTCCCCGATAAGATTTTTCCCATCGGCACTTCTGCACCTCCGGTCGAGCCTTATGCTATCGGCTGCATAAGTCCTTTGGCATTATTTTTGACATAATCGGGAAAAATATACACGGTAAGAAAAAATTACATTATAAATTCTGAAAGCTGTTTTTGATGCGACAGGGAAATCAATTTTCATAATATCAAATCGGGAAAAGACGATAGTATGTTTAATTACAATAATTATCCGTATATCTTCCCCGCCGTAGGCTTGGAAATATATACAAAAACAAGTTCTGTCTGTGAAAATTGATTTCAGTCCGATGCGATCGTCGCTCTTGACAAAAAGAACCGAATCGTGTATAATATAAATTTGATAGTACCCGTGAATATTAATTTTTATATAGGAGTGAATTTACTATGGCAGTTATTTCTAAGACAGTTTCAAAAGCAGGCTACGCTAAATTGCAGGAGGAACTTGAATACCTCGTTACGGTAAGAAGAAGAGAGGTTGCTCAGAAACTTAAAGAGGCACGTTCTTTCGGAGACCTTTCCGAGAACGCTGAGTACGACGAGGCTAAAAACGAGCAGGCTATTCTCGAATCAAAGATCAATGAGCTGGAGCTTTTGATCTCTAACGCTACCGTTGTTGAGGACGACGATATTTCCGTAAATGAGATCGGCGTTGGTTCCATTATAAAAATAAAGGATCTGGAGCTTGACGAGATCGAGGACCTTCAGATCGTAGGTTCGACAGAGTCCGATCCCGATAACGGTAAGATATCCGATGAGTCGCCTATCGGAAAGGCTGCACTCAAGCATAAGGTCGGCGATGTTTTTGAGGCGGAAACGCCTGCCGGTCTGCTTAAATTCGAGGTTATCGAAATAAGCAAGTAAATTGACGCTGAAATGGGAAAGGAAATAGATAAATGAGTGAGGAAAACCGCAGTAATGTGCCTGAGGAGGAAATGACTCAGGAGGACATCAACAGCTTGAAGAAGATAAGAATGGAAAAGCTTGAAGAGCTTAAGGCTCGTGGCAAGAATCCGTTCGAGATCACAAAATATGACGTTACAAGTTCCTGCGCCGGTGCGAAGGCTGATTTTGAGGAGTTGGAGGCTAAGCTGAAAGAAGAGGCCGGAGAGGACGAGGAAAAGCTCAAGGCTCTTCTGGAAGAAAACAGGGTCACCGTTAGCGTTGCGGGAAGAGTTATGTCAAGACGGCTTATGGGAAAGGCAAGCTTTTTTGACCTGCGCGACAAGACCGATAAGGTGCAGGTCTATCTTAGGATGAACGAGATAGGCAAAGAGGAATTTGACGATTACAAAAAGGGCGACATCGGAGATATTGTCGGAATCAGCGGATTTGTTTTCAGAACAAAAATGGGCGAGATATCCATTCACGCTCAGTCGCTTACGCTCCTTTCAAAGTCTCTGCTTCCGCTTCCTGAAAAGTGGCATGGTCTGAAGGATCAGGATACAAGATACCGCCAGAGATACACCGACCTTATATGCAATCCTGAGGTAAAGGATACATTTATAAAGAGATCGCAGATAATTTCTTCTATCAGAAGATATCTTGACGCACAGGGCTTTATGGAGGTTGAAACTCCTATGCTGGTATCCAATGCGGGCGGCGCTTCCGCAAGACCTTTCGATACTCATTACAATGCTCTTGACGAGGACGTAAAGCTGAGAATTTCCCTTGAACTTTATCTGAAAAGACTTATCGTCGGCGGACTTGAAAGAGTGTACGAGATCGGCAGAGTGTTCAGAAATGAGGGCGTTGACGCAAGACACAATCCTGAATTTACGCTTATGGAGCTTTATCAGGCATATACGGATTATCACGGTATGATGGATCTTACGGAGAATATGTTCCGTTATCTGGCGGAAGAGGTATGCGGTTCAACGACCATTCCGTACGGCGATAATATTATAGACCTTGGAAAGCCGTTTGAGAGAATGACGATGATCGACGCTGTCAAGAAGTATGCCGGCGTTGATTTCAGCACGGTGAAAACCACGGAAGAGGCTAAGAAGCTTGCTGATGAGCATCACATTGAATATGAGGACAGACACAAGAGGGGAGACATTCTTAATCTGTTCTTTGAGGAATATGCAGAAAAGCATCTTATCCAGCCGACGTTTATTATGGATCATCCTGTTGAGATTTCTCCGCTTACGAAGAGAAAGCCTGAAGATCCCGATTATGTTGAGAGATTTGAGCTGTTTATAAACACATGGGAAATGTGCAACGCATATTCGGAGCTTAACGATCCTGTTGACCAGAGAAAGCGTTTCGAGGAACAGGAGGAGGCGCTCAGGCAGGGTGATGAAGAGGCAAATCATACGGACGAGGACTTTCTCCGAGCTTTGGAGATCGGTATGCCGCCTACAGGCGGAATAGGTTACGGTATCGACAGACTTGTAATGCTTCTTACCAATTCGCCTGCGATCAGAGACGTACTGCTGTTCCCGACGATGAAAACTTTGGACAAGTAATAAATCGAAAATCCGATGTTTATGTGGATTTCGGAACTTGGAAAGGCGCCGAAAATTATATCAAGGTAACACCGCACACAATAGTTGTGCGGTGTTGCCTTAAATGTTAACAGAAGTGTAAATCATTCTGATCATTATCCTATTACATTTGAACTTGAATTGTTATGATTGTCAAGCACGACAACTTCCAATTTATAGAACAAAAAACTTAACCATAGAACGCATCAATTAAAAATATAAAAATTCTTCAGGGGGATTTTGCTGAAAATCGCAAACTAGAAGTTCCTTTGATTTCCGATATAATGAATTGCAAAGAGGAATGGGAGGATATATAGTGGTAGGGTTAAAAAGAGGAACAGTAGAGTTAGTTCCTCATCAGAAAGAATGGAATGAAAATGCTGTAAATATAATCAGATTACTAAAACAGCTTTTAGGAGATACCGCTATTGATATTCAACATATCGGAAGTACAGCTATTTCCTCAATCCACGCAAAACCAATTATTGATATTGTCATTGGCGTGAATAACTTAAATGATATAGCACCCTATATTGAATTGCTAAAGCAACATAATATCATTTTTCGTGGAGAAATTATTGCAGGAGAAGTATTATTTGTAATGGGAGATGATGAGATACGAACGCATCATATTCATATCGTAAGATGGAACGGAACAGGATGGAATAATTATATTAACTTTCGTGATTATTTGAACGAACATCTTGAAAAAGCAATTTTATATGATACTTGTAAACAGAAATTAGCAATGCAGTTTTCAAATGATCGAAAGAGCTATACAGCGGGAAAGGATAAAATTATACGACGCTTGCTGGCAGAAGCTGAAATTTGGAAATCGAGATTGACAACTGCAACTCCCGATTTGCTTAACTGAATACAAATTAGATAGCCGGATCTTGAGGGATAATACTCTCAAGGTCTTTTTTCGTTTATGCAGCTATCCTCTAATTGCTAACTACAAAAAAATTCTATTTCCAATATAATGTAATTGCAGAGGAAGAAGGGGATTGATTTTGAACAACAGTTTAGAAACTATGCTCACGAAGCTTATGCGTGAGCGGTAAAATCAAAATTTTTCGTTGTTCTGTTATAGTTTGCAGACAACCCACAGTATATTTTCAGTTGCAAAATATCAAAATCTGAGTTATAATTAAATCAGCAATAAATTTCGGAGGACAAATAAATGTACGAAATGGAAAGAAACGTAAACTGCAGTAATATCGGTGCGGACGGAGTGATGAAAAACAGCGCTATTATAGATTTTTTGCAGGACTGTTCCGTTCTTCATCTTGACACGCACCCTGTTATGTCACCGTTTTTTGAAAAGGAAAAATGCGTGATGTTTCTGGTGTCAAGACAGCTGGATATTATCCGCAGACCGGGATATCAGGAAAAAGTAAAGATAAAGACATGGACCTATGAACTTAAAAGAATGTACGGCTACCGTAATACCGTGATCTACGGTGAGGACGGGAAGCCCTGTATCACGGCTATCGCATCGGGCGCATTTATGGACAAAACTACTCAAAGACCTATAAAAGTACCGCAGGAGCTTGTGGACAGGGTGACGCTTTATCCAAAGCTGGATATGGAGTATCTGCCCAGAAAAATCGCCCTGCCTGATACTGAACCGCAGCACGTTAAAAATATTAATGTGCTGAAATGCTTTATCGATATGAACCGTCACGTCAATAACGCGCGCTATATTGACATTGCCGACGAGTTTATTAATAATGAGTCGTCGGTCAAAAGAATACGCGTGGAATATAAAAAGCCCCTTAAGCATGATGATTTTGTTAAGGCGCTGATCTATCCGGAAGATAATTCTCAGATATAGAGATTAGTATATAAATTCATACGGAATGAAAAAGCGTTAAGGCTATACCGCACAACTATTGTGTGCAAGATAACGGAAAATTGGTAAGTTAGACGTACACAAAGCCGTTAGGCGGTAGTTGTGCGGTGTCGCCTTAAATTAATTTACGGAGGTTGGTCAATATGTCGAAAATTTACAAGGGAGTGTCGGAGCTTATCGGAAAAACTCCGATCATTGAAGCGGTCAATTTTGAAAAGTCGGTTGAGGCTGAGGCAGCGATTCTTGCAAAGCTTGAATACTTCAATCCGGCAGGAAGCGTTAAGGACAGAGTTGCTCTTGCTATGATCGAGGAGGCTGAGAAAAAAGGCGTTCTGAAAGAGGGTTCGACTATTATCGAGCCTACTTCGGGAAACACAGGGATCGGTCTTGCGGCAGTAGGCGTTTCAAAGGGTTATAAGGTCATACTTACAATGCCTGAAACAATGAGTGTTGAAAGAAGAAATCTTCTGAAAGCATACGGTGCGCAGATAGTCCTTACAGAAGGAGCAAAGGGTATGACAGGCGCTATCAAGAAAGCAGACGAGCTAAAAGCCGAGATCGAAAACTCGGTAATTCTCGGTCAATTTGTAAACCCTGCTAATCCGGCGGCGCATTTCGCATCGACCGGTCCGGAGATATGGGAGGACACGGACGGAAAGGTAGATATTTTTATCGCAGGCGTAGGAACCGGCGGAACCGTTACAGGCGTAGGCAAATATCTAAAAACCCAAAATCCGAATGTTAGGGTAGTCGCGGTAGAGCCTGCAACATCTCCCGTACTTTCACAGGGCAAGTCCGGTCCGCATAAGATTCAGGGTATCGGAGCAGGCTTTGTTCCTGATGTGCTTGATACAACAGTTTATGACGAAGTGCTTACTATAGAGAACGAGGACGCATTCAGGGCAGGAAACAAGTTTGCCAAGACAGAGGGCATTCTTGTAGGTATCTCTTCGGGCGCGGCTCTTCACGCCGCCGAGATACTTTCCAAGAGACCTGAAAATAAAGGCAAGGTCATCGTTGCGCTCCTTCCTGATACAGGCGAGAGATATCTCTCTACTTCTCTTTTTGAAAGCTGATTCGGATACAATAAAAGCCGCAGGATTGACAGTATGATAGTTGTCAATCCTGCGGCTTTGTTGTTTGCAATATCACGCTAACACCGTATAAAGGCGAAAGGAGGTTTTTTTACTTGTTCTGGTAATCGGTATCCCAGCCGGACTCATCAGAATAAACCATTTTATCACCGAGAGCGTCATCAAACGCGGCTTGCAGTTTGTCATAATCAACATTGAGCGCATTCTCATTTGTTTCGTGATTGTTGTGATCTTCATCGGACATGGAGAAAACGCTGATACCAAAGCAGGCGCTTTTTCCGTCGTCGGTTATAACTACCGGAGTTACTGCGCAATAGTATTCCTCAAAATAGATCGAGTTGATAATGCTTTCAAGCTGGCTCTTTACTTCGTCCGTACCGCATCCGTCGGGAATGGTTATGGACATATATGAGGTAGGTTTTTTCGTACCGATAATATCCTTTATCTTCTGCGGTATGTCATAAACGCTGTCAAGCTTTTCTGCGTCTCGGCAGATCAGACATTTGTCCGTGGCATTGCAGGCGGGATATTCCGATTCGTCCCATGGGTATGTATCGTTGTTCTTGACGGAATCAGGCACGTTGAAATACGCATAATCGGGATAATCTGTGCCGTTGTCGAAAGTAAGGTCAAGATGATACCAACTGCCGTCAATTTTTACAACGTTCCAAGCGTGTTCGCCGTTCTCTGTGGAGTGTATTATCTTGCTGTCAATGCCGAGAACGTCGAAGAACAGCTTAAAAGTTGTGGCGTTTCCGACGCATATCGTAGAATGATCATGAAAAAATCCGTATGGAGTATGAGAATAATCTTCATTGGTGCTCGGAATAGCCGCCAAGGAGTTTTCGTAAAAATGAGTTTTAGAGAAAACATAATCGTAGACGGCTTTTTCCTTGTCAAAGTCGTTCATATCATCTGTTATGATTTCCGAAACCGCCTTTTTCAGCTCTTTTAATATATATTTGTCCTTTTTATCGGACAGCTTAGAATCGTCGCCTGTCTTATAAGCTTCCACGACTGCGGTATCATCGTAAATGTCGTGTATTTCTCCGTTTATATCGGTCGTATCAATGTCGGATATATCCTCTCCCAGATATTCTGAGAGAATATTTGTAAGCTTTTCGATATCGCCGCTTAATTCGTCAACCTGTTTTTTCAGCGCCGAGTTTTCTTCGGATTGGGCGCTTTCGGAAACAGATGAGGAAGTGTCTTTTTTTGCGCAGGCGCTCATTCCCGTACAAACAGCAGCCGCGCAAAGGCTAAGAAGAATAGATCGTTTTATTGTGTTCATATTATTCACCTGCCAGATCTTTTATTGTTTCCGATATTTTGTCCGCATTGTCGGAAATGACAAGCACCCAGTAATCGCCTGATTTAAATATCTGAGCGGCGTTGATTTTCTGCGTTTCCTCAGGCTTGTAAGTCTCAAACTGATTGAGTCTGAAATCCATTCTGTCTGAAAATATCTGCTCTGCGCTTTCCCCGTCGGAAAGCTTCAGGATAGAGACCTCGTCTGCAATTCCGCCGTCGCCTGCGTAAATAATACCGCCGTCGCTGATTTTATCAACGCTTATGCCGTAAAGCTTTTCGGCGTTATTGTCGAAGGTCTCATCGCCGTAAAAAGCCGAATCGGTGAGATTTTGGTCGTCGATCCGTTCTAGAATGTCTTTTGCAGAAAGTTCCTGTTTCTGGCTTATCGAAGATTCTTTTTGGTTTTCAGGCTTATCACTGCCTTGGTCACAGCCTGAAAGGGTCATGAGCGTCATTACTGAAGTTATGATGCATATTATTTTTATAAGCAATTCTGTCTCCTCTTTCTTTTATTTCCTAACGATATTATAGCATTAATTTCATATGTTTGCAATGCCGTTAAGAAAAAAATAAGAAAATGTAAAAGGATGAATATTAATTCCGCTGTTTTGACAATTTCACTTTTCAAATTTCAGGTTATTTTGTATAGAATAACGTTGACAACGACCGCTTGTTATGATATACTTTGTTATTAGTTAACCGAGTAAAATATTAACCGGGTGAACTTTGTCGGGGAGGATAAAAAAATGAATAACGGCTCAGATTTGGGCGAACGCTTTATGGCGCTTAACGCTATGGTTAAAATGCTTAGGTTCGATAGGATTCAGAATGTTCTGAGTAAAAGCGAATTTTTCGCAGTATCAAAAATCGTAGTGTTGTCTGCGGGATTCAGTAAAACGGAAGATCCTGTAGGAAAATGCGTTTCAATGAAGAAGATCTCGTCCGGAATGCGGGTATCTCCCGCAATGGTGACCAAGACGATGAACTCGTTGGAACAGAGAGGTATAGTTCAGCGCATAACCAATGCCGACGACCGCAGAGAGGTTAGGGTCTGTTTGACTGAACAGGGTTTTCAGGCATGGCAGACTGCACATAAAAGCTATAACGATTTTATGACAAGAGTTTTTGATCGTCTGGGCGAAGATAAAATGCGTGAATTTATTTCTATCGCGGAGGAGCTTATCGAGCTTGTCTCCGAGGAGTTAGAACATTCAGAGCAAGGAAAGGACAGTGAGTATGAGTAAGATTTTAAAGTATTTAAAAAAATACCGCGTCGGGGTAATTGTGGTATTTGTTCTGCTTATCGTGCAGGCGTACTGTGATCTGTCTCTGCCAGATTACACCGCAAATATCATTGATGTGGGAATTATGCAGAACGGCGTCGATACGGTATGTCCAAGAGTAATAAGCGAGGACTCCATGGAGGGCGTCAAGCTCTTTATGACCGACGAGGAAAAGCAGAGGGTCGAAGATAACTACGTCCTGAAAGATTCTGTTTCAGACTGCGACGTTCCGCTTAAAGACGGAAAAAAGCCTGAGGGGACGGTGTATGAGCTTGATACCGACGACAGTGATGTTATTTCTCAGCTTGACGAGGATTTCGGTTCAGCGGTCATGACTTATTCCGCGGTACTTCAGATGAAACCGGAGGATATGGCAAAGATGACAGCGGCGGAAGGTACAGATAAAAATGCTGAAATGCCGGATTCAGACGGTATGTCCATGAACGATGAGCAAAAGGCGGAGCATATACAGCAGCAACAGGGTGAAGCTGCTCCGTCGGCTGAAATGTCCGTTATAGATATGATAAAGGGCGGTATGATCGACGGTCTTGAGATGAGAAAGAGTGTTGAGGATAAATACAGCACTATGTCGGACATGGCATTTGAACAGTCGGCGAAGGCTTTCTGGAAAACAGAGTACGCCGCAGTCGGAGTTGATCTCGACGGTATGCAAAAAACCTATCTTTTTACCGAGGGCGGAAAAATGCTGGCAATGGCGTTTCTTATAATGGTATGTACCATAGTGATATGCTATCTCGCCGCAAAGATCGGAGCAGGTGTCGGACTTGATCTGAGAGTAGGTGTGTTCAAGAAAGTCATAAGCTTTTCCAATGCCGAGATCGACAAGTTTTCGACTTCAAGCCTTATAACCCGTTCGACAAACGATATTCAGCAGATACAAATGGTTTTGACTATTATGCTCAGAATGTGTATGTATGCTCCTGTGCTGTGCATAGGCGGTTTCATCAAGGTGCTTAATACCAACACAAGTATGGTATGGATCATAGGCGTAGCTATTGCGCTTGTACTTATTGTAGTAGCAACGCTTATGAAAGTGGCAATGCCGAAGTTCAAGATCATGCAGAAAAAGGTAGACAGGCTCAATCTTGTTACACGAGAGATATTGACAGGTCTGCCGGTCATCAGAGCCTTTTCCAGAGAGAAGTATGAGGAAGATCGTTTTGACGATACAAATAAGGATCTGATGAAAACGATGCTTTTTACCAACAGAGTAATGACCTTTATGATGCCGCTTATGATGTTCATTATGAACGGAATATCTGTGCTTATAGTATGGATTTCTTCAAAGCAGATAGATCTGGGTAAGCTTCAGGTCGGAAGTATGACGGCGTTCATCACATATTCAATGATGATAATAATGTCGTTCCTTATGCTTTCAATGATATCTGTGATGCTTCCGAGAGCCTCGGTCGCCGCGGAGAGAGTTGACGAGATACTTACTTCCGATCCTGTTATCAAGGACAGCGAGAACGCATCTTCCGATGTTAAGATCGAAAAGGGCGTCGTAAAATTTGATCACGTTGATTTCCGATATGACAACGCAGACGCAGACGTTGTTCATGATATAGATTTCATCGCAGAACCGGGAAAAACCACAGCTATCATCGGAAGCACCGGAAGCGGAAAATCAACGCTTGTTCATCTTATTCCGAGATTTTACGATGTAACGGGCGGAAAGATAACGATCGACGGCAAAGATATAAGAGAATATACTCAACACAATCTGAGAGACGCAATAGGCTTTGTACCTCAGAAAGGAGTGCTGTTCTCGGGAGATATAAAATCGAATCTGTCGTTCGGCTGTAAGGACGCTCCTATGGAGCAGCTTGAAAAGGCTGCGCAGATAGCTCAGGCAACCGAATTTATCGAGGCAAAGCCTGATAAATACGACAGCCCGATATCGCAGGGAGGAAACAATGTTTCCGGCGGACAGAAGCAAAGGCTTTCCATAGCGAGAGCTATTGCCAAGAATCCGAAAATTCTTGTTTTTGACGATTCTTTCTCGGCGCTTGACTTTAAAACAGACGTCGCACTCAGAAAGGCGCTTGGTGAAAATGTTAAAGACAGCACGGTGCTTATAGTTGCACAGAGAATAGTTACCATTATGAATGCGGACAACATTATCGTTCTTGACGAGGGCAGGATCGCAGGACAGGGAACGCACAGTGAGCTTATTCAGAATTGCGACGTATATGCTCAGATAGTTAAATCACAGCTTTCCGAGGCAGAGTTTGAAAAACAGCTTGCCGAGGCAAAAGCAACGACCGACGGAAAGGAGGAGATATAAATGGCGGGACACAGAGGTCCTATGGGCAAAGGCCCGATGGGTTCAGGTGAGAAAGCAAAGGACTTTAAGGGTACGGCTTCCAAGCTTTTAAAATATATGAAAAAATTCAGATTAGCAGTGCTGGCGGTAATAATCTTCGCTATTGGCAGCACGATATTCTCTATAGTCGGTCCTAAGGTGCTGGCAAGAGCTACGGACGCTCTTTACGACGGCCTTGTTGCAAAGATCGCAGGAACAGGCGGAATAGATTTTGAAAAAATCGGAAGGATACTTCTCATTCTTCTGGGTTTGTATATAATATCGGCTGTGTTCCAGTTTATACAGGGCTATATTATGACGGGCGTTTCTCAGAAAATGTGCTATCAGCTAAGACAGGATATTTCCAAGAAAATAAATCGTCTGCCAATGAATTATTTCGATAAGAAAACTCACGGCGAAGTCCTTTCTCATGTTACAAACGATGTAGATACGCTTGGAACAAGTTTCAATCAGTCTATTACTCAGCTCATCACATCTGTTACCACGGTGATAGGTATTCTGATAATGATGCTTTCCATAAGTCCGGTGCTTACGCTTATTGCGCTTGTTATAATTCCTCTTTCGGGTATTATAGTAGGTATCGTTGTAAAGCATTCGCAGAAATACTTCCACCGCCAGCAGGAATATCTCGGTCATGTAAACGGACAGGTCGAAGAGGTTTACGGCGGTCATAACGTTATCAAGGTATTTAACCGTGAGGAAGCCGCTCTCAAAGACTTTGACGAGGCAAATAACGTGCTTTATCAGTCGGGCTGGAAATCTCAGTTTATTTCCGGAATAATGATGCCTATTATGCAGTTCGTAGGGAATCTGGGATATGTAGCAGTTGCGGTTGGCGGCGCTTATCTTGCAATGGAGGGTAAGATCTCTGTCGGAGATATTCAGTCCTTTATTCAGTATGTAAAATCCTTTACTCAGCCTATCCAACAGCTTGCACAGGTATCTTCCATGATACAGTCAACAGCCGCTGCGGCAGAGAGAATATTTGAATTTCTCGCAGAGGACGAAGAACCGCAGAAAGCTGAATCTCATGCCCCTATTTCCATTGGGGACGTTAAAGCCAGCGTTGAATTTGACCATGTAAAATTCGGTTACAACGAGGATAAGATCATTATTCATGATTTTTCCGCTCAAGTCAAGGAGGGACAGAAAATCGCTATTGTCGGTCCTACGGGTGCGGGCAAGACCACTATGGTAAAACTGCTTATGCGTTTCTATGATCTGAACGGAGGTTCAATAAGTATCGACGGCAATGATATTACTTCCTTTGACAGAAGCGAGCTGAGAGAAGCCTTTGGAATGGTGCTTCAGGATACTTGGCTGTTCAACGGCACGATAATGGAGAATATCCGTTACGGCAGACTTGACGCTACAGACGAGGAAGTCATTGCCGCGGCAAAGGCGGCTCACGTTCATCACTTTATAGAAACCTTGCCGGGCGGATATAACATGGTACTGAACGAAGAAGCGTCCAACGTTTCACAGGGACAGAAACAGTTGCTTACAATAGCGAGAGCTATCCTTGCGGATAACAAGATACTTATTCTCGACGAGGCTACTTCATCGGTAGATACCCGCACCGAGATAAGAATACAAAAGGCTATGGACAATCTGATGAAGGGTAGAACCAGCTTTATCATTGCTCACAGACTTTCAACTATCCGCGATGCCGATCTAATCCTTGTAATGAAGGACGGCGACATCATTGAGCAGGGAAATCACGATGAGCTTATGGCTCAGGGCGGTTTCTATAGCGAGCTTTACAACTCTCAGTTCGATCAGACAGCATAGGCTGTCTACCAAGGAGGTAAAAAGAGCGGGGTCAAGCGACGCGATTGCCGCTTGCGGGGTCGAGGGGCAGAGCCCCCGTCGCTCCCGCAGGAGCGAAATCCCCTTACTTTAGGAGCTCCGAAAGAGGGGAAGCCCTGCGAAAATTATTGCTCAACTTGTTCGCAATAATTCGAGGGCTTCCCCTTGTTTACCATCAAAATTATGTTTATCGACAAACTGAGCGGAAGTAAGACGAAATGTCCTACTTCCGCTTTTCTATTGTTACTACAGCAAGGTTTAAAAGAACGAAAAAGGTTAGTCTATGTCAATAATTCCTCATTTCTCATTCCTAATTTCTCATTCGATCTACCATGGTTTGACCGTGCCCACGATTTCGGAAATGTTGGCTATACCATTCTCCTCGCAGAACCTCTGCATACCCTCAGCGATCTTTACGGGTGCGTACGGGTCGGCAAAGATAGCCGCACCGACCTGAACTGCGCCTGCGCCTGCCAGCATCATTTCTATTGCGTCCTCCCATGTAGCGATTCCGCCCATACCCATGACCGGTATCTTAACAGCGTTAGCTACCTGCCACACCATTCTTACTGCAACGGGGAAAACAGCCGGTCCGGAAAGTCCGCCTACGTTGTTCTTCAGAATAGGCCTGCGTGTCTTGATGTCTATTCTCATTCCGAGCAGAGTGTTGATAAGCGACACGGCGTCCGCTCCGTTAGCCTCAACGGATCTGGCGATGTCTGTAATACTTGTGACATTAGGGGAAAGTTTTACCATAAGCGGCTTTTCCGTGACGTCCTTTACTGCTCTTGTGACTGCGCCCGCAACGTTGCAGTCGGTTCCGAACGCCGCTCCGCCTTGCTTTACGTTCGGGCATGAGATATTAAGCTCGATCATATCAACGGCAGTTCCGTTTAGCTTTTCCGCAAGCTCAGCGCATTCTTCAACGGTAGAGCCTGCTATATTGGCGATAATTCTGGTATCCTTGGTAACAAGGTTCGGCAGTTCATAGTTTATAAACTTGTCAACACCGCCGTTCTGAAGACCTACTGAGTTTAACATTCCGCTCGGAGTTTCCGCAACTCTCGGTCCGGGATTTCCCTCTCGGCGGTGCAGGGTCGTTCCTTTTACTGAAATTCCGCCAAGCTTTGAAAGAGGATAAAACTGTTCGTACTCTCTGCCGTATCCAAAAGTTCCGCTGGCGGGAATAACAGGGTTCTTGAATTCCACTCCGCAGAAATTCACGTTGATTCTATTCATGGAACAAAACCTCCTTGCTGTCGAAAACAGGACCGTCCTTGCAGACATGGGAGTTAAATTCCTGTCCGTCCTTTACCGTGCGGCATACGCAGACAAGACAAGCCCCAACGCCGCAGGCCATTCTCTGCTCTAGGGATACTTGACAGTATATGCCGTTTTCTTCGCATATCTTTGTGATGTTTTTGAGCATTACCATAGGCCCGCAGGCATAGACAATATCAGGCTTTTCTTTATTAAGCTCTGCCTTGAACGCGTCGGTAACAAAGCCGTGTATTCCGGCAGAGCCGTCGTCCGTACAGAGTATTGTGTCTGCTCCTATTGCCTTAAAATCTTCCTGTAGTATAACCGCCGATGCGTTTCTGAAACCGCTTATCACTGTTGCGTTTTCACCGTATTCTTTGGCTATGCCAACCATGGGAGGAGTACCTATACCTCCGCCGATGCAGATCGCTTTTTTGCCCTTTTCAAGGACTTTAAATCCGTTTCCCAGAGGGGCGATAATGTCAATAAGGCAATCCTTGTTAAGCTCGGAAAGCTTGTCCGTTCCGTGACCTCTTACCTCGAATACAAGACGT
Organism: Ruminococcus sp.; assembly: GCA_021770655.1. Taxonomy (GTDB): domain Bacteria; phylum Bacillota; class Clostridia; order Oscillospirales; family Ruminococcaceae; genus Hominimerdicola. The sequence goes on along the minus strand of JAETQO010000012.1, from coordinate 77,592 downwards.
ATCGTGCCCTTGTTCTTGTCAATATCACAAATGGAAATAGGCCTGCGCAGGAAAAAGCCCTCCGCCGCAACCTGAGCGAACTGTCCTGCCCTTGCTTCCTTAGCAATATGCGGACAGTATATTTCAATATCAAAAACGCCCTTTGCAAGAGCCTTTTTTGAAACAATGGGGTATTTGCCTTGCTTGTACATTTTATCAGTCCTTTCTGTTTAATCCCAATAATCTTTTATCGGCCTATACAGTTTCGGACGGATTTCTCCGCCCGAAGTTATTATAGTATCAAATATCCGCAGTTATCTTCGGCAGATAAGAGATAATATCCTCTTTCATTCTGATTACCTCTCGTCTTGCCGCCTTGGCAAAGTCATGCTCATCGCAGTTTTCTTCCTTTTTGTATGCGCACATTACGCCTCTTGAGGAGTTGACTATTGCGCCAAGACCGTTCTTGTCAAAGCCTTTTGCAACGCCCTCTGCTCCTCCGCCCTGAGCGCCGTAGCCGGGAACGAGGAAAAATGTGTGAGGCAGCGCCGCTCTCATTTCAGCAAGCTGTTCGGTGTACGTTGCACCTACAACTGCACCTACTCCGCTGTAGCCGTATTTTCCCATAACGTCCTTGCCCCAATGCTCGCACATTGCTCCCATAGTGGCATAAACTGTCTTGTTGCCTATCATCAGATCCTGAAGTTCTCCGCTGGATTTGTTGGAGGTCTTTACAAGAACGAAAATGCCCTTATCATACTTTTTGCACTGCTCCAACAGCGGGTTGATCCCGTCTGAGCCGAGATAACCGTTTACAGTAAGAGCGTCCGCTCCGAAAGCCTCTACCATTTCTCCGCCAATTTCGGTAAGTCCGAGATGTGCGGTAGCGTATGCTTCCATAGTTGCGCCGATGTCGTTTCTCTTACCGTCGGTCATAACGAACATACCTTTTTCTTTGGCATACTGAATAGTCTTGTAAAGGGTCTTGACGCCTTCGTATCCGTACATTTCATAGTATGCCGCCTGCGGCTTGATTGCCGGGCATATGTCGTGTATCTCGTTGATTATTTCCTTGTTGAATTCCCAGATAGCCTTTGCCGCGCCTTTAAGAGTTTTGCCGTACTTCTTGAACTTCTTTTCCTTGATGTATTCGGGAACGTAGTCAAGCTTAGGGTCAAGTCCCACTACCGACGGATTCTGGGTCTTTACTATGTTTTCAATAAGTCTGTCAAGTGACATTTCTATCTTCCTTTCGGATTTTTTTTCAGTTGTGAAAGCATGATATTTCCTGCTCTCGCTTACAGAGCAAACACTATCTTGCCTTTGCAAATAGTATAAATATTCTTTCCCTTTAGCTTTTCACCCTTAAACACACTGTTCTTTGATTTGGAATTCAGCTCTTCGGGGATCACTTCCCACTGATAATCGGGATCAAAAATGCAGAGGTCACATCTTTCTCCTACAGCGATCCTTATCGGTTCAAGTCCCATTATCTTTCGAGGATTTACCGACATTATTTCCGCAATCTTAGACAGATCGCATTTACCGGTGTGATAAAGCTTTGTTAGTGTAGCCGCAAGGGAAGTTTCAAGTCCCACGACACCGTTTGGAGCTTTTTCAAAATCAGACTTTTCTTCCGCTGCGTGTGGCGCATGGTCGGTGATTATGCAGTCAATTGTTCCGTCCAGCACAGCCTCTTCAATAGCCGCCCTATCCTCCTCCGTCCTGAGAGGAGGAGACATTCTGTAATCAGCGTCGCGGCTCAGAAGTTTCTCATCAGTGTAGGTGAAATAGTGGGGAGCCGTTTCGCAGGTCACCTTTACGCCGTCCTTTTTTGCCGCTCTGATAATATTTACCGAGCCTTTGGTGGAAACGTGACAAATGTGTACTCTGGCATTACAGCTCATAGCCAAAGCTATTTCGCGGGCAGTGATATAGTCTTCGCTCGCCCTGTCCATTCCTTTAACGCCAAGCTCTTCGGAAATTTTGCCTTTGTTTATTATTCCGCCGTTGATTATTTTCAGATCCTCGCAGTGTGAAACAACTATAAGTCCGTTTTTGTTGGTGGACTCTATAGCCTGTCTCATAAGCTCGGCATTTTCAACAGGTCTTCCGTCATCGGAAATCGCTTTGACGCCCGCCTCTTTAAGCTCATCGAAGTCGCAAAGCTCCTCGCCTTTCATACCCTTAGTTATACAGCCCACCGGAAAAACGTCGATGCCGGTTTTCTTTGCTTCGTTAAAAATATATTTGACCGTTTCGGCATTATCTACAGGAGGTTTTGTATTCGGCATACAGGCAACGCCCGTAAATCCGCCTGCCTTAGCGGCATTGGCGCCTGAGATAATGTCTTCTTTGTACGTTAGTCCGGGGTCGCGGAAATGAACGTGCATATCGAACAGTCCCGGCAGAGCGCATAATTTGCTCATACCGTCGATGACTTTTACTGCCGAACGGTTGATTTTGCCGATACTTACGATTTTTCCGTTCTCAACGCTGATGTCGGTGATTTCGTCCAGTCCCGTCTGCGGATCGCAGGCGCGGACGTTTTTTATCAGTAGATCCATTTTATTTCCTCAGCATCAGGACTTTCCGTCATAGAGCGTGCCTTCCATGTCGGTTCTTTCGCAGGAGTATACGCCGTCTGAATTCTGGAAGATAAATTTGCAGGTAGCAACGCCTTCTTCATCATCCTTATCCGGAACGGTAAGGTTTTTGTAAGAAATAGTTGAGAAGAATTTAAATGTTAAACCGATGTCCACTGTTTCATCACGGTCGGAAGGCGCTACAAGCACCTGGATCTTCTTATCGTCCTCGTCGATCTTGAACCAGCCCTTTGCTATCACAGTTTCGTCGTCGGCATAATACATTTTGAAATCGCCCTCGGAGGAAAATTCAAAGGTCACGTTTTCTTCTTTATCGGTCCATGTACCTGATATAAGCTCCCTGGAATCGCCCGTTCTTGAAGGTTGACTGAAAACGTAGGTGCATACGAAAATACCTACTATCAATATAACCAAAAACAGGATTCCCAACAGACCGGAAATAAATTTTTTCATAATTTACCGCCTTTCTTGAATTGATATGAAATTATGTCTGCGGCAGACATACCGCCGCAGGCAACAGTGACTTTTTCAGGGCTAATCCTTTATTTCAAGGATAGCTCCTCTGTTTGCCGAGGTTACAAGGGATGCGTATCTTGCAAGGTATCCTGTTGTTACCTTAGGCTGTCTTGGCTTCCAGTTCTTTCTTCTTCTCTCAAGCTCCTCGTCGGAAACCTTGAGAGTGATACTGCAATTATCAATGTCAATTGCGATCATGTCGCCCTCTTCAACCAAAGCGATAGGTCCGCCTACAGCCGCTTCAGGAGAAACGTGACCGATAGAAGCGCCTCTTGACGCGCCGCTGAAACGTCCGTCGGTGATAAGCGCTACGGTCGAACCAAGACCCATACCAGCAATTGCAGATGTCGGATTGAGCATCTCTCTCATTCCCGGACCGCCCTTAGGACCTTCGTAACGGATAACAACGACATCGCCCTCAACGATCTTTCCGCCCCTGATAGCGGCGATAGCGTCTTCTTCGCAGTCGAATACTCTTGCAGGACCTTCGTGTGCAAGCATCTCAGGTGCGACTGCGGAACGCTTGACTACGCAGGTATCGGGAGCAAGATTGCCTCTGAGGACTGCGATGCCGCCTGTCTGTGAATACGGATTATCGATAGGTCTTATAAGCTCCGTATTCTTGTTTACAACACCCTTGATATTCTCGCCGACTGTTTTGCCTGTGCAGGTCATGCAGTCCGTATTGATAAGCTGTTTTTTATTAAGCTCGCCGAGTACGGCATAAACGCCGCCTGCCTCGTTAAGGTCCTCCATATATGTGTGACCGGCAGGGGCAAGGTGACAGAGATTAGGCGTTCTCTTTGATATCTCGTTTACAAAGTCAAGGTCGAGTTCAACGCCGCATTCATGAGCGATCGCCGGCAGATGAAGCATTGAGTTTGTCGAACAGCCCAGAGCCATATCTGCTGTGATAGCGTTGATGAACGCCTCCTTAGTCATAATATCTCTTGGTCTGATATTCTTTTTGTAAAGCTCCATGACCTGCATACCTGCGTGCTTTGCAAGCTTTATTCTCTCGGAATAAACGGCAGGGATAGTTCCGTTTCCTCGAAGTCCCATACCGAGTACTTCGGTAAGGCAGTTCATTGAGTTTGCCGTGTACATTCCCGAACAGCTTCCGCAGGTCGGGCAAGCCTTGTTCTCAAATTCCTCAACGTCGTCCAGCGTGAAGTTGCCTGCATTGTATGTACCAACTGCCTCGAACATACTTGAAAGGGAAGTCTTTTTTCCCTTGACATGACCTGCGAGCATAGGTCCGCCCGAAACGAAAATAGTCGGAACGTTTACTCGTGCCGCCGCCATAAGAAGTCCCGGAACGTTTTTGTCGCAGTTCGGTATCATTACCAATGCGTCAAAGTGATGAGCAAGAGCCATACACTCTGTGGAATCGGCAATAAGGTCACGGGTAACCAGCGAATATTTCATTCCGAGGTGTCCCATAGCGATTCCGTCGCAAACGGCGATAGCAGGGAACACTACCGGCGTTCCGCCTGCCATAGCAACACCCATTTTTACCGCTTCAACGATCTTGTCGATGTTCATATGACCGGGAACGATCTCGTTGTAGGAAGAAACGATACCTACCAGCGGTCTGTCCATTTCCTCTTTTGTCATGCCCAGTGCGTTGAACAATGAACGCTGAGGAGCCTTGTCAACTCCGTCACAAAAATAATTACATGCCATTTTTATTACCTCTTTTTATAAATATAATTTTTCCTTTATGAAATTCTATTCCGATTGTTCCTGTTCGTCAGAATCATCTGCTTTGTCTGTTTCATCTGAACTTTCTTTTAATGTTTCCTCGTCGGACTCGGATGTTTCCGTATCTTCCTTTTCTTTCTCCTCGTTCTCATCTGAATTATCGACCGTGATACCGTCACGGAGCTGTTTTCTTACGGTGTAAGCGGCACAGTATTCGCAGACCAGATCCAGTACAGAGAACACAATGAGCATTATGTTCATTGTCAGAAGACCTGTCAGAAGAACATAGCAGGCAGGAAGTATGAACAGCGGTATTCCTGTCTTGTACATATCCTCAAAATGATTGCCGCCCTTGAAATGCTTAGTCCAGAACAGCCAGTAGCCTGCGACTGCGAGAACGCTGATGATGATCCATACGACAAACAGAGCCTTTTTGTTTGTAAAATTCACAGAATAGACGCCTATCCTGAAACACATATAGCCTATACAGCCAAAACGTCCGACGCATTTAGCTATAAACACGATAATGTTTTCTTCCGGAAGATCAGGCTTATCTGCCGGCGTTTTGAAACAGGCGTATATCACAGGCAGTAAAAGTAAAATTACCGGAATTGCTCCAATCAAATTAAAACTCATTGTTTTGCCTCCGTTCAAAAAGTCTTTTATTTATGTCACTGAATAAGTATTTAACGTCTTATGATAGATTCTTTATATGTTCCTGCGGCTTTATCGACTGTGACCATAAGCTTTTTTCCAAGCTCTGTACCCATAATATCAGCATTTAGTATTCCGTTTAAAAGCAGATATATAAGTACCGCCGCCGTGAGCGTACATATTATAAAAATGGTGTTACGGCGGTTCACAGGAATAAACAAAATCGCATCAAATAAAAATATTTCCAAACAGTCAAGCTTTGTTTCAAGGTAAGCATAAAGCGACCGCTTTTTCATCTATTGATGTGAAAGTCCGAGAAAAGCCGCACCGATTATGCCTGCGTCGTTGCCAAGCTTGGCAATAACAATTTCCGTATTTTTCTCTGAATTCTTTGTGTATACCTCTTTAGCCACGAGTTCTTTCAGTGGAATAAGGAGCGGGTCGCCCTCGTTGCATACTCCTCCGCCTATACAGAGAATGTCCGGCTGGAAAATGTTGATAGTATTTGTGATTCCGCAGGCAAGGTATTTTATGTATTTGTCCACTACTTCTTTGCCTGCTTTGTCTCCCGCTCTCATAGCGTTGAAAGCGGTTCTTGCTGAGATCTTTCCGTCCTCCTCGTTCATTTTCCACATAATAGAGTCTTTGTCCTCAAACATAGCCTCTTTGGTCATTCTTACAAGACCTGTGGCGGAGGAGAACACCTCGAAACAGCCGTGACGACCGCAGGTACACTGCGGTCCGGCAGGGTCGATCACCATATGACCGATCTCAGCGCCCGCAAAGTTAAAGCCGGAGTAGATCTTTCCGTCAATAATGATCCCGCCGCCTACGCCTGTGCCAAGGGTTATGCAGACCGCATTATTCGCGCCCTGCGCTGCACCTGCTACGAATTCGCCGTAAGCCGCCGCATTGGCGTCGTTTTCAACATAGCAGGGCTTGTTGATGTGGGTTTTCATAAGCTCAACTACAGGAAAGTTCAGAAAACCCAGATTGTTTGAATATTCAATGATACCTTTTTCGGAATTAGCCGTTCCCGGAGTACCAATGCCTACCGATTCTATCTGTCCGATGTCAAGTCCCGCCAGCTTTACAGCCTCCAGTGCAACTTTAGCCATATCCTGGCATATTTCGTCCGCAGGTCTTGGCAGATTGGTTTTGCAGGTCGCTTTGGCGATTATCTCAAACTTGTCCGTAACAACGCCGGCCTTTATGTTGGTACCGCCCAGATCTATACCGATATAATACTTCATAATAAATTCTCCCTGATATTTACCAGCGGAAATTATTTCTCGCCGTTATTTTTTTCATCATCGTATTCGTGAAAATTGATCTCCTCGGCAGGTTCTTCCGCCTTAGGCTTTTTTGCTTCGGCTTTCTTTTCTATCGCGCCGTATATTATCAGATAAGCAAATTCCAGTACCACGAAGATCACAAGACCGATCCAGAAACCGGTCTTAAGCACAATGCCGATTATAATGGTAAGTGCAAGTACGCAAAGTTCGCCGATCTCTTTTTTCATATTAAGCTTCAGCATTTTTTATCACCGATCAGTCGATTTTTGTGAGGACAAATGTGCATTTACCCTCAACCGTATATTTTCCCGAACCTGCGGAAACGAAAACGCTGTCGCCCTTTTTGGCATTTACAATATCCTCGCCTGTTATCTGCGGCGCACCCTCGAGTACAAGAATGCTGTTAAAACTCTTTTCGTCTGCTTCCAGCACAGCTTTGGACTCAACGTCTACTCTGTAGGTCGTGAAGTATTCACACTTTGAAAGAAGTTTTACGGTGAATCCGTCCTTCTGTTCGACAGGAGTTTCGGGATAAGCCTTTGCCGGACCTAAAACGGTAACGTCCTTTGCCTTTTCAACGTGCAGTTCTCTCGGTTTGCCGTCCTTGCCGACTCTGCCGTAGTCGTAAATTCTGTATGTAGTGTTGGAGTTCTGCTGAATCTCCGCAATAAGTATACCCTTGCCGATAGCGTGGAGCGTACCCGACTGAATAAAGAACACGTCGCCTTTCTTTACCGGAACAGCGTTTGTGACTTCAAGCAGAGTATTGTTTGCTATCCTCTCCGCAAATTCGTCCTTGGAGATCTCTTTCTTAAAGCCGTAAAGAAGCGTTGCACCCTCGTCGCAGTCAACAACATACCACATTTCGGTTTTGCCGTATTCGCCCTCTACTCTCATAGCATATTCATTGTCCGGGTGAACCTGAACCGAAAGATTATCCTTGGCGTCGATAAGCTTGATCAGGATAGGGAAGTTTTCAAATCTCTCGCAGTTTGTACCCAGCACGGCTTTGCCAGCTTTATCAATGTACTGAGCAAGGGTAAGTCCCTTGTATTCACCGTCGGCAACAACGCTTGCGCCGTCTTTATGACATGAAAGCTCCCAGCTCTCTGCGACCTTGTCGTAATCGCATTTTTTACCGTATTCATCTCTGAGCCTTGTGCCGCCCCAGATATAGTGCTTGTTTCTGTATATCTTCCCCGCCGTACGGCGGGGAAGATATACAGATAATTATTGTAATTTAAACATAATATCGTTTTTTCCCGATTTAATATTTTGAAAATTGATTTCCCTGAGGCTTTTCCACGGTTTTTGCTCAAGTTGCAAAATTGCGAATGAATTAAAAGCAAATGATTAAATCGTACTTTAGGTTATATCGGTCAAGTCTGTTCTCCCCGCTGTTCGGCGGGGAGAACAGATTACATTTCATCAAATATCTTTTGCCTGTTTATAATTTTTTTACTCGTTCAAAAGCCGTAAGGCTTTCTCACAGAAATCAATTTTCACAGACAGGACTTGTTTTTGCGTTGGATACATAAATAAAAGCGGAGGGCGACTTACCCTCCGCTTGAACTTATGTGATATTTTATTTTTTCTTTTTGGACAGCTTTTTCTTTGAAACAAATTCGCCTGTGCTTACATCAAACGCCTTGCTGGATTTTTTGTTCATAATAATGATGACCACCGCAACGGCAAGAACGATTCCTGAAACGATTCCTATTATCAGAAAAATCGGGCTTGAGCCTGTGTTGTCGGAAGATGAAGCGTTATCCTTTTGGACGGTAGTCTGAACAGTTTCCGTGGTTGTCTGTGCGGCTGTAGTCTCCTCAGCGGCAGATTCCTCGGCAGCCGTGGTTATAGTTGTTGTCTCAGGCGCTTTGTCATTGCAGTCGGTTATTGTAACGCTTGTGCACTTAACAACTGCCGCTGACGGAGCGATGATGTGCAAATAGTCGATCTTTCCGAAATCCTTTGAGGCATATGCCCTCAGTATATCCTGATAGTAGAAAATAGCGCTGCTTTCGTCATATGTAGTAGGCTTTACTTCTGCCCATACGGAACCTTTCTCGTCTGCAAGAGCGTTGTCCGGATCGGAAAAGCTTTGCAAAGCAAGACCTACAGGCGAAGTTGCCGCACTTTCAGCCTGAGTCGGGTCTTCATATTCAAAAGTAACTATTATTTGAGTATCCTCAGTGATCCTGGCAATGTTAAAAGTGTCTTTCGGGACAGACAGGCTTTTTCCCCACGTGCTGGCTTTTTTAGCGTCCTTGCAGTCGATCTTAACATCTTTGACATTCGTAGCGGAAGCGGCTATGGAAAGTGCACCCGATACCAATACAGCGGCGGATAAGAATATAGAAGCAAATATTTTTTTCATTCTTTTCATTGTATACAACTCCATTGTACTATAATTAAATTATAAAAATTATAGCATAATGAAAATTTGAATTCAATAACAATTTGTAAAGCTATTCTCAAAATTAAATTTCCAATAGTTACAATAGCTGTTTTGAACCCTTTATCCTTTTTGTTTTTATGCAAAATAACGTTATTTGACTTGACAGAGCAAATGTGATATAATAGAAATAATTTACAAGGAATGAGGACGTTTTATGAAAATAATGGCTGTGGATTACGGTGATGTAAGAACGGGTTTCGCAATAAGCGACAGGACTGAGTTTCTTGCATCTCCTATAGGTACGGTAGAAGAAAGAAATGCCGCAAGGCTTGCGAAAAAGGCGGCAGATACCGCTGCGGAATATGGTGCGGGGGAGATCATAGTCGGTCTGCCTATAAATATGAACGGTACGGAAGGACCGAGAGCCGAAAAGTGCAGGGAATTTGCCGAGCTTTTAAAAACTCATACAGATATTCCCGTAAGAATGTGGGACGAGCGTTCAACTACTGTTACGGCACATAATATCCTGAATCAGACAAACGTAAGGGGCAAAGCAAGAAAAGCGGTCGTTGACACTGTTGCCGCTACGGTAATATTGGAGGGCTATCTTGAATACAGAAGAAAAAACAAGCCGATCGAATAAAAAGCATAAGAAAATAATATTTGTTGTTATTCTAGTTTTGACAGTTGCCGTGCTGGCGGATTTTATATGGTCAAATACATATATAGAAGTGAAGAAACTGTCGGGCAGTTTCAAGGATCTTCCCGAATCCTTTGACGGCTGTAAAATAATTCATATCTCGGATTTTCACAACGAATGGGGACTTGACTACTATGAACGTCTAGCCGATAAGGTAAATGACTGTGGGCCTGATTATATATTTGTGACCGGCGACAGCGTGGACAGTCTCTTTCCTGAAGTGGATCGTTCGCTGAAGCTTATGGAAAGGCTTACCGATATATGTCCTGTCTATCTTGTGCTTGGAAATCACGAATATGCTCTGTCCGAGGAGGATAGGACTGCCTTTGTAAGCGGTGCAAAGGAGTGCGGCGTAAATGTGTTGACTAATGAGTGTGCTACTGTTACCCGCGGCACGGACTCCATAAGTATTGTAGGGCTTGATAATATGGTCAATGACGCTGAGGTGCTGGCTCAGGCGAAGGAGGATTTTGTTATACTCCTCAATCACTATCCTGAGGACTGCAATTATTTCAACGTTTCGGCGGAATATGCGGGAACGCATATCGACATTGATTTCACGGGTCATGCTCACGGCGGACTTATAAAACTTCCTTTTGTGAACGGGCTTTACGCTCCCGGACAAGGCTTATTCCCTCAGTATGTTGACGGCGCTTACGACATAGGCGGAACGACTCTCGTGGTGTCGAGAGGCACCGGAAACAGCGGTGTTACTCAGCGATTCTCCGATCCGTTCGAGATTATAGAATATACTTTGGAAAAAGATAAATAGCTATTGCTTATCGTCGGCAGTTTTTCCTTTACTGCTGAAAAGCTCTTTGATCCCTGCAATAATAAGAAAAACTGCGAACGCTTTTGAAAGAATATCCTGATCCATCTTATTGGCAAGGATACTGAATAAAGCCGCCGAAGCCGCTCCCCAGATAATTGCGGGAACGGCTTCTTTCCATTCAACAAGCCCGTTTCGGGTGTGAAGGATAAGGCTCATCATCGCAATGGGAACAAAAAACATCAGGTTTATTCCTTGAGCCGTAATCTGAGATGATCCCTCGATTACCGTAAGATACACGATAAGCACCATTCCGCCGCCAAGCCCCATTGAAGCAAAAATTCCTGTAAGGAAAGCAACGGTACAGATGATATACCAGTCCAATTTTTCACCCTATTTCATAAATATCCGTATTCCTGCTATTATCATAAGCGCACTGAAAACGCGCTTTAAAAGCTTGTTTGAGAGCTTTTTCATAAATATAGAACCAACGGCGGCTCCTGCCAAGCCCAGAGGAATGAACTTGATCGCCTCGATCAGACGGAGATTTCCACCGCCGAAATAGAACATACCGCTTATCACCGAGAGCGGAAGCGTTATTGCTATAGATGTGGCATGAGCTTTTTTCGGCTCCATTCCGCCCTTTTCCAGCATTGGGACAGCGGTCATTCCTCCGCCTGAACCGAAAAGTCCGTTACATATCCCCACGGTCATACCCGTTATAGCTGTAAAATGCTTTTTGAAAAATCCGCGCAAAAAAATCACCCCGTACAAAACCAAACATAAAGGCAACACCACAAAACTACCGCCTAACGGCTTTGTGTACGTCTAACTTGCCAATTTTCCGTTATCTTGTACAGAAACTCATTGAACGACGCAAGTATTCCTGCGTCGTGTCTATACAATCTAACGAAAAATTTTCTGCGTTATCCGCACACAATAGTTGCGCGGTGTTGCCTGAATATATGTTTAGTATTTGCACGGGGCAAAATTTTTATTCTGAAAACTAATCAATTTCAACCATGATCTTCTGATTGATACGGGAAGCGCCGGCACGCATTACAACTCTGATAGCCTTTGCGATACGACCCTGCTTTCCGATGACTCTGCCCATATCGTCCGGGGCAACGTGGAGATGATAAACCACGATTCCCTCGGCATTAGGCTCATCTACGACAACTTCAACAGCGTCCTTGTTTTCAACCAGTTCTGAAACGATCGTTTCGAGTAATTCCTTCATAAGATTCCTCCATTCTCCCACGGAAACGGGCGGGTAAAATCCCCACCGTTAAACCAGTAAGGCGAAGTGGTGGGATAAGTGCCTTACTGATTGGATAAATATTGATGTACAAACTGCCGCTGAAATTCATCTGCCGTCCGGTACATCAATAAGTCCGATTAAAGAGTGCCGTTCTTCTTGAGAAGAGCCTTTACTGTGTCGGTAGGCTGTGCGCCGTTAGCGATCCATGACTTAGTCTTTTCGTCGTCAACCTTGAGTACGGAAGGGGACTTGGTAGGATCATAGTAACCAAGCTCCTCAATGAAACGACCGTCTCTGGGGTATCTTGAATCAGCAACAACAATTCTGTAGAAAGGAGCCTTCTTAGCGCCCATTCTTCTGAGTCTGATTTTTACTGCCATTATATATTCACCTCCGTATAATGATCTGATTTATATAAATCAAACAAGTTGATCTACATTGCAAGTATTCCCATTAATATAATAAATGCGCCTAAAATAATATAAAATATCTTTGCACCGTCTCTGCCGAATATTGCAACTATCGGTCTGGCTTTGCGGTTTTCCATAAACCAGTCGTACTCCTTGACTGCACACACAATGCAGAACAATCCTGCAATTATCGCAAAAATCGGTAAAAAAATCTCCATTGTACCTGTTTCTCCCTTTAATTCAGTTCATTCATCGGAAGATCAGGTTAGTATTATGCCAATTATGATCATAACTGTGCCGATCAGGCCTTCTGCAATTCTGTTAGCCATTCTGTATGCATCATTGTCGCCGAACATCAGTCCGAGAAGTCCGCTTCTGTTACCGATGTCAAAAAGTCCCATGACTACTAATGCAATGCCTATAATACCTAAAAAAGCCCCCATATTCAATATCTCCTATCATTTTATTTTTTTGTTTACTCACAAATTATACCGGCGGCATTCCTCCGCCCAGACCTTTCAGCAATGCGGCTCTGTTCTTCCTCGATTTCTTTCCGTGAAGATTTCCGCCGAGACCAAATTGTTTCATCATTTTCTGCATCTGGTCAAACTGTTTCAGCAGTGTGTTTACATCGGAAACCTGAGTCCCGCTTCCTGCCGCGATCCTTCTTTTTCTCTTCGGATCGATCATAGAAGGCTTTTCTCTTTCAGCCTTAGTCATGGAATTTATCATAGCTTCGGTCTTTCTGAGCTGTACTTCGCCCTGCTCGACCTGTTCATCACTGACTTTGTTTGCACCCGGAAGCATTTTTATTATGGATTTCATTGAACCCATTTTGTGTATCTGCTTCATCTGTTCCAGCAGGTCGTTAAGATCAAAACCCTTGTCCTGCATTTTCTGCGCAAGCTTCTGGGCGTCCTTTTCGTCCACCGTTTGAGTAGCCTTTTCGATAAGCGTGAGCATATCGCCCATGCCGAGGATTCTCGAAGCCATTCTTTCGGGATGGAACGCCTCAAACTCGTCAAGCTTTTCGCCCATACCTACAAACTTGATCGGTTTACCGGTTACAGCCAGAACGGAAAGCGCCGCGCCGCCTCGTGTATCGGAATCAAGCTTTGTAAGTATAACGCTGTCGATTCCCAGAGCCTCGTCAAAGCTTGAAGCTACCTTGACTGCGTCCTGACCGATCATTGCGTCTACTACAAGCATGATCTCGTTTGGCTCTGCGATCTTCTTGATGTCTTTAAGCTCGTTCATAAGTTCTTCATCAATATGCAGACGTCCCGCAGTATCTATAATAACAAGGTCGTTTCCGTAATCTTTAGCGTGTTTGATGCCCTCTTTAACGATTTTTCTCGGATCAATCTGCCCCATCTCAAAAACTGCGACCTCGGCTCTCTCTCCGACTACCTTTAACTGCTCGATAGCGGCAGGTCTGTAAACGTCCGCGGCGATAAGCAACGGCCTTTTGCCCTCTTTTTTGAACATCTTTGCAAGCTTAGCTGCATGGGTAGTTTTACCCGAACCCTGAAGTCCGCACATCATAATGATGCAGGGCGGTTTGTTGGGGAAGTTAATCTTTGAATTAGCTTCGCCCATGAGCTTGATAAGCTCCTCGTTAACTATCTTGATTACCTGCTGACCGGGAGTAAGGCTCTTTAAAACCTCTTCGCCGACGCTTCGTTCAGTGACCTTGGAAATAAAATCCTTAACCACCTTATAGCTTACGTCCGCCTCCAGCAAAGCCATTTTGACTTCGCGCATAGCCTCCTTAACGTCGGCCTCGCTCAGCTTTCCTCTTGATTTCAGACGCTTGAACACGCCGTTAAGTTTTTCTGAAAGTCCTTCAAACGCCATAATCAATCCTCCGTTATATGTTTATTCAGTATATTCCGCCGTATCAAATTCTTGAAACTTGCTGTCAAGGTTTTCAAGCAGTACAATAGTTTTCTCTGCAATGTCTCTCGCAAAATTCTTGCGTTTGCATTCTTCAAATACCGCAAGAGCCTGAGCCTTGAATTCTTTAAGCTGTTCAAGATATTCTCTTTGCTGTCTGTAAAGACCAAGCTTGCTTTCATAATCAGCAAGAGCGTTTTCACATTTCTTTACAGCGTCGTGTACGCCCTGTCTTGAAATATCAAGCTGAGCGGCAATTTCGCCCAGCGATAGGTCGTCGTTGTAATACAAATCCATTATCTCATTCTGTTTGTCGGTGAGCAGACTGCCGTACAAATCGAGAAGTACGCTGTTTTCAAGGTTTTTACTCATTGCAATCCCTCCAAATCGACAAGTTGTAAAGCTAACAGCCTTTACAATATTAACTATTATATATCAAGTTACCGAGCTTGTCAAGCGTTTTTTATAAAAAAATAAAATTTTACAAAATTCTGTGGAAAAAGTCCTTAATGTATGGTATACTTTTATTTATGTAAACAGTGCTGTAATATAATTATATGTATAGGAATAGTATGAAAGAAGTATGACAAGGGGGAATTTGTTATGTTAAGCTGTACTCTTAAAAATGATAAATATGAGATAAAGATCCCGGCATTGACCTTTGGTGCCGCAGGTTTTGAGAGAAGTGACTGCGACGATACTTATTTTGAATTTCTCGATAAGTATGCAGAGCTTGGCGGCTGGTGCATAGATACGGCACGAGTATACTGCGATTGGCTTGAGGAAGGTCATAATGCCAGCGAGGGAGTTATCGGACGCTGGCTCAAAGCGAGAAACTGCCGTGACAAGATCTGCATTGCGACAAAGGGCGGACACCCGCTAATGGGTCATATGGACGTTAACAGGCTTGGCAGGGAAGAGCTTACCGCAGATCTGGAGGAAAGCTTGTCTGTATTGGGCGTGGATTATATCGACGTCTATTTTCTGCATCGGGACGACACGAAAGTTCCTGTGGAGGAAATAATGCCGGTGCTTAATGATTTTTACAAGAGCGGAAAGATACACTTTATCGGAGTATCCAACTGGACGACCAAGAGAATAGAAGAGGCTAATGCCTTTGCCGAGTCAAACGGGCTCGAGCCTATCCGCATCAGCCAGATAAATTACAGCCTTGCTCATGCAAGTGCAGAGACTTTCGGCGATGATACTCTTGTGTGTATGGACACCAAGGAATTTCAATGGTATAAGAAAAATAATTTTCCTGTCATGGCGTTTTCTCCACAGGCGAAGGGCTTTTTTGCCAAGCTTGCCAAAGGCGATGCGGCCAACAATCTTCCGGAGGGTCAATATGCCGGAACTGCAAATCTTGCAAGGCTTGCCCGCGTAAAGCGTCTGAGTGAGCAGACAGGGGATTCTCCGGCAGTTATACCTCTCGGCTATCTGAACAGCCAGCCGTTTTTTGTTTCATCGGTTTTTGCGGTAACAAAGCTGTGGCAGCTTGAAGAGGATATGCAGGCTCAGGATCTTACATATGACGCCAAGACCATTGCTTTTCTTGAAAATATTATATAGCTGATAAAAAACAAAACTGCCGTCATTCTCGTTAAATTCGGATTTGACGGCAGCTTTTTGCATAATAATTATTTTCCCCGACTACATGATTGATCGGTACACAATAACACAGCTTTTATGTCTTAACAAAAAGAGCCGACAAACGCTGTCGGCTCTATGTATTTTCAGATAAATTTCGCGTACCGTTCAGTACATCGGAACTCACTCCAATTTTCAAAATTAAAACGTAAAAGTTAATGAGGAAAACCCTCTGATAATTAAGCCATTGGACTTGCACCTTTCGTAACAAATTTGTGTTCGTCGATTCGGAAAAATCCGAAATTTTATTCTGCCATTGGTATTACACCCTTCAAAAGATTTCGTATAACCAAAGTTAAACTGTATTTTGGACTCACACCTTTCGTGCGAAATTCTGTCCGCAAAACATTAAGCTATTCCATTGGATCTATTTCCTTTCGGTAAAAATAATCGCAGCCAAGAAAATTATCTTTCCATCGGATTTATTTCCTTTCAAAATATTAAGTAATGCCCCAGAAAATTTCTTAACGTGCCATTGGACTTAACACCTTTCTGAAAAATAAAATAAATTTGTGAAACGAATCATTTATCCATCGGAATTATCGCCTTTCGCTCAAATTTGAAAAAGTCCTATGTCTGCTGAAACACAGACTTAACTGAAGTAACCGGCGGACTCACCTCCAACTTTCAGATGTTCAAAAGCCTTGAGTGCATTTTCATAACGCACCACTCCTTCAGTTGTTTTTATTCAGAAAATTTTAATTCGGTAAATTTAATCGGCAAAAGAGCATATAGCTCGTAAATTTCTTGGTGGACTCACTCCTGTCATTCAGATATTCAAAATCCTTTTGTGCATTTTCATAATGCACCACTCCTCGAAATTTATTTTATTTACATCGTGAAATGATTTCTGATTTTTACATCGGACTCACTCTTTCAGTTTATTTGTTTACCTCTGAAAAGCTGAAATTGTGCATTGGAAACACTCCTGTCTAAAATTTATTCGTAAGCCTTGTGAAACGAATCATAAAACCGCTCCTTATAATAAACTGTACGAATTATTCAATTGTAATTGTCCGAGTATCCTCATCTTGCAGTGACCTGTTAGTGATTATTTCCGTTAGACCCTGCAATTTCTTCTTTATGTAACCTTTATATAGTTTAGATCTGCCAGCCCTTACGTCTGAGTCCTGATCCTGCTTACTTTAAGAAACTGCCGAGCCTTTGGATACTCGTCTGGATTTCAGATACGTCCATCGGACTCGCTCCTTTTTTATCATATTAGGTACCGAAGAGTATGCCTGCCTTGATCGAACTTTTTGCACCATGTGGCAAGTATTTGCTTTGTCCTTCTCTATACCTGTGATATAAGGAAAATTTTTGAAACATATCCTTTGGCGTCCGCTCTCTTAAAATCGTTACTGTACCGTCCGGGTCGTTTTCCGTTTAATAAGAACATCAGCCTTATTGGTTTGTTCTCTTTTCTTTTTCCTTGACTATAATATACCACACATTTTGTGATTTGTCAATAGTTTTTTTCAACTTTTTTGTGAAAATTATATTTAATATTACTTTTACAAAATGCGCTTGACTTTGGATTTTCGTTGTAGTATAATATAACTGTTGCGGTGGTTGGAAGCTTTTTTATTTTGACTTTTCCAATATATCATTCCGAAACGAATCGATATACTGCACGATTTAACGATTAGGAGGAATATTATGGATAACGAGTTTCTGCCGGATCTTTATGAGCTTGAGGATGAGGACGGTAATAAGCAGACTTTTGAGCTTCTTGACGCAATGGAATATGAGGACGAGAAGTATTATGCTCTTACTCCTTATTTTGAGGACGGAGAGGAGGCGCTGGAGGATTCCGGCGATGTTGTGATACTGAAATCGACCTTTGATGAGAACAACGAAGAAATTCTTGCTTCTATCGAAGACGATGAGGAGTATGAGAAAATAGGAAATATGTTTATGGAGCGTATTGAGGATATGTTCGAGTTTGACGACGATGACGATTGTGACTGCGGTTGCGGTCATGATCACGGCACACATTTTTCCTAAAGCAAAAGGGCGCGTGTCAATATGTATAATGTACAATATTTTGTACTTAAATTTGCTTAAATTACCTATTGATATTTGCGCCGGTATGTGATATACTATGTAATGAAAGCAAATGTACTGCCTTGTGCGAACAAGCACGGTTATTATAAATCCAACACATCTAAAAAGGGATTCAGACTCTGGAAAGGGATTGCAGACCTCCCGCCCGAAGCCGCTTTCGAGCCGCTTTTTCGGATACGGACGAAGGGAGCGTGAAGCTTTCAGGCTGTTTTACCCACCCTGCTTTTAACAGCGGGTTTATCGACTGTGCGACGGCAAGGCGGCCATTACTTAAAGAATTGGCGTATCGGATCATTCCGGTACGCTTTTTTGTGTCAAAAAAAATCAGGCGGCATAGAATGTAACAACGGGGGAACGGCGGCATGGTATGACGTAAAGTGATGTAGCTGTTCTATGTCCGCAGAGAAGCTTTATGCCTTGTGGCGATGCGTTTTCCCGCTGATATAGATTGAGCCGTCCCGGTATTTTCCGAGGCGGCTTTATCTTTGGTTTTATACTATTATTATATATTAAGATTAGGCTTTTTTCAGCGCTTTGCCTGAAAGCCTGCAGTTTATCTTGTCCGCAATTATAAATATCAGTTCGCTGTTGGTTGGAGCCCAGTCCTGTTCCAAAGCAAAATGACCGAAAAGCTCAGATTTGTCTTCGGACTTGACCTTGGGCCATGCGCGCTGAATAGCGGTTCTCATGCTTCTCTCGACGCTGGCAGAGGAAACTCTGTGCCGTTTGGCAATTGCGGGATAAATTATCTTAGACATTCCTTTGCTGAGTCTTCCACCGCTCAGAGCGATCTTTACAGCCTCTCTTATGTATTCGTAGCCGCTGTAGTTCGGCGTAAGGCATAGGGTTTTAAGCTGATTTGTTATCTCAAAATGAACAGCGAGCGGTTCATAGGGACATGAAAATCCTTCTTCATCGTCTGTCTGTAATGCCGCCGCAGTGTCGGACAGTGAAGTAAGCTCATTTTTGATATCTTCTAAATTGAACGGAGATGTCACGACCTTATCAACAAAATTGAGAACATCTGTAGGTACGAACAGTTCGTTTACACCTGAAACTATAATTATGTACAGATCCTTCTCTACCTTCTTAAGATTTTCACAAAGCTGGCTCGGATAACGGGTCTTTGCAGATATTATCATTGCTCTGGGCTTGAATTGAAGCACCTCGAATTGTATCGTAAGCGGATTATGCTCTACCTGCTTGGTCTCAAAGCCCCAAAGCTTTAAATACTCCGCTATCTGAGTGGCTTCACTGCTTAGTCCTCCGATCAATACCTTCTGCTTTTGATGATTGTCCATTTTACATCCTCCTAGATTCTCCAAAAAATTTACTTGTTTTTATTTATCTTCATGTTCCGAGTATAGCAGTTCTTGATTTTCTTTTCAAGACTTACATTCATATTTTTACATTCTGAGGTCATTCTTTAAACATTTAACAATATGACGTTGATGATTTGTTCATACATATCGAAACTATAAGTAGGAATATCTCAGACTATGAGGAATAATGTTTTATTGTATATGTGCTATGCAAATAATAAAATATTATACTGATTTAGTGGCGATTTCATGATGTTATAGCACTAATATACCCGAAAACCGAAGCGGCTTCAGACGAAACGGTTAAGATGTTTTTTCGGTAAATTTAATATAGTGGTACGCCTTTTCAAAAACATATTGTAATTACATAAATCCGAGAGGATTAATAGACATTTTTCAGTTTCATATTTTTGCATATAAAAGTACAGACAAAGCGTTGGGATTCTTGACAAATGCTATAGATTATGATACAATTTTAAGAAGAAAAATTAATGCGGGAGGTTATTGCAAAATGAAAAAAGACGTTATAAAATATATCTGGACAGATAAGAAAAGAACGATTTTCGGATTACCCATATCTTTTACAAGATATTTTCTTACCGAGGATAAGTTTATAACCCGTAAGGGCTTTCTCAGTGTCGAAGAAGACGAGCTTGACCTTTACAGAGTAACGGATAAAAAGCTTGTGCTTCCGATCGGACAAAGATTATTCAAATGCGGCACTATCATTATGCACGTCAAAGACATCGATACTCCCATAAAGGAGGTCAAGAGCATAAAAGCGCCGAGAGACGTTCTTGCTTTGCTTGATAAGCATATTAACATCAACCGTGACAGATACCGCGTTAGGGGCAGAGATATGGTCGGTGCAGACGGCTTCGGAGGATCTCACGACGATTTTGATTTTGACGGCGGGGACGATATTTTATAATTCGGCTCTGCGAACAGAATCTGTGTGCTATGCAAATTGAAAATTATCAGATGGGCTTCTGCAACGATTCGGGGCAGAGGCTCTTTTTTCAAAAAAGGCGTTTATCTGCCGAAAGGAGGTATGCTCTCCGTCGGAGCATAATGGATTATGTTTTCAAAAGAGTTTTTTATTTCGCTGATTTCTGCATGGAAGAGGCTGGAAAACTGTAAAAAGCCTATATACATTTACGGAATGGGCGACGGAGCGGAAAAACTCCTTGACGAATTTGACCGCAGAAAAATCACCTGCACAGGCATTTTCGCCAGCGATGAATTCGTCCGAGGTCAACAGTTTCGCGGATATAAGGTTCTGAGTCTTAAACAGGCGGAGGAAACTGCGGGGGATTTCGTTGCCGTTCTCGGATTCGGCACAAGTCTGTCGGAGGTCATGACTAAGATCGACAGCCTTGAAAAAAATCACGAGCTTATAGTTCCCGAAATGAGCGTAATAGGTTCTGAACCTTTCACAAAAGAGGGCTTTTTACAGCGTTTTTCAGAAGCGGAAAAAGTTTACGGTATGCTTTCCGACGAAACCTCCCAAAGGACCTTTGAAAATCTCACTGCCTATAAAATAACAGGAAAACTTGACTTTCTCAGAAAAGTTTTTACGGAAAAGGATAAGATCGGTGAAATTCTTCCCATAGATGAAAACGAGGTTTACTGCGATCTGGGCGCTTACACAGGGGATACCGTGACGGATTTTGTACGCCGTGCAAAGAACGGCTATAAAAAGATATATGCTTTTGAACCGGACAGAAGGAATTTTCAGAAGTGCGTAAGAAATACTCTCGCCTTCGACAATATCAGCCTTTATAACGCCGCCGTGTGGAGCAGAAGTACAACGCTTAACTTTTCAAACGGAGCAGGAAGACAGGGCAGAGTAGACGCGGCAGGCAGAGAGGTTATGGCGGTAAGCCTTGACGAAATTTTGCAGGGTGAACCGGTTACTTATATCAAATATGACGTTGAGGGTGCAGATCGTGAGGCATTGGAGGGCAGTAAGTTCACAATTAAGGAATATAGTCCGAAAATTTGTACAGCTTTGTATCACCGCCCCTACGATT
This sequence comes from Ruminococcus sp., assembly GCA_021770655.1. Lineage (GTDB taxonomy): Bacteria > Bacillota > Clostridia > Oscillospirales > Ruminococcaceae > Hominimerdicola. Next base: position 56,332 of record JAETQO010000012.1, on the reverse strand, counting down.
ATATCGAAATACCTCTGCTTGTAAATGAAATAAACGGCGGTTACGCTTATTATATCAGACAGGAGAGATACTATCCCGCATGGGAAACGAATCTGTTCTGTATCAGAAAGGACTGTTTAAATGGCTATGATTTTTAAGCTGAATGAAAACTGGAAAATGAAAAAAGCGGGAGAAACTGAAAGCTATGACTGCAAAGTGCCCTGCTCGGTATATAAGACCCTATTGGAATATAAAAAGATACCCGACCCATTTTACAGAGAAAACGAGTATATCTCAACACAGATATGCGACGATGATTATGATTTTGAAACGGTTTTTACAGCAGTAAAAGCGGCGGCAGACTGTAAATATACCGTTCTGCGTTTTGAGGGTATCGACACTATAGCAGACGTTTATCTTAACGGCATACTTATCGGCAGTGCAAACAATATGCACAGAATATGGGAATTTCCGGCTTTCGGTGTTTTGAATAAGGGGGAAAATATTCTTGCGGTAAGAATAAAATCTCCGAACCGCTATATAAAAGAAATGGACGAAAAGCGTCATCTTTGGGGTGTAGATTCCACAATGACGGGTTATACCCATATAAGAAAGGCGCATTGTATGTTCGGCTGGGACTGGGGTCCGAAACTGCCGGATATGGGAATTTGGCGTGACGTTTCCCTTGTCGTTCCAGAAAAAGGAAGAATCCTTGACGTTTATTACAGCCAGACACATAAGGAAAAGAAAGTAATCCTCAAGGCTCTTGCGCATATTGAAAATCACGGCTGTAAAAAAGCGTTGGTCGATGTTCACGATCCCGACGGCAAGATCGTTGCATCTTCGGAGATAAGCTTTACGGATAACTGCGATAATTTTGAAACACGGCTTATCATAGAAGAGCCTCGTCTCTGGTGGGTGAACGGTTACGGCGAACAGCCGCTGTATACCTGCGAGGTCACTCTTCTTGACGGCGATAAAACTGCGGATATAAACTATCGCCGCATAGGACTGCGTACCCTTTCCGTTTCTCAGGACAAGGACGAATGGGGCGAGGAATTCTGTTTCATAAACAACGGTGTGAAGATATTTGCTATGGGTGCAAATTATATCCCGGAAGATCAGATCGTTACACGTTGTAATGAAGAAAAAACGAGAAAGCTCCTTGACGACTGCAAAGCCGCCAATTACAATTTCATAAGAGTATGGGGAGGCGGATATTATCCCGATGAGTATTTCTACGACTGGTGCGATGAAAACGGAATTATCGTGTGGCAGGACTTTATGTTTGCCTGCTCCGCCTATCTTCTCACCGACGAATTCAGGAAAACCGTGGAGGCTGAGGTAAGGGACAATATTATCCGCCTGAGAAATCACCCTTCTCTGGGGCTTTGGTGCGGCAACAATGAAATAGAATCAGCCTGGGAATACTGGGGACTTCCCGAGGACGAGGAAGCAAAGAGAGATTATCTTGTTCTTTTTGAGGATATTATCCCACGTCTGCTGAAAAAATACGACCCTGATTCCAATACCTTCTATTGGCCCTCATCACCGTCCTCGGGCGGCGGATTTAAAGACGCTTCTTCAAACCATGCGGGAGATATGCACTACTGGGACGTTTGGCACAATTTCAAGCCTATCGAGGCGTTCAGGGAGTTCTATTACCGTTTCTGCTCCGAATACGGTTTTGAAAGCCTGCCGGATATAAAGACCTGCCGTGCCTTTGCCGACGAATCAAAGGGCGATTTCGATCTTTGCGGACCTGTAATGGAGGCTCATCAGAAATGCACTCAGGGCAACGAAAAGGTTATGTATTACCTTGCACAAATGGTTCGCTATCCTTATGATTTTAAGCGGCTTATTTATTCCTCACAGCTTGTTCAGGCAGACTGTATACGTTCCAACGTCGAGCATATGCGCCGTGCCAGAGGCCGCTGTATGGGCTCGGCTTACTGGCAGGTCAACGACTCAAATCCTGTAATCTCATGGTCGAGCATAGACTATTTCGGCAGGTGGAAAGGACTTCACTATTATGCTAAAAAATTCTACGCACCCTGTCTTGTTTCCTGCAATGACAGCGACCCCGCAAAGCCCGTTCTCAACATTTCCAACGAGCGGAGAAAGCCTTTTGAGGGCATAGTAAAATGGACGCTCAGGAACAACAAAGCGGAAATAGTCCTCAGCGGCGAAAAAAGCGTTAAGGTCGGTGCACTTTCTGCGGAAAACGTTTTTGAGATAGATCTGGGCGGACAGTTTGAAAGCAGAGCGGATTTCCGTGAAAAATACCTGGAATATTCCATAAGCGAAAACGGCATAACTTTAAGCTATGGTACGACGCTGTTTGTTCGTCCCAAGGAGTTTAATTTCTTAGAACCGAAGATAGCCTACGGAATATCCGAAAGCGATTCCGACTTTGTCATAACCCTCTGTGCCGAGAATTACGCAAAGAGCGTGTGTCTGAGCCTTACGGAAGCGGACTGCGTATTCTCGGACAACTGGTTCGACATACACGGAAAAGAGCCTGTAACCGTATGTGTGAAAAAAGCCGATCTTCCCGAGGGCATGACCGCAGAAACACTTTCAGAGCAGTTGGAAATTATGTATAATTGATACCCGTATGTCCGATAAATTCGTTACAGCATTGACATTATGAAGAATAAAGCCTTGATTATTGTGCATTATGCATAATTTTCAAGGCTTAATTTTGTCTTTGAAAATTTAAAATTTACGAGACAAAATCAAGGTATTGTGATATAATCATAATTGTAAATGTAATCGTTATACTACAAGGAACACTAAAAATAAGTAAACGATTACTCGCACCGGCAACGTTTGACAGTACAGATCTGTGCCGGTGAAAAAATGCAGTTATCAGGAGGTTTTTTATTATGGCAAAAAACAGACTTGTGGGAGATTACCCTGTTATCGGAATCCGGCCAGTCATTGACGGAAGAAGAGGCTATCTTAACGTAAGAGGTTCCCTTGAAGAACAAACCATGAATATGGCGAAAGCGGCGGCAAAGCTTTTCGAGGATAATCTTAAATATTCCAACGGCGAACCGGCAAAGGTCATCATTGCCGACACGACTATCGGCAGAGTGGCAGAATCCGCCGCCTGTGCCGATAAATTCAAAAAAGCGGGCGTGGATATTACGCTGACCGTTACTCCTTGCTGGTGTTACGGCGCAGAAACAATGGATATGGACAAAAACACGATCAAAGCGGTCTGGGGCTTTAACGGAACGGAAAGACCGGGTGCGGTTTATCTTGCATCGGTTCTCGCTACCCACGCGCAGAAAGGTCTGCCCGCTTTCGGAATCTACGGACACAACGTCTGTGAAGCGGACGATACTGAGATACCGGAGGACGTTAAGGAGAAGCTTCTTCGTTTCGGCAGAGCGGCAGTTGCCTGCGCAACAATGAGGGGTAAATCCTATTTGCAGATAGGTTCTATTTGTATGGGTATAGGCGGCTCAATAATCGACCCTGCTTTTATTGAGGAGTATCTGGGAATGAGAGTAGAGTCGGTAGATGAAGTTGAGATAATCCGCCGAATGACTGAGGGCATTTATGACGAGGAGGAGTTCAGAAAGGCTCTTGCATGGACAAAGGCAAACTGTAAAGAGGGCTTTGACAAGAATCCGCCCGAAGTACGCAAAACCCCCGAAGAAAAAGAAAAGGACTGGGAATTTGTCGTAAAAATGATGTGCATAATCAAGGATCTGATGAACGGAAACGACAAGCTCCCCAAGGGCTGTGAGGAAGAGGCTGTCGGTCATAACGCTATCGCGGCAGGTTTCCAAGGTCAAAGACAGTGGACGGATTTCTATCCCAACGGCGACTTTTCGGAAGCTCTTCTCAATTCTACCTTTGACTGGAACGGAGCAAGAGAGCCGTATGTCCTTGCTACCGAGAACGACGTGCTCAACGGACTTGGTATGCTCTTTATGAAGCTTCTCACCAACAGAGCGCAGATATTTGCTGACGTCCGTACATATTGGTCTCCAGAAGCAGTAAAGAAAGCAGCCGGATATGAGCTTGAGGGAAAGGCAAAGGAAGCAGGCGGTTTTATCCATCTTATCAATTCGGGTGCGGCATGTCTTGACGCTTGCGGAAAGGCTCTTGACGAAAACGGAAACCCCGTAATGAAAGAGTGGTATAACGTCACCGAAGAGGATCAGAAGGCTATCCTTGACGCAACCACATGGAACTATGCCGACTGCGGATATTTCAGAGGCGGCGGATTCTCCTCACGTTTTGTGACCGAGGCGGAAATGCCTGCAACAATGATAAGACTTAATCTTGTGAAAGGTCTCGGACCGATGCTCCAGATATGCGAGGGCTGGACTGTCAAGCTCCCCGACGAGGTCACCGATAAGCTCTGGAAAAGAACCGACTATACATGGCCCTGCACATGGTTTGCTCCAAGGACAACGGGCGAGGGCGCATTTAAGACCGCTTATGACGTAATGAACAACTGGGGTGCAAACCACGGCGCAATAAGCTACGGTCATATCGGCGCGGATCTTATCACGCTTTGTTCAATGCTCAGAATACCTGTAGCTATGCACAACGTTCCGGAGGAAGACATTTTCCGTCCCGCGGCATGGAACGCATTCGGAATGGATAAAGAGGGCGCTGATTTCAGAGCCTGCAAGAATTACGGTCCGATGTATAGGTAACTGCGGGTATGGAAATTGCTGATTTTAAGAATATCACGCCCTGCGGAGAGAATTGCGCGAGCTGTGAACATCTGATAAGCGGTGAGTGTCATGGCTGTAAGACAACCGAAGGCAGGTGTGTAAAAATGTGGGACGACGGCTGTTATGTCTTTGCCTGCTGTGGAGAACACAATGTTCCTTTTTGCGGACTTTGCCGAGAGTTTCCTTGTGAATGGCTTGTAACGAAAGGAAACTGGAGCGGCAGAATCGTCGAACATCAGATCTTGCTTGCAGATCAGTACATAAAATTGTACAAATAAATATCTTCACGATCGGAGATGAAACCATGGATAAAAAAGTTCTCGCTATAGATTTCGGCGCGTCCGGCGGGCGAGCAATAGTCGGCAGTTTTGACGGCGAACGGATAACGCTGGAGGAGATACACCGCTTTTCCAATGATCCCGTTATACTCGGCGGTACTATGTACTGGGACGTTCTGAGACTTTTCCACGAAATAAAGCAGAGCCTTGTGAAAGCTAAAGCCTGCGGAAAAATAGACAGTGTCGGCATAGACACATGGGGCGTTGACTTCGGTCTTATCGACAAGGACGGCAGACTTCTTGAAAATCCCGTTCATTACCGCGACAAGCGCACCTCGGGAATGGTGGACGAAGGCTTTAAGCTTATCCCGCGCGACGCTTTTTATGCAGTAACGGGAAATCAGTTTATGGAAATAAATACGGCGTTTCAGCTTATGTCCGTAGCAAGAAATCGTCCTGATCTTATGGAGCGCGCCGATAAGCTTCTCATGATGCCTAACCTTTTCACCTATTTTCTTACGGGCGAAAAGGTCACGGAGCAGTCTATCGCCTCCACTACTCAGCTTTACGATCAGACGGGTAAGGGCTGGGCGTACAGGCTTGCGGAAAAGCTTGGTATAAAGCAAAGCCTTTTCACAAATATCATTCCTGCCGGAACGAAGATCGGAACGCTTACCTCCGAAATAAAGGAGGAGCTTGACGTGTCGGATATGGATGTTATCGCTGTCTGCGGACACGATACTCAAGCGGCAATGACGGCAGTTCCCGCATCGGAAAAGGATTTTCTATTTCTGAGCTGCGGAACATGGAGCCTGCTGGGCACCGAGCTTGACGAACCCGTTCTTGACGAAAACTCAATGCGGTTTAACGTGACAAACGAAGCAGGCTTCGGCGGAAAAACCTCTTTCCTGAAAAACATCATCGGTTTGTGGCTTATTCAGGAAAGCCGCAGACAGTGGCATTGCGAGGGTAAGGATTATTCCTTTGCCGATCTTGAAAGAATAGCAAAGGAAGCCGAGCCGTTCAAATGCTTTATCGATCCCGACGACGAGATGTTCGTTCCTGCGGGAAATATCCCAAAGCGCATAAAGAATTACTGCTCAGATATGGGACAGCCTGTTCCGCAGACCGACGGAGAGGTAATGCGCTGTATATATGAAAGCCTTGCGCTGAAATACCGCATATCGATCGAGGAGCTTGAAATATGTACAGGCAAGACTTATAAGACCTTGTATATGATAGGCGGAGGAACAAAGGACAGATTTTTATCGGAACTAACAGCCAGCGCCTGCAATATAAGGGTATCAAGCGGTCCTGTAGAGGCCACCGCATTGGGAAACATAGCGGTTCAGCTAATTTCAAGCGGCGATATAGAAAGCCTTGAACGGGCAAGAGAAATAATCAGAGATTCTGAGAAGATATATACCTTTGAACCTCAGAATCCCGCCGATTGGGATAAAGTCTATGAAAAATATAAGGAGGTAACGGCAAATGCTTAAAAATATACCCGCAATTCTTTCGCCTGAGCTTTTAAAGGTTTTGTGTGAAATGGGTCATTCGGACAGAATTGTTATTGCAGACGGAAACTTTCCCGCCGAGAGCATGGGGAAAAACGCCAAGGTCATAAGATGCGACGGACACGGCGTACCAGAACTTCTTGACGCAATACTTACGCTTTTTCCGCTGGATACATATGTAGAAAAACCTGTAAATCTCATGCAGGTAATGCCGGGAGACAACGCCGAAACGCCCATATGGGAGGAATATAAAGCAATAGTCGCAAAGCACGATGAAAGGGGAGAGCAGGCTATCGGAGAGATAGAGCGTTTTGCTTTCTATGAGGAGGCAAAGACAGCCTACGCTATTATCGCAACGGGCGAAAAGGCAATATACGCTAACATCATGTTGCAAAAGGGTGTGGTTTAAAGCAATAAAACAGACTTGGGTTTGGAGGTAATCGATGATTGAATCTACGGTTAAGATTTCAATGAAAGATAACAATGATTTGGGCTGTAGTTATGCAATAGTATGTAAGGACGGCATAAGTGTAATAATCATTTTAAAAGCGTCGGAATGTGCGATTTTCGATTATAATGAGCTAAAGGAGAATAACAGTTACAATTATTTATTGCTTAAGCACTATATTAATGACTCTTTCGCATACAAGGATTTCTTGAAACTGATTGGAAAAATGTGCAAAAAGGACAAAAACAGCAAGTATTTTCTTAATCATAAAGATGAAGATAACAGAATGCTTTTTTATGATTTTGAACACGAAAAAGAGCTGAACGACGAAGAAAAAACAGAATACGAGGAAAGATTTTTACAATTTAAAAGTTTTGTTTTATTGAATAAAAATAAGTTTTGATTTACTTATATTTTGAAAGGAAAGAAAAATCATGTATGAAGATATAAAAGAAAAAATGGTAGAGGTCTGTCATAAAATGTGGCAGAAGGGCTGGGTCGCAGCTAATGACGGAAACGTTACCGTCAAGGTTGCCAAGGGCAGATACCTTGCTACTCAGACGGGAGTTTCAAAGGCTGAGATAACCCCCGACAAGATCGGTCTTATCGACGACGATTTCAACATAATCGAGGCGGCTGAGGGCTGGAGACCTTCCTCGGAAGTAAAAATGCACCTAAAGTGCTATCACGACAGACCCGATGTGGGAGCGGTAGTTCACGCTCATCCGCCTGTTTCCACCGGATTTGCCTGCGCTCATCTTCCCATTGACGACTACTGTATGATAGAAACGGTGATCGCCGTAGGCTCAGTTCCGCTTACGCCTTACGGCACGCCCTCTACATACGAAGTTCCCGAGGCTATCGAGCCTTATCTTCAGGAGCATGACGTTATGCTCCTTGAAAATCACGGCGCGCTTACTGTCGGAGCAGACCTTACTACGGCTTACTACAGAATGGAAACGCTGGAGCTTCAGGCTCAGATATCACTGGTCGCAAGACTTCTGGGAGGAGCAAAGGATATTTCCAGAGAGAACATCGACAGGCTTATCGCTATGCGTCCTAAATACGGCGTAACAGGTAAGCACCCGGGCTATAAAAAATATTCCGAATAATCTTTTGAACTGCGTCGGTAAAAAATGCCGGCGCAGTTTTTTATTATGGAAATCAATTTTCAAAATATATTACGAAAATTACTGTGATTTAAGGCAATACCGCACAACTATTGTGTGCGGATAACGCAGAAAATTTTTCGTTAGGTTGTATAGAAACGACGCAGGAATACTTGCATCTTTCAAGGAGTTTCTGTGCAAGATGACGGAAAATTGGCAAGTTAGACGTACACAAAGCCGTTAGGCGGTAGTTGTGCGGTGTCGCCTTAAGTAAAAATAGCATATACTTGTTGTCTCTTCTGCATTCTGTGTTTAAATATATCATTTTAATTCGGTTGAAATATTAAACTTTAAAAGTTGATTTCCGCGTTTTTTATTTTTTGCTCTTGACAAACGCATCGAAATGCTATATAATTAGTTAGGAAACTAATTAATCAAAAGGAGGGAAAGAATGAAAGAAAATGACCTGAAACACGCTCGTGAGCGTGCGAAACACTTGCTGAAAAATAATTTTGGCAAGCCGTCAATGTATATAAACGACATCTCAAAGCTTTTTGACGGCAGAATATCGGACGCCTGCGAGGGCAAGGGTGTTAGCCGCGGCTATCGCAGTATATTAAGAAGTCTTTCGAGAAATGACGGCCTTACTCAGCTGGAACTGGTGAAAGAAGGACATCTGAGCGCACCGTCTGTTTCTGTAGCATTGGCAAAAATGGAACAGTCGGGACTTGTCCGCCGCGAGGCCGACCCCAATGACTGCCGCAAGGTACGGGTCTTTCTCACCGATAAGGGCAGGGAACATGACGTCTTTATAAAAAAGCTTTGTCATGAGGCGGACGAGATAATGCTCCGCGGCTTTTCCGCAGAGGAGGAGGAACAGCTTAACGGCTATCTGCGGCGTATTCTTGAAAATATGCTGGAAGAGGAGGATAAAGGAAATTGAAAGTAAAGCTCAGCAAATACCTGAAACCCTATGCGCTTTTTGCACTGCTTACTCCGCTCTCAATGGTGGGCGAAGTAGTGGGTGACCTGCTCCAGCCAAAGCTGATGTCAAAGATCGTTGACGACGGCGTGCTTGGACAGGATATGAATCTTATAATCAAAACGGGTCTGCTTATGCTTCTGGTGCTTGTTATCGGAGGCGCCTGCGGAATAGCGGCGTCGGCTTTTGGCGGAGTGGCGTCCCAGAGCTTTTCACGCGATCTGCGGGTCGATGTCTTTAAAAAGGTGATGGGACTGTCCTTTGAGCAAACGGACAAATTTACTACAGGCTCGCTTGTAACTAGGCTTACGGCAGATATAACCGCCGTACAGCAAATGGTAGATTTTATGCTCAGAATGTTGGTGAGGGACAGCCTGCTGTTTTTCGGTGGTATCATTATGATGCTTACTCTGAACATAAAATTCGGAATAGTTATCATCTGTGCTCTGCCTATTGAGATACTGATGATGGTAATAATACTGAAAAAGGCTAACCCTTACTATTCTATAGCCGCAAAAAGACTTGACAGCGTGAATTCCGTTGTTCAGGAAAATGTAACAGGTGCAAGAGTGGTAAAGGCCTACGTCCGTGAGGATTATGAGGAAAACCGCTTTAACGATGCGAATATCAGCCTTATGGAATCCAATCTCAGAGTACAGACTCTTATGGCAGTTTTACAGCCTCTGCTTATGATAATCCTCAATATTTCAGTTATCGCCGTTATCTTTATAGGCGGCTTGCAGGTAGAGGCAAAAGCAATGAATGTCGGCGAGGTCATGGCGGCTATCACATATCTTACGCAGGTGCTTCACGGCGTAATGATGATGTCCATGATGTTCCAGACTCTTGCAAAAGCCTCCGCCTCGGCAAAAAGGCTCAGCGAGGTACTTGAGACCGAGCCTGTGATCAAAAGCGGCAACACTCCTTTCGATGGTATGGAGAACGGAACGGTTTCTTTCAGAAACGTTTCTTTTTCATATCCCGATACTAAGGGAAGTCCCGTTATCTCAGATTTCAGTCTGGATATAAAATCAGGCGAAAGCGTGGCTATCCTCGGCGCAACGGGTTCGGGGAAATCTTCTCTTGTTAACCTTATACCGAGATTTTATGACTGTACCGAGGGTGAAGTTCTTGTGGACGGCGTAAACGTCAAGGACTGCGATCTTGATGAACTGAGAAAAAGAGTGGGGATAGTTCTGCAAAAAAGCGAGCTGTTTTCCGGAACCGTGGAGGATAATATTAAATGGGGCGACCCGCAGGCGGATCACGAGCAGGTAAAAGCCGCCGCGGAAGTCGCTCAGGCAGACGAGTTTATCTCGAAGATCCCCGCAGGCTATGAGGGAGTTATCGCGGAAAAAGGCGCGTCTCTTTCCGGTGGACAAAAGCAAAGGCTGTCTATTTCAAGAGCCGTGCTTAAAAAGCCTGAGATACTCATTCTTGACGACTCGACGTCGGCTCTGGACCTTGGGACAGAAGCCAAGCTTCGCCGGCGTATCGACGAAACAATGGAAGGAGCAACGCTTATTATAATCGCTCAGCGTATCCAGAGCGTGAAGAACTGCGACAGGATAGCAGTTCTTGACCACGGCAGACTTTGCGCCTGCGATACCCACGAAAATCTGTTAAAGACCTGCGAGGTATATCAGGATATTTACGCTTCGCAGATAAAATCTACGGGAGGTGATCGGTAATGCCTCCAATGCCGCCAATAGGACCCGGAGGAAAAGGACCGGGCGGGCCTCACGGCGCAAGGCTTACTATGGAAAAGCCTAAAAACGCTAAGTCCACACTTAAAAAGCTGATAAGCTATATAGGAAAAAACAAATATCTGTTTTTTGCGCTTATCGCAGTAATGCTTATAATCACACTTCTGAATCTTGCCGCGCCTGCGATACAGCAGATAGCGATAGACTGCATAACTCTTACCGAGAAGAAGTTTCACGTTGATTTTGATTCTCTGGTAAAAACGCTGATAGGCCTTGGGGTAGTCTATGTGTTCATGTCTCTGTTCACATATCTTCAGGGAATCTTCTCCGCAAGGCTTTCACAGTTTACGGTAAAGACTATGCGCCGGGATCTTTTCAACAATCTGGTAAGGTTGCCCATAAAGTATCTGGATACTCATAGCCACGGCGACATTATGAGCCGTATGACCAATGACGTGGAAAACATTTCCACTACTATTTCCCAGTCTATAGGCTCGCTAATTTCCGGTGTTCTTACCATAGTGGGAACCGTTATCATAATGCTTTTCTATTCTCCTCTGCTTACGCTCATCTCCTTGTCAACTATATTTCTAACGATCTTTATATCCGGCGTTCTTACTAAGTATATGAAAAAATATTTTGTCCGCCAGCAGATACTTCTCGGCAGAATTAACGGTGAAGTGGAAGAAATGGTCGTAGGTTATAAAACGGTAGTATCCTATTCCAAAGAAAAGGACGCCGTAAAGGATTTTGAAAAAATGAGCGACGACCTGAAAAAATGCGGAATAAAAGCGCAGATATTCGGCGGAGTAATGGGTCCCTGCATGAACGTTATCTCAAACTTCGGATTCATACTTATCGCCGCTTTCGGCGGCTGGTTCGCAATAAAGGGCATGATAACCATAGGAACTATCCAGGCGTTTTTGCTCTATTCCAAGCAGTTCTCCCGTCCGATAAACGAGATAGCGAATCAGTTTGCCAATATTCAGACCGCAATTGCAGGCGCAGAAAGAATTTTCGAGGTAATGGAGGCCGATAAGGAATCGGACAACGGCAGGGCGGATTATGAGATCGAAAATGTGAAAGGAAATATATGCTTTAAAAATATCGACTTCTCCTATGTTCCTGAAAAACCTGTGCTTAAAAAGCTTAATCTTGACGTTAAGGCAGGACAAAAGATAGCTATAGTGGGTGCAACAGGCTCAGGCAAAACTACGATAGTAAATCTTCTCACAAGATTTTACCCCGTAGACGACGGTGAAATAACTATCGACGGACAAAGCGTATATGACATTCCAAAGGATAACCTAAGACGTTCAATTGCGATAGTATTGCAGGATACCGTTCTTTTTTCGGACACCATAGAAGAAAATATCCGCTACGGCAGGGCAGACGCAACTTTTGAAGAAATAAAAGCGGCGGCTGAATTTGCCAATGCGGACGAGTTCATTGAAAGACTGCCGGAGGGTTATCAGACTGTTCTTTCCGAAGGCGGTTCAAACCTGTCGCAGGGACAGCGCCAGTTGTTATCTATAGCCAGAGCAGTCCTTGCCGACCCGAAGATACTCATTCTGGACGAAGCGACTTCATCGGTGGATACCAGAACGGAAATGCACATTCAGTCCGCAATGGTAGCGCTTATGAAGAACCGTACGTCGCTTATCATAGCACACAGACTTTCTACTATAAGAGATTCTGATAAAATAGTAGTAATCGACGGCGGAAGGGTAGTGGAAGAAGGCAGTCATGACGAACTTTTGGCGAAAAAGGGATGTTACTATAATCTGTATCAGACTCAGTTTTCAGGAGTAAAAACCTAAATCAAAAACTGCGGGAGTGCTGTAAAAGCAGTCCCGCAGTTTTTATAATCCTATTCATGAATTATCATCAGCAGTACAGCGAAGTAGTGAAAAACACTGCCTGCAATGGTGAAAAGATGCCAGACTGAGTGAAAATATTTTTTGCTTTTCTTGACGTAGAAAACCACTCCTGCAGTATAGAACAAACCGCCTATGAGAATGAACCAGAGCGACAGAGGATAAACGTTCTCAAGCATAGGTTTTACGGCAATGATGACTACCCAGCCCATAGCAATGTAGCATACCACCGAAGGCTTGCGGAACTTTTCAAGGTTAATGGAGTTAAGCACGATACCGAGTATCGCCGCACCCCATACGATACCGAACAGCACCCAGCCCAGCGGACCTCTGAGCGGTACAAGCGTTATAGGCGTGTAAGTTCCGGCAATCAGAAAGAATATAGTGTTGTGATCCATTATCCTGAAAAATTTTTTAGCCTTTGGATTGGTTATCGCATGATAAAGCGTGGACATTGTGTAAAGAATTATCAGCGAAGCTCCGAAAACAGCGGAGCTAACAACTCCCCATGCGTTTGAATATATTGCCGCAAATACTATAAGCACCGCAGTGCCTGCAATAGACAGCAGACCTCCTGCACCGTGAGAAACGGAGTTGAAAATTTCTTCTCCGAGAGTATATCGTTTGGTTATGTCATTATTTCCTTTCAGAGCAGTTTCTTTTTTACTCATTTTACCATTTCCTTTCAAGCATAAAAATAAACTCTCTCCTATACCAACAATATATTATCACTTTTTTTGACACTTGTCAAGAAAATATGGTGAACGGAATACAGAAGTTTAAATTGTCACTTAAATCATAGTAATTTTGTGATATAATGATCTCTTATCCTCCGATCATCTCAAAATACAAATTCTTTTTCATTATTTCCTTAACGCTTATCCTGTCCTGATTATAAGCTATCAGTAATTTCATATACGCCGCAGGTGAGGAGATACCGTAAAGCGGAATACTTCCCGCAGATATTATTTCTCGCTGGGTATTGTAAACGGCATTGCTCTTTTTCAGACCGCAGATATATACCATTACATTTTTCATTATGCACCGCTTTATAAATTCGGTTAGAGCGTAATTTTCGCCGTTGCTTACGTCCGTACAGCCTGTGCCGCTGTGATAAGGTTCATACAGCACCGCCGCAACGCCGTCCGACGGTTCATAACAGCTGAAGTCCATTGCCGGGTATCCCTCTATGAGCATTATCCGCTTTCTGAATGTTATGCTTTCGGGAAAAAGTCTTTCTCTGCCCGCGTTCAGCATTCTCTCGCTTACTCCGCTGAAAATCGAAAATTCATTTACTCCGTCGTATCCGTATACCGAAAATCTGTCACGGCAAGTGTCCGCAGGAATTACCCTTGTCGGCAGCATGACTCTTTCGTACAGCGTAAATATTCCTCTGTATTTGCCCTCTTTTATCAGCTTTACCGCACTTGCAAAATTAAAAAGTCCGTTTGAGCCTTTTTCACCGATAGGCTTGTTGCTTGCTATTATAAAAAAGGAACTGCGATGTGACGGAAGTACATTCCTATAAGCGCCGATGTGTATGCAAGGGTGTCACTGCCGTGTGTGAGGATTATTCCCTCGTATTTTTCACAGTCGACAGACGAGATTTCCGCAATAAGTTTTTCCCAGTCCTTGAACCCCATATTCTCACTTAGAATGTTCATTATCTGTCTGCATTCAAATTCGATCTCGTCGCCGTAATCGCAACGATAAGCCTCCACAAGCGCAAATCTTCCGTCCTCTTCAACGTTGATTATACCGTCGCAGACCTTACTTCCGATAGTTCCGCCGGTAAAAATCACCAGAATTTTTTTCATTATAAACTCTCCTTATTTTCAAAAAATCAACCCTTGATATTTGTTATAATTATAATATCATTCCCTGCGACGTTTGTCAATAGTTGTGCAAAGTGTACAAAAGTTTGAGCTATATTAATGAAAAATGAGTATTGTGAAAAAGAATAAAATTTGGTATAATAATATTGCTGTATATATAATGCGTACAAATTGTTGTACACTATGTAGTAATTATTTTAACACGATCTCAGTAATCATAGTATTTGGAAAGGAAGAATTATTTATGTGGGCTTATGAAAGCGTATTTTATCAGATTTATCCCTTGGGGTTTTGCGGAGCGCCCTTTGAAAATGACGGAAAGAACGAAAGCAGGATACTGAAGGTCATAGACTGGATACCTCATATTAAAAAGCTTGGTGCAAATGCGGTCTATTTTTCTCCCGTGTTTGAGTCGGACACTCACGGATATAATACCAGAGATTACCGCAAGATCGACTGTCGTCTTGGAAGTAACGAAGATTTCGCAAAGGTTTGCAGAGAACTTCATGAGCAGGGTATCAAAGTCGTTCTTGACGGAGTGTTCAATCATGTCGGCAGAGGCTTCTGGGCTTTTCAGGACGTTCTTAAAAACCGTGAGAACTCACCCTATAAGGATTGGTTCTTTATTAATTTCGGCGGAAACGACGGCTACAACGACGGACTATGGTATGAAGGCTGGGAAGGTCATTTTGACCTTGTTAAGCTCAACCTCAACAATCCGCAGGTAGCAGACCATATCATGGAGTGTATAACCGGCTGGGTAAAGGAATTTGACATCGACGGACTTCGTTTGGATGTGGCTTATTGTCTTGATAAGAATTTTCTCAAACGTCTTCGCCGTCACTGCGATCAGTTGAAACAGGATTTCGTTCTTATCGGAGAACTGCTCCACGGCGACTATGCCCAGTGGGTCAATCCTGAAATGCTCCATTCCTGCACCAATTATGAGTGCTATAAAGGACTTTATTCCAGCTTTAACAGTATGAATATGTTTGAAATTTGTCATTCGCTGAAAAATCAGTTCGGACCTGAAAACTGGTGCAGGTACAGAGGAATGCACCTGCTTTGCTTTGTTGATAACCACGACGTTTCAAGAATCGCAAGCCAGCTTACGAATGAAAAGCACCTTCCTCTTATCTACGGAATAATGTTCGGTATGCCGGGAATACCCTGCGTATATTACGGCTCAGAATGGGGAACGAAAGCAAACAAGAGCGAGGGCGACCCCGCGCTTAGGGTATCCTTTGAAAAGCCTGAGTGGAACGAGCTTACCGATCTTATCTCAAAAATGACGGAGATCCATAAGAACAGCAAAGCGCTGTGCTATGGTTCGATAAACGTGCCTGTGCTTACAAACAAGCAGTGCATAATCGAAAGGGAATTCGAGGGCGAAAGAATGTTGATAGCTATAAATGCCGATGATCAGCCCTATACCGCGCATTTTGACGCCCGCTGCGGCAGAGCCGATGAACTTCTTACGGGAACAGTGCACGATTTTGGAGGAGGCAGTGAGCTGAAACCTTACTCGGTAGAGTTCTGGAAAATGGAAAAATAATATTAAAGCAGAGATACAATAAAAACGCGGACTGTCAAAAATGCAGTGCAAACATAAAAATCACTTTGTTTGCATATGAATTTTTGACAGTCCGTGTTACATTTTCAGACACACATTCATCTGTTTGTTTCCTTTTTATCGGTGCGATTTAAAATGTAATCGACCGAAACGCCGTGAAAATCTGCAAGTCTTATCAGAATTTCTGTAGGAATATCCAATTCGCCGCGTTCATAATTGCTGTAAACACGTTGACTGCAATAAAGTATTTTCGCAATTTCAGTCTGAGTCATATCTGCGTCCTCTCTGAGATTTCTTATCCTGATATACATAATAATATACTCCTTTTTGGTTAATATGGACAAAAATTTATTTTTGAATTTGTTAAGTTTATTATATATTATTATAGATTTTTCTATTGACTTTTAGCGGATTATCCGCTAAAATATAATTATAAAATAAAAACAAAGGAGCATTGGATCAGTATGAAGGAAAAAATAATAGCAGGAATATGCGCTGCGATTATGACTATGGGAGCAGGATTGACAGTTTCAGCGCAGGAAATTATTGAAGACGAAGAGGTTCCAGCCTCTGCCGTTTCTGAAAAAAGCGACTTGGAAAAACGAATCGAAGAGCTTGAAGATAACGGTTGGTATTATAAGCTGTACGACAGGTCTGATCCGGATTTTTACGGCGAATTCGGTTTTCTGGGAGATGATGATGTCGGATATAGGATTGGGTGGCAGGAAGGCAATATTACCGATGACGGCTGGGCTTATTGGAAAGTGAAAAGCTCTGAAATCGAAGATAAAGGTAATGGATATTTTGACCTTCCGCCTTCCAAGGACGGCGATGTTGTAGTAATAGGATCTTACGAAGGCAATGAAAGTAATGTTTCTATACCTGAACAGATAGAAGGATTGCCGGTGAAGTATATTTTTTCAACATACGGAGGTTCAGACCTTTATCGTTATAATGGAGATTATTGCGGTGGCGGTTCCGGAGGAGGACAATGTTTCTATACAAATTCGGAAAATAACACAAGAATTTTTGTTCCAGACAGTATCAGTTATTTCCCTGGAATTGATAAAGACTATGGTTATGAAAATGAATATTTTGATGGAGTTGTGGGCAGTAATGTCACTTTCATATGCAATCCCGGTTCTGCCGCAGAAAAATATTTTATTGAAAATCATGTAAGATACGAACTATATAAAGAAGAAAATTCGGATAATTCAAATATCGAAAACTCAGATGTTTCATCTGATACATCTTCCGAAATAACAACGGACAGCAACGCCGAAACAAGCTCGGACGAGGTATTAAACAGCGTTTCGACTGCTGAAACCTCGTCTGAAATACAAACAAAAAAACCCTCAGCTTCAAGCAATACAAATCCTAACACCGGAGCGGCGGTTTCTCTTACAGCCGCTGTAATTCTTGGCGCAGGCGTAATAATTTTCAGAAAGAGAAAATAAAATACGCCTAATATAATCCGGTGAAAACTGTCTAACACCCAATAATACCGTTAATAACTCCGCTTTGATCTCTCAAGGCGGAGTTATTATGTATCTGCAACGTTAAAACCTTGTCAAACCTGTCTCCCCCTCTTGACAATCAGACGGAAAAGTGAGATAATATAAAATAGAATTTTAGGCGAAAGCCTTTGAGAAAGGAATGGATTTATGCTTGATCTGAGATTTGCTTTTTTCGCACAGCTTTATCCGTCTTTCCGTAAAGAACCCAAAACGCGAGTCTGATTTTTGCAAACATATTTCAGATCTGCACGGATTTATTTTGTTACGAAAGGATTGTTAACGCTATGAAAAAAGAGCTTTCAAAGCTTTATGAACCTAATAAGGTAGAGGATAAAATTTATAAGTACTGGCTTGACGGCGGATTTTTCCATGCTGAGCCGGATTCAAAAAAAGAGCCGTATTGTATCGTTATCCCGCCTCCGAACATCACGGGACAGCTCCACATGGGTCACGCCCTTGATGAAACTCTTCAGGATATTCTTATCCGCTGGAAACGTATGAGCGGCTATGCGGCTGAGTGGATTCCGGGTACCGACCATGCGTCTATCGCAACCGAGGCGAAGATCGTTGAGGCTATGCGCAATGAGGGCCTTACCAAGGACGATATCGGAAGAGACGGCTTTATGGAAAGAGCCTGGGCGTGGAAAGAAAAATACGGCGGAAGAATAGTTGAACAGCTTAAAAAGCTGGGATCCTCCTGCGACTGGGACAGAGAACGTTTTACTATGGACGAGGGCTGTTCAAAGGCGGTTAAGGAGGTTTTTGTAAATTATTATAATAAGGGACTTATTTACAGAGGTGAAAGGATCATCAACTGGTGTCCCCATTGCCGCACTTCTATCTCAAATGCAGAGGTTGAATATGAGGATCAGGCAGGTCATTTCTGGCATTTAAGGTATCCCTTAAAGGACGGAAGCGGTTATGTTGAGCTTGCCACAACACGACCTGAAACGCTTTTGGGCGATACTGCCGTTGCGGTAAATCCCAAAGACGAAAGATATAAGGATATTGTCGGCAAGACGCTTATACTGCCGCTTGTCGGAAGAGAGATACCTGTTGTTGCGGACAGCTATGTCGATATGGAATTCGGTACAGGCGTAGTTAAGATAACGCCTGCCCACGACCCTAACGACTTTGAGGTCGGCAAAAGACATGATCTTCCTGTTATCAATGTTCTTACTGATGACGCCAAAATCGTTGACGACTATCCTAAGTATGCAGGTATGGATCGTTATGAGGCAAGAAAGAAGATCGTTGAAGACCTTGAAAAAGGCGGTTTCCTTGTAAGAGTTGAGGATCATGAACATAATGTCGGTACTTGCTATCGCTGCGGTACTACTATCGAGCCGAGAGTTTCGCTCCAGTGGTTCGTTAAAATGGAGGAGCTTGCAAAGCCTGCGATCAAGGCGGTTGAGAATGGAGAGATCAAATTCGTTCCCAAGCGTTTTGAGAAGAATTACTATAACTGGATGAACGATATTCGTGACTGGTGCGTTTCAAGACAGCTGTGGTGGGGTCATCAGATACCTGCGTTTTACTGCGACGACTGCGGTGAGACCGTAGTTACAAAGGAAGATCATGCTGATTGTCCTAAGTGCGGCAAGCCTATGAGACAGGATCCCGACACGCTGGATACATGGTTCTCATCTGCACTCTGGCCTTTCACTACTTTAGGCTGGCCGGAGCAGACAGAGGAGCTTAAATATTTCTATCCTACCAATACTCTTGTTACAGGATATGACATTATTACTTTCTGGGTATCGAGAATGATCGTTGCCGGAATGGAAAATATGAAGCAGAAGCCTTTTGATACCGTTCTTATCCACGGTCTTGTAAGAGATTCTCAGGGCAGAAAGATGTCCAAATCTCTCGGCAACGGAATCGATCCGCTGGTTATCATCGATCAGTACGGTGCGGACGCTCTGAGATTTATGCTTGCGACAGGAAACGCTCCCGGAAACGATATGAGATTTATCGAGGAGAAGGTCAAGTCGTCAAGAAATTTTGCTAATAAGATATGGAATGCGGCAAGATTTATCATGATGAATCTGCCCGACGGTTTCAAAGCAGACAATCTGCCTGAAAATCTCAACGTTGAGGATAAGTGGATAATTTCAAAATTTAATACCCTTGCAAAGGACGTAAACTACAATCTCGATAAGTTTGAACTGGGTGTTGCGGTTGCAAAGCTTTACGACTTTATCTGGGACGTTTACTGCGACTGGTACATTGAGCTTACAAAGCCGAGAATCGCCGCAGGAGGCGAGACCGAGGCGACCGCTCAGGCTGTACTTGTATGGGTAATGAAAGGGATGCTCAAACTGTTGCATCCGTTTATGCCGTACATCACTGAGGAGATCTGGCAGGCGCTTGTTGACGACGGAACAGCTATTATGGTTCAGGATTTTCCGGTTTACGATGAGTCGCTTGAATTTACCGAGGACGAAGCCGCATTTGAAAAAATCGTTGCAGGTATCAAAGGTATAAGAAACTGCCGCGGAGAAATGAACGTACCGCCGTCGGTAAAGGCTAAGCTTTACATTGAAACTGCACAGCAGGGGGGATTTGAGCAGGGAGTAATGTTCTTTGAAAGGCTTGCATCCGCATCAGAGGTTATAATTACAGAAAAGTGTGATCAGCAGGATTGTGTGACCGTTGTAACGGACAGTGCAAGATTTTTCATTCCGCTTTCTGATATTATCGATGTCGAAAAAGAGCTTGCCCGTCTTGAAAAAGACAAAAAGAACGCTCAGAAGGACATTGATTTCCTTAGTAAGAAGCTTAACAATCAGGGATTCCTTGCAAAGGCGCCTGCACAGCTTATCGAGGCTGAGAAGGCTAAGCTTGCAAAGGCTGAAGAGAAAATGTCAAAGATCAATGAATCTATCGCATCGCTTGAGGCGAGAAAATAAAATAGCTGTTATAGTATGAGGGGCGGTCATTGACCGCCCTTTTTGTATGCCGAGTTTTGGTAAAGTATAATCTTTTGAAAAAATCGAAAAAATAAGTCAAATATACTTGACATAATAAAAATAATATGATACAATATGTATATAAAGTCAGACAGATTGTCTATACACAAATGAAAGGTGAGCAGATGGGTAAGAATTTAAGGCTTAAAGCCGCAAGGGCGTTAAAGGATATGTCGCAGAAAGACCTTGCCGAGACGATTGGAATTTCAAGACAGACAATGAACGCTATCGAAAGCGGCGATTACAATCCGACCATAAAGCTTTGTATTGCGATATGCAAAGCTTTAGACAAAACATTAGACGAATTGTTCTGGGAATAACAGCAGACGCTTTATGTGCAGGACAAAATCAGTATTGGAGGAGATCTTTATGAAAAAAATTGAGCTTGTAAAAGGTGAAAAAGGCTATGACGAAATGCAGATAGCCGTCAGAGGAAAAGGATTTATGATAGCTTATATTACCGCTATTGTGGTTCTGGCTTTGCTTACCCGCTTTGATGAAACGACAAAGTATATAAATCCTTATGCTGAGTTTGTTGTTACGGTATGGGCGTCAATGACGGTCTTTTTCTTCTATGTCATTAAGCACAACGCATATGATCGCATTAACGACACTTCAACGGGAAAAACAATTTTTGCTGTATTCGGTATTGCTGGGCTGTTTATAATTGCAGCAGCTATGATAAGATCGGAAAAAATGGGAGAGAATCTGCTGGCTCAGATATTTATCGGCGGGTGCATGATAATCAACTGCGCATTTTATTTTATTCATTATGCTATACACAGAAATGACGATGAGAATGAAGATGATGAATGATCGGTTTGGAATGTTTCTGCGATCAGTTCCGCTTAGTTGTAAAAACAGCTCGTGCGCTATCCGGCGCACAGGCTGTTTTTATCTGCGTTTCGTATTTTTATTGGCGGACAGATTTATCAGGTCGCGGACTATTTCCCGCTGGTCATCAGAAAGTGACCGCAGTTTCAGGATAAGCGAAAGCTCATCAGCAGTCAATGCAGGAGCTTTGCCGTCATAGTCAAACAGAAAATCTATCGATACGTCAAGCGCTCCGGCTATGGTTTTGACAAGTTCAAAATCGGGCTGGCGCTTGTTCTTTATATATCCGTTAAGGGTTGTGGGGGCGATATTTAGTTTTACGGCAAATTCCTTCTGTGAGATTTCTTTTTCCTCAAGTAAACTCAGCAATTTATCACCAAAATCCATTTTCTCAACTCCTTTAGCATATTATACAATAAAAAAATTTTATTAACGCGGATATTTTCTAAATGAGAATTTGCATATTGACAATACTCGAAATGCGTAGTATAATATTGCTGTAATGTTATTTTAAGGATAAGTTTGAGATATTATTCATATCTATTGATATATTTATCCATGCGATCAGTTTTGGAGGTAAATGAAATGGTACATCTTGGTGGATACGGCGCAGTAGCCGATAAGAGCGAAAATAAGGATAAAACGCTTATTATGCAGGCGGATAATGATAATGAGATATATCTGCTTTATCGGGATGGGCTTGTTATCCGTACGGAAAAGTCTGAACGCGAGTTTCCGGTTAAGGATATTCTATCTGCAAGGATCTTTGAACGCGGGTTAGCTTTGAAGATGAAAAGCGGTATCACTCTGAAATTGACTATGCAGGGTATTGACGAGGCGGACGAATGGCTGAATACTATAAATATTATGCTTTGGTCAAAGAAATAATTTCTGTGAGCGCCCATTAGTAATAAATCTCTCCTATCGATTCTCTCTCGGAGTTGATCTGGAGAGATTTATTTATCTGCCGTATTGACATATAGAATTTTATGTACTAAAATAATATCAGTAATTCTTAAAAATTCCACAAATATTCACTTTATTAACACAAAAAAAGGTTACCATATAGAAAAGGATATGATGAGGAGGACGCTTTATGGCTAAAATTCTGGTTGTCGATGATGAGATTAAGATACGAGAAATTATAAAGGAGTATGCCGAGTTCGAGGGCTATCAGGTGGTTCAGGCTGAGGACGGCATGGACGCTGTGGAAAAGGTCAAGAACGAAAACTTTGATATTATTATTATGGACGTTATGATGCCCCGCCTTGACGGTTATTCCGCCTGCAAAGAGATCAAGAAAATAAAACAGATACCTGTGATAATGCTTTCCGCAAGGGGAGAGGAATATGACAAGCTTTTCGGTTTTGAGATAGGCGTGGACGACTATGTTGTAAAGCCTTTTTCCCCTAAGGAGCTTATGGCGAGGATAAAGGCGGTTCTTAACCGCGCAACGGCTTCTCAGCATACGGAGGACGTTATCAGATATGAGGGGCTTGAGATAAACTTTACAGCCCGAGAGGTAAAAATCGACGGCGAAAAGGTCTCAATGACTCCGAAGGAATACGATCTTCTGTTTTATCTTGTAAAGAATATGAACATCGCGCTGTCCCGTGAAAAGCTTTTGGAAGAGGTTTGGGGGTTTGATTTTTACGGCGACGACAGAACAGTGGACACTCATATAAAGATGCTCAGAAACAGTCTTGGAAAATACCGCAATCTTATTGTTACTCTGAGAGGAATGGGATATAAGTTTGAAAAAATTCAGTGAGCTAAGGGATAAGTCCAAGGCGGCTGCGGCAGAATTCAGGGGTAAGAGAAGCATAAGGGCATATGTGTGGATGTATTTTATGTTCTTTACCATATTCATACTTATCCTCTTGTGGCTGTTCCAGTATTTCTTCCTTGAAAGCTATTATAGGTCTGCAAAAGTAAGGGATATTACTGAAGCGGCAAACAAGATAATCCGGGCTTACGGCACGGAAGATCAGGATATTATAAATCGTTCGCTTGCTTTTGACAATAATCTGTGTATTGCTATTACCGATGAAATGGGAAATCCTCTTGTTATGGAAAACAATATGGGCGCATATTCGTTTCTTGATAAAGAGGTAAGAAACGGTTACGGAATATATTTTTTCAGAATGATCTCAAAGCTGAAACGATCCGACGAGGGCTATATCACAAATATTACCCAGAGTGAGAATTTCAAAAGCAAGGAGATATTTTACTGTACCTCGGTATACACAGAGGATTCGGATACTCAGGCGTATCTGTTTATTGAAAGCTCTATAGAGCCTATAGATTCGACGGTAAGCATAATCAGGGAACAGCTTATTTACATCACCATTATTCTTTTCGAGCTTGCTTTTATCGTTACGATGTTTATTTCCAAGCGGCTTTCAAGACCTATCGTTAACATCACCGAGACCGCCAAGAAATTCGGAGGCGGAGATTATTCGGTGGATTTTAACGGGCAGGGCTACAGAGAGATCGAAGAGCTTTCAACGGTGCTTAACAATGCGAAAAACGAGATACAAAAGGTTTCTGATCTGCGAAAGGATCTTATTGCAAATATTTCTCACGATCTGAGAACGCCGCTTACTATGGTAAAGGCTTATGCGGAAATGATAAGAGATCTGTCGGGCGACAATCCCGTCAAGCGGCAGGAGCATATTCAGGTCATCATTGACGAGGCGGACAGACTTTCAAATCTTGTAAATAATTTGCTGGAGCTTTCAAAGCTTGAATCGGGAAATGTAGAGCTTAATCTTACGGATTTTTCTGTTGTGGATAAGCTTAACGACTGTATGACGCGCTATAAGCTGCTTATCGAGCAGAACGGTTACGACATCAAGTATATATCCGATGAGGATAGAATAATTACAGCGGATATTGAAAAGCTGGATCAGGTAATATACAATTTTATAAACAACGCTATAAATTACAGCGGAGATGAAAAGGTTATTCGCATCAGGCAGATAAACAAGCCTGATGTTGTAAGGATAGAGGTAATAGATAACGGAAAGGGAATATCTAAGGAGCTTTTGCCGAAGATATTCGACAGGTACTACCGCGACGCTAAATACAAGCGTGACGTGGTAGGAACGGGACTGGGTCTTTCGATATGTCAAGAGATACTCAAAAAGCACGGGTTTGCTTACGGCGTTCAGTCGGAGGAGGGCAAAGGCTCTACTTTCTGGTTTGAGGTGAAGATCGCAAAGACCGAAAGCAAGACTGTTCAGCGTATGGAAAGCAGGCTTACTCTCAGCGGAGAGGAG
Organism: Ruminococcus sp.; assembly: GCA_021770655.1. Lineage (GTDB taxonomy): Bacteria > Bacillota > Clostridia > Oscillospirales > Ruminococcaceae > Hominimerdicola. The sequence goes on along the minus strand of JAETQO010000012.1, from coordinate 31,721 downwards.
CAGTAATAAAGGCGACACAGCGCAAAGGAAACTGCTCTCTTTTTATCAGACAATTTGGTATAAATAAATATATCCAAAGTAAAGTCTGATAAGAGGGGAGCAGTTTATTATTTATCTTGGCGGCTTTTTTATACTTTACGTTTATTTTAACCGCCGGAATTCGACTTGAAATATTGCTCGCAACGTGTTATAATATATGAAGATAAAAAGATAATGTAAAATATAAGAGGATGATTATGGACAATTTTACAAAAAGTGAAAATACGGTACTCAAGACGGAGGATAATATTTCCGAAGGAAACAATTCTGCTGATTATCCTGTGTACTCCGAGGAAGAGCTTGAGGTCATAAGAAAGAGAATGGAACAGCGCAGAGCCGAAAGGCGTGCGGCGGCACATCGCAGGATAATGCGTAACAGAGCCGTTGCTATTGCGATACTGCTGATAATCGGAATATTGATATTCAGAGCCTGTCATGATGATAACGGCATAACAGAACCGTCACAGAGCAGTTCTTCTCAGACTGAAAGGTCGGACAGCAAAGCGAAGAAGTCCGACTCTGAGCCTGCCGTTAAGATGGACACTCCTTCTGAAAAAAATGAGCATGATATAGAACAGGTAAACGGTATGACCTTTGTGGACGGTATACTCATTGTAAACAAGACCTATTCACTGCCAGCCGATTATGATCCGGGTGTAAGCACGGTGGCTCAGAACGCATTTGACAATATGTCGGCGGCGGCGGCAAACGACGGGATCACGCTGTTTGTAAACTCAGGCTACAGAAGTTATCAGGAGCAGGAGATGCTTTACAATTCTTACGCTATGGAAAGGGGCACGGAGGCCGCCGACGAGGTGTCTTCAAGACCTGGGCATTCGGAGCATCAGACGGGGTTGACCTTTGACGTGAACACCACGGAAAACAGCTTTGCGGGAACGCCTGAGGCTAACTGGCTTGCAGAGCATTGCTGTGAATATGGTTTTATAATCAGGTATCCTGAGGACAAGGAGGATATTACGGGTTATATTTACGAACCGTGGCATATCAGATATATCGGAAAGGAAAAGGCTAAGGCTGTGACCGAGAGCGGTTTATGTCTTGAGGAGTATCTTGATATCACCTCCGATTATAAATACGCTGATGACAACAGCGCTTCATAGAGAACAAACAACGCCGTACGACTTTGTAGGTCGTACGGCGTATTGTATTGGTAATAAAGTCATCTTAATCTGCCTTTTTATCTGTTTTGGAAACGCTTTCCGAGCTGTCATCGTAATGTATCGGTTCTGTGGAAAGACCTTTGTCGCCTGATTCCTCGGCTTTCTGGGTCATATCCTCTACGATGCGCTTGAAAACTGTATAGCTTTTTTCGTAGTTTTCTTCCATTTTCTCCTTGGAGTCGCCTGTGGTTTTAACGGGAGTACGCAGAGAAAGATGAACGTCGTTAGGCATATTTTCATAGCTTAGTTCTTCCGCCAATATTTCCATATCCCAACTCATTCCTTTATCGTCGATGTATGGGTTGTCGGGGAAATCCTTTTTTAGGTCGGATTTCATTATAGCCATGAAGTCTTCGTCGGTGTTGGAGTCGGTTATCACCATTATGGTTTCGCCCGACTGAAGCTGTGCGAGAAATTTTGTGTTGTTGACGTTCTGTCCCTGATAGTCGGTGCTGTTGGGGTTGAGTGGTATTTCGATTACCGAAACGTGGACATAACCGTTGCCGTCAATGTCGTCGGTATACTTTTCAAAGAAAGTTTCAAGCTCTTCCTGTCTTGTTTCAAGTCCGTTGTTTGCTATCATCAGCACGGTAAGATCCGCTTTTTCCCGTCTGAGAGAATCTATCACTATGAACGCCGTAACGACTATAATAAAAGCTCCGAATATTATCCATAATTTGTTGTGGTAGAAAAAGTTCGACACCTTTTCAAATCCGTGAAGTTCTCTTATCCGGTCATGCTCTTCTTTGATAGTAGACTCGCTTTCGTCGATCACGCCGCTTTTCAGTTTCATCAGCTCGATACGCTCCTGAGCGATGCGGCGTTCGCGTTCCTTTTCTTCCTGTTTTTCACGCTCCTTCTGCTCGGCGAGGGCGCGCTCCATTGCTTCCTGCTCTCTGCGCTCCATTTCCTTGCGGTGCATAGCGATGTTTTTTTCGTATTCATAATCATCGCTGTCAAGCAATGCGTTATTTTCAAACTCGTCGCTTTTATTTGATACGTTAACATCTGTATCCTTTTTCTTTGACATGATTTTTGCCGTCCTTTTCAAATCTTATAATGGTCGTAAAGCGTATTAATTTTATTTAGTATAACTCATATTTATTAACTCTGTATTAACAAAAAACTACTGTTAATTTCATTGAAAATGACAGTATACAAATGATGAAATTTTGTGTATAATATAAAAAGATTATTGATTTTAATTAAGGCAACACCGCATAACTACCGCCTAACGGCTTTGTGTACGTCTAACTTGCCAGTCATCTTGCACAGAAACTCCTTGAAAGACGCAAGTATTCCTGCGTCGTTTCTATACAATCTGTCGAAAAATTTTCTGCGTTATCCGCACACAATAGTTGTGCGGTGTTGCCTTAATTTTTTTCAGCTGAAAAAATAAGATAAAGGGAGCGATGAAAATGTTAGAACAGATAAAACAAATAAAGACTGAAAAATCGGAAATTTCTCAGGAGCTTAAAGAACTCAGGGCAGAGCTTTCAAAGCTTGAAAATACGGTGAAAAATGCAAATCTGCCTGTGATAATTACCTTTGACGGCTGGTCCGCTTCGGGAAAGGGGTCGATGATCGCTCAGCTTATTAAGTCGCTTGACCCCAGATTTTATAAGGTCGTTTCGGTAAGGTCGCCCTCTGATACGGATAAGCGCAAGCCGTGGCTGTGGCGTTATTGGAAGGTACTTCCCAAACAGGGCGAATTTCTTATTCTGGACAGAAGCTGGTACAGGGATACTGTGAACGCATATATGTACGGAGAGATCGGTAAGGAGACTTACAAAAAGCGTTTGGAGGATATTATGACCTTTGAAAGACAGCTTACTGATGACGGCTGTCTTTTGGTGAAATTTTTTCTGCATATTACTGAGGATGAACAGAGAAAACGTATTGAAAAGCTCAAAAGCTCCGATGTTACCAACTGGAGAGTTGAAAAGCATGATAAGATAAATATGGAAAAGTATGAGAAGTTCTTTGGCTTGTACGACAAAATGCTTGCTAAGACGAACACGTCTTTTGCGGCATGGCACTGTATCGGAGCGAATGAAAAGCCTGCGGCAGAGCTGGAGGTCTTTTCCGCTGTGGTGAATGCCGTAAACGGTGCGGTCAAAGCAAAGGAACTTGGCGTTAGATATGAGGAAAAACCGCAGTTTGAGACGGCGGCTTACAAATATACCGACTTCAGGCTGATAAATACGCCGCTGATCTCTGAGACCGATCTCAGCAAAAAACTGGACGATGTGGAGTATGAGAAAAAGCTGAAAAAATATCAGAATAAGCTTTTCAAACTGCAAAATCTTTGTTATCAGAAGAAGATACCTGTTATTATCTGCTATGAGGGATGGGACGCCGGCGGAAAGGGCGGAAACATAAAACGGCTCGCTGCCGCTCTTGATCCGAGAGGATATGAGGTGCATCCCATTGCCGCGCCTGAACCGTCGGAGCTTGCAAGACACTATTTGTGGCGTTTCTGGACAAGACTTGAAAATGACGGGCACTTTACTATCTTTGACCGCACCTGGTATGGCAGAGTAATGGTAGAACCTATTGAGAAACTTACTCCGCTGGAGAGGGTGGATATGGCTTACCGGGAGATAAACGAATTTGAGAAACAGCTTTACGACTGGGGCGCTGTAATAATCAAGTTCTGGGTGAATATAGACAAGGACGAGCAGTACAGGCGGTTTAAGGAAAGAGAGAACACTCCGGAAAAGCGCTGGAAAATAACCGACGAGGATTGGAGAAACCGAGAGAAGTGGGATATATATGAAGAATATGTAAATAAAATGACGAGAAAGACGTCAACTGATTTTGCTCCGTGGACGATAATAGAGGGCAACGACAAGAAGTACGCCAGGATCAAGGCGCTTAAAACAGTTGTGAAAAGGCTTGAAAAAAGGCTGGAGGCAGAAGATAAGAGTAAATAAAAAAATGGCGGAGCCGTGTAGCTCCGCCGCTTTTTTGCGCGTTAGATTAGCATCCGCATCCGCAGCCGTTGTTCTCGCAGCCGCCGCAGCCGCCCCAGTTTCCGCCGCCGCAGCAACAGAAAATAATGAGGACGAGAATGATGATCCACCAGCAACCGCCAAATCCGCAACCGTTCATAAATGATGTCTCCTTTTTTGTTTGAATTTATAAAGCCGGTCGGTTTTTGTACCGCTCCGTTTGCTTTATAGTACAGTTTATGACGGTGGAAAAAAAGTGTTACAAAATTTTTTGCAAGCTGAATTTGTCCTGTGCATAAGAATATAGAGGCAATATAAAAATGACTGTTGCCTTAAAGAGCCTGCTGAATTATTATAGGGAAAGAATAATTTATATCCGGATTGTCAAGAATTTATACGATACATTCTGAAAGGTGTGATATAAATGAATTATTCAGGCTTTGATATTGAGCGGTATACAAGAAAGGCAAGAGAGCTTATCAGAAATGCTGTTTCTTTTGCCGGAAAATGGGGACATACTTACATCGGTACGGAACATCTTCTGCTGAGCGCGGCTTACGGCGAGGGGACGACTGCGGCGGCTGTTCTGCTTAAATACGGAGTCACCGTACCGAAGGTCGAGGAGGAGATCGAAAGAATAATAGGCAGGGGAACGCCCTGCCGGCTGTCTCAGAATGATTTTACGCCGAATGCGTCAAATGCGCTAAGGGGAGCGGTAAAGCTTTGTGAGAGCCTTGGGGGAGAGATCGCCGGAACAGAGTATATTCTGGCAATGCTTTTGAGAAGTTCGGATTGCTGTGCTTTTGAGATACTTCAGCAGATTGGGATAAACTGCAACAAGATGTATAACGACTGCACTCTTTCGGGCAATGAGCAGAATATTTTTGCGGACAGGAATTATCCAAAACTGAAAACCTTGGAACGTTATGGGAGAGAACTGACGAAACGGAGCGAGTGCGAGGGCTTTGATCCTTGCTTGGGAAGAGAAGAAGAGACGGAGAGAATAATGGAGATACTCTGCCGCAGAACGAAAAACAATCCCTGTCTTGTAGGGGAGGCCGGAGTAGGAAAGACCGCTGTTGTCGAGGGGCTTGCCCGGAAAATAATGCTCGGAGACGCTCCAGCTATACTTTCGGGTAAGCGGATATTTGCGTTGGACCTTACGTCGCTTCTGGCGGGTGCGAAATACAGAGGAGATTTTGAGGAGCGGCTAAAGGGCTGTATGGACGAGGCTGTTTCTGCGGGAAACGTTATTCTGTTTATTGATGAGATACACAACATTATGGGAGCGGGCGCGGCGGAGGGCGCGATAGACGCGGCAAACATTCTGAAGCCGCAGCTTGCAAGACGGGGCCTTCAAATAATCGGAGCAACGACTTTTGACGAATACAGGAAGAATATCGAAAAGGATTCGGCTATGGAGCGGCGTTTTCAGAAAGTAAGGATAGAAGAACCGACTGCCGAGCAGACCTGTGAGATACTTGCGGGTCTGGTGGGGAAATATGAGGAACATCACGGCGTAGAAATAGGCGAAGAGCTTGTTTCATATGCAGTAAGGCTTGCTCAACGGTATGTTACCGACAGATTTTTTCCCGACAAGGCGATAGATATACTTGACGAAGCCTGTGCCTGTGCAAGAATTGAGACTTCGGGCGAGAGATCGGGAGAAAAGATCTCAGCCGCATTCAACGATTATGTTCAGGGCAAAATAAGCCGCGACGCTTATCTTTCGGCTATTACTTCGGAAAACAGAAAGGGAAAAACAGTCCTTGAAAAAAAACATATTGACAGTGTGGTATCAAAATGGACCGGAATAAACTGCAGTTCTATCGGTATGGACGAGGCGGAAAGGCTGATGAATCTTGAGGAAATCCTTGACAAGGACATCATCGGGCAGGAGAACGCCGTTCACAGACTTTGCGCTTCGATCAGGCGTTGCAGGGCGGGGCTTAAAGCCTTAAACCGTCCTGTGGGAAGCTTTGTATTTCTTGGCTCTACGGGAGTGGGAAAAAGCCAACTGGCAAAAAATCTGGCAAAGGCTCTGTTCGGACGTGACGACGCGATAATAAAGCTGGATATGTCGGAATATATGGAACGGCACAGCGTTTCGCGGCTTATCGGTTCTCCGCCGGGTTATGTAGGATTCGACGAAGGCGGACAGCTTACGGAGCAGGTAAGAAAAAAGCCTTATGCAGTCCTGCTCCTTGACGAGATTGAAAAGGCGCACCCGGATATATACAACATTCTTCTGCAAATTCTGGAGGACGGTTTTGTTACGGATTCTTCGGGAAGAAACATTTCATTTTCAAATGTAATAATTATAATGACCTCCAACATCGGAGTGAAAAAGCTTGCGGAAAAGAAATCTCTTGGATTCGGCGGCAAAATCTCGGCGGAGGACAGGGCAAGGGAGATGAAAAAGGAAATGCTTTCAGAATTGAAGAAATTCATGTCTCCGGAGCTTTTGGGAAGAATCGATGAGATAGTGGTGTTCAACGATTTGACGGCGGCGGATATGAAAAAAATAGCGGAGCTGGAGCTGGCAGGGCTGAAAGGCAGAATGACAGCGATCGGCTGCACTCTTGAATACGGTGAGGCTGTGGCTAAGTACATCGCAGATAAGGCTTACGGAAAAAGCAGTTCAGCCCGAGGTATAAGAAAGCTTGTGACAGAGGAGATAGAAAATCAGATCTCGGACAGGATACTGAGCGGCACAGGAAAGTGCTTTTTGCTGGACGTTTGCGAAGGCAGTCTTACGGTAGATCAGCGTGAAAAGCAGATATGTTCATAATAAATTTGCCGCAAAAAATGCAGGAGGTTTGTAATAAATGATTCTGTCGGATAAAATAAGGCAATACTGCCAATCACCGACTGCCGCCTTAAAAGAATATGCCGAAATTTTTTTAGGAAACTATTGAAAAAAAGGAGAAATTGTGATATATATATTATTAAGATATAATTTAAGAGGGGGATATGGATATGCCGGAAAATATCAAGGACAGAAAATATAAGCTTTATTCGGATTCGACCTGCGATCTGTCGGACGAACTACTGAAAGGTATGGACGTGGAGATACTTGATTTGTCCTACGAGGTGGACGGAAAGGCTCACAGCGGAAACGATATATCTATGAAAGAGTTTTATGACGCTATGAGAAACGGAGCGGTGACCAAGACTTCACAGATATCGCCTTCTGTTTATGAGGCGGCTTTTGAAAAAGAGCTTGCGGCGGGGTATGACGTGCTGTATCTCGGATTCTCTTCGGGATTGAGCGGCAGTTTCAACGCCGCCTGTATTGCAAGAGACAACCTTGCCGAGAAGTACCCGGAGGGAAAGATCAAATGCGTGGATTCGCTTTGCGCTTCCACAGGAGAGGGACTTCTGCTCATAAAGGCAGATGAAAAGAAAAAGTCGGGAATGTCGATAGGAGAACTGGAAAACTGGTTAGAGGCGAATAAACTTCATCTTTGTCACATTTTTACGGTGGACGATCTGAAATATCTTCATCGCGGAGGACGGGTGTCCAAAACTGCGGCGATAGCGGGTTCAATTCTGGGAATAAAGCCCGTGCTTCATGTTGATAACGACGGACATCTTATTCCTGTTGGTAAAGTAAGAGGCAGAAAGCAGTCTATCGATAAGCTGATAGAAATGATGAGCGAAAGGCTGGGCGGCTGGGAAAATCCGGTTGCCGCAATATGTCACGGAGATTGCATAGAGGACGCAGAGTATGCGGCAAAGCAAATGAAAAAACTTGGTGCAGGCAAGGTGCATATTTGCTATACAGGTCCTGTTATAGGTTCTCACTCAGGCCCGGGAACTCTTGCGATTTTCTTTATGGGCGAGGAAAGATAAGACAATTCAATATCTGTTATTCAAACCGAACGGCTTTGGTGCTGTTCGGTTTTGTTTTGTACGGAATATCAGACAATGCCTTTGAAATAAAGTTTGTTAAATCAAGCCGATCAGACGAAAAATATTATTTCACATTAGGCATATAATAATTGTGCTATATTTTATTGATAGCTGTAGAATTAACAAATTGTTTATACTTGCCCCTTGACAAATAATGAACATATGATATAATAAACACATGAACAACCATTCATATGAAAGAAGGTTATTAAATGAGCGAGTTTAACGAGCATAAACAATGCGGCGGCAAGAATATTGAAAAGGTCGCACAAATAGGCGCAATGATGCCTGTGGAGGAAGAAATATACGACATTGCGGAGCTTTTCAAGGTGCTTGGCGATCAAACGAGGGTTAAGATCCTTTTTTCGCTTATAAGAGATGAGATGTGTGTATGCGACATTGCTGAATTGCTGGAAATGACGCAGTCGGCTATATCTCATCAGCTCAGAGTTCTGAAACAGGCAAGGCTTGTAAAATACAGGCGTGAGGGAAAAACAGTTTATTATTCGGTATCCGACGAGCATGTGGCTACTATTCTGAGTATGGGAATGGAACACATTACCGAATAACTCAAAGAATTTTTGCTTTAGGAGAAAGGTAAAATGAATAAATTGGTACTTCTGCTGGAGGGATTGGATTGTCCTAACTGCGCTGAGAAAATAGAAAAGAGAGTAGGGGAGTTGCCGGGCGTAAAGTTGGCAAGCCTTGATTTCATAAATAAAAAGCTGTCGGTAGACTGTGACGGTGCTGTAAAGGATATACTTACTCAGATCGAAAATTGTGTTCACAAGCTTGAGCCTGATGTAAGGGTAGTTGATCTGAGCGGCGGAGAATTTAAAACGCTTACTTTAAAGCTTGAGGGACTTGACTGTCCGCAGTGCGCCGAAAAGATAGGCGTAAGGATAGGCGAGCTTGGAGGAGTGAGCAGTGCCGAGGTAAGCTTTGTCAACAAGACGTTGACGGTCATGAACGACGGCTCAAATCCTGTTTTGCGTAAAGAGATAGAGAACTGCATTCATAAGCTTGAACCCGATGTTGAAATAAGCGACTATGGTTCATCGGCTGTTGACGCACCGGAGGATAAGGATCACAAGGGTGATGTTGCAAGGCTGTCTGTGGCGGCGGTTTTATTTATTGTATCTATGATTTTGGATAAGCTTGGCAGTGGAAATACACTGAAGATCATCAGCGCTGTTCTGGCTGTTGCGGCATATCTTATTTCAGGTCTGGATGTAGTGATAGCCGCTGTAAGAAATCTTATCAAGGGTGAGGCTTTTGACGAATCTCTGCTTATGACGATCGCTACGGTCGGTGCGTTTGCACTCGGGGATTTCAGAGAGGGCGCGGCAGTCATGCTGTTTTTCCAGGTCGGAGAGCTTTTCCAGACTATAGCTGTCGAGCATTCGAGGAAGTCTATCACTAAGCTTATGGAATTAAAGCCCGAATCGGTGACGGTTATCAGAAACGGAAAGAGCGTGTCGGTATCTCCCGAAGAGGTTGCGGCAGGAGAAGAAATAGCGGTAAAGACAGGCGAGAGGATCCCGTTGGACGGCGTGGTATGCGAGGGCGGTTCCGAACTTGACGTTTCAGCGCTCACGGGTGAATTTCTTCCTGTTCAAGTCGGAGTGGGCGACAGCGTTTTAAGCGGTTCGACAAATCTGAGAGGTCTGCTTAAAATAAAGGTAACGAACACTTTCCACGAATCCGCTGTAGCAAAGATACTTGATATGGTGCAGAACTCCGGCGCCAGAAAAGCGAAAACCGAAAAGTTCATTACACGCTTTGCAAGAGTTTATACGCCTGCGGTTGTTATCGCCGCGCTTGCGCTTACATTTATACCATGCTTTGCGTTTGGTTTCGGACAGTTTTCAAAATGGTTTTACAGAGGGTTGCTGTTTCTTGTTATTTCCTGTCCCTGCGCTTTGGTTATTTCCGTTCCGCTTTCATTCTTTGCAGGAATAGGCGGAGCATCAAAGAAGGGTATTCTTATCAAAGGTGCAAAAAATCTTGAAACTATGTCGAAATGCAGGACCCTCGCTGTGGATAAGACAGGTACGCTTACAAAGGGACGTTTTGCGGTCCTTGAAATTATACCTCAGGAGGTTTCCGAGGATAAACTGCTCGAAACGGCGGCTTACTGCGAAAGTATGTCCACTCACCCAATCGGATCGTCTATAGTGGCTCGGTACGGAAAAGATTTTGATGAAAAAAGACTTACGGATATTCAGGAGCTTGCAGGAAACGGCGTGAAAGCAAGGTTTGACGGAATGCCGGCGCTTTGCGGAAAGAAAAGTTTTCTTGAGGGTAACGGCATAGAGGTTTCCTCTTCTGAGGACGGTGCAACGTCTGTGTATGTGGCGTTGGGCGGAAAGTATATCGGAAGGATTTTGCTTGGCGATGAGATCAAGGAAAGTTCGGCTAAGGCAGTTGAAAGACTCAGGTCACTTGGCGTGGAAACGGTGCTGTTGACGGGAGATAAGCGGCAGACGGCGGAAGAAGTGGCTTACAAGGTCGGGATAAGGACACTTTACAGCGAACTTCTTCCTGAAAACAAGGTCGAAAGGGTTGAGGAGCTTATAAGCGATCCTCAGCGCAGGCTTGTGGCTTTTGCGGGTGACGGGATAAACGACGCGCCTGTTATCGCGAGGGCGGATATAGGCATAGCAATGGGCGGACTTGGTTCGGACATTGCTATAGAGGCGGCGGACGTTGTGCTTATGAACGACGAGCCTGAAAGTATTGCAGACGCAGTAAAGATCTCACGCAAGACTATGGTAATTGTTAGGGAAAACATAGTGTTCGCTCTTGGGGTCAAAGCGATAGTTCTTGCGCTTGGCGCGCTGGGCATTGCGGGAATGTGGCTTGCGGTATTTGCCGACGTTGGAGTTGCGGTGATAGCTATTCTGAACGCGCTGAGAAGCAGTAGAGTGAAATAAGAAAAAAGTAAGGAGAGCATGGTGCTTTCCTTACTGTTTATTTCCTATATACATGAAAAGTTTTCCTCAGGGTTTGGTAATGATTACATCAATTATTATTGAATTTTGTTAATATATTAACATCAATAATTTACTTTTCACATAATTAAGGTAACACCGCACACAATAGTTGTGCGGCGTTACCTTAAATTTTTACCATTAAATATTCTAATCGGGCTTGAGGCGGAGGAAACAGACAGCGGCGCAGAGTAACAGCCACAAAGATCATATAAAAACGCATTCTATCTGATACAAGATCGGACAGAATGCGTTTTCTTTTTTATTTATATATGTTCTCGCGCAGAAGTTGTCTGCATTTTTCAAAATCGACGTCAAGGGTAGACTGTCCGCTGTGATTACCGTAGGTATAGGAATCGTCGTCGGGTATTCTCAGTGAGTTTATATCATAGTTCAGTGAGAATATCGCCTTATAGGTTAGTGCGTAAAGCTCAGCTTTTGACATGTTTGTGGTAAGGTGAGACATTGATGCTTTTGCAAATTTGTCAATGGTGAGCGGACTTGAAGATTTTACTTTTTCGATTATCTTGGAGATAACAGTACGCTGTCTTTCGGTTCGCTCAAAATCGGCGTTTCCGACATATCTGAGTCTTGCGTAGGCGAGCGCCTGATTGCCGTTAAGAGTAAGCTTTCCGCCGTGCTCAAGATAATCCGTACCCTTTTCGTTGCCGAGGATCTTATTTTGTTCTGCCATAGGCGGTTTCATTCCTTCGGCTTCCTCATCGGATATTTCGATCTCAATTCCGCCGATAGCGTCAACGATGTCAACGAATGAATAGAAATCGATATAAACATAATCGTCAACGGATATATCAAAATTATATTCAATGGTATCCATAAGCAGTTCCGCTCCGCCGTATACATATGCGGCGTTCATTTTATCCCATGTGTCTATGTCGTTGCCGTCGGCGTCCTTGCCGACTATCTCAACGTACATATCTCTCATAAAGGAGGTCATGGTTATCTCCTTTGTTTTGCTGTTTACGGAGAGAAGTATCATAGAGTCTGTTCTTCCCCGCTGTTCGACGCTTCGGGTATCAGAACCTATAACGAGGATATTTCTTACATCGGAATCACTCATTGAGGCGTTCGTTACCGAACGCTCGCCACGTTTGACGGTGTTTACCATGCCGATATATCTCCATATAAGCAGGTTGGCAAGGATAAACAGTATTAAAATAATTATTATCAGCACTTTTAAAAAAGTTTTGACAGGGTGACGTTTTTTATTCTCCACTTTGCTGTTCCTTTTCTTTGAAGACTGCTTTTTATTTTTATTTTTGCTTTGAGGCCGGTTATGATTATTAGCTCCGAATTGCAGATTGTTGTCTGAACCTGTTCTGCTTTTTGATTGGGAAGGCTTGCTGTTTTGACGGGAGCTGTTTCCGGTTTGTCTGTGCGGAGCGCTTTGTCCGTTAGCGTCGGGTCGTTTTGTATACTGCGCTCTGCGGTCTTGTCTGATATAGTCTTCTTCGTAGCCCTCGTCATAATAGTCATGATAGTCGTAGTTATCCTCGCCGGGCTGATGAAATTGAAGATCAACGCCGTCATCAAAGTTTTCATTGTCCATTCGGCTGAACTGTTCAAGCTGACGCTGATATTCCTGCTCGTATATATCCTGATTGCCGCTGTTGTTTTCGTTATATACGCTCCGATTTGTATATCTGTCGGAGCGTCCGTTTTGTCGTCCGTTATTCGGATAAGTCATTTACACCAATCCTTTCAGAATCTCTCCGTTTTTCCACAATAACAATATTATATTACAGTTTAACCCGCTTGTCAAATAAAAGCGAGTTTTTTCATCTTATTTTCACATTAGAGATACGCTGATTAAAGCGAGCGTATCAAATTCAGCCGCATGAATTCCCGCATTGAACGGGGCGAATTTGATTTGATCAGCGTTTTCCAAGGATACGCTGATTAAAGCGAAGCGTATCAAATTCAGCCGCGTGAATTCCCGCATTGAACGGGGCGAATTTGATTTGACAGCGTTTCCTTAGGAACATTTTGCACAAATTTATCTGCTTTTGTCGGGGAAGAATAAAAAAAGCGTATAATCGATTGTATAAACGTGCATTTTCGTTGACAAAATATTCTTTTAATGGTATAATAAAATAGCTTACATTCTGTGAGAAATTTATTGAAAGGACGGCGTAAAATATGGTTGTGAAAAATATCGTTCTTCCCGATTACAGCGTGCTTATGTCCGTCTATGCAGGCGAAAAGCCTGAGTTTTTCAAGGCGAGCGTTGAGAGTATGCTGAACCAGACCCACCCGACAAACGATTTTGTCTTAGTGTGCGACGGAAAGCTTACCGACGAGCTTGACGAGCTTGTAAGCTATTTTGAGGATAATTACGAGTGCTTTCACCCTTTGAGGCTGAAAGAGAATATCGGAACTGGGCGATGCGCCAACAGAGGCATAGACGCTTGCAGAAACGAATACATTGTGAAAATGGATTCGGACGATATTTCCGTGCCGAACAGGTGCGAGCTTTCGCTGTACGTTATGTCAAAGCATCCGGAGATAGATATGCTTGGGGCGTATATAGACGAGTTTGAAAGCGATACCGGCAAGACGATCGCTACGAAAAAAACGCCTCTTTCAAATAAAGAGATACACAAGTACGCAAAAAGGAGAAATCCTTTCAACAATTCTACGCTTGTGTATAAGAAATCAAGAGCGCTGAGCGTGGGCGGTTACAGCAACATAAAGCGCTGTGAGGACTATGAGTTCGTGGTGAAAATGCTTGCCGACGGTGCAAGGGGTATAAATCTTGACAGATCTCTTGTTATGTACAGAGTTTCAGGAAACAATTATGAGCGCAGAAAAAACTGGGCAAACACCAGATCATTTATAAATGTAAGATGGAAAATATTTCGTATGGGATATTCGGGAATAATAGATTTTATCGTTCCCTGCGCCTTTCAGCTTTTCATTTTTATAATGCCTAAATCGCTGACGGGCAGAATTTACAAGAGGTTTTTAAGAGATTGATGGAAAGCTTTAAACATATTGTTAGGCAGTATATAAAAACCGCTTTGCAGAAAACGCTTCTGCCTTTGAGTTATAATTGGGCTAAGCAAAAGCAGATCAACGAGCGGCTGGTTATTCTTGCCGACTCAAATACGGACAGTACGCCCGAAAGCATGGAGCTTGTCAAGGACGAGCTTAAAAGGCGCGGCTATGAGGTTTTGGAAATGTACTGTGATTTTTCAAAAGCTTCTATGATACAGAGTCTGAAATATATGATAGCTTTTATGAAAAGCTATGCGAATGCAAGAGCGGTTTTTATCTGTAATTACTTTGTGCCTGTTACGGCTTGCAGGAAAAGGAAAGAGACCGAAGTAGTTCAGTTGTGGCATTCCTGCGGCGGGCTGAAAAAATTCGGTTATGACAGCGAAGAGGATATTTCTTCACACTTCAAAGGGTCTGTAACAAGAAATTTTGACCTTATTACTGTGAGCAGTCCGGAGTGCGTTAGGGCGTTCAACTCGGCGTTCAGGCTGAAAAGCGGCATTGTAAAACCGCTGGGCGTGAGCAGGACGGACGTGCTTTTTGATGAAAGCTACAACCAAAGGTGCAGGAAGGAATTTTTTGATAAATATCCCGATTGCAGAGGAAAGAAGATAGTACTGTATGCGCCGACCTTCAGGGGAAACGCAGGGGAAGCGTACTGCGTCGGAGAGGAATATGCGGCCGGACTTGAGGACAAGCTTGGCAACGAATGGAAAGTGATCATAAAGATGCACCCAAGGCTGAAAAGTTCTCTTACCAACTGTGAGATCCCCACTAACAGGATACTGCCTGCGGCGGACGTGCTTATTACGGATTATTCTTCCTTGATATTTGAATATGCGCTTTATAAAAAGCCCTGTGTGCTTTTTGTTCCCGATTTTGAAAGCTACAACAGGGAAAGAAGCTTTTATCTTGATTTTGAAAACGAGATGCCGGGAGAAATCGTTACCGACGGTGAAAGGCTTGCCGAGGCTGTAAGGGAAAGTTTAGGCGGTTTTGACGCAGGTGCGATGGATAGCTTTGTGGAAAAATATATGTCTTCCTGCGACGGCGGGGCGACGAAACGGATTATCGACTATGCTCTCGGCGAGGAGAGCGGTAATGGAGATGGTAAAAATAGAAAAGAAAAAATTTGACTTGTTCGGTCTGGGGCAGATTATCGGCGAGCATAAAGGCAAGCTGAGACAGATCAGAATGCTGTCGGTCAACGAGCTGAAAAAGAAGTATAAGGGTGCGGCTCTGGGTCCGCTGTGGGCGCTGATAAAGCCGACATTCACGCTGTTTATATTATGGTTCGCTTTTGAGATAGGTTTAAGAAGGAACGGCGGAGTTCATTTTATAAATGCAAAGTATCCGCAGTTCGTTTTCATGCTTACGGGATATGTTCCGTGGTTCTATATTTCGGAATGTATCGTGGGCGGTTCACGCTCGATAAGAAACAATAAGCAGTTTGTTACCAAGCTGTCTTTTCCGGTATCGAATATAATGACCTTTACATCTCTGTCGGGATTGTATATACATTTCCTGTTGTGCGTGATAATGTATATCGTGCTGGTATGCCTTGGATATGGTCCGAGTTGGTATAATCTTCAGTTTTTTTATTACTGTGCGATGATGTATCTGTTTTTCCTTGTGCTTTCTTGGGCGACTGCACCGTTAAGCGCGTTCAGCAAGGATTTTGAAAATCTGATCAATTCAGTTATTACGGGTCTGTTCTGGCTGTCGGGAATTTTCTGGAACACCTATGACATACGGCCGGTGTGGCTTCAGAGACTGATGTATTTCAATCCGATAAACTATTTTGTCAACGGATACCGAAAATGTTTTCTTACAGATACGTTTATTTTTGATGCAAACTACACCACGGAAACGATCGTGTTTTTTGCAGAGCTTGTCCTGATGACCTTTGTGGGCGCTCATACCTATAAAAAGTTCAGAAAAATTCTGCCCGATGTGCTTTAGGGCTACAGAAAGGATCGAATGCTTTCAATGGAAAAAGAACCCATAATTGAATTTGTTGACGTAAAAAAGGAATATTTTTTATATAAAAATGAGAAAGCCCGTTTTAAAGCTATCTTTACCAAAAACAAGGGCGTAAAAAAGCACCCGGCTTTAAAGGGTGTTAGTTTTAAGATATATCCCGGCGAATCTGTAGGAATAATCGGAAAGAACGGCGCGGGAAAATCGACTATACTTAAAATGATAACCGGAGTAAGCTTTCCGAACAGCGGACAGATAATCGTAAGAGGAAAAGTTGCCGCACTTCTGGAGCTGACCGCAGGGTTTTCGCTGGATATGACCGGTATAGAGAATATTTATCTCAAGGGCTATCTGCTGGGTCTGAACGACGATCAGATAAAGGAGATAGAGCAAGATATAATTGATTTTGCAGACTTGGGCGAGTATATCGATCAGCCGGTAAGGACTTACTCCAGCGGAATGAAAATGCGTCTGGGATTTGCGATAAATATCAATATCAAGCCTGATATTCTTGTGGTTGACGAGGCGCTGAGCGTTGGCGACGCGGATTTTCAGCAGAAATGCAGGAACAAGATAAACGACGTTATCGCCGCAGGCGTTACGGTATTATTCGTTTCACATTCAAAAAAAGCGATAGAAGAAACCTGTACGAGGGCGATATTTCTTAAAGACGGAAAGGTCAAGGTCGACGGAACTGTCGAGGAGGCTTTTGCCGAGTATGATAAGAAAAAGTAGTTTTTTTGATTTTAGGGCGGACGAAGATGTCCGCCTGTTTTGTTATTTGGCTGTTTTTGTAAGCAAGACGATTTTAGTTGACATTTGTTAAACATATACAATAATCAATATTTAATTTTGTTAAATATAATTTAATTCGCCGCTTTACAAATCGTGCAAAATGTGCTATAATTATAATATTATCGAAAGGATTTGGTAAAATGAATTGGGTCGAGATCGATGTTTTTACGACTACCGAGGGCATTGAAGCTGTTACCGGAAGTCTTCTCGGAATGGGCATAAACGGTTTTGTTATAAAGGACGCTAAGGATTTTCAGGAGTTTCTGAATGATAAGGACGGAAACTGGGATTATATTGACGACGATCTGATGGGTCTTAAAAACTGTGAGACTACGGTCACGGTCTATCTTCCTGAAAACGCTCAGGGACTTGAAAATCTTGAGGCTGTCAAGCTTGAATTGAAAGCGCTGAAAAAACGTGATGTCAACGACCGGTTCGGCAGGCTTGAGTATGAGCTGAAAAACGTAAAGGAAGAGGATTGGGCGAATAACTGGAAACAGTATTTCAAGCCGCTCTGCGTTGGTGAAAAGCTTTTGATAAAGCCTTCGTGGGAAAAGACCGCTGAGGGTGAAAAAAGGCAGATACTTGAGATCGACCCTGCGTCTTCTTTCGGTACCGGTCAACATAATACTACTCAGCTCTGTCTGGAACTGGTGGAAAAAAATCTTGCCGTTGGCGACAGGATCCTTGACCTCGGCTGTGGAAGCGGTATTCTTTCTATAGGCGCGTTGTTGCTGGGCGCTGATGAGGCTGTTGCGGTCGATGTCGATGAAAACTCGGTCAAGATCGCTAAAGAGAACGCCGGAAAAAACCATATCTCCGAAGACAGATATACGGCTTACTGCGGTAATATTATCGAAGATGAGGCTTTGGTGGAAAAGATCGGAACAGGATACGATCTGCTGTGCGCCAACATTGTGGCAGACGTACTTATAGGAATGAGCGGTATTTTCGGCAGGTTTATAAGAGACGGCGGAACGCTTATCGTTTCGGGAATTATCGATCAGAGAAAGGACGAGGTGCTTGACAAATTGAAGGCGCAGGGCTTTGAACTGATCGAAATAAGAGAAAAAGAAGACTGGGTGGCGGCGTCATTCAGGAAATAAGAAAAGTTGTTGAACGAAAGGATGGATCAAAATGCAGTTATTGTTTTTAGTAATCAAAAGAGTTGAGTTGGTTGACGATATTATGCGCTCGCTTGCCTCTGCCGGCATAAGGGGCGGAACAGTTATAGACAGCGTGGGAATGGCTAAATCCATTTCAACGATGGACAGCCTGCCGATGATCGGAGTGCTCAGGTCTATTCTTAACGGCGAGGACGATGCTCAGAAGGGTAAGACGATTTTTGTAGCGGTTGCCGACGAGCAGGTCGATGTTGCAAGAAAGGCGATCACTGATGTTACGGGCGATCTTTCACAGCCTAACGCAGGCGTGCTTTTCGGCGTGCCTATCACCTTTGCGGAGGGTGTAAATTAAGTTTTCAGTATAAAATAAGCGATCCGGAAAGAATCAATTCCTTTCCGGATCGCTTTTTATGTTATCAGTTTATTTTTCGGCGGAAGATCATCACAGAATAAAGCAGATAAGTCCTGAACAGCCTTCGTTTATCATACGTTCTATGGTTTCTTTTATTTTCATTCGGGCGTCGTCCGGCAACTTTGAAAGCTTGGCGTGCAGGCCCTCGCTTACAAGTTCGTGGAGCGATTTGCCGAAAATGTTGGATTCCCATATCTTTTCGGGGGATTCCTCAAAGTCGTTCAGCATATAGAGCACCAATTCCTCGGACTGCTTTTCTGAACCGACTATCGGTGCGACCTCGGTGTTTATCGTGGTCCTCAGCAGGTGTATCGCAGGAGCGGCGGCTTTGAGGCGGACGCCGTATTTTCCACCCTGCTTGATTATCTCAGGCTCGTCAAGGGTAAGCTCATTCATTTCAGGCATTACTATGCCGTAGCCTGTCTTTTCCATTTCGTCCAGTGCGTCGTTGAATTTTGCAAAACGTTCTTTTATCTTGACAAGCTCCAGAATACGGGGCATAAGGTCGTTTTCGTCCTTGATCTCAAGACCGGTCGCCTCGCCTATGATCTTGAAGAAAAGATCGGGTTTAAGCTCTACGTTTATCACTGCGGCGCCGCAGCCCAGGTCGATACCGGCCACTGCTCCCGATGCTACCTGCTCACAACAGCATATTTTTTCGGCGCAGTCGGAGATCTCTCTTAAATTTGTCACACACCTTGCCGCATCTTTTATGTGACCGAAAACTGCTTCCTTGAGCCAATGACCTTTATCCAGTGAGTTTATCCACGAGGGCATGGAAATATTTATCTCTTTGACGGGAAAAGCATAAAGGACTTGTGTAAGTATCTCACGTATTTCTTCCTCGCCAAGCTCCAGACAGTTTATCGGCATGACTGTTGTGCCGTACTTTTCAGTAAGTTCTGTGCAGAGCCTTTTTACGTCGGAGAATTCCGGGTGTACGCTGTTCATCAGAACTACGAACGGCTTGTTGATCTGTTTCAGCTCGTTTATGATACGTTCTTCGCATTCCTCGTATTCTTCGCGGGGGAGGTCGGTAACACTGCCGTCCGTGGTGATCACAAGACCGATAGTGGAATGTTCGGTTATTACTTTCTGGGTGCCGACTTCGGCTGCCATGTTGAACGGCACCTCGGTGTCAAACCATGGAGTTACTACCATTCTCGGGGCTTCGTTTTCGATATAGCCTATAGCGCTGGGGATTATATAACCCACGCAGTCTATCATTCTTACGTTGAAACTTGCTCCTCCGTCCAGGTCGATCCTTACCGCTTCTTCCGGAATGAATTTCGGCTCGGTGGTCATAATGGTTTTTCCGGCGGAGGACTGAGGAAGTTCGTCGATAGCTCTTTCTTTTCTGAAATCGCTCTCGATGTTCGGGATAACGAACTGCTCCATAAACTGTTTTATGAAAGTGGATTTTCCCGTCCTCACGGGTCCGACCACTCCGATATAAATGTCTCCGCCGGTTCGTGTGGCGATGTCGGTATAAATGTCGTTAGTCATCTTTCTGTCCTCCTAGTTCATTAATGGGATCAATAACATTCCGTGCTGTGTGACTTTTTCGTCCGTCAACTCGTTTTCTTCCAGAATTGCGGAGATCGAAGTAGAATACTTCTTGGCGATCTCCCAGATATCGTCGTTTTCACTGCAATAGCATATCTTCAGAGCGTATGAGTCTTTTTTCTCTTTCGGTTTATCGGTAAGCGCCTTTAAGTCGGTAAGCATCGTTCTGGATTTCTGCGCTGTTATTTCTCCGCAGATCTTCAGCTCTGCCTTTACTTCCGCTGTGCTTTCGTCCGAAAGATAGTAAGAACAGCCTACAACGGAAACTTTGGGCTCGAAGCTTAGCTCGCCTTCACAGCCGTTTTCAGAAACGGATACCTCGTGCTCGAAAGGAGCGTCGTTTTCAAGATAAAGGGGAGTGCCGTTTTCATTTCTGCCCAGCAAGCAGAAAGTAACCGTGCCCGTAACGATAAAGGCGCATTTTTCTTCGTCAAAGCGGGAGGTCACGTTTGAACAGCTAGCCCAGCTGTCGTGTACACAGCTTATCGTGCCTTCGGCACAGCTGAGATTTGCAGAGGCGGTGTGGTTTTCATCTGCTTTCACACCGACAGAATCAAGCTTGCTTTCGCAGGACTGAAGTTCGCATTCGTAGCAGGTGGAGTATGCGTCGGTAACTATCTCACAGCTTTCAAATTTCTTTGCAGTGCAGTTCACAAGCAGAACAAGCTCACATTCCATCGACGAGGCGTCCTCGGATTTTGGTATAATATCACAGCTGGAAGCGGTTATGTCAACGTCGGCGGTGAAGGTCTCGTCAATGCCTTCGATGTCGATTATCTGGCTGAAAGGGACGGTAAATTTCATTGTTTCCGCACTTTCCTCGCCGTCGGGAGCGATACAGCTGTAAAGCATCGATATTTCAACATCGCCTTTGGTAACTAGCTTTCCTGCGATCATTTTATGCTCTTGCGGGATAACTCTGCAATCGGAACGCAGTACAGTGCCTACCGGCGGTTTTGACGCAGAAAGCTGAAGTTCCTCTATAACGGTGATCCGCTTTGCAGCGGTCAGCCTTTTGGTGGGATATGTAACAGGCGTTTTTTTCAGCTGGATATTACAGCCGAATGCGTCGGTCACGACCGGTCTTGAAACCTCGCCGACGACTTTTACTCCGATCGATACAGCTCCTCGGATATCCAGTCTGCGCTGATTTACCACACGGCAGTTGACATAATCACAGCGTGGGTTAAGGCTCACCATAGGGGCGGTGCAGTCCCCCTGCAGGTCCATTGATTTTGAAAAGTTCATTTTCTGCTCAATGCAGTTTATGCGTTTGTCGTTTTCGCTGAGGTAAAGCACTCTGATAAGAGCGGTCATATCGAAACTCAGCTTTCCGCCGTTTATGGAATGAGTCTGTATCCTTGGCAGTATTACGCATTTGAGGATCCTGAAAATGTCGGGATAATAATCTGGCAGGACAAAGTCCTTTTCTACAGACTGTTCGCAGGCAGAGTCGAGAATAGTCTGGCTCATTGCCAGCGTTTCCCTGTTAAGTTTAAGCTCCATAGTATCCATGTTGTTTGATTCCTCCTAAAAATAAACTGAGTGTTTTTGCTTGCTAAGACAGTATATTCAGGCTTTGGCTGTTGTATTCTGATTTTTTCAGGCTTTTTTGTTCATCAGTCTTTGTCTGCGTATTTTCACCGACGGCTATAAAACGGCATAAGCTGTATTATGTAAATCTGCGTAGATTTACATAAGGGCGGCAGATCATATATAAATGTTTGACGCCGCTAATACATTTGAAAGGAAACATACGGTATGAACGGATTGTTATGGGCTGCGGCAGGAACGGGTTTTACCTTTACAATGACCGCACTTGGCGCAGCCGTGGTGTTCTTTATGAAAAAGGAGGGCAGCAGCGACAAGGTCCAGCGGGCCTTTCTTGGATTTGCCGCGGGAGTGATGATAGCGGCCTCGGTATGGAGCTTGCTTATTCCTGCGATCGATGAGGCTGAGTCTCTCGGAAAGATAGGCTGGGTGCCTGCGGCGGGAGGCTTTGGTATCGGAGTAATGTTCCTCATGCTGCTGGATAAGCTTATGCCTTATTTCCACCCTGAGCCTGATAGAGAGGAAGGCGTTCGCAACGGATTAAAGCGTTCAAGTCTTCTTATATTTGCAATTACTTTGCACAACATTCCTGAGGGCATGGCAGTCGGCCTTGCGTTTGCACTGGCGGCGCAGAATGAAAACTCAGTCATGTTGGCGTCCGCTATTGCACTGGCGCTCGGAATGGGAATACAGAATTTTCCCGAAGGCGCGGCGATAGCTCTGCCTATAAGGCAATCTGGGCTCAGCAGGAAAAAATCCTTTCTTTTCGGAATGAGCTCGGGACTGGTTGAGCCTGTGTTCGGTCTTATAACCGTACTGATAGCAGGAACGGTTCAGGCACTTTTGCCTTGGCTGCTGGCGTTTGCGGCGGGTGCAATGTTTTACGTTGTTGTGGAAGAACTTATTCCCGAGGCGCATCTCGGAGAGGGTCATATTGGCACAGTCGGCGTAATGCTGGGGTTCCTTATAATGATGATACTTGACGTTGCGCTGGGATAGACATTAGCAGGTAAATTACGTGTAAAATGTTATACAAAATTCTTATACGCTTTTGTGCAGGTCTACAATTCTTTTTAAGAGCTTATTTAATTATCTGTCCGAGTTGACAAAAAAGTCCGGGTTTGTTATAATATAATATGTGTAAGAATAGAAAGAGATGGGCAAAACCCGCGGACAACGAAAGGACAGATGGGATTTGATAAGGATTTCACGCACCTTTATTGCTATTGCTTCTGCGCTTTTATGCGCTGTTACGCTCATGACAATAAGGTGCTTTGCTTATGATTATTCAAAAATTACCGGTACGAACGCGAGCGGTGCGGATATAAGCGGTTATTCAGGCGCGCTGGAGGTAAACGTGCTTGATTTCGGCGCCGATAAAAGCGGAAAGAAGGATTCCTCAAAGGCTATCCAGAAGGCTCTGAATTATGCTGTCGACAACGGTTCTTCTTCGATTCAGATAAAAGTATTTGTGCCTGCCGGAAAGTATAAGATAAAGTCTTTGCTGAAAATATATTCAAATACATGGTTTTATCTTGAGGACGGCGCTACCATTATAAGAGATTTTGACAGCGGCTGTATGTTAAAGAACGCTCAGGCAAACGGTGCGGGCGGTTATGACAGCGATAGGAACATTGTTATCGAGGGCGGATGCTGGGACGGTAATCCGTCGGGAAGCTCTGCGCCGTTTTCAAATATGCGTTTCGGTCATATGACAAATCTTTGGATAAAGAATGTGGAGATCAAAAATAACTATAACGGTCACCATCTTGAAATCGGTGCAACAAAGGGTATCACTATTGAAGACTGCGATTTTCACGGTTATTCCGGTTACGAGCAGAAAGAGGCTATCCAGCTTGACACCATATCCAGCAGCGAGGTTTTTGCTGGATATGAGCCGTTTGACGATACGCCCTGCGATAATGTGGTGATAAAAAACAACAGTTTTCATGATTTGATGAGAGGTCTTGGATCACATTCGGCTTGCCTTGGCGTTTATTATACCAACACTATTATTTCCGGCAACAGTTTCAGCAATCTTAAATCCACGGCGATAGTATTGGTAAATCATAAAAACTGCATAATAGAAAACAATACCATGTCCGATGTAGGATACGGCGTAGATTTCAAATATATGACCGATAATGAAAACAGCAATTTCCACATTCCTAATTCGGGATACGCGGGAATAAAGGAACGGCTTGATGACAACGCCAATACCATTATCAGGAACAATACCATTTCCACGGCTATGACCTATTACATTTCCCAGCCCTTCGGTATTCAGATATTCGGAAAAAAGCTGGAGGCTTCTGCTAATCACCCTGATTATAACTATACAGTAAAAGGCGTGAAGATAACCGACAATAAAATCACTACTGTGGGAAGCGCGGTAAGATTGAACGACGTTTCGGGAATTTATATTGCGTCCAACGAAATGAGCTTTGATTACGATAAATACAATCGCTCCGACATGGATCTTATCTCAATGACAGACACGTCGCAGATAACCGTTACTAAGAACACGCTTACAGGTTCATATCAGAACTGCGTTTATGTAAGCGGCGGTTCGGGAAGCGAGATAAGCTCCAATAAAATGAGCAAGTCTTCGGTTTCGGGAGTTTATGTTTCGGGAGGATCCGAGGGAAATACCGTTTCGGGCAATACCATATCGGGTACGGGTTCTAACGGAATCAAGGTAACTAAGAAATCTGAGGCGGACATCAGAAAGAATACGGTTTCCAAATCCGGAAATCACGGAATACTCTTTACCGATTCAAGCGGAAAAGCCACGGAAAATAAACTGAGTGAGAACAGCCTTAACGGATTCCTTGCCGACAACGGCGCAAAGGTTGAATTTCGTGACAATACCTGTGAGAAGAATAAAAACTACGGCATAAAGGCTAACAGGGAATCGGAAGTGCTGATAAGCGGAAATACTCTTGCGGACAACGGCAAGGGTAATATACTTGCGGCAGGAAAGGCTGTGGTAATGCTTAATGCGCCTCAGCAGTTCAAGGCGAGCGATATATGTTCCGATAAGCTTAGCCTGCAATGGGATACGGTATCTCAGGCGGACGGCTATTACGTTTACCGCAAGTCTGATGAGGAGGGTGCTGAATATGAGCGTATCGCCGAGGTAACAGATACCTCCTATACGGATTTTGAGCTTGCTCCGAAAACAAGATATATCTATAAAGTAAAGGCGTATATAAATACGGTCAATTCGCCAGAACGAGGAAAGGGAAGTGCGGCGCTGAATATTAAGACTAAGCTTACTATAAAGGGCTGTTCTACCGATATGCTGTCTTCTATGTCATATACCGGCAAGGAAAGAACTCAGATGTTTAACGTTTACGCCGATGAAGAAACACTTATTCCCGATGTTGATTACAGGGTCGAATACTACGACAACATTAATGTAGGCGAGGCTCGTGTAATGATAATAGGTATGGGTCAATACTGCGATCAAGAGGAATTTACATTCAGTATCAGTCTTTTGTCCGACAATGTTCTGGCTATAAGTCCTCAAAGCTATAGTGGAGGTTCTATCATAAATTCCGCTCCGTCCATGAAAGCACAGGGCTACGAAGTGGTTCTGAACACTAAGGATAGGCTCAATCAAGGCGTTTCTCAGACATATGCGACTGTTGTGAATATGTATTCGCCTGTTGAAATGATAAAAAATGCGAGGGAGGATTATCCCGATATTTCTGTACGTTCATATCGCGAACTTACAGGAGAAACGATTTACGGAGCGTGGCTCTGATAATTTAAAAGGGGCAATACCGCACATAAAAAACACGGCTGGAATTTTCCAACCGTGTTTTTGAGTTTTAAACGTTCTGTTCTTCCGTCTGAGGTTCGGCGGAAGCCTGCTGTTCGTCTGCGGGATGCGGAACTTTTTGAGTATTGCCCGGCGTAAACTGCGAATAAAGTCTGCTTATAAAGTCGCTGTCAACAAAAAGGTACTTGAACAGCGTTTTGCTGTTAGGATTTTTGTTCTTTGGATTTATCGTCATCTGATAAGCCGAAATATAGTTTTCATTTCCGAGTTTACTTACATAACATTCTATGCTCATATAGCTTGTCTGATATTGGTTACCGTCTATAACGTAGTTGAACAAAGAGTATGGGTTCTGCTCCATTTCTGCTTTGAACTGCTTTGCGTTTGCGGGAGCATAAAATTTGAATACGGATTTGGTATCCTTATACTCAGCCCATTCGTCTTCGGATTCGATAAACGGTTCCTTGGATTTCTGGTAAACCGATGCGAACAGGAATGCCGCAAGTGCGATTAATTCTCCGCCCCATACTATCCAAAGTATTGTGCCGTTTACAAGCGTACCGTTATCTCTGGAGGAATGTGACGATTTAAATGACCATCTTCCTTCCTCGTTTATACCCTTTATGTCATTCCATAGGTCTGAGGGGCTTGTTAAAATATCAAAAAATCCGATTTTTTCATAACCTGTTTTATATTCGTAGGTATAATCATAAGCGTTCATCGTCTTGGACTTTGACAATGATTCTTTTGCCGTTTCAAGGTTTTTTCCAAGAAGTTTGTCAAATTCAAGGAACTCCCATACCGATTGTTTTTTCATATCTTCAATGTCTTTTGCAGTGAAATCACTGTCGTCCCCGTCGTAGGAAAAGAAGTCGTAAGCGTTCAGCTCGTGATAGAAATCATAGTATTCTTCAAAGCTGTCTGAGTCCGCGTCTTCAAACATTGTGGAAAGCTCGATATAATATTCCCAGGCACTCTGATCTTTCATCAGGTCATAGCCGTATTTTTTCAGGTCGTTGTAATCGTACAGCGCCCACTTGAAATATGTGGCGATGAGAAATCCGACTATCGTGCATATCATTGCAACCAAAGTATTTCTCATTTTAAAAGCCTTAACGATCTTTCCGCCGACATAGCCGAGCGCCACGCTTACCGCCAATGCGGCAAAGATGTTAAGATAAATGATCGTACACCAGCCGTTGAAAAGCATATAGACCCAGAAAAGCGCTACTCCGCAAACTGCTGTTGCCAACAGCATCAGCACTGCGCCTGCGGGACTGAATTTGCCCGACTGTTTGTAATAGGTTTTGTTTTCCTCCATATTTATCCCCCTTAAAATTAAATATTAACAAAGTCATTATATCATAAAGAAAATAATTATGCAATAGTTTTTTTACCTTTTTAGGCGATTTTCGTCGAATTTTATTAAGGCAGCAGCCGTACAAAGGCGTTAGCCGGTGGTTGTGCGGTGTTGCCTTGATCAACAGCCCATATTATTTCTGTTTGCAATATAAAAATATATATGATATAATAAGCCTGTCGGATATATGTTATGAAATTTTTAAGGCAATACCGCAGAAATACTTGTGTCTTTCAAGGAGTTTCTGTGTAAGATAACGGAAAATTGGCAAGTTAGACGTACACAAAGCCGTTAGGCGGTAGTTGTGCGGTGCTGCCTTAATTACTCAAGGAGGAGAATATGGTTAATATCGGCGTGGATTATTATCCCGAACACTGGGACGAGTCGCTTTGGGAAAAGGACGCAGAGCTGATGAAGACGGCAGGCGTCAAGACTGTGCGTATAGCGGAATTTGCCTGGTGCAGGATAGAGCCTAGGGAGAATGAATTTGATTTCGGCTGGCTTGATAAGGCGGTAAAGATTTTTGCCGAAAGAGATATAGATGTGGTTTTGTGTACGCCTACGAATTGTCCGCCGCTGTGGCTGTATGAGAAATATCCCGACTCTTTGCAGTGGACAAGAGATTCTAAGCCGATAGCAACGGGAATCCGCGGACACAGGTGCTACAATTCTCCGTCGCTTAGAAGGCTTTCCGAGCGCGTTATTGTAAAGCTTGCGGAGCACTATAAGGACGAACCGGCGGTCATTGCGTGGCAGATCGACAACGAGCTTGACGCTGTTCACTGCTGTTGTCCGACCTGTACTGAGAAGTTCAGAAATTTTGTAATGTCAAAATACGGCAGTCTGCCTGAGGTGAACAGCGCATACGGCAACGTGGTATGGAGCGGCGAGTATTCTTCGGAAACTCAGATAATCCCACCTTTGGGCAGTTACGAGCTTGCATGGTATAATCCCGCATATATGCTGGACTGGTTCAGGTTCTGCAAGGAAAGCGTAAATGATTTTGTGCGTTTTCAGGCTGATCTGATACGCTCTGTTATACCTGATGCGAAGATCACTACAAATACGTGGCTTTGTGACAAGACGCCGGATTTCCACGAGATGTTCAAGCCCCTTGACTTTGTTTCTTACGACAATTATCCGCAGACCAAGCTGCCAGACGATCCTGAAGAGCTTTATTCTCACGCTTTTCATCTTGATTTGATGAGGGGGATAAAGCGGAAGAATTTCTGGATAATGGAACAGCTGAGCGGAGTTCAGGGCTGTTGGATGCCTATGCTTACAACGCCGAAGCCGGGAATGATAAAGGGATACTCTATGCAGGCTATTGCTCACGGCGCGGACAAGGTCATACATTTTCGCTGGCGCAGTGCGGCGAAGGGCGCTGAAATGTTCTGGCATGGACTTATAGACCAAAGCAATAAGCCTTCCCGCCGATTTGGCGAGTTTACCGAGCTTTGCGCTGAGGTACGGCGTCTGGAGATACCTGAAAACGCAGTTGTAAATAACAAAGTAGCTATTCTTTATTCTTCCGAACAGGAATCCGCATTGCAAATTCAGCCACAGACTAACGGTTTCCACTATTACAATCAGCTTAAAAGTTTTCATGACGGATTGACCGCCCTTGGCATAGGCTGTGACATAATCTCGGAGAAAGCTGATTTTTCCGGATACAGAGTTGTGATAGCGCCTACGCTTTTTATCACAGATGAAAATGTTTCAAAACGGCTTCACCGATTTACAGAAAAGGGCGGAGTGTGCGTTATAACTAACAGGAGCGGAGTCAAGGACGATAACAACGGCTGTATAATGTCACCTTTGCCTACGGTATATTCTGATATGACCGGCTGTAAGGTCGCCGAGTTTGACGCTGTGGGTCGGGACAGTGTCAAAATAAAAATGGGCGGTTCGGATTATCGGGTTTCACAGTGGTGCGATATTCTTGAGCTTTGCGGCGCAGAGTCTTTGGCTGAATACGCTGAAAGATTTTACGCAGGCTTACCATGCGTGACAAGAAATTCTTTCGGAGAGGGTATTTGTTATTATGCTGGAACAATAGGCGAAAGAAAATTTTACAAGGATCTGATGAAACAAGTGCTGAGCACGGCCGGCATTGAATATGTTGACGATCTGCCGCAGAATGTTGAGATCACCGTAAGGGAGACAAACGAGGAAAAGTTTACTTTCATATTTAATAATAACGGTGAACAGATCGGTGTTGAATACTGCGGAGAGAATTTTATTCTTATGCCTTTTGAGTGCAGGGTATTAAAAAGCAGAAAAGGCTGAAATATTTTGCCTGAAAATATAAAAACCCGTATGCAAAATCGCATACGGGTCAATTTGTTATTCTGAAACAACGCAGTTTTTTCCGTGACTTTTTCCTTTGTACAGGAGTTTGTCCGCTTTAGAGATTCCGCTGTCGTAATTTTCGTCCGGTTTGACGGAATACACGCCAAAGGTCATCGAAATTGAGAAGCTTCCGCCTCCGACGTCAAACACGCTGCTGCTTATTCTTGTGCATATATCCTGAGCTATCCTCACACCGTCCTCTTTGCCCGCAAACGGAACGACAAAAAGTATTTCTTCGCCGCCCCATCGGCAGACATAGCCTTCGGCAGGTACGGTTTGAGCAATTATCTGAGATACTGTTTTCAGAACCTTATCGCCTGCGTCGTGACCGTAGCTGTCGTTAACGTGTTTGAAATCGTCAATGTCGCCGAGGCAGAGAACATATTCTTTATTCGCTTTTCGGGCGTTAGCCTGAATAACTTTGATGAAATCCATCATCGCACGTCTGTTGAAAAGTTCAGTCAACGGATCGATAGTAGCCAGCCGCTGAAGGTTTTCATTCTGAGCTTTTGCCTCCCGTCGGTTTTTCTCATTGGTGAAAATATAGATCGAAGATATATATATTATCAGTACAAAACTGCAAATGGTGTTGTAAATAAATACAATGTTGGTTTTTCCGCTGGAAAATGAATAGGGAAACGTTTTATCCGTCATATATATACGCATCGAAATAAATATCAAAACATCGAGAGAAGATAACAGGTACGGCAGTTTTTTTTCATTTGGATTGATGTAAAAAGGCACCGGTATGATACATAAAAGCATTTGCGTAAAGCCTGCGATCCAGCCGAGATAGTATGCACCGAGGCAGGAATGTATCGTTACTTCTACCAGAGTGGCATAAAGAAACGGTGCGGAATTATTTTTTTTATGGAGGAAATACAGCATAATAAGGTAAAATGTTACGCTGAAATAATTATATCTCTCCATTTGCCTAACGCCGAGCATATGAAAAATTATCACATATATGATATGCCCGCTCAGCAGAAGAATATCGAAAAGCAGAAAGATCTGTTTTTCCGAAAAGAATCCCGCCGCAAGGTTGAGTTCTTTTTTTAATTTCATATATAATAATTCGCTTTCTTTAGTTTAACCGCGAAAACAAAATAACCATGTTTTCATAAATTTATTATATAATATTTTAATGTCCATTGCAATGTATATATTGCACAAATAATTATTAGAGTTTTTGTGTAATTTATTTTGTGTGGAATTAATTACCGTTGATTTTTCTGTATTAAAATTGGGATCAAAATGATTTTAATATATGAAACAATAATTTTCTGTTTGTAAAAATTGATTTACGTGGAACAAGAAGCACGATTTTTGACTGAGTAAAAAAATATAAACGGGAAGAAAATATTTTATGAAATGCAGACTGTTTTCCCCGCCGTACGGCGGGGAAAATACACAAAAACAAGCTATATCTGTAAAAATTGATTTCCGTGAACAAGAAGAATCAGCTATTGAAAAATCAAAAAATATATGTTATAATAATATATTATGAGTAATTAGCAAGAGGGATGACTTTATGACAGGTTGTAAAAAGGTTGCGGCAATACAGGATATTTCAGGACTGGGAAGATGTTCATTGACGGTTATAATTCCTGTGCTTTCGGCTATGGGAGTTCAGGTTTGTCCTGTGCCGACGGCGGTGCTTTCCGCTCATACGGGTTACAGTGAGTTTGTTATGAGGGATCTTACCGATTTTATGCATCCTGCGCTGGAGCATTACAAAAAACTCGGAACTAAGTTTGATTGTGTTTACAGCGGATTTCTAGCTTCAAGCGAGCAGATAGACCATTGTCTTGAGTTCTTTGGTGCATTTCCCGACTCGCTTAAGGTTGTTGATCCCGTAATGGGTGACGGCGGAAAGGCGTATCCTACCTACACCAAGGAGCTTTGCAGCAGAATGAGCGAGCTTGTGGCGGTCGCCGACATAATTACTCCGAACCTTACCGAGGCGGCAATACTTCTCGGAGAGGAATTTCCGAACGCTCCGATGAGAAGTTCCGAGGTTAAGTCGTGGCTGGTTAGACTTTCAAAGCAAGGTGCGAAGATAGTAGTGATTACAAGCGTAAGCCTTGCGGACGGCGGAATGTCTACTGTCGGATATGACAAGGAGAACAACAGTTTCTGGAAAATCAAGAACGATTATGTTCCGGCACATTATTCAGGCACGGGCGATATGTTTACCGGCGTGCTTATCGGAGGAATTCTGAAAGGTGACAGTCTGCCTATCGCAATGAACAGGGCTACAGCTTTTACCGAGCTTACGGTAAAGACTACTTACAGTTATCAAACCCCCTGGACGGACGGTCTTATGCTGGAAGGACAACTGCCGTGGCTAACAAGCTATCAGGAACTCAGGGATTACACAAACCTTTAAGGCAACACCGCACAACTACCGCCTAACGGCTTTGTGAACGTCTAACTTGCCAATTTTCGTTATCTTGCAAAGAAACTCCTTGAAAGACACAAGTATTCCTGCGTCGTTTCTATACAATCTAACGAAAAATTTTCTGCGTTATTTGCACACAATAGTTGTGCGGTGTTACCTTTAACGACTTTGGAGTGAAAAGTTTGAAAAATAAAATAATCCCCCTAAGAAGAGAAAAGGGCGCACTAAAGAAAGCCACAAAAAAAGTGACTAAAAAGATATAAACCAAAGCTATCAGCTGAAATCAGCTACTT
>JAETQO010000066.1 GCA_021770655.1 Ruminococcus sp. | reverse complement strand
CTTGTTTTTTGCCGTCGAAAGGGTGGATGGTCCTTTGTCGGGCGGTTGATACTCTGTTACTTTACTTTGGTTTTAGTGGATGCCCGTTTGTTTCCACGGACTTGGGTGTGTCCGTTGCGGACCGGATGCGCCTTGCGTTTCCTCGCCGCGTGGGTTGATTGTCATTCCTTCATGTTCATTTCTTTTATTGTTGTCATACATAGTTGCGGATGTCGAACTCCTCGATGTTGTCCGGCACGACGAACACCTTTTTAGGTTTTTTCAGCCGGATTTCAATAAGCCCCCTGATGCGGATGCCTATCTCCGAAGAGCCTTCCATCATTTTCTCGTACAGCTCCGTGCCTTCCATGTCGGTGAACACCTTAGCCGCCTTTTCACGTTGCGCCTGCGTCGCATCCGGGTTCTTGGCGGTCTTGCAGGCGTCGTCGATCTCGTCAAAGCTGCTGCCCGAAGCCCGTGGCGTGTCCGGAGCGTCCTCTTCCGGCTCGTCCTCCCCATATCCCAGTTCCTCCGGTGGTATGCTCGTGAAGGTTTCATCGAGTTTTTCCTCCGGGACTTGTGCCGTGCGTGAGGTGGTTTCCGCGTTTTCGTCGTCAAAAGTAGCCTCTTCCTCCGACAGCTCAATGCCTTTTTCCGAAGTGGCGGCTTGTTGCGTCGGTATGGCAGCGGTTGTCCGGGTGGATGCCATCCTGAAACGGCTCTTACCGATAATGTCCGCCTTTGCCGTGGGGACTTCCTTATGTGTTGCCTCGCTCTTTGTCCCTTTGCTTTCCAGCGACCGCCACAATCCGGTAATCCCCTTGAAGAACCGGAACATCTTGGTTTCCATGATACGGTCGTAAAGAAGCAGGAACAGGAACCAAAGGTTGCAGCCGACCGATACGGCCAGCAAAATGTCTGTCATGCTGATTGTTTCATTCATATATTCCCGTTTTTGGTTAGAATACTGAATTGTAGTTCCGGGCGTAAAGGCTTTTTATAGCGTCCTCGCACTGGTTGAAGTGGTGCGTCAGCACATGGTCGATGTAGGCGGACAGGTTGAGCCTGTCATGCCCGATTACGCGGATGATGCGCATGATGCGGTCGTGGTACTCCGGGCGCACATACGCCATCTTACCTTCTCGCGCCTTCACTTCGGGATTACGGATAAACAGACGCTCATAATCCTTTTCATTGCATTTACCGCTTACTGGGACGGGCGACAGGATTTCCACACTCGCCTGCACTTGGGCAAGCATACCTCCACATTCCTGTTGCGGTCTTTTTTCATTCGGTGTCATTTCTTTTTCCATTTTCAAATCAGGTCTTCACGTTGTTTCTTATACAGTTCGTTAATTCTCTCCTTGTGCTGTTCCAAATGTTGGCGCAGCACGGTATCCACATAGCCGCCTACCGAGATTTCACCTCCGGCGATGTCGTTCACGATTCTGAGAATTTTGCCGTGGACATCGCGGCTGATATAGACACACTGGCGGGTCTTTATCTCGTTGCGGCGCAGGAACAGCTCGTTGTAGTCCTCGTCCTGCCTTTTCCGGCGGCTACCTTCTCTCTGCGCTTTTTCCCGTGTGGCGGGTTGCGCCGGGGGCGTTTCCGGTGCGGCGGTGTCATCTTCGGTCGGTGCGGCTGCGGGAACTTCCTGCGCCGGGCGTAGTGTCCCGTCCTGTGTGCGCCGCCCGATGGAGGCCAACAGCAGTTCCTCGTCGATGCCTTCCGTGTTCACTTTCCTGCTGCCCATGCTCACTGCGGTCTGATAATTTCGCTTATCTCTTCGGAAAACTCACGGATGCCGCTACCTTTCAGCAGTGCCGTGTCCATCGGGAAGATGGTGGAGCGGAACACGCTCCTGCGCTCTTCCGAAAGGTCACGGCGGAACTTCTTGCTGTCGGGCAGGCGGGTGGAAAGCACCGGGAAGCCCATTTCGGCGATCACTTCCTCGTAGATGCCGTACAGGTCGTTCCTCTCCCTGCCGTCCACCATCGTCCAGAACAGATACAATCCCTTTGTTTTCGCCTGTCCGGTCGTCATCAGCCTGTCGCGGAACATCGTGACGAATTTCAGGGTACTCTCCACGACAAAGCGGTCGGCACTCAGCGGAGTGAAGATGTAGTCCATCTGCGAGAGCGTCTTTATCACGCCGTTGCTTCGGAGTGTTCCCGGCATGTCGAAGAACACCACGTCGGGTTTCACGTCCTCGGTGGCAATCATACTTTCCGCATCATCGAGGGCGTTCACCGCGTTGCTCTTGACGATGGTATAGGCATTCTTCTTGATCCGGCGGAAATGGTCGCAAGCGAGAGCCTTGAAGTAGGTGCTGCTGTCGATAAGCCCCATTTCGTGTTCGCGCAGTCCGTGGATGCTGTGTTGTGGGTCGTCGCAGTCCACGACGGCGACATTGTAGCCTTTCACGTTGTGGAGGTAGCTGGCGGCGAGTGCCGTGACGGTGGATTTGCCGATGCCACCTTTCTGTGTTGCGAATGCAACGAAGATTTCTTTACTCATGGTTCTATTTATTTTAATTGTTGATGATTTATTTTTCTGTTTCCATGCGGATTTGGCTGTCGCATTATCCGCTTCCGTGATTACACACATAGGCGGGTCGTCGCGTATCCGGTTCTGCGGTGAAGCGGTGCGGCGGACAAGTGATGAATGACGACATTGCGTCATGAAGTCATTGAATCCGTACTTCACCGGATTGTCGGATAACCGGGGTTCCGACGGTTCGGGTATCCGCTTCGGCAAGTGTCCGCCGAAGCGGTTGTCCGGGTATTTGAATGTTCCTTTTCTCATATCTTCAAATCGTTAGTTTCTTGAATCATGCTGCAAATAAACAAGTATATTTTGGAACCTGTATCACTTCCCAAGCAAGTGGCGGCATGTTGCGCCGGTTGGCAGTCATTGACCGGGTCAAGCATCTGTCCGATACCGCTTTAAGGGCATAACTTTGCCCCCGGACAGCAGGGTTCGCCGATGGTGGCGCAGCCGGAGTCCTGAAAGGTATCTTTCCAATCCGTCCCCTGACGGATTTTTATGTTCACATGAACATAGCAAGATGTCTTTTCAGCCGCTCAAAATATTTTGAGCAGCCACGAAAAGCACTTGCCCTTGCAGGGGGCGGGCTTCCCCTCCGAAGTCGGGAAGCCTTTCAGAACTGCGGTGCTGTGACCCGAAGCGGCGGCTTATGCCGTCAATTCGCTAAATCCAAAGTAATATGAAAGAGAAAAAGAAAAGCAAAGCTGGGAGAAATCCCAAACTTGATCCGGCGGTGTACCGCTACACCGTCCGTTTCAACGAGGAGGAACACAACCGTTTCCTCGCCATGTTCGGAAAATCGGGTGTCTATGCACGGTCGGTTTTCCTCAAAGCGCACTTCTTCGGGCAGCCGTTCAAGGTGCTGAAGGTGGACAAGACGCTGGTGGACTACTACACCAAGCTGTCGGATTTTCACGCGCAGTTCCGCGCCGTGGGAACGAATTACAACCAAGTAGTGAAGGAACTGAGGCTGCATTTTTCAGAGAAAAAGGCGATGGCGTTGCTCTATAAACTGGAGCAACAAACCGTCGAACTCGTGAAACTGAGCCGTCAGATTGTGGAACTTTCGAGAGAATTGGAGGCGAAATGGTCGCAAAA
>JAETQO010000011.1 GCA_021770655.1 Ruminococcus sp. | reverse complement strand
CTGCCCTTAAGTCTTGCAAGCTTGTCGAGCAAGACTTTTCCTCGCAAGCGGCAATCGCGTCGCTTGACCCCGCTCTTTTTACCTCCTTGGCAGTTATAAAAAGACTTTTTCGACAGACTGGACGGCGGGAGCAATAAACTCCCGCCGTTTTATTTTCGTTACTCTTCCTGCCCAACGGCAGTAACTTCATCGGATTTTCTTACAAAGATCGCCTTAAACACCGTCCTGATAAAAGGCTGTATAAAGAAAAGCTGTGTAAAAAACGCAAAAGGGAAATTAAAGCATACAAGCTTGAGCCAGTTTGCCAGCAAGGTGACAACGTTAAAACCGGCATAATACGGATAGTAGAGAAAAGCCGCGATAAAGCTCATCGCAGGACACATCAGCCCTACTGTCGCACAGATTATCGCACATTCAAATATCACCGGCGAAGTCTTTGCCGGATCAAAAACCTTTGAGGCAAGCTTAAAGGACGCCGGACTGCCCATGAATATCTCAAGACAATAAGCGAAACAAAATTCGATAAGCACCACAGCCCAGATAGGCATAAACCTACCGAGCATATAAACTCCGCCTTGGCTGTTTATCGCTCCGAGAACGGAGCTTTTTCCTGTGACTGTCATCAGAGTTGCTCCGTTTACAACATAAAGGCTGTAAAATACATAGGCATGAACGGTAACAACAACCGTAAGAAGAGCGAAGATCATTCGCTGAAACCGGTTTTTTGGCATAAATAAATCCTCCCATACGCAAAAAACACGCTATACGCCGACTGTAAATCCAAGGCCTCCGTACCGTGATCAGATTTACATACTTGCGTATAACGTGTGTCGTTGCGAAAAATATTATATTTGTTTACAATATAAATTATACCATATCTGCGCCGAAAAATCAATCGCAGTTTTTCTGAATTTTCAATTAATTGCACCGATCGTAATTAACTTAAAACGCCTTAAAAGCTAATCCCTGTACATAAGAGTGACAGCCACACCGTTTACCAACCCTACCACTATGCCGCAAACGATAAAGAATACCTTTATCGGTATATTTGCAAACATTGAAATAACGCCGAATAGTATTACAAATCCCATTGTTCCGCCAATTTGTATAAGAAACTTTTTAGTCCTCAGCACCGGAAATCTCTCCGCAAGCTTTGCCGTTTTGTTTCCCTTGCGGTCAATGATCCTGTACAAAAGCTGAGTCAAAGCCATTGGTCCTCCAATAAAAAGCAAAGCCGTTAAAACCTTTTCCATTTTTACCATCCTTTCAGATTTACATTCGCTTACAAATTATATCAAACAAGGCTGTCCCTGTATACTTTTAGTATAGGGACAGCCTCTTTGCTGTAAATAAAGTATTTATTTCGTTATGTTATCAGAGAACTCTTACGCCTACAACACCGTCAATAGCCTTGATAGCCGCCTCGTCTACACTGCCGGTAACGTCGAGCATAGTGTAAGCCCAGTCCTTCTTGGACTTGTTTACAAGATTTTCGATGTTTGCGCCCTTGCCGCTTACTGCGCCTGTGATCTGTGTGATAAGAGCGGGAACATTCTTATGAAGAACGCAAACCAAAGCGTCGCCGGTCTTTGCAAGCTCTGCATTCGGGAAGTTTACGGAATTCTTGATCGTTCCTCTCTCGATATAATCGATAAGCTCGTGAGCGGCCATAACTGCACAGTTGTCCTCAGACTCAGGAGTAGACGCGCCGAGGTGAGGAAGAACGATAACATTTTCCTCGCCAAGAACAACATCGTCGGCAAAGTCCGTAACATACTTAGCGATCTTTCCGTCCTTAATAGCCTTTACAACGGCCTCGCTGTTGATAAGCTCGCCTCTTGCAAGATTGATAAGACGAACTCCGTCCTTCATCATTGCGATCTGCTCCTCATCGATAGTGTTCTTTGTATCGGGAGTATAAGGCATGTGAATAGTAATATAGTCACTGTTCTTATAAATATCGTTGATCTCAGCAGTTACCTTTACGGAAGGCTCAAGCTGGAGAGCCGCGTTTACAGAAAGATACGGGTCGTAGCCGACTACGTTCATACCGAGAGCCACAGCGGCGTTTGCGATCTTTCCTCCGATAGCGCCCAGACCGATGATACCCAGAGTCTTACCCATTATCTCAGGACCTGCAAATTTCGCCTTGCCGCCCTCGACAGTCTTAGGAGCGTCGGGAGTACCCTTCAAAGAAGCGGCCCAAGCAGCGGCCTCGGTTATCTTTCTTGAAGAAAGAAGAAGAGCACATATAGCAAGCTCCTTAACGGCGTTTGAGTTTGCGCCCGGAGTGTTGAAAACAACAATACCTTCTTCAGCGCATCTGTCAACGGGAATATTGTTTACGCCTGCGCCTGCTCTTGCAATTGCAAGCAGATCGTCGCCGAACTGCATATCGTGCATTTTAGCGGAACGAACCATAACAGCTGTAGGGTTTTCAACAGCGTCTCCTACCGTATATGCGGCCTTGTCGAAAATATCTGTACCGCAAGCGGCGATCTTATTCAAAGTCAATATGTTGTACATTAAACTAACCTCTTTCATCTATTTAAGTGATAATTCTTACAAACAGGCAAAGAACAAGTATTACAGCGAAAAGAACGAGAACAACTTTGCCTTTTGCCTTACTTCTTTCATTAAGCTTATCACGCCAATCGTCCGGATTGTTTTTGATCAAATCAGCAGTGCTTATCATATGAAGCAATCGATGAAGCATTGAAATTTCACCTCGATCAAATCTGATTAAGCGTTTTCAGCCTCAAACTTCTTCATAAATTCAACAAGCTTTTCAACGCCCTCGATAGGCATAGCGTTGTAGATAGAAGCTCTCATACCGCCGACAGTTCTGTGACCCTTGAGGTTCTCAAAGCCTGCCGCCTTAGCCTCTGCAACGAATTTCTTGTCAAGCTCCTCATTGCCCGTAACAAAAGGTACGTTCATAAGAGATCTGTCCTTCTTTTCAACAGTACCCTTGAACAGCTTGCTCTCATCGAGGAAATCATAAAGGATCTTAGCCTTTTTCTCATTGTGAGCCTTCATTGCCTCAAGACCGCCCATTTTCTTTATCCACTTGAATACCTTACCGCAGATGTAGATACCATAGCAAGGAGGAGTGTTGTAAAGAGAATCCGCGTCCGCCTGAGTTTTCCATTTAAGCATTGTAGGAGTACCCTCAAGAACATCGTCTGTAATAAGGTCCTCTCTGATAATTGCGATAACAACGCCGGCAGGTCCTATGTTCTTCTGAACGCCGCCGTAGATAACGCCGTACTTTGTAACGTCCACAGGCTCGGAGAGGAAGCATGAAGAAACGTCAGCAACAAGCGTCTTACCCTTCGTATTCGGAAGAGTCTTATACTTTGTGCCGTAGATAGTATTATTCTCGCAAATATAAACATAATCGGCGTCCTCAGGAATATCGAGGTCGGAACAGTCAGGGATATAAGAGAAAGTCTTGTCAGCCGAAGAAGCTACAGCTACAGCCTCGCCGTATTTCTGAGCCTCCTGATAAGCCTTCTTTGCCCACTGACCTGTGATTATGTAAGCAGCTTTCTTATTCTTCATAAGGTTCATAGGAACTGCCGCGAACTGCTGAGAAGCGCCGCCCTGAAGGAAAAGCACCTTATAATTATCGGGGATACCCATAAGTTCCCTGATGTCCTTTTCAGCGTCCTTGATGATCTCATCGAACGCCTTGGAACGGTGGCTCATCTCCATAACGCTCATTCCTGTGCCCTTATAATCGAGCATTTCGTCTGCGGCTTCCTTGAGTACCTCCTCGGGAAGTACAGCCGGACCCGCGCTGAAATTATATACTCTGCCCATTTTAAAAACCCTCCATTAAGTTTAAATTTAATTAACATTATTATTATATTCCTTTTGCATAGAAAAGTCAAGTGCCGCCGCAATAAAATAATACAATATGCTTCTTTTTTGTACATATTACTGCACAACGACGTCTGTTTTTTGTGATTTTGCCTGTACAGCATATAGATCGGGTTAAGAAGGGTATGAAAAAGAGGAATAACCGAAGTATATTTATATGCCGGGTATCCTCCGACATTTCCACAAACAATTCTGCTCAATTATAAAAATTATTGTATCATACAGTATATTGTTTGTCAAACAGCAAAGACCGCTTCCGAGACAAAGCCGAAAGCGGTCTTATATTACATATTATTTTCCTATTGACGGATTACAGATTGAACAGCACCTGATTTACTACGCTCTCAAGATATTCCTGTCTGCCGCTGGAGAGCGAGTCTGTGACCTCGCCCTTTTCAAGAGCGTACTTTTCAAGAGATTCCATATCAGCCTTACCTGCTATAATATCTGCGCCGATACCGCTTGTCCATGAAGCGTATCTGTCGTCCACGAACTTGTCAAGTCTGCCGTCCTCGATAAGCTTTGCGGCGGCTTTAAGACCGAGCGCAAACGTATCCATACCTGCAATATAGCTGAGGAAGATGTCTTCCATTGTATAAGAACCTCTTCTTGCCTTTGCGTCAAAGTTAAGTCCGCCGTTTGTGAAGCCGCCTGCCTTGAGCACTTCATACATACAAAGCGTTGCGTCGTATGCGTTGGTCGGGAACTGATCCGTATCCCAGCCCAGCAGCGGATCGCCCTGGTTAGCGTCGATAGATCCGAATACGCCGTTATCTCTTGCCATTCTCAGCTCATGCTGGAAAGTATGCTGAGCCAGAGTTGCGTGGTTAGCCTCGATGTTCATTTTGAAGTCCTTATCAAGACCGTACTTTCTGAGGAATCCAAGAACGGTAGCGGTATCAAAATCATACTGATGCTTAGTTGGCTCCTTCGGCTTAGGCTCGATGTAGAAATCGCCTGTGTAGCCCTTGGAACGAGCATAGTCAACAGTCATCTTCATAAGTCTTGCCATATTGTCAAGCTCAAGACCCACGTTTGTGTTCAGAAGAGTTTCATAGCCTTCTCTTCCGCCCCAGAACACATAGCCCTTACCGCCCAGCTTTATCGTAGCGTCAACAGCTTTTTTGATCTGAGCCGCAGAGTATGCGAAAACATCAGCCGACGGAGAAGTGCCTGCGCCGTGCATATATCTCGGGTGATCGAAGCACTTAGCGGTACCCCAAAGAAGCTTCTTTGTCGGGTCGGCAGCCATTTTCTCAGCGATATAATCAACTACCTCGTCAAGCTTTGCGTTAGTTGTCGCAAGATCGCCGTACTCAGGAGAAAGGTCACGGTCGTGGAAACAGAAGTAGTCAATGGAAAGCTTGTCCATGATTTCAAAAGCAACATCGACCTTTTTCTTTGCTCTTGCCTCAGGAGTTTCCTCGCCCCATGTCTTGTCCGTAGTTCCGCAGCCGAACATATCTGTTCCGTCGCCGCCCATTGTGTGCCACCATGAAAGCGCAAATTTAAGCTGTTCTCTCATAGTCTTGCCCATTACAACCTCATCGGGATTGTAATACTTAAAGGAAAGCGGATTTTTAGAATCAACGCCCTCATACCTGATCTTTGGAATATCCTTAAAAAACTCTGCCATTTTAAAAACCTCCGATAAATTTCTGTTTTTCGCCGACCGCAGACGGCCGTAAAACGATTACAATATAATAATACACCAAAACAGCTATTGTTGTCAACAGTTTTTTTTAATTCGGGTCGATAGGTACTTCAAGGAGTGACGACTCCGCCCGAAGACCTATCGACCCGAATTAAAACTAGGCGTTGCTTGCAATGACAAGAAACATAGTTGCATATGCCAGAGCAATAAATGCAGACGAAAGAAAGCTGATAATCTTCAGCGCAAGCTCTCCCGCTTTTGCTTTTTCGGTTTTTTGGCAAAGCTGCGTAAAAACGCCTATGTTTATCAGTCCGATAAGCATACAGGGAACGATATACCTAAAATTCATTGTACAAATAAATTTATATCTTGCACAGAAAATATAATAATTTCCAAGTATGGTAAGATGACTTGCCGTAAGCAGAAACTTTTCCGCAAAGGACGCGCCCTCGGTTTTCCTGAAAAGCATAACGAGCATTATTACGAATGAAAACGCCGCCAGTATTGCCGCCGCCCAGAACAGCAAACGGGGAATTATCAAAGCCTGCTCGGGGAAATGACTCTCGTTTATCCCCTCGCCGAACATTGAATTTTTCAGCATCGCAACGGTCGGATTATATTCCTTATAGCTTTCTCCGCCCCATTGCTCGAACACGCTTTTGAACTGGCTCAGACTGAAATCGGTAAAACGCTTTACCAATGGTACCTCGCCTATATACTGTCCGTCCGTTTCGGAAAGCATGGGTATGTATGTGGGCTTTACCTTAAAACGAATAA
Organism: Ruminococcus sp.; assembly: GCA_021770655.1. Taxonomy (GTDB): domain Bacteria; phylum Bacillota; class Clostridia; order Oscillospirales; family Ruminococcaceae; genus Hominimerdicola. The sequence continues at coordinate 34,936 of JAETQO010000011.1, read as the reverse complement.
GGTTTCTGATACTCCACCACAGCCCCAGCGGACAGCACACCGCACCGAACAGACAAAGCTGTCCCAGACGGTTAAGTATGTTTTTCCGGTTCTTTATGAGTACAACTATGAATACGACCGCCACTGCCGGAGCGATAAGCCCTACCGAAAGCTTGGTCATCATTCCTAAACCTATGCACAAAGCTATCTTTACAATGTTTTTCGCCGTCTGCTCTCTGTACCAGCGTACAGTGCAGTACAGCGCGCCCATAAAAAAGCATAGCATAAGAGGGTCGTTGTTTATCGCCCCCGACATCATTACAAGGTACGGATAGACCGAAGCTATCCCAAAAGGAATAGTAAGCGCTTTTCCCTTAAGACCGAAAAGTCTGAGTATCTTGTACAGCGTTATCAGCACGACACAAATGTAAAACATAGACAGCGACTGCAACGCCTCGCACGCCATATAATACTCTATCCCGAACATCGAGCAGAATTTCAGCCACACCGCGCAGATAATATGATGCAGAGGCGGGTGATAATATTGCCAAAGGGTAGTAGGATCAAAGTCGGGCAGAGCATGGTGATTGTAAATATACTCTATGTATCCTGCGTGTCCGCCCTCCCCGCCGAAAAGCCAGACGTCGTTCTGCCTTGTGTAAATATCCGATTCCAGCACATAGGAAAAACGAAGGACGAATCCTGCCGCCGCAAGAGCAAGACATTTTATTTTATCGTAATACTTTCTGTCATTATTAAGCAGTAAAATGTAGAGAATAAGCGTAAACACTATTCCCGCAAAGCATACAAACTGAGCTTTGCCTTCGGTTTTTACGAAATACTCCGCCGCCGCAAAAGCTATCAGGAATTTTCCCCAGAAACCCATCCACACCGCCGCGCTGTTTTTCGACCTGTCGTTAAGCCCCCTGAGCAGTTTCAGAAAGAATCTGCCTGCGACCAGCGCCAGAACAAAATACACCGTAAAGCCGTTTATGAACTTCTGGCTGTCATAGCCGAAAGCGGTAAGTCCGAAACACACGAAAGCCGCCAGAAGATAAGGGTGAGCGCCGATATTTCTGAGCAGTGCGTCAAGTTTTCTGTCGCTTATTATCCTCCTGTCCATCGCCTTATTAAGGTCCCGGCGCAAATTAACAGCTCCGCTCATATCAGCCTTCCGTTTTTTCTTCGTGGTATTCCTTTTCGGTGTTTACGTTCCATATATCCTTGCGGCTTCTCTTACCCGCCTTTATAGCATTAGCGGTTTCCATTGCCGTAAGCATAGAGTGATCCATGTTGTTATATCTGTGCTGTCCGTTTCTTCCCACGCAGTAAAGGTTCGGGAACGTATCAAGGAATTTTATCATCGTATCAAAATGCTTGTAGGTATCAAAATATGCAGGATAAGCTTTCTTTACCTTTTCTCTGTGAGCGTCGATAACGTCCGAAGCGGATATAACTCCCATTTTTTCAAGCTCCGACACTGCAAATCTCACACATTCTTCGTCGGACATATTCCAGAAATCGTCGCCCTCGGCGCAGAAATATTCAAGACCTATCCAGACCGTATCTTCGGGTTTTTCCACCATATAAGGCGACCAGTTGTTGAATATCTGTATTCTTCCCAGCTTTACGCCCTTGTCCTGAACGTATATCCAGCAGTCGGGAACGATATTGCCGAGGGTAGTTTTATTGGTTTCGTTTTTAAGATCAAGCTTGTTTACAAGCAGACCCACGGTCACAAAATCTCTGTAGGGCAGACCCTTAGCTATCTTTATTACAGTATCGCAGGGCTTTGTGCCGTCTATTCCGAGAATAAGATCCTTAACGGGCATGGAGGAAATGAAAATATCTCCCGTTATCTCCTTTTCGCCCTCGGGGGTATCGCAGATAACGGACGTGACCTTTCTGCCCTCGCACATTATCTTCTTTACCGTACAGCCCGTGCGTATCTCGCCGCCAAGCTCTTTAACCTTTTCGGCCGCCAATTCCCAGAGCTGTCCCGGACCGTATTTCGGATACCAGAACTGTTCGATCAGCGAGGTTTCGACCTCTCCCTTACTCTTTGTGCCGAACAGCTTTTTGAACATATCTTTCAGAAGGGCGGTAATGGAAAGCCCTTTTACTCTCTGCGAGCCCCAGTCGGCGGAAATTTCGCTGGGATGTCTTCCCCAGAGCTTTTCGGTATAGCCCTCGAAAAACATTGAATAGAGTACCTTTCCGAAACGGTTTATGTAAAAGTTTTCGAGATTGGTTTCCGGCCTTTTGAAAACGCACGCCCAGAGATAGCTTAATCCCGCCTTAACAGTGGTGACAAAGCCCATGTTCTTTATCGTTTCAGGCTTCATGGATATAGGATAATCAAAGAAATGCTTATTATAGTATATCCTCGATACTCTGTCACGGACAAGCATTACCCTGTCCTCGCTCTCCGGATCAGGACCGTTTTCAGCCAGCGGCTTTTCGTGACCCAGCTTTTTATCGTCATAGGCAGGCGCACCCTGAACAGGCATAAGCTCCGCCCACCAATTCATCACCTGCTGATTTTTAGAGAAGAATCTGTGACCGCCGATGTCCATGCGGTTGCCGTTGTATCTTACGGTCTGCGAAATACCCCCCATGACCTGAGAACCCTCAAGCACTGTTACGTCGTACTCTTTGGAATCCTTCAGAAGTTCGACCGCAGAGGTAAGCCCTGCCGGTCCCGCTCCGATGATAACTATCTTTTTCATATCCTTATTCCTTTCTTTTTATGTATGACTGTGTTGCCGTTGTTGCCGTTATGACTGTTGCTGTTTATTGAAAATTATAAATTTCCGTCCCGCAAAATTCCATATAAATACCACCGCTGTTGAAACAAGCTTTCCCACCAGATAATATTTATCCGCCGCCAGCAGTGAACCGAGCACAAGCTTTGCGGCAAGAATATCGCTGAAAAACCAGATTATCGCGGCATTTATCCCAAGCCCCACAACGCCTACGGCGGCAAAGGCGGCAAATTCCGCAAAGCGGCTGTTTAATTTGGAACCTTTGAATATCCACAAAGTGCTGAGCAGATAATTTACGACGAGTCCCGCAATAAAGGAAACGGTCGCCGCCGCCACTTCGTTAAATCCGGCAAGCTCCACCAACGCCGTCATTATCCCGTAATCCACAACAAAAGCGGCTCCGCCAACGAACACATATCTGAAAAACTGAACGAACGTATTATCCGTATCGCCCACAAAAAGCTTTTTTATTGACATAACATTACAATGCTCCCGACGGGAGTCTGCCTCCTTTGCGTTTTTTCTCCACATTAATAAGTGTGTTTTGACAAACCAAAAAGTTGCATATAACGCCCTTTTATCTGAAATTTCTCCCTTTTTAACAAATCTGCGCCCATGTATTTGTACACATTTTAGTAAACACAAATTTAACAAAGCTTTAAAATATATTATACATCTTTTTGCAAAATATGTCAAGAAAAAAATATATCCAACATGGGAATCGAATAATTTTGTGTATCTTCCCCAACCTGCGGCGAGGAAGATACACGGTGTACACTGTAAAGGTCGATAAAAATTGCCGTTCGATCAACCCTCGGCAATTTATCGACCTGTTTCTCTGTAATTCTTCGGACTGTGCAACAGCCCCGAATAATATAGGCAGCACCGCACATAGACCGCCTAACGGCTTTGCGTGCGTCTAACTTGTCAATTTTCCGTTATCCGCACACAATAGTTGTGTAGTGTTGCCTATATTCTGTTTTCTCTTAGGGCTGTCGCTTTTCTCTAATCTCTTCTGCGGTTAGGCTTGCGGCTTTTTTCTTCATACATACGCTTATCCGACAGCTTCATAATTTCATCAAAATCGGTATCTGCCGAAGACACTGCCGCGCCGACGCTTGCCGACAGCGCAAAAGGCTTTCCGCTTTTCCTGTTAAGCTCGGAAAGATATTCCGCTATCTGCGCTTTGACCTGCTCTCCGCAGTCGCTGTTCACATAGGCGAACAACGCCAGCTCGTCTCCGCCGAAACGTCCGCATATCTTATTTTCCAGCTTTACGCTGTTTACAGCCTCCGCTGCGGCACGGATAGCGTAATCTCCCGCCTCGTGACCATAGTGGTCGTTAATATATTTCAGCCCGTCAACATCCACAGAAACGACCAGGGCATACTTGTTTTCACCGCGCTCAAGCTTTTCAAGCGCATTATAAAAACCGTTTCGGTTATAAAGCTCCGTAAGTGTGTCAAGCTTATAAATATCCTCGATATGCCGAGCCATATATTTCTGATACTTCACGTTTCTGTAACTTCCTATAGAGGTATTGAGAAAATTTACATAAAGAGGTATCTTGCCGTATTCCTCCATACGAATGGGAAAATAAAAGCAAACGTAACCCTGGGGAATGTCCGTAAAGCACAGCGCTGAAATCACCAGCGGATCGCCCGCCTCCAGTGCCTTGTCAAGCCACGGAATCACCGAACGTTTATTAAAATCTTTGGGCAGATCGTTTATGTCGCTTTCCGTACAGAACAGCAGACACATTTCATCGTCAAAAGCTTTTTCACGTCTGTTCCCCACAGGATTTACCGTATCGTCAAGACATTCCTTGTTTATAACGACCGCCGTTCTGTCAAAATCAAAATCGCCCAGAATTCTTGAACACTCCTCCGGACTGTCGCAGGTCATAAACTCGGACGAGGTTTCATAAAGCACTCTTTCTTCGTCCTGATAGCGGTTGAATCTGTCCCTGAGCTTTCTGATATGTTCTCCGGTATTTATCTGTATAGCCTCTGCTATACAGCCGCAGGACTGGGAAATGTCAAGAGAATAATTCACGCTTATATCCTTTTCCACCGTTTTTCCTGCCAAAATATCCTCGAAAAGCTTTATCAGCATTTCCGACATATTATCATAACTGCATTCGCTGGTGGTAAGCATGGGCGTACAGTATTTCGCCTCCACAGACCCGTCAAATCCGGTAATGATCACGTCTTCGGGTATTCTGTAACCCTGTTTCTGAAGTTCCGCCCCTGCGGTAATAGCCATCATATCGTTAGCGCATATGACCGCTCTTGGCACATCGTTTTTCCCGATCATCTTCCTCACTGCTTTGATAGTAGGCGCAGACCAGTAATCGCCGTAGTAAAGTCTGTCCTCGTCAAATGGAATGCCGTTTTCTCTCAGGACTTTCTTATATACGCCGATCCTTTCCTCCGAATCCTTTTCGCCCTTCAAACCTGCAATAAGACAGACGTCCTTTATTCCGTGTCTTTCAACCACATGACGAACGACCTGTTCAAAACCGGTTTTAAAATCAAAGGTAACGTTTATGCAGCCCTCATGCTCCGCTCCGATACAGACAACAGGCTTTCCGTGAGCGGCCGCCTCTGTTCTGATATTTTCAAGAGTTTCCGCATCGAAAAAGCCTTCCTCAAAGGTCACTACAATGTCTGTTATATCATAATCGATAAGCTGAAAAACAGCAGTCTCGCCCTTTTCAGCCTTGGTTTGCCAATACAGATCCGAGCAGGTATGGTAAATAAACAGCCTATAGCCCGCTTTGCCTGCATGATCGCTCAAAGCCTTTATAAAGCTGTATTTTCTCTCATCAAATATTTTGGAAATGCACACCGCAATAATTCTATAGCCGTTATACACCTTATGCACGATCCTTTCAAGTATTATAGGCTGCACCGCACATAGACCGCCTAACGGTTTTGTATACGTCCTGCCTATAAACAAATTATAACATAACCCGATTTCTAAATCAACAATAACGACATATATTTTTTATTTTGATAATGGTTTTTGTTGTTTTTACACAAATCCTATCTGAATTCAATGACATTATTTACACAGAAATTTTATATAAAGGTAACACCGCACAACTATTGTGTGCGGATAACGCAGAAAATTTTTCGTTAGATTGTATAGAAACGACGCAGGAATACTTGTGTTTTTCAAGGAGTTTCTGTGCAAGATAACGGAAAATTGGCAAGTTAGACGTGCACAAAGCCGTTAGGCGGTAGTTGTGCGGTGTTGCCTAAAGTTAATAGATTAACGAAATCGATTGTGATCGGACGACCTATTGCCAACATTTTTATAATCCATATTATATCTCTGCATATATTCTTCGTTCTCTATCGGAAAATCAGCCTCGGCGTCATCGTCATCATCGTAAAGTCTTTCATAGCTGGGCAGAAACACGCTGAAATCCTTTACCTTTTTATGAGACTGAACGGAGTCTTTCTGTTTGTTTTCCTCAAAGCGGCTTTTCTTATCGCGGTCGGGATATTCCATTTCATACTGCTGCATATACTCTTCAGTTTTTTCCGGCGGAGCTGCGATCTCTTCGTGGGCGTCGCTGTCGAATATTTTTTCATAGTCCGGGAAATATATACCGCCGTTTTCAACGCGTTCAAGGTGTTTTACCATTTCGTCGCGGGTAAGTCCCTCAAACTGTATCCTTTCCATTCTTCTGTCAAAAGGAAAATTCGGCAGTCCGCGGAGGAAGTTCAGATCCGACACGGTTTTTGACACGGCTATGCAGGCAAATACAAGATAAAAAAGCATTGCGATCGTATCAAAGCTGAAACTGTTAAAAACAATAAGCTTTACGCAGATATACAAAGCCATAAGCACAGGGATACCGGCAACTATGAGAGGCATATCAAGAGACATCAGAACGCCGCACAAAGCGAAAAACACATAATTTATGATTCCGGTTACCTTTGTATCCACATAGGAAAACAGGTTGGCCTCCGACACAAGAAAGCCTACCCAGCCGATCATTCCGTAAACTATTCCTGCCGGCAGAAGCGTCCACACGGGAAGCTTAGCAAGCCTGTTCTGTCTTTTTATCAATCGATTGTAAAGCTTTCTGAGGTTTTCATCGGGGATAGTCTGCCAATCCTCTCTTATATTAAAACACTCCATAGTTTCACCTCTTTCATTATGTAAATTATACCACTGCGTTGTTATAGTGTCAATAAGAAACAATGCAAAAAACAGGAAAGGCAACAACTATATTTCACTTTCATAACGCAAGAAGTCCGCAATCGGAATATTTCCCGAATGCGGACTCCAAGCTATAATTTATAAGTGGGATGGGGGCTAAAACAATCTGCGGACGGCCGAACCCGCCGCTCTGCTTATAATCGATATAAGTTTAGGTAACACCGTACAACTATTGTGTGCGGATAACGGAAAATTGGCAAGTTAGACATACACAAAGCCGTTAGGCGGTAGTTGTGCGGTGTTGCCTTTACTCGTCCTGAAGAGCGTCGTAGCCTTCCTCGTTGGTACGGATCTTGACCACGTTGTCGATACTGTATACAAAGATTTTACCGTCTCCGATATGACCTGTATAAAGCGCGCTCTTAGCGGCGTCTATAACCGCCCTTACAGGAACCTTGCCTACAACTACCTCGACCTTTACCTTAGGAAGGAGGTTGACCTGAACCTCCGCTCCGCGGTAGTACTCGGGCTGACCCTTCTGCATACCGCAGCCGAGAACGTTTGTAACCGTAAGACCCGTAACATCGATCTCCTCAAGCGCCTGCATAAGGTCGTTGAGTTTCTGCTGTTTACAGATGATAACAAGCTTTGTCATCTTAGGCGTGCCGTCGCTGTTAGGCTTTTCAGCCGTATATGATTCCACATTGATAGCCTTTTCAACAGGAACGACAGGTCCTGTGCTTTTATCGACCTTTGTTACGCTCTTTGCGTCGTCCTTGGTATAGCTCAGCGATGCCTGAGACATTGCGGGCGCAAAGTCTGCATAAGAGGAAACAAGTCCGTGTTCTGTAACGTCCAGACCGATGATCTCTTCCTGCTCAGAGGCTCTGAGTCCGATAGTGTGCTTGATAGCCAAGAATACGATCACCATGCAGACAGCCGCCCAAGCGCCTACTGTGAGTACGCCGACAAGCTGTTTGCCGAGGAGCGTGAAACCGCCGCCGTAGCAAAGACCCTTGAGTGCGTTTTCCGGAGCAGTATCAGTCGCAAAAAGACCTACTGCGATAGTTCCCCACATACCGTTGCACATATGCACCGCCACTGCGCCGACAGGGTCGTCGACCTTGAGAACATAATCAAGGAACCAAACGCCGAAACAAACGATAAGTCCTGAAACAATGCCTACCATAGTAGAGCCGAATGCGTCCATTACGTCGCATCCTGCTGTGATACCGACAAGTCCTGCGAGAGCGGCATTAAGACACATTGAAACGTCCGGCTTGCCGTATTTGAGCCAGGTGAAGATCATACATACGACCGTTGCAACTGCAGGAGCGATAGTTGTTGTTACAAAGATAGAGCCGAGCTGTCCGGTAGTGGTTGCAGCGGCGCCGTTGAATCCGTACCAGCCGAACCAGAGGATAAAACAACCCAGTGCGCCGAGGGTAAGGGAGTGACCGGGGATAGCCTTTGGCTTTCCGTTTCTGTCGAACTTACCGATACGGGGTCCGAGGATAGCCGCGCCTACGAGCGCCGCGATACCGCCGACCATATGGATAGCGCAGGAACCGGCGAAGTCGTGGAAACCCCACTGAGAGAGCCAGCCGCCGCCCCAGATCCAGTGAGCCTCGATCGGATAAACGACCAGTGAGATCACGCCTGAATAAACGCAGTATGAAATGAACTTGGTTCTTTCTGCCATAGCGCCGGAAACGATTGTTGCGGTAGTAGCGCAGAATACCATATTGAATACGAACGAAGACCAGTCAAAGCTTGCATAATCGGTAAAAAGCTTGAATGAAGGCTTTCCTATGAATCCGCCTATATCGTCGCCCATAAGGAGCGAATAACCGAGAAGCATGAATACTACTGTACCGATACAAAAGTCCATAAGGTTCTTCATTATAATGTTACCGGCGTTCTTTGCACGGGTAAAGCCCGTTTCTACCATTGCGAAGCCTGCCTGCATAAAAAACACCAGAGCGGCTCCTATCAGAAACCAGACCGCGAACGTTGTGTCGCCGACGGTCGATTCGATCAAAGTTTTGATCTCATTTGTCATGATACTTTTCCTCCTTTAATGAAAACAAAAAAGTGTATGACAAGACAAAGCCCGCGCTTTGCCGGTCATACACTTCATTGTGCATTGCATCTGTTACTGAAACGTTAGTAGATCAAAAAGCAAAATAGTGATAGAATTTCAGAAAGATAATATTTTATTGGATTATTATTTAACGTAGAACAGCAGATCGCTGTAAGTAGGATACGGCCAGTATTCCTTGCCTACCAATGTTTCGATCTTGTCGGCAGGAACTCTGAGAGCGCCCATATCCGCAAAGATCGTATCGTGGAAGAAGTTTGCCATTTCCTGAGTGTCCTCGATCTGATGAACCTTCTGTACATCCTCTTCAAGGGTATTCAGCGCCTTATACATCTGAGTTGTAAGAGCGGAAATCTCCTTAACGGTCTCATCCTCGAATACCGTTTCTGCACCGCACGCCTTTGCAAGCTCGGCAGTCTTAGCCAGATCCTTTATGTACTTGGCAGCGGCAGGAAGGATCTCCTTCTTAGCCATATCGATCATTGTAAGTGCCTCGATATTAAGGGTCTTGCAGTATTCGTCAAGCAGGATCTCAACTCTTGACTGAAGCTCAGTTTCTGTATAAACGCCGTACTTGCTGAACAGATCGATGTTCTTCTGAGCAAGGAACGCAGGAACAGCGGCAGGTGTGGACTTAAGATTAAGAAGTCCTCTCTTTTCCGCCTCGGCAGGCCACTCCTCGGAATAACCGTTGCCGTTGAAAATAATGTCCTGATTTTCCTTGATCGTTCTCTTGATGAGATCGTCAAGCGCATCCTGGAAGTTATCAGCCTTTTCAAGCTCGTCTGCAAACTCGTCAAGCGCTTCCGCAACAATTGTGTTAAGCACCGTGTTAGGACCTGCAACGGAAAGCTTTGAACCTGGCATTCTGAACTCGAACTTGTTGCCGGTGAATGCGAACGGAGAAGTTCTGTTGCGGTCTGTCGTATCCTTGGGGAAGTGAGGCAGAACGTCTACGCCGATCTCCATTTCAACTCTCTTGTCCTCATACTTAACGCCGTTTACGATAGCGTCGAGAACTCCGGTAAGCTCGTCGCCGAGGAAGATGGAAATGATCGCCGGAGGAGCCTCGTTAGCGCCGAGTCTGTGGTCGTTTCCGGCAGAAGCAACGGAAGCTCTCAGAATATCCTGATACTCATTTACAGCCTTGATAACGGCTGTCAAAAACAGCAGGAACTGTGCGTTCTCGGCAGGGGTCTTGCCCGGGTCGAGAAGGTTTACGCCTGTGTTTGTAGAGATCGACCAGTTGTTGTGCTTACCCGAACCGTTGATGCCTGCAAAAGGCTTCTCGTGAAGCAGGCACTTAAAGCCGTGCTTTCTTGCGGTTCTCTTCATGATCTCCATTGTAAGCTGGTTATGGTCGGTAGCGATATTGGTCGTACCGTATATAGGAGCAAGCTCATGCTGTGCCGGAGCAACCTCGTTATGCTTTGTCTTAGCGTAAATGCCAAGCTTCCAGAGCTGCTCGTCAAGATCCTTCATATAAGCCTGTACTCTTGTCTTGATAGTACCGAAATAGTGATCCTCAAGCTCCTGTCCCTTTGGTGCGGGAGCGCCGAAAAGAGTTCTGCCTGCAAGAATGAGATCCTCTCTCTTTGCGTACATCTCTCTGTCAACAAGGAAGTATTCCTGCTCAGGTCCTACGTTCGCCGTAACTCTTGTAGCGTCCGAACCGAACAGCTTCAGAATCCTCAGAGCCGATTTGTTTACCGCCTCCATCGAACGAAGAAGCGGAGTTTTCTTATCCAGAGCCTCGCCGTTGTAGGAGCAGAAAGCCGTAGGAATGCAAAGAGTCTTTTCTTTAATGAAAGCATAGGAAGTAGGATCCCATGCGGTATATCCTCTTGCCTCGAATGTCGCTCTCAATCCGCCGGACGGGAACGAAGAAGCGTCCGGCTCGCCCTTAACAAGCTCTTTTCCGGAAAACTCCATAATAACGTGACCGTTCTCAGTTGGCGAGATAAAGCTGTCAAGCTTCTCAGCCGTAAGACCTGTCATCGGCTGGAACCAGTGAGTGTAATGCGTACAGCCCTTTTCAACAGCCCAGTCCTTCATAGCGTTCGCTACGATATTAGCCACCTCAATATCCAGTGGGTCGCCGTTGTCGATAGTCATCTTCAGCGCCTTGTAGGTTGCTTTCGGGAGCCTTTCCTTCATGACCGCTTCGTTAAAAACGTCGGAGCCGAAAAATTCAGGAACGTTTGCCATCTTAATTCCTCCTATAAATTATAGATTTCAGGTATCAAATAAAAAAAGACACTGCGAACCCGAATCGGTTCACAGCGCCTTTGCTGTTTACAAGCATAGTATAAACCATTTCGCCGCTTTTGTCAAGAGGTTTTTGCAATTTTATATATTCCTACAAATTACCCCTCGGTATGTTATAAAAAAATGTGTATTTATCCACTTCATCAACATACCTCACGCCTCATAAAAAGCCTTAAATATCGATAAAATCGTCTTTTTTGTGCTTTAATTCTTTTTTTACAAGCTTATCTGCTTTTTTCATCTTTGACATTGCCGAAGCGCATCCGAAAAGATTTGTTATTCCGGAGATCAGCAGGGCGGCTCCCAGAACTATCATTGCGGCGTCGCCCAGAAGCAGGGGATTAAAAAGCAGTACAACGCCGACCGTTGTTGTAATAACAGCCGGAACGAGGCTTGTTTTCCACTGCAAAACTCCCGCTCTTCTGAGATTAAGCGAATCCTGAATATTCACGATGCCGCTTATGAGCATATACAGTCCGCAGAATATTGCGATGACCTTAGGAATAAAATCGGGTCTTGCGATTATGAAAATTCCGATCGCCGCAAATATGATACCTCTTACAAGACCGGAGGAATAAGCGGCGTCCGCCCTGTCTTTAGCAAAATATCTGATAAGGTCTGCCGCTCCGAAAGCGGCGAAAAGTCCGCCGATAACATAGCAGATTGCGTCGGTAAAGAAACCCGGCTTGATTATCAGCGCTATGCCAAGCACTATGCAGAATATAGAAAGCACCCAATAATTTCTGAAAAGCTTCTTTAAATACTCCATAAAACTATTTACCCGTCCTTTCTTACCCTCATTTTGTTCACGGCGTCTTTCTTGACCTTTACCGCCTTGATGACCTTCATTCGTGAAAATTCCTCCCTCTCCTTTTCTTCAAGAGAGTTAGTGATATACTTTACGATCTGTTCGTTTTTCGGAATAATGATATTTTGCAGGGCATTTGCTCTTCGCTGGGTTTTTCTTATAGCCACCGACAGTCTGTAGATACTGTTCTCTACCTCTGCCAGCAGAACTGTAGTCCTCTTCACCCTATCGAAAGCAAGGAAAGCTTTGTCGAGCTGTGAATCTGTCTGAGAAAAACCGTAGGTGACTTTCATCGGCTTTTCCTCCAGCGACACTTCGGGAAGCTCCACTCCCATAACACTGCGGGTGCTTATCTCGACCCCCGTTTCAACAGGTATACAGTTTGCATAGGGAGTAACGATACCTATAGAGATGTTTGCAAGCTGAAGCGCCTGATAAGCCTCCTTATAGGTTTCCTCTATACTGCCCCTCAGCTCTCCCGCCTTATCCACAAGGCTCATAAGCTCTCTTATAAGAATGTTACGCTTTCTGTCAAGCAGCTCATAACCCAGTGCCGCAAGCTGGAGCGCTTTTTTAGACAATATCAGATTTCCTTTGGTCGGAAAGACCTGCTGTTCAGCCATTTCAAATCACTCCCTCGGTAAAAGAACCGCCTTAATATCAGGCATTTTCTTCAAACAAAGCCTTAGCTTTCTCTGCGCTGTAATAATGCTCCAGATGCTCCTCGTCCACTCTGTCAAGCTCGGACTTAGGCAGTGTCGAAAGCAGATTCCAGCCCAGATTCAGAGTTTCCTCTATGCTTCTGTTCACGTCAAATCCCTGATTGATAAAATACTTCTCAAAAAGGATACCGAACTTCATATACGCCTTATCCGTATCGGAAAGCTCCTCCTCGCCGATAACAGAGGCAAGACTTCGAGCGTCCTGAACCTTGGCGTATGCGGCGAAAAGCTGATTTGACACCATCTGATGATCCTCTCTGGTATAGCCCTCGCCTATGCCGTCCTTCATAAGTCTTGAAAGGCTCGGAAGCACCGACACCGCAGGATAAACGCCCGTCTGGTCAAGGTTTCTGTCAAGCACTATCTGTCCCTCGGTGATATATCCCGTCAAGTCGGGAACAGGGTGCGTAATATCGTCGTTAGGCATTGTAAGGATAGGTATCTGCGTAACAGAACCCTTTGCGCCCTTGACAATTCCGGCTCTTTCATAAATGGACGCAAGATCAGAATAAAGATAGCCCGGATAGCCCTTTCTTGCCGGTATCTCTCCCTTGGAGGAAGAAAATTCTCTGAGCGCCTCCGCATAGGAGGTCATATCCGTAAGAATAACGAGAATGTGCATATCATGCTCGAAAGCAAGATACTCCGCGCAGGTAAGCGCGCATCTCGGCGTTAAAATTCTTTCGATTATCGGGTCGTTGGAAAGGTTAAGGAACATTGCAACCCTCTGAAGCACGCCCGTTTCCTCAAAGCACCTTTTAAAGTAATCCGCAACGTCGTTTTTTACGCCCATTGCCCCGAATACAATTGCAAAATCCTGTCCGTTTTCGTCCGCTATCTTCGCCTGTCTTACTATCTGCACGGCAAGCTTGTTGTGAGAAAGTCCCGAACCGGAAAAGATAGGAAGCTTTTGTCCTCTGATAAGAGTAGTCAAAGCGTCGATAGAGGATATTCCCGTATTTATATAGTTTCTCGGATAAGTTCTTGAAACAGGGTTCAGCGGCGAGCCGTTGATGTCCCGGTACTTTTCGGGGAAAATATCTCCAAGGCCGTCGATAGGCTTTCCTGCGCCGTTGAAAATTCTGCCGAGCATTTCGGTGGAAAGGGCAAGCTCCATAGGCTTTCCCTGAAACTTGGTGGTGGTGTTGACAAGCGACAGACCCTTTGTGCCCTCAAAAACCTGAAGCACCGCCTTGTCCTCCTCGACCTCTACCACTCTGGCAAGTCTTTCCGTGCCGTCGTCCAGCCTTATCTGCGCCATTTCGTCGTAGGAAATGCCCTTTACGTTTTCAAGCGCAACCAGGGGCCCGTTTATTTCGCTCAGTCCAATATACTTTACATTCAAGCCTTCGCACCTCCTGCCAGCGCCGCAAAATCTGCCCTCATACTGTTCTCATAATCATCGAACATTTCAGGCTTATCGTTCGGAATATCATATTTTACCTTTATTATCTTCTCTATCCAGCCGCATCCGATTATCTTATCCACCGCCGCTCCGCCGGAAAGCGCATTTTTTGCAAGCTTATAGAAATCAAGAATAAGCTTCATCATTTTATACTGCTTTTCAAGCGGCACATAAGTATCGTCCTTATGATAAGCATTCTGCTGTAAGAATCCCACTCTCACTATTCTGGCAGTTTCGATAAGAAGCTTCTGATCGTCCGGCAGAACGTCGGTACCCATAAGCTTGACTATCTCCATAAGAGTGTTTTCCTCTACGAGAATGTTTGATATTTCCTGTCTTACCTGCATAAAATCGGGACTCACGTTTTCGCAGTAATAATCCTCAAGATCCTCCACATATTCGGAATAGCTTGTATTCCAGTTGATAGCCGGATAATGTCTTGCATACGCCAAGGACTTATCCAGCGCCCAGAAACAGCGGACAAATCTTTTGGTGTTCTGAGTAACAGGCTCGGAAAAGTCCGAGCCCTGCGGAGAGACCGCTCCGATAATGGTGACCGAGCCTTCCTTATCATTAAGCGCCTCAACATAGCCCGCGCGCTCGTAGAACTCGGAAATTCTCGACGGAAGATAAGCAGGGAAGCCTTCCTCCGCAGGCATTTCTTCAAGTCTGCCGGAGATCTCTCTGAGAGCCTCCGCCCAACGTGATGTAGAATCCGCCATAATAGCTATATGATAACCCATATCCCTGTAATACTCGGCAAGAGTTATTCCCGTATAGATAGACGCCTCTCTTGCCGCCACAGGCATATTGGAGGTGTTGGCGATAAGCACAGTTCTGTCGGTCAGCGGTCTTTGCGTTTTAGGGTCGATAAGCTCGGAAAACTCCTCCAGCACCTGAGTCATTTCGTTTCCTCTTTCGCCGCATCCGATATACACGATTATATCAGCGTCGCACCACTTGGCAAGCTGATGCTGGGTCATGGTCTTTCCCGTTCCGAAGCCTCCCGGTATAGCCGCCGTTCCACCCTTTGCGATCGGAAGAATGGTATCCACTATTCTTTGACCGGTAATAAGCGGCTTGGTGATAGGAAGTCTGCTCTTACAGGGACGGGGGGTTCTTATGGGCCATTTCTGGCAAAGAGTAAGCTCCTCCGTTTCGCCTCTTGCGGTTTTTATTTTCAGAACAACATCGTTCACACGATACGAACCGTCCTCGGCGCGCCAAACGACCTCTCCGCCCTTTGAAAGGGGAGAAAGCATACATTTATGTGTGATAAGAGGCGTTTCGGGGCAGGTGCAGTAAATATCGCCCGCTTTCAGCATATCGCCCGTCTTTACCGTGACCGTAACGTCGTACTTCTTTTCTTCGTCAAGCGCGGATACGTTCGCTCCGTCGGCGATAAATGCGCCTGAAAGCTCCTCAAGCCTTTTAAGAGGACGCTCGATACCGTCAAAAATATTGTCGATTATTCCGGGGCCCAGAGTTGCGGACATCGGTGCGCCCGTTCCTTCGACCGGCTCGCCCGGCATAAGTCCCGTAGTACCCTCGTAAACCTGAATGGTGGTAAAGTCCGACTGTACTCTTATGACCTCGCCGATAAGCCTTTTATTGCCTACATAGACCATTTCCTGCATAGCAAAGCTTTTTGAGGCGGCGACCTTTACTACCGGTCCGTTTACAGAATATATTTTATCCATAGTGATTTTACTCCTTACGCGATGCCTTTTTACAGAGTAAGCTCTGCCTTTTGGGTAAAGCCCTCCCTTTGCTCCTCAAAAGCGGAATCAAAGGTATAATCCAGCGCTACGCCGGACCTTTCGTATACGACGAGCATACCGCCAAGCTCGATAGAGCTTTTGCTCCTTACCTCGAAACCTGCAAGCTTTTCGGCAAACTTCATATCCGACGGCGCAAGATAAGCTATGCCCTTCTCGCCGGGATATTCCTTTCTGCATCTTTCCGCCTTATCGAGCAGAAAGCCTTCATATTCGCCGCCGTTTCTGAAAGCCGCCAGCTTTTCCCTAACGCTTTCAAAAACCTTGTCTATGATCTTTTCCCTGTAACAGAGTATGTTCCTTTTTGAGGCAAGCCGTCTTGACGAGATCTCTCTTACGGCTCTCGCCTCCTCGGTTTTGTCAATTCCGCTTTTCTCGGTCCGTGCGAAACTTTCCGCTTCAAGCTTTGCCTGAGCAAGGCGGCTGTCCCGCTGTTTTTCGGCTTCCTCTATGATCGCCTGCACCTGCTTATCGGCGTGGTCGAACACCGCCTTTTTAAACCGCGCAAGCTTTTCCGATTCATTATTCATAGCTTAGTCTCCATTCTCTACAGCTTTATTCCTACAGCCTCCGCAAGATACCGGGAAATGGTTTCGGAGATCCCGGAGGTTGCGTGTCTGTCGGGAATTTCCACGATAAGCGGCGTTTTTCTCGTTAGCTTGTAATCGTAGACCTTTTCCCTGCACTGCTTTACCGCAAGCTCGGTCATAAGCACCACCCCTACGTCGGACATATCCATAGCGCTGTCAAGCGCGTCCGACACCTCTTCGGCGGTATGCACCACGACCCCTTCGACGCCCGCAAGTCTCATTCCCATCTGCGTGTCGATATTGTCGCTAATAAGATAGAATTTCATTTCAGCGTCACCGTATCAGATTCCCATAGCCGTTCCGACATTTGAAATGATAAGGATAGCGATAAGCAGACCGTAAAGAGCGATACCTTCTCCGAGTACGACGAAGATAAGCGCCTTAACGAAATTCTTAGGGTCCTCAGATGTAGCTCCGATAGCCGCAGGAGCGCCCGCCGCAACGGCTATTCCCGAACCTACGCATGAAAGACCTACCGCAAGAGCCGCCGCAAGATAACCGAGACCTGCGCCGGTGGAGAGAGCCGCCATAACGCCCTCCTCGCTTGCCGCAGAAACGAAGCTGCCTACCGGAACGATAAGTGCGCAGAGCATTATACCTGCGAAGGTGCAGAGATTTCCGATAAAAGCGCCCTTAGGGGACTTTCCGTTTTTGATCTTCTTTGCCGTGAAAATAAACGGCACACAGAGCAGTGCAACTGCGATAAGGGGCAGTACAAAATAGATAAGCATAATAAATTCCTCCAAATCAATAATTAAATGTTTCATTCAGACAGCGCCGCTAAACATTGCCGCCTTAACTTAAACGAAGCTTACGCCCCGTAAAATATCTTTTTTACAAGTCTATTCGACCTGAGCGGAGAACTTGACTCCCACAGGCTCAAAGGGCTTTCCTCCGCCCTCGTAGAAACGTGAGAATATCTCGTAAAATTCCAGCCTTATGATCTGAATTGCAACGATCATTCCTTCCATTACCATTACGAAAACATTTCCCAGAACCAGCACGAACGGCTGAGCGGCGGCTGCGCACATATCCATAAGAGTCATTACCACAAGCATCATGCCCGCATGGGAAAGTACAAAACCGCCCACACGCAGAAACGACATGGTATTTGAAACGTAGCTCAGCAGGAATTCAAACATTTCAAAGAAATTCTCAACAATAAAATTTCCCACCGTCATTTTTTCCTCGTCCGCCGAAAGCCGCCACTCCTTATACTTTGCCGCAATGGAAAACGGCGTGCGGCAGAATATGCATATCAGCGGTATAACGATAAGGAATATCACAAACGGCGCAGACATTATCTTTACGTCTAACAGCATCGTTCCCACAAGTCCCGCGGCTACCGAGCAGTAGAATACAAGTCCCGCTATTCCGTTGCATCCGAACACCGCTTTTTCGTAATCCTTATTTTTAAAGCCGATATAAATATTTATGAGCATGGATATAACAATAAGCGCCACGCCTATTCCAACCGCCGTAAGCAGAATGAAATCCGTCTGTTTGAAAACCTTGAGCGGCAGAAAATCTATGCCGATCTTCTCAAACACAGGATCAAGCAGTTCCTCATATCCGAAGAACGAACCGTACAACGTTCCGAAAACCATGCTTGAAAGCCCGACTCTGGTAACCATTCCGCTTGCCTGTGCGCCTAACTTCTTTTTAAGCAAAAGACCGCCCAGTACCAACACCAGACCCTGCCCCAGATCTCCGAACATTATTCCGAACAGCAAGGTGTATGTTATCGCTACGAACGCCGTGGGATTGAATCCGCCGTAATCCGGCAGACCGTACATCTCCACCATCATCGCAAAAGGTCTTGTAAGAAAGTTATTTTTAAGTATAGTCGGCGGCGTGCAGGAGGCGTCCGCATCAGGCGGAAGATAGATCACCGAAACCGACCTGAATCCCTCAAAAAGCTTGTCGAATCTCTTTTCCTGCTTTTCGGGGATAAATCCTTTAAGATAGAATTTTCCGTTCATCTCCCCCGCATTTCGCCGCAGGTCAAAAGCGTCATGCAGAAATCTGAGCTTTGAAAAAGCCGTTTGCAGTTCGCCCTCGGCATCTTTCGCCAGAACGGCGATCTTCCCGTTTATATCTTCAAGCTGAGCGGAATTTTCCTTTATCTTCTCCTCAAGTCTGCAAAGCGCCTCGTCGGCGTCTCCGGTAACGAAATCGGGTATCCTTATCCTCTCAAAGTACATAGAACGAAAAATATCGTCAACCCTGTCCTTGTCCGCATCCGGCGCAAAATACATTCCCCAGCAGAAGCTTTTTCCCGTTTCAAAAGGAACGAAGAAGAAGTTTTCATCATAATAGTCAAGCTTCGGAATGTTGTCCGTCGGAAGTTTTCCCACTCTTACCGATACATGCTTGCAGGAAAAGATCTTCTCAAAGCCGCTGTGAAGTCCCCGCAAATGATTTATCTGCTT
The DNA here is from genome assembly GCA_021770655.1 of Ruminococcus sp. Classification (GTDB taxonomy): domain Bacteria; phylum Bacillota; class Clostridia; order Oscillospirales; family Ruminococcaceae; genus Hominimerdicola. The sequence goes on along the minus strand of JAETQO010000011.1, from coordinate 15,912 downwards.
GACCGCTCCGTTAAGATCCGAAAGCGCCTGAATCTTTTCCCGGCGAAGCTTGCTCAGTCCCGAAAGCTTATCGTCGTATTTATCGAAGAATTCCTCGAAATCCCCCGGACTTGAAAGCTTGCAGGCGGAAAAATCCGTCTCCGTAAGGGTCACTCCCAACTGCACCGCCAGCTGAGAAAGATTTTTCAACGGCCGGGCATATTCATTTTTCTCGTTCAGAGCTTTCATCGCTCCGTCCGACGAGGAAAAAGCAGGCTCAATGTGAAAGCAGCCGCTTTCGCAGCATTTCTCCAGCGCGCCGTCAAGCTCGTCCATAAGGCCCACGATATTGACCAGCGCCATTTTTTCGATTGCCATTCACATTATCTCCTTTCCGTAAAATCGCTGATATTCTGAATATTATCAGCATATTATAAGATTGTTTTCTATTACTGCGGGATCTGCGCCGTAGCGCACCGCTTCGATTATATGCACAATATTTGATACCTCTATACTGCACAGCTTCATGAACGCATAAAGAGACACAGGCGCCGACACGCTCCTTGCGATAACGTGAGAAAGGTATCTGTGCTGTGCGCTGTTCACCTTGGTCTCGATATAGTCGGTATTCTTACCGTCCCTGCCGTACCGCGTTTTGTCCAGCCATGCGGTCATCGCTTCGGGAGAGTCCAGCTCATAATATCTGTCAAGCCTTCTGCCGAGACCGCCCGATCTTCCCGGGCCTTCCTTTATCCTTATCTGCCGCCTTTTTATCTCTTCCGCACTGTAGCCGAAAAAGGCTTTCATTCTGTAAGCGTTTATAATGTTGAGGGAATCTATCTCACGGTAGATCATCTCCCTCAGCTCCTTTGCTTCCTCGCCCATAAAGTCCTTGTCAACAGCCACCAGCATATCCTTATAATACTCGCTCCTCAGCCGAAGCTCGCACTCGGTATAGTCGGCGGAGCCGTCCGCCATAGGAGGTATCTTGACAAGTATCTTGTAATACCTTGTGTTTTTAAGTATCTTCAAAAGCTCCTCATAGGTCTGCGCCCTGCTCATTTCCAGCAGGCTGATCTTTGAATGATCGAGGACATATCCCGGCAGATCCGTAAGATAAGAATTATCCAGTTCGGAATTTATGTTGTTTATCATTGAAAGAATACATTCGATCTCTTTTTTTCTTACCTGAAAATCATAAAACGGCAGTTTGTCAAGGCCCTGAAACCTGCACAGCCTTATATAAGTGTTAAAGCTTTCCTTGTGCAGAAGTCCTTCCAGAAACCCCCTGTGAGCCGTATTGGGATCGACGTCTTTAAAAGCGTCCTTATACCGCTTGGAGTGCGCAAGATAGTCCGCCGCCTCAGGAACGCTTCTTCTTGAAAGCATCTCATGATAATTTTCTTTTGTAAGCATATTTCCGTGCAGAGCGCGGATCTTTGCGACCGTCGCATTGGTCGACCAGCAATCGAGCATTTCCCGGTACACCGCCTTTCCTGATTGATTATAGCTGCTATAGACAATACGCACATAATCGTTGTGCGGTATTGTCTATATCGACAGTATTCCGTCCAATATCTCCCGCTCCCACTTCTCTCGGCTGTTCTTATAAGCTTTGTCAAGTTCATTGATCTTGGTGTTTTCCTCTGCTGCGATCTTCAGACCCTCTTTTTCGATCCTTTCGGAAACCTCAGCCTCTCTGCGGCTTCTGTACTCCGCCGCCTGAGCGGCCGCTCCTTCTTTTACGGATCTTTCCTCCGCCTCGGCGTCTTTAAGAATTTCTTCGCTTTTTCTTTTTGCAGATTCAAGTCTTTCTTCGGCAGACTTATCCGTTTCAAGAATTTCGGTTATAATATCCATAGCTATCCTTTCCGATCAAATCAAATCCGCTCATTCATAAGGACTTGTTATATCAAAACGTATGTAATTTATTTTACATCATTTCATTGTTTATATCAAGTGATTTTTTTGAATTTTTATTGTGTTTTGTGCATAAACCACAATTAAAGAGCTTGCCAATTGTACAAATTCACATTGACCATGTGAATTTTGTTCAGAATCAACATTTTATCATGCCGACTGTAGGAAAAATTAGTCTAGTATTCGTTTCAGGCTTGCTTGACAAAAGAAGCTAAAAGTGGTATATTTGTATTTATCACACAAACATCTGTATGTTGGAGGTGGACTCGGTTTGGAAAGCGGAAAAAGCAGGCTGGTAATAGTCAGCTCGGAAGTGCTTCCCGATATAGTATTGAAAGTGCTTGCGGCAAAGCGTATGCGCGCAAGAGGAGAGGTATCGACCTCGACGGAGGCCTGCCGCAAGGTGGGAATCTCACGGAGCGCGTATTATAAATATAAGGATTCCGTGTTCAACTATGAGGAACAGCTCACCAACAATATCGTTTCGGTATATTGCATACTGCGTGATGAAAAGGGCGTGCTTTCGTCCATAATTTCACGGCTCTACGAGCTTAACACGAATATTTTGACCATAAATCAGAACATTCCCATCGATTCGGTCGCAACGGTGACCTTTTCGGTAAGATTCGAGCATGACGCACTAAGCACCAACGTGCTTACGGAAGAGCTTTCAAAAATACACGGCGTTGTAGATGTGAAGATCATCTCAGGCGAGTAAACAACAGTTATAATTTTATAAGGAATGAGGATAATTTTATGAGTAAGGTAGCAGTAATAGGTTATGGAGTAGTCGGCTCGGGAACTGTCGAGCTTTTTATGAAAAACCGCGAATCGATCTCTAAGAAGATAGGCAGGGAATGCGACATCAAGTATATTCTTGATCTGAGAGATTTTCCCGATTCTCCGTTTGCGGACAGAATGACAAAGAATTTCAGCGATATTCTTAACGACGACGAGATCGAGGTAGTCGCAGAGGTAGTCGGCGGAACGACTTTCGCTTACGATTATACCAAACAGCTCCTTGAACACGGCAAGAGCGTTGTTACCTCGAATAAAGCGCTTGTTGCGGCAAAGGGAGCGGAGCTTCTTAAAATTGCCAGAGAGCATAACTGCAACTATCTTTTCGAGGCAAGCGTGGGCGGCGGTATCCCTATCATCAGACCGCTCAACAAGTGTCTTGCAGGAAACGAGATACTCCAGATATCCGGCATTTTAAACGGTACGACCAATTTTATTCTTACTAAGATGATAAAAGAGCAGATGTCTTTTGAGGACGCGCTCAAAATGGCTCAGCAGTTGGGTTATGCAGAGGCAGACCCTACAGCCGACGTGGAGGGCGAGGACGCCTGCCGAAAGATATGTATACTCGGTTCTCTTGCTTACGGCAAGCATATTTATCCCGAGTCGGTCCACTGCTCAGGAATAAGAGGAATTACTCTTGACGACGTTGAGTACGCTTCAAACGCAGGCTATGTGATAAAGCTTATCGGCTCCGTAAGAAAGCTTGACGACGGCAGAGTAAACGCTATCGTCTGCCCGAGACTTGTTTCCAAGTCCAATATGCTGGCTTCGGTTGACGACGTTTACAATGCGATAAGCGTAACGGGCGACGGCGTTGGCGACGTTCTGTTCTACGGACAGGGTGCAGGAAAGCTTCCGACAGCCTCTGCGGTAGTCGGCGACATCATTGACTGTCTCAAGCATCATCACAGAGTTCTCGCTCTCACATGGGAGGACTGCACGGACAAGAGCTTTGTAGCGAGCTACAAGGATATGGACGTTTCAATGTATGTCCGCATAAAAGCCGAAAACGCCGAGGCGCTTAAATCGTCCATCTCTGAAATGTTCGGAAAGCTTATGTATATCGAGCGTTCCGGCAGACCGGAAAACGAGCTTGCGTTCATCACTCCGAACATGAAGGAATCGGACATCGACACAAATCTTACCATTCTTTCACATTCTGCCGAGATCGCAAGCAAGATCAGAATGTACTGATTTTAATATAGGTAACACCGCACAACTATTGTGTGCTGATAACGCAGAAAAATTTTCGTTAGATTGTATAGAAACGACGCAGAAATACTTGTGTCTTTCAAGGAGTTTCTGTGCAAGATAACGGAAAATTGGCAAGTTAGACGTACACAAAGCCGTTAAACGGTAGTTGTGCGGTGTTGCCTATAAAAAAGGCGGACCTTTTAAAGTCCGCCGCTTTACATATTTGTTCATTTCCGGTCATTGAGTTTTAGATATGCGATCCAGACGCTGTCGTCCTCATTAACAGACAGCAGCGCAAAAGGCTTGCCGTCCAAAGGTTCATCGGAGTTATGATAAACCTTTGCGTTATCACGAAGAGTGGTTACCGCAAAATTCTCTTTTAAATCGTTGCAATTATTATATTGCGTCGTATTTCCGATATACTCATAGTCGCTCAACTCAGTCATATCAAAATTCAGTATCGTAGTGGGGTTAACCGCAGGGATATACAGATCGCCCTCATAATACATATACAGCGGGCAAAGATCAGCGCCTCTGATCTCTGTTGTTTCCTCAGTGTTTTCTTTAGTCGTCGCACCCTCTGCTGTAACGCCTTCGGAATCTGTGCCGCTGTCATTGCGGCTTTTTGCGCAGGAGCAAAGGCACAATACCAGAACAGCCAGAATAACCATCACTATTTTCTTTCGCATGATAAACGCTCCCTCCAAAATCAATAAACACTATACTTCCAATATGTAAAAGTTGTTCCATTAGCATTAATATTCTCATAATAAAAATAATCCGGATCGCTCATTGCTTGAGATGAAACGTATTGATAGAACATACCATGATCTTGGTTGCAATCGTATATTGTATAAACGGCGTGATCTGAATATATTTTTATTCCTGAGATTAAAACGGCATGACCCACTTTTTCTCCCTCTGTACCGCCAAATCTTGAATTGTCAGATGTCCATAAATCCGCATGTGTCGTTTTGTCATTCTGTATAGCCGATGAAACTTACCCACACGTCATTCCGCCGCTTTTCTTATAATGCTGTGTCATTGTGTTTCTATATTCAGATATAAAAGCTCTGTCTGCCCGTTTAATTCTGAAACGATAATGAAAGGATTTTCATTATCTGTTTTGTCAGAATTGTAATAAACCTTTGCGTCATCGGGCAGAGATGTTACATCAAAGTTCTCCAACATATCATTGATGGTTTTACACTCGTGGGTATTTCCTATGCACTCATAGCCGATGAGACTTTCGGAAATTTTATCGTCATAGGACATGAATGTTTTCTCTTCCTTATACATTGAGGTATAGATTTTTCCATCATAATACATATACGGCGGCGGAGTATCAGCCACAAGCTCTGATGTTTCTTTTGTTGCCGCTGTTGTTGTCACAGCCGCTGTGGCAGTGCTGACAGGTTCAGATTGTGAAATATCCGTAGTATTCTCAGACTTACTGCATGAACACAACGCACACAGGCACAGCACCGATAAAGCAACGCTTATTATTTTTCTTTTCATTTGTCTGCCCACTTTCTTTGGTATTATTAATAAACCGTTACATACCAATTATCGTAAGTTCTGCTAGAACTAGCGTTATACACAAAATACTTATAATCACTCATAGCTTTATCACTAACATATTGATAACACTTCTGTGTTTTGTTACAATCATATATTGTATATATCGCATGGTCTGAATATATAGTAATTCCCCCTATTAAAACGGAATGTGCAGTTCCTGAACTAGAACTTGACACATCAATATGTATAGCTTTATCATCCTGAATAATCATCGATGTTTTTGATGTTGATAATCCACTCTTTGCATATGATAGGTTGCTTAAGCCGAACTTAGGATACCCCTCTTTATACCATTCTATTGTCCCTATTGGAACTCCGCCACACTTAATACGCATGTTCCAATATACATCTTCGGCATCCATATTGCTCCACGAAGAACTTTCTCGATTAATCTTCATAGCCATTGTAGCAGCCCAGCAAATTCCACGGCCGCTTGGATCTGTTCCATTTTTTACTATCGATATATTTGATAGTTGCTTGTTATAAATTGCACTAGAACGTAAAATAACATTACTTTGAACCGCATACAACGGGTAACTTGCGTTTAACCCTATACTATCAATAGACTTAGGGATATATAAACATCATTAAAATTCAAATCATAAACAATATCATTGTCCAAAGTATGGAATTCATTTTCATACCACACCACGGCAATATCGTTATGAAGTCCGTATATAAAAGACACATTGTTGTGATATAATTCACTTAAAAGTCCATCTGACACCTCAGAAAAATTTGCCTGAAATTCATTGTTTACATAATCAACAGCAAGTAAACCTATTAATTCATTTTTTGATGATACAAAATAAATTTCTTTATTAAATATTTGAACTTCATTATCAAAATCAAAGACATCAAAAGGTTCGCTTACTAAAATATCACTGTCAAAATCAATATCCTGAATTTCTAGAAAATCTGATAAAGTTGAGTATATAAATTGCTCTTTGTTTGTTTTCTCTGCATAAGCTGAAGCAGGAATGTTCCAAATAAAAGATATACACACAATCATTAACGCCAAACAGATGATTAACTTATTTTTCATATCCACACCTTCATATAAATTATACCACATTTAAACATATTTTTCAATTGATTATAAAAAACAAAATTTAGCAAAAAGGTTTGTGCATTCTGCTAAATTTAAATATAAGAAACAAAATTTAATAAAGGAGTTTTAAAAATGATAAAAATACAGATACCCGCAACTTCGGCGAACCTCGGCGCAGGCTTTGACGCGCTGGGGCTTGCGCTTACCTATTATAACTACATCGAAATTGAGGAATCCGACAGGATCGACATCACATCTGCCGACGGTCTTGACGTTCCCACCGACGAAAGAAATCTTATCTACATTTCCGCAAAGGATCTGTTCGCAGTCTGCGGAAAAAAGCTTGAGGGACTTAAACTTATACAGACAAACAATATACCTATAGCAAGAGGACTGGGGTCCTCCTCAGCCTGCATAATCGCCGGACTTGTGGGCGCAAACAAGATACTCGGCGATCCGCTGTCAAAGGACGATCTCGTTGACCTTGCGGCGCAGATCGAGGGACACCCGGACAATACTGCGCCCGCCCTGCTCGGCGGTATCGTTACGGCGGTCTTTGACGGAAGAAAAGTTCACTGGGTAAAGCAGGAGGTTTACACAAAGCTTAAATTTGCGGCGATAATCCCCGACTTTGAGCTGAAAACCGAGGAGGCGAGAGCCTGCCTGCCAAAGGAAGTTTCTCACAAGGATGCGGTTTACAATCTTTCCAGAGCGGCGCTGTTTTCAGCCTCCCTGCTTACGGGAAAATTTGAAAATCTCCGCACCGCCGTACATGACAAGCTCCACCAGCCCTACAGAATGGGGCTTATCCCCCATTGCCGCGAGGTTTTCGACATAGCCTACACTCACGGTGCGTACGCCGCCTACATAAGCGGCGCAGGCCCGACAATTATAGCGATAGCAGATGAAAGCAACGAATTCTTTGCCGGAAAAATGAAATTCTCCCTTGACAACGCAGGTCTGAAAGGCTGGCAGGTACACGAATTCCATATCGATAACGAGGGTACGAAGATTCTGGACAGCGACGGGAAATAAAATACGCAGAAAAGTTCGGTATCGGATAAATCTTTACTTCCTTTCAAAATCATATAAGAACAATAAAACGCCCTTAGCTATGGTTAATACCCACAGCTAAGGGCGTTTAATATGGATTCATTTCAATCGAACGTCTTGCAGTCAAACAGGAGTTTTCAATCAAAAACCCGGTATCTATGCGAATTTTCAGACCTCACAACTCACTCCCACTCCACCGTTCCCGGCGGCTTTGAAGTTATATCATAAACTACCCTGTTAACGTGCTCCACCTCGTTGGTTATCCTGTTGGATACCCTGGCAAGAACATCGTATGGTATCCTTGCCCAGTCGGCAGTCATAAAGTCGTCGGTCGTTATCGCTCTGATAGCAATAAGATGATCGTATGTCCTGTGATCGCCCATTACGCCCACCGTCTGAACGTCGGGCAGAACTGCGAAGAACTGGCTGAGCTGATCCTCTATGCCGCTCTTTCTTATCTCGTCACGGAAAACAGCGTCCGCCTCCTGAAGCACCTTTATCTTTTCTTCGGTTATCTCGCCGATTATCCTTACGCCAAGTCCCGGACCCGGGAAAGGCTGTCTCCATACCAGCTCCTTCGGTATGCCAAGCTTTTCGCCTACACGCCTTACCTCGTCCTTGAACAGATCGCCCAAAGGCTCGATAACCCCGTCAAAGGTTATGTCCTCCGGCATTTTCACCTGATTGTGATGCGTCTTTATCGTTGCGGCGTCGCCCTTTCCGCTCTCTATCCTGTCGGGATAGATCGTGCCCTGCGCGAAAAATCCGCCGTCCGCCTCTTCTCTGATCTTGTCCCAGAAAACCTTGTAAAACTCAGTTCCGATAGTATTTCTCTTCTTCTCAGGATCGGTGATACCCTTAAGCTTCTCAATAAACTGCTTCTGACAGTTTACTCTCACAAATTTCATATCGAAAAGCCTTGTAAAGGTTTCCTCTACAAAATCGCCTTCGTCCTTTCTCATAAGACCCTGATCCACAAATACACAGGTAAGCTGGCTTCCCACAGCACGGCTTATAAGTCCCGCCGCAACAGAAGAATCCACTCCGCCCGAAAGACCCAGCACTACTTTTTTGTCGCCGATCTGCTCCCTGAGCTTTTCAACCGTGTTCTCAATAAAGTTGTCCATTACCCAGTCGCCCTTACAGCCACAGACCTCGTAAAGGAAGTTTTTGAGTATCACCTTTCCGTATTCGCTGTGAGTGACCTCCGGGTGGAACTGAACGGCGTAAATCCCACGCTCCGCATTTTCCATTGACGCGCACGGACAGTCTGCCGACGAGGAAGTAACGGTAAATCCCTCCGGCGGTATGCTTATATAATCAGTGTGACTCATCCATACAACGCTTTTTTCGGGAACGTCCTTGAAAAGCCTGCTCTCACCGCTGAGGGTGATCTCAATCTTTCCGTACTCGCTCTTTTCACAAGACTCGACCTTTCCTCCCAGCATCCAGGAAATAAGCTGGCAGCCGTAGCATATTCCCAGTACGGGAACGCCAAGCTCAAGGATCTCCTTCTGATAGTGCGGCGAACTCATATCGTAAACGGAATTCGGACCTCCGGTAAAAATTATACCCTTGTAATTTGCGGCTCTGATTTCCTCGATAGGCGTTTCAAAGCTTTTTATCTCGGCATAAACATGATGATCTCTAACACGCCTCGCGATAAGCTGATTGTACTGCCCCCCGAAATCAAGAACTAAGATTTTCTCATGAGACATAGCCTAACCTCTCTTCCAATTAAATTTTCTGCATATCTCCGCAGAACCGCACCGGATTTCGCGGAGAACCGAAAATAGATAAATTTATTATATCACGTTTATTTTTGTTTTGCAAGCGGTTCAGCCCTCCGAAACAGCTTGAACGACAAGTTTTTCTCTTTGTTCATAAAGTTCATTTTGAATGAGGAGTGAGGAGTGAGGAATGAGGAATTGTTGACAAAGGCGGAACATTGTTTGGAAACCGCAGCGGACTGCGGGTTGGACAAATATTAAATTGTCATAAGTTAACCGAACGAAAATTTTAGCCAGTCCCTAATTTTTTTGCCTTGAAAAAAATTTGCTGAGAACAACCAAACGCACAAAGTACGGTTTGTCTTACAGCAACGCCGCTGAAAACAACCAGACGGACTATGTGCGGTTTAATGCTATGGAAAAGCCTATGCAAGCGAGATCTTCGGGCTGAGTCGTAAATCCTTGAAGTACCTATCGACCCGAATTAAAAAGAACGGTTTAATGCTATTGAGAAAGCCCTGCAAGCGAGGTCTTCGGGCTGAGTCGTTACTCTCAGAAGTACCTTGCACCCCGAATTAAAAAGAGTTGAAAAATGTAAAACTTTGTGGTATAATGTAAAGTAATTGTAATGTCCATTATTAAGGAGGAGAGGCAAAATGGAAAATACACAGGGAAAACAGGAGAACGAAGAAATAAATAAAGAGCCTGAAAATAAACCGAAAGAAGACAAAAACGAAAAGTCCGTAAGATCAAACAGATTAATGAAATGCTTCAAAAGTCCGAACGGCGTTCAGACTTCCGGCTTTTTCTGCGCTATAACAGGAATTATCCTGCAGGGAGTAACAATGACCCTTGTCGTCATTTACGGCGATAAGGAATGTTTCAGCGCAAAGTATCGCAATTATGCGCTTATCGGCGCCTGCCTCATCGAGCTTGCGGTAATACTTCTTCTGGCGAAATTTTTCGGAATACGCAAAGAGCTTAGAGCGGGCGCTGTAAAAGGCGAAATAAACTCCCTTTTCGCGGCGTTTATTCTTGCGGCAAACTCCTACCTGCTGCCCGATCTGGTAATGATGTCGTATTTTCCGAAAAGCAACGCCTTGTATATCCTGCTCGGCATACTGCTTTGCTTTCTGATATATCTGCCGGGAACAATCTTTTTCCCCAAGCCTCACGCATGGTTCACAGCGGTAAGCGGATTTTTCACGCTTTACGCCCTCGTCCAGTTCTATGTGAACGAATTCAGAGGAAATCCCGTCCAGTTTGCCGACCTTGCCAATATATCCTCGGCAATGGAAATAAACGGAATGTATAAAATATCTTTCAGAATATTGCCTTTTTATGCAGTACTGAATTTAGCTTTGACCGTTTATGTTATCGTCACGGCAAAGTTTAAAAAGCCAAAGATAAATACCCGCCTTTTCTCCTGCGGCGGACTTGTAATAGGTATGCTTGTGATGTTTTACGGCGGACGGTTCGCATACGACCTGGGTATCAAAAACCGTTATATAAGGCTGAACTTTTCGGGTGCGGAAAACGCCGACACCTACGCCTGCGTAGGCTATGACCTCATGTTCTGCTTTGACGGAATGTTCAACCGCGTTTCCGAGCCTGATAATTATTCCACACAGCGTGCCGAAAATATCCTTTCCGGATATTCTGCCGAGAAAGCGGATAAAAAGCCGAATATCATTGCGATAATGAACGAATCCTTTGCCGACTTTCAGCATATAGCCTCTTTCAAAACAAACAAGGACTATCTGCCCAATTATCATGCCCTGCAAAAAGAAAGCGTAAGCGGATACGTTTCCGTTTCGGCTTACGGCGGATATTCCTGCAACTCGGAATATGAATTCCTGTCGGGAAACACGCTGGGCTTTCTTCCGTCGGGCAGTGCGGTTTTCACCCAGTACCTCGACGAAAAGCAGGACAGCCTTGTAAGCTACCTGAACAGTCTGGGCTATACCACTCAGGCGCTTTCCCCCTGCTCGGAGGGACTCTGGGACATCAAAACGGCGTATGAAAATTTGCAGTTTACCGACAGTGTTTTCGACTGCTGGAAATATATAGACTGCAATGACACGGAATATGTAAACGGAAATATGTCCGACGCAACGCTTTATCACTATGTAGAAGAACAGTATGAAAAGCACAGCGATTCCCCTTATTTCGTATGGACAGCGACAATGCAGAACCATGCGCCCTATAATGACCCCTGTTCCGTACCGAGTGAAATCACGTTTAAAGACTACAACGATCCCGAGGCTTTGCAGTATCTGAACTCCATTTATCAGTCGGACAAGGCGCTGGGAGAGCTTACCGACTATTTCAAAGATAAGGACGAAGAGGTAATAATCATAATGTTCGGCGACCATTATCCGCACATAATCGACTTTACGGAACATCTCTACGGACAGGACGTCGCTACCCTTTCCGTCAAGGATTATTTCAGACTTCATCAGACTCCGTTTATAATATGGAGCAATAAGGGACTTGAATCGGAGCAGATAGACGAAATAAGCCTTAATTATCTCTCCAACGAGCTTATGGAGGCGGCAGAACTGCCGAAAGCGCCTTATCAGCAGGAGCTTGACAAAATACGAAAAAAGATTCCGGTAATAAGCTCATGCGGATACATGACCGATAAAGGCGAATGGTATTCGATAAACGAAACAGCCGACGGCTGTGAAGATATTCTGAACGAATATGAAACCGTGCAATATTACAGAATGTTCGATAAAAAGCGGCATACACAATAATCTGCAATTTTGCCCCAATATTCTGCCGTAACGGAGGAGTTTTACAATGGACGAAAAAGGCAACCACAGCGGCCACAGAGAAAGAATGAGACGGCGCTTCCGTGAAAACAAAAGCCTGTGCGGCTTTTCCGAGCATGAAATTCTGGAAATGCTTTTATTTTATATTCTTCCGAGAGTCAACACAAACAATGTCGCTCACGAACTGATAAGCAGATTCGGCTCGGTAAACGGAGTGCTGAACGCATCTCCCGAGGAGCTTATGAGTGTCGATAAGATCGGCGAAAGCGCGGCTTATTCCATAGCTTTTTTCAGAGAGCTTTCAGCCTATTCCTCCTCGGAGCGGACAGCCCGCGTTGACGTAAGAGATTTCAATGCCGCGCTGAGATTTGCAGGCGAATGTTTCATAGGCGAAAGCTGTGAAAAGTTCAAGGTCATCTGCGTAGATTCGGGGTATCATATAAAAAGCGTAGCGGACGTTGCGGCAGGCGGGAGCCGTTGTGCGCCCGTTGATTTCCGAGAGCTTACAAAAGCGGTGCTGAACAGCGGATCGGATATAATAATCCTTGCCCACAATCACCCCGGCGCTCCGAACACACCCTCCCGTGAGGACGTGACTTTGACAAAAGAGATAATCCGCTATATGCGCTGTCTTGGCGTAACGGTCCTCGACCATTACATCACCGGCGCAAACGGCACTGTTTCCATGCGTAACTGCGGACTTATCCACGATATGGAATGTTGAAAAAATATAGGCAACACCGCACAACTACCGCCTAACGGCTTTGTGTACGTCTAACTTGCCAATTTTCCGTTATCCGCACACAATAGTTGTGCGGTATTGCCTATAAAAAACGGGACTGTCCAACAGCCCCGTTTTTTCTTATGTATAGCCTTTGATATTACTGAATATTTTCGTTTGTAGTCGCTGTTATCGGCGGAGCCGTTTTCTCACCCTCGCCGTCTGCGCCCTCCTGAGCCGCCTTAGCCGCCGCCTGTCTTTCCTTTGTCACTCTGATAAGGGTCTGCTTGATAGACTCGAGCATTTCCTGCGTGAAAGGAAGATTTTCGTGGAACGGATTTATTACAAAGCCCTGAACCTTCGGAGTCTGCTCCGTGAGCGCCGCAATATCCTGAAATCTCATCGCAAAGGTCTGGAAAGGCTGTTCATACTGGAGTTTCTTTACCTCCTCGGGAGAAGTGAACACAGGGAAAAACGTACCCTTCGTCTTGTTGTTGTTAAGCAGGATAAACTTAGCCTTGCTCTTATCCTCAAAATTCACATGATTTTCTGCGTCTGCAACAAGCTCCGTGGTCTTTTCAACCATTGCCGGAACAAGGAAAGTGCAGGCAAGAGCCGTGTTGATGACCTTGTTCTGCGTTTCTGCGCAGAAATTTTTTCTCATAGCCTCGATAGCCTCGATAAGCTTTGGATTGTTGTCGAAATTTGCTTTCTTATTGTTTGCTTTGAGTTCTGCCATTTTCAATTACTCCTTATCCGTTTCTTCAAGATTTGTTTCAATTATAAATTTAGGCCGCGCCTTGGTTTCCAGATAAATTTTGCCGATATATTCGCCGATGATGCCTATCGCCAGCAGTTGAAGTCCGCCTATAGCCCAAATGGACGTTATAGTCGACGCCCAGCCCTGAACGGTGTGCCCCACAGCCCAGGTTATAAGGAAATATATCAGCATTATAAGAGATACCACGAACACTACGATACCGATAGTAGTGATAAATCTTATAGGCTTTACCGACAGGGAGGTTATTCCCTCCACCGCAAAGGAGATCATCTTTTTTAGAGGATACTTCGACTCGCCCGCAACACGTTCGTTTCTTACATAGGTCACAATGTCGCTTTTAAAGCCCACCATAGGAACAAGTCCTCTTAAAAACAGGTTTACCTCCTTGAACTCGGCAAGAGCCTCCACCGCCTTTTTGCTCATAAGCCTGTAATCGGCATGATTATAGGTTATCTCAACGCCCATGTGTTCAAGTATCTTGTAATAAGCCTGAGCAGTATTCCTCTTGAACGCCGTATCCTTTTCACGGGAAGAACGTACTCCGTAAACTATATCGCAGCCCTCGGCTCTTTTATCAAGAAATCCGTCAACAGCGTTGATGTCGTCCTGAAGATCCGCGTCCATAGAAACCAGAATATCGGCATATTCCTTTGCCGTCATAAGCCCCGCCAGCAGAGCGTTCTGATGACCCTTGTTCCTCGAAAGCTTAAGCCCTGTGAACATAGGACTTACCTCGTGAAGCCGCTCGATGACCTCCCATGTTTTGTCCTTCGAGCCGTCGTCAACAAACATTACCTTGCTTTCTAAAGCGATCCTGCCCTCCGCTTTAAGGCTGTCAAATTTCTTCATAAGAGCCTCTGCGGTAATAGGGAGCATTTCCTCCTCATTATAGCAGGGAATTACCACATATAAAATTTCAGGCATTTTCGTTATCCTTTCTTTTAAAGTTTGCTTTTAGTCAACACCGCACAGCTATTGTGTGCGGATAACGCAGAAAATCGGCAAGTCAGACGTACACAAAGCCGTTAAGCGGTAATTGTGCGGTGCTGCCTATATTCTATCCCGAACAGGCGGCAGGCGTTTCTGTTTGTAATGTCCAGCACTTCCTGCGGGTCAAGCTCCTTTATTTCCCCCACGACTTTCGCTATTTCTTCTATCATAGGGCTTTCGCACCTCTGTCCCCTGTAAGGGGGCGGCGCCATATACGGGCAGTCTGTTTCCAGCAGCAATCTGTCCATAGGCACTTCTTCAAGAGCGCGCCTTGCCTTTTTCGCATTTTTAAAGGTAAGCGCACCGGTAAAGCCTATGTACATTCCCAGCGCAATCACCTGTTTTGCGGTTTCCGCCGAACCCGAAAAACAATGCACCACTCCCGAAGGCGCATATTTGTTCAGCACGTCCATACAATCCTGAGTGGCCTCTCTGCAATGAACGATAACGGGCAGACTTTTCTTGACCGCAAACTCGACCTGCTTATCGAACAGTTTTATCTGAGCCCTTTTGTCATAGCCCTCATAGTGATAATCAAGCCCTATCTCGCCCACGGCGACGAGCTTACGGGTCGCACAGGCTTTTATATAAAGCTCTTCCAACTTCTGCTCATAATCCTCGGGAAGAGAGTCCATGCATTCGGGGTGAAAACCGACAGACGTATAAAAATTATCATATTTCAATGCCGTTTCGATACCGAACAGCGACGATTTTTCGTCGGTCGCCGCATGACAGACCTTATCCACAGGGGAATCCCCGTCCTTTAAGATCCTGTCCAGCACCTCGTACCTGTCCGCGTCAAAAGCCGAATCGTCATAATGACAATGAGAATCAAAAATATTTCTTATAACACAGACACCCTTTCGTAAAAATATACAAATATATTATATCACATCATTCCCCCTTTGTAAAGTCTTTTTTAATTCGTGGTGCAAGGTACTTCAAGGATTCACGACTCAGCCCGAAGACCTCGCTTGCATTAACTTCTCCATAGCATTAAACCGTTCTTTTTAATTCGGGTCGATAGGTACTTCAAGGAGTTACGACTCAGCCCGAAGACCTCGCTTGTGTGGTCTTTTCCATAGCATTAAACCGTACAAAGTCTGTCTGGTGGTTTTCCACAACGTTGTTTCAAGGCTCAGACGAATTGTAGGGGTAGATGAAAATTGTCGTTCGACTAAACCCCGACAATTTATCGCCCCGTTAGACCCGCAGTCCGCACGGAAATCAATTTTTACATAAAGAGCTTGTTTCTGTATATCTTCCCCGCCGTACGGCGGGGAAGATATACAGATAATTATTGTAATTTAAACATAATATCGTCTTTTCCCGAT
>JAETQO010000010.1 GCA_021770655.1 Ruminococcus sp. | reverse complement strand
GCTCCTGCGGGAGCGACGGGGGCTCTGCCCCTCGACCCCGCAAGCGGCAATCGCGTCGCTTGACCCCGCTCTTTTTACCTCCTTGGCAGTTATAAAAAGACTTTTTCGACAGACTGTAAGCTGCTTTTCGGAGCAGCTTTTTTACTCTTGCTTTTTTATGAAAAAGAGTGTAAAATATAAATGTAATAACATTTTGACCTCAAACCACATAAAATATAACAGTTTTATGCGGAGGTGGTTTGTATGTTGAATTTTATTCTGATAGCCGCGCTTGCGGCGGTGATAATCCTTGCATTATTATTCAGAATACAGATGAATAATAAGGATAGACCGTACAAAGGTTATATTCTGGTACCATGTGTATCGGGAATGACCGAGCTTGAGCGTGTAGTTAAAAGCTATTATTGGGAAGAATTCTTTCAGTCAAAGAATTTCGGCAGAGAAATAATTCTTGTTCAGCTGGACAAAAGTGAGATCAATTATACTGCAAAACGGCTTGAGCAGAATTACAGTATAGTACATTGCGTTGATGTAAGCGAACTTGCTGATTTTCTGAAGAGACGTGAGCTTAAATGTTGCGGAAAATAAACGGTTGGAGTTATAAATGGAAAAATTGGAAACGCTGAAAGGCGAGGTTGACAGTATAGTATTTAAAAGCGAAGACACGGGTTTCTGTGTTGTAATGCTTAACTGTGAAAATGAATTGATTACTGTCGTGGGTGAAATGGGCAATGTCGAAGAGGGTGAAGATCTGGTAGTTACCGGTGAATTTACTACTCATCAGAAATTCGGAGAGCAGTTTAAGGCTCATATGTTTGAACGTTCTCTTCCCACGACGTCGGCCGCTATTCAGCGTTACCTTGCAAGCGGAGCTATTTCCGGGATAGGTCCGGTGCTTGCTAAACGATTGGTAGCAAAATTCGGCGACGATACACTGGATATAATTGAAAATTATGCCGAGACGCTAACAGAAATTGAAGGTATAACCAAGAAAAAAGCAGATAAAATATCTCAGGAGTTTAAAACGACTTTTGCGGCGAGAGCCCTGATGTCTTATCTGAGTAAATTTGAGATAGAAACAGCGTACGGCATTAAGGCTTGGAAACGCTGGGGAAATACAGCCGAGGAAATGATAAGATCCAATCCTTTTGTGATGTGCATAGTCGGCGTCGATCTGCCGTTTTCAAAAGCGGACGAAATCGCGGCAAAGGCAGATATTCCGGCAGACAATGAGAACAGAATCAAGGCGGGAATTACATACGTTCTGCGACAGAATTCTGATTCAGGTCATACCTGCCTGCCGCTTGATAAGCTTGTTAAGCTGAGTTCCGAGTTTCTCATTGTTGACGATAAGCTTGTGCAAAAGGTCATTGATGAAGAGATCGAAGAAGAAAACCTCTATTATTATGATAAGCAGGGAAGACGTTTTGTAATGCTTGCGGATTTTTATCGGGCAGAGGATTATATTGCTCGCAGGCTTGCGATAATGAGACAGATTTCTTATGATAATAAGATCGATTTTTCGGACGTTATCGACCTTGAAGAAGAGAACAACGGAATAAGATATGAAAAAATACAGCGCGAAGCTATTAATCTTGCACTTTCAAAAGGCTTTCTTGTGTTGACCGGAGGTCCGGGCACAGGAAAAACAACTACGTTGAACGCTATTATTTCTCTTTATCAGCAGCAGGGCATGAACGTAATGATCTGCGCGCCTACGGGAAGAGCGGCAAAAAGGCTCTCTGATTTGACAGGTTATGACGCTAAAACTATTCACAGACTTCTTGAAGTGAAGTTTTCAAGCGGAGATACGCTTGCGTTTGTGCATAATGAAAACAATCTGCTGGACTGTGACGCACTCATTATAGATGAGATGTCGATGGTAGATTCCTGTCTTTTTGAAGCGGTACTGAGAGCCGTTAGCGTTACCTGCAAGCTTGTTCTTGTTGGGGACAGCGATCAGCTTCCGTCCGTCGGCGCGGGAAACGTATTGAAGGATATTATTGACAGCAGCGTTATGCCGGTCGTGACTTTGAAGGAGATATTCAGACAGGCGCAGGAATCGGAAATAGTTATGAATGCCCATAAAATAGTCAATGGAGAGCATATTGACTTAACAAGAAAGGATAAGGATTTCTTTTTCTTCCAGAGGCTTAATTTTAAAGAGCTTCAGGATCTGGTCGTAGACCTTTGTAAATCCAGACTTCCCAAGGCATATGGTTATTCGCCGATAGAGAATATTCAAGTGCTGTCGCCAACGAGGAAAGGACCTGCCGGCGTAGTCGAGCTAAATAAACGTTTGCAGAAGGAATTGAATCCGCCGGCGGCAGGGAAGTCTGAGGTCAAGACCCCTGTGTACATTTTCCGTAAAGGCGACAAGGTTATGCAGACCAAAAACGATTATGAAATTTTATGGAAAAAGATCATAACAGAGGAAAAAACTGAAAGCGGCGCAGGAATTTTCAATGGAGATATAGGCATAATAATAGGCGTTAATAAAATTCTTAAAACTGTCACGATCGATTTTGAAGGCAGAGTTGCGGTATATAATCAACAGATGCTCGATAATCTTGAACTGGCATATGCTGTTACTGTACATAAAAGCCAAGGTTCGGAATTTGATGTTGTCATTCTATCTGTTTTCGGCGGATTTGACAAGCTTTATTACAGAAATTTGCTTTATACGGCTGTTACAAGAGCAAAAAAAATGCTTATTATTGTCGGGTCAAAAAACCGAGTTGATTTTATGATAGACAACAACAGGCGAAATCTCAGATATACCGCATTGAAAAATATGCTTATGGAGCTTGTGGAGGGCGATGACAGTGGCCAGCAAACGTTGGATTTATAAGTATCTTATCGATTTTATCTACCCAAATCGCTGTCCGATATGCGGAAAATTTATCCGGTGGGACAAACTTATCTGCGACGATTGTGAAAAGGTTCTTCCACTGCATAATGAATCGTTGTGTGAAAAATGCGGGAAGGATAAATGTCTGGATCATGATCAGCTTTATTTTGACGGGATTTTTACGCTTATGAGATATGAGGACAGCGGAAAAGAAGCTATTTACAGATTAAAGTACGACAGAGAGCTTAATTTCGCAGAGTATTCGGCGGAGAAGCTTTGTGAGGTTCTTACCGACAAGAAACTGGATTCAAAAATTGATTGTATAACGGCTGTTCCCATGAATAAGTCAAAAAAGCTGGAAAGAGGATATAATCAGGCTGAAAGGTTAGCGCATTTTGTTGCCGTAAAGCTTAAAAAGCCTGAAAATCATAAACTTATTTGCAGGACAGCTGATACTGCGGAACAGCATACGCTGTCCGCCGATGAACGTAAGGCCTATGCCGAGCGGATTTTTTATCCGTCGGGCAATCACTCGGATATAAAAGGAAAAACCTTACTGCTATGCGACGACGTTTACACTACCGGTTCTACTATGAATGCCTGCTCTAAAATTTTAAAAGAATCAGGCGCGGAAAAAATATATTGTATTGCTATAGCTACCACCCTTTTGAAGTAATAATCTGCTTTTTTGCAGGCATAATATTACCGAAAGGGTGATGTTTTTGATTACCGATC
The DNA here is from genome assembly GCA_021770655.1 of Ruminococcus sp. Lineage (GTDB taxonomy): Bacteria > Bacillota > Clostridia > Oscillospirales > Ruminococcaceae > Hominimerdicola. The sequence goes on along the minus strand of JAETQO010000010.1, from coordinate 52,222 downwards.
GTGAATTTACAGCGATGAAGTGCCTGATTGAAACTGAAAATCAGCTTATCAAACGCTTTGACTCCTTTGTAAAATCGGCAAAAGAGCCGCAGTTACGTGAAGATATGCAAAAAATTTCTGCGTCGCTAAAAAATCAGAAAGCAAATCTGATAGGCAGTCTGGAGGATAACCGTGATAAGTGATGAGAGTATTATTGCCGATGCAAGACGTTTATTAAAAGTGTCAATAAAGGATTTTTCCGGCATTTACAGCGAAATGTGCGGAAGCGGATGTTCAGAGGCAATTAAAAGCGCTCTGGACGGACAGCTCAGAATTGCAGAAAATCTTGATACGCTTGAAAATATGTATTGTGTTAGGAAAAAAGAGCCGATCGCTGATAACATTGAGCTTAACCGATTTATTTATGCAAACCATTCGGGGCAATAATTAAGGCAACGCCGCCGGCACAGCGGTGTTGCCTTAAATCTTACAGTAAATAAATGTACTGCGGATTAGCTTTATTTATTTGTGAGATGCACGTCAAGCTGATCGAAAGGAATAGTTATTCCGTTGTTATCAAATGATTCTTTGACTTCCTCAAGAAATTTATAGCGGATTTCCCAGTAATCTTGGGTAGGTATCCATACGCGAAGAAGTATGACTACTGCACTGTTTCCGTGTTCGCAGATCGCGACCAGCGGCGGATCAGGTTCATTAATGGTTCTGCTTTCTTTAGATATGACATCTCTGATAAGGTTCATAGCTTTATGGTGGTCGTCTGAATAGCTTATAGAGAATTTAAGTTCAAGACGTCTTTTATCTGCGGCAGTAAAATTTGTCAATGTGGATTGGGAGACGGCTCCGTTCGGAATGAAGATCTTTTTGTTATCAATGGTTTTCAATGTAGTATACAGAATAGAGATCTCGTCTACAGTTCCTTCTTCACCGCCGATCTTAACGTAATCTCCGCACTTAAAAGGCTTGGAGAATAGTATCAGAAAACCGCCGGCGACATTTGAAAGACTGTTCTGCAAAGCAAGACCTATTGCAAGACCAGCCGCGCCTATCGTGGCAATAATTGATGACATCGGCACTTGCAGTGCGGAAAGCGTACTGACAATGACAATTATCATAAGTATCGTGTGAACGACAGAAATAAGAAATTTGTGGATAGTTACGTCCGTATGCCTCAGGTTAAGACCCTTTTTCATTATTTTCAGTACTATTTTGGTCATCAGTATTCCAAGCAGGAAAATGATAAGAGCGGAAATAAGATGCGGTGCGAATTTTTCCAACCATTCTAAAAATTTATCTGTCAAAATAATCAGCTCCTCATGTTCGTATTATAATATTATAGCAGTTAACTCGAAAAATTGCAAGTTTCCGCACCCAACTTCAGATATGTACTATTTTAAGTACTTTATAGTATAAATCATCACAAAATACCTTGTTAGTTTTGAGGTAATTTTGTGAAAAAAATGTGGCAAAAGGTCTTGTAATTTCGGACGGATTGTTGTATAATATTATTAAGTTTTATTATAGAATCAGTAAGGAGAATTTTTATGAATTATATTCTGAATTCTGCCGCTCAGGTACTGTCTGGCAAAAGTACTATTCCGCCTGATCAGGATCACCTTGGTGCAGGAACTGTAGCATCTGTCGTAATCACGGGAATTGTTGTAGTTTTCATCGCGCTTATCCTGCTTATACTTTTGGTTACGATTTATGGTTCGATTTTCAAGGTCATAAATAATCGTAAAGCAAAAAAGGCTGAGGATGCGAAAAAGGCTGATGAAAAAGCTAAGACAGTCGAGACAAAACCTCAGCAGGAAGCAAAAGTTACGATTCCTGTTGTAGAAGACGGAATTGAAGAGGAAACAGTCGCTGTTATTATGGCTGCTATATCAGCAATGAGCAGTGCAAGCGGTAAAAATCTTGTTCTTAAAAGCGTTAAAACTGCAAAGCCGCAGAGATCAGCTTGGTCTGCTGCCGGCATTATCGAGAACACAAGACCGTTTTAGTATGCAATTTTTCGTGAAAGGGACGTGATTTTTTAATGGCAATTATCAATTCGTTTTTAGATACAATGGCTTCTCTTGCTGCCGAATCCGGTTTTGCCGGTTTTTTGGTTGAGGGTGGCTGGAAGAACATAATTATGATACTTATTTCTTTCGTATTTATGTATCTCGCTGTTGCAAAAGGCTTTGAGCCGCTTCTGCTTCTTCCTATTTCATTCGGTATGCTTCTTACTAACCTCCCTAATGCGGGACTTTATCACCCGGAATTCTGGGAATACATAAAAGGCACGCATAATATCAATTACGGAAGGATTTTGCAGGAGGGCGGCCTGCTTGATATACTGTATATGGGCGTAAAGCTGCAAGTATATCCGCCTTTGATTTTCCTTGGAATCGGTGCGATGACCGACTTTGGTCCTTTGATCGCAAGTCCAAAGAGTTTCTTGCTCGGTGCTGCCGCGCAGGGAGGTATTTTCTTTACATTCGTTGGTGCTGCACTCTTTGGTATGAGTGCTGCTGAGTGCGGCTCTATCGCTATTATCGGCGGCGCAGACGGCCCTACCTCTATCTATGTTTCGTCCCGTTTGTTGACAGATAACAGTTCTATCGGCGTTGGAACTATTGCCCTTGCCGCGTATACCTACATGGCTCTTGTTCCAATTATTCAGCCGCCTATTATGAAGGCTTTGACAACAAAGAAAGAGCGTTCGGTCGTTATGGGACAGCTCAGACCTGTATCTAAGACCGAAAAGCTTATTTTCCCTGTTCTTGTAACCATTATAATATCTCTCATGGTTCCTTCTGCCGCTCCGCTGGTTGGTATGCTGATGTTCGGTAACCTTTTGAAGGAAAGCGGCGTTTGTGACAGACTTGTCAAGACTGCTCAGAACGAGCTTATGAATATTATCACTATTTTCCTTGGCGTTACAGTCGGTGCAACTACGCAGGCTGATAAGATCATGAACATTCAGTTTGCTGAGGTTATGGCTCTCGGCGTTGTCGCTTTCTCTCTCGGTACTGCCTGCGGCGTCCTTCTCGGAAAGCTCATGTATGTTCTTTCCGGAAAGAAAATCAATCCGCTTATCGGTTCTGCCGGAGTTTCCGCAGTGCCTATGGCTGCGAGAATCTCGCAGAAGGTTGGTCAGGAAGAAGTGCCTACCAACTACCTGCTTATGCACGCTATGGGACCAAATGTTGCAGGAGTTATCGGTTCAGCAGTTGCTGCCGGAGTTCTGCTTACAATCGTAAGATAGTATTTAAGATAAAAATATTTTCGGGACGATGCCGAACATCGTCCCGATTTTCATAATGATATGAGGTGAAATTATGTCCGAAAGTAAATTCTTTGCAGTTATTTCCAGAATGAAATATATCAACCGCTGGGCGCTTATGAGAAATACTATTTCCGAAAACATCAGCGAACATTCTCTTGAAACAGCATTTATTGCACACGTTCTTGCGCTTATCAGAAATAAAAGATTCGGCGGCAGCGTTGATCCCGAAAGATGTGCGCTTCTTGCTATGTATCATGATACGACTGAAATAATTACCGGCGATCTTCCAACGCCCGTAAAGTATTACAGCCGCGAGATCAGGGGGGCGTATGATGAAATAGAGCAGAATGCTAAGAAAACCTTGATCTCATATCTGCCCGATGACTTGAAGGAGGAGTTTGAGCCGTTATTTTGCAGAACTGAGAAAGAGGCTGAGCTTTGGGACATTGTAAAGGCGGCTGATAAGCTTTCGGCTTTGATAAAATGCCTTGAGGAGCGACAAATGGGAAACAACGATTTCGTCTCTGCCGAGAGATCTACCTTTGACGCAATACAAAAAATGAAAATGCCTGAGGCGCAGGTGTTTTTGGAAGAGTTTATTCCTGCATATACACTTACCCTTGATGAACAGGCTTGACAACGTGATGTTCCTGATGTATAATTAATAGGTAATTTGTATATTTACGGGGGCGTTAATTTGAACACCATAATTTCAGCATCGCTGCTTGGCTGTGATTTTTCTAACCTTACTGCCGAAATTGAACGCGCGGAGAGATCAGGGGTCGATTGGATACACTATGATGTAATGGACGGAACTTTTGTCAGAAACATCAGCTTCGGTGAACCCGTGCTAAAAAGCATAGGTAATAAGATTCATATTCCTATTGACACGCATTTGATGATTTGCGACCCGATAAGATATATTGACAATTACGTCGATCTGGGCTCAGATATTATAACTTTCCATTATGAGTCGGCACAGGATCCTGAGGCAGTGATCGATAAAATTCATTCCGGAGGCATAAAAGCCGGAATTGCGATCAAGCCGGCAACCCCTGTAAGTGCAATTAAACCGCTTATTGAAAAGGTTGAAATGGTACTGGTGATGACTGTAAATCCGGGTTTTGGCGGTCAGAAGTTTATGCCTGATACTCTTGAAAAAGTCAGCGAGGTCAGGTATTATATCGATGAGCTTGGTAAGGATATAAGACTTCAGGTTGACGGCGGCGTAAATCTTGAAACAGTCGGCATTCTGAAAAAATCCGGAGCTGATACTTTGGTTACAGGTACATACGCTTTCAGCGCAGACGATATGGTATCAGCTGTCAGAAACCTAAGAGCGAATATTTAGAGTTTTCAGCGGAGTATCGGACAAAAGCTGTCCGTACTCCGCTATCTTGTTTATGATTATCAGGTCGTTGACACAGTCTTTCAGAATGTCTTTTTTTCTGGCAGTTGATTTTGCATAGTTGGTTTCAAATACTAAAAAATATTTATTGTTTAATAAATACAAGCAGTCGTCTGTGATATGTTCACGATACTGAGACAGCAGATTTCTTACAAAAGTTGTCAGCTCTATAGGATCTTCAGACGGATAGCATAACTTGGTTGGCTTTTTATGTTTTCTTTCAAAGCTCAGGTATATCACCATACTGCCGTTTTTTTGCTGTGCGACATCTACGGCAACACTTCCGCCTGTTATTTTGATCACATCGGTTTCCTTTATTATTTCCAAAAGATTAGCCAGAAAGAGTTGACTTTGCGGACTGTTCTTCGCAAAACTGTCAAATGAAATATTCATTTTGTCCATATCATTTTTACCAAGTGTGATTTTTAAATGATTGCTGTCAGCTTTTCTGATTTCCAAAAGTAACACCCCTTATGACTTAATGTATAGTTTGCCTATATCATTATACTCATAAGGGGTGTTCGCTGTTAAAGCTGTTCGGATAACACAGCCCATTCGTCCATTTTTTCGTCAAGAGCAGTTTTTGCCTGCTCAAGCTCCCTGCATTTGTCGCTCATTTTTGCATAATCAGAAGCAATTTCAGGATCGGATATTTCATTTTCAAGATTGAAGATCAATATCTCAGTTTCTTCGATCTCCTTTTCAAGTTCTTTGACCCTATTGCGTTTTTGGGCGTCCGCCGCTCGTTGTTCCTTATTGCGGTACTGTTTTGCTTTGTTTTCACGGTAAGCCTTTTGCTCTTCATCGCGTTTTCTTTCTGCTTCCTCCTCAGCCTTGATCTGCTCTGCATTGTTGACTGCTTCGCTGTATGCGTCGAAGTTTCCTTCATAAGAGTTGATCTCGTCCGGTTTAACTTCAATTATTCTGTCGGCTACTTTATTAAGTAGGTATCTGTCATGTGATACAAGAATAATTGTTCCTCCGAAGTCTGCAAGCGCGTCCTCAAGGACTTCTTTTGTATTCAGATCAAGGTGATTGGTCGGCTCGTCCAATATCAAAACATTTCCTCTGTTTAAAGCCATAATTGCAAAACAAAGCTTGGCTCTTTCGCCGCCGCTTATAACTGAAACCGGTTTGAAAACATTTTCGCCTGTAAGCAGAACCGCGCCTAAAGCACTTCTTGCCTGTTGCTCTGAAAGGCGGGGATAACGGCGCAGAACCTCCTCAATTACAGTATTGCGGCGGTTAAGTATAGAATGTTCCTGCTCAAAATATGAAATTTTTACATTGTTTCCCCAACTGATGTTTCCGCTTTCATGAGGAATGATCCCTTGAATAAGCTTTAATATTGAGGTTTTACCAATGCCGTTAGCGCCGATTATTGCAACGTGTTCGCCTCGTCTAACGTGCATATTCAGCGATTTGACAAGAACCTTTTTATCAGCGCCTTCACCAACCTCAACAGGGCATTCAACTACCCGTACAATATCTTTCGTCGGTTCAATATCGTATTCAAGTTTGATCTTAGGCGGCTTTGTGAACATCAAAGGCTTTTCGATGCGCTCGATCCTGTCAAGCGCATGCTGTCTGGATTTTGCCATTTTTGACGTGGAAGCCCTCACGATGTTTTTAGCGACATAATCTTCAAGTTTTGCAATTTCCTTTTGCTGAGCCTCGTATTCTTTAAGTTGTCGCTCACTGTTCATTTTTTTCTGGACAAGATACGAAGAATAATCGCCTTTGTAAGAAGTAAGCCGACCTTGTTCGATTTCACAGATTCTTGTACAAACCCTGTTCAGAAAATATCTGTCGTGAGACACTATAAGAATGGAGCCTTTGTAGCCTTTTAAGTAATCTTCAAGCCACATAAGGGTGTTAAAATCAAGATGATTGGTCGGTTCGTCCAAAATCAGAAGATTTGGTTCTTCAAGCAGCAGCTTCGCAAGAGCAAGGCGGGTCTTTTCTCCACCTGAAAGTGTGGAAATAACTCTGTTTGTCGGAGTTGAACCAAACCCCATTCCGTTTAGCACCTGTTTAATTTTTACGTCAATTCTATATCCGTCTCTTGCTTCAAAATAAGAGGAAAGGTCGGCATATTCCCTGCTGATTTGCTCAAACTCGCCTGATTCCTTGTTGGACATTTCTTTTTCAAGTTTTTTCATTTGTTCAAAGGTCTCAAGGAGGGGAGCAAAGGCGTTTTTCATTTCCTCCGCGATTGTAAGTTCGGAATTAAGACCGCTGTTTTGCTTTAAAAATCCGATAGTAGCTTTGCCTGCAATATTTACAGAGCCTAATCCTTCAGGCGTCTTGTCAAAGCTCTCACTGCCCGTGATGATATTCAAAAGCGTGGATTTTCCGCATCCGTTTATGCCGATAAGGCCTACCGCTTCTCTGTCCTCAACAGTAAGATTAATGTCTTTAAGCAGCGATTCTCCGTTAAAATATTTGTATAAATGTTCTATGTTCAACAGCATTTTATTTTTCTCCTATTATATATTAAGGAAGCACTGATTAAATCAAATTCGCCCCGTTCAAACAATGAAACTCACGCGGCTGAATTTGATACGCTTCGCTTTAATCAGTGCATCCTTAAATATCATTATACACATTTTTCTTTTTCAATGCAAGTCTTTCTAACTGAAAAAGCGTTTATTTCGTTAAATCTGCACACGGATTTTTTATTCATTTGTACATAAAAGCTTTATTGAAGTGTCAAAATAACCATTCTTATTTTACTTGAAATGTCTATTGTTGTGCAGGTATACAAAAAATCCGGAATAATCAAATAAAAATGTTCAAATCATATTGAAATTTGCATAATAATTTGTTAAAATAATAATGCGATAAGCGTATATAATTGATATGAAGGTGATTATTTGTCTATATTTTCAAAAGAAAACAAATCCGGCGGAAAGAGAAAATTTACGGGCGAGCTTATGTCTTGTGTAAAGGGAGAAATAATCAGACTTGATAATGTAAAAGATAATATATTTTCTTCCGGTATATTGGGTGAGGGATACGCAGTAATTCCGGAGGATTCAGAAATTTACAGTCCCGTAAGCGGCAGGGTCTTGGATATTTCCGATAATGGTTTGTCGATAACAGTAAAAAGTGATGACGGGCTCATTGTATTGGTTCATATTGAGCCTACGCCTTCTGATAAGAGATCAGCATCTGTCAATTTAACGGTAAAGGTGGGAGACACCATTAATTCCGGCGATAATATTGGTGAAATAGATTTCGGAAAAACACAAAAATCATTGATAGCCGTTATCATTACCAACAGCGAAAGGCTGTTGGAACTTAAGGTAAAAACCGGCATTTCACTTCCTAATTATTCGGCCGCTACCTATTCTATTTGACAGAAAATGTTTATACGTCTTTGACTTTTATGCCAAAGACGTTTTTTTGTAAAAGTGAAGATAAAAAAGTAAAAAAAGTGTGCAAAACTATGTACTTTTGGATTAATATGTGTTATAATAATTTTAAGTCTATTATTTTTGCCTTCACACGGCATGATGACTACTATTTTCTGAAAGGACGGGTGATGTTAGGGTTGGAGCAGAAGCTTTCGTTGTATGGTTTTAATAATCTAACCAAAACCCTGAGCTTTAACATCTACGATGTTTGCTATGCAAAAACAGAAAGAGAGCAGAAGGGGTATATTGCGTATATTGATGAGCAGTATAACTCTGAAAGGCTTACGAAAATACTATGTGATGTCACAGAAATGATCGGCGCAAGAATTTTAAATATTTCTAAACAGGACTATGAACCGCAGGGAGCTTCTGTGAATGTACTTATAGCGGAAAAGGCTCTTGAAGAGGATTCTATCGATCATTCCTGCAATCAGGGAAAGATCAATGAGCCTCAGCATGAAACCATACATGCACATCTTGATAAGAGTCATGTTACCGTGCATACCTTCCCGGAATATCATCCCGATAATTCCATATCTACCTTCAGAGTTGACATTGATGTGTCAACCTGCGGTACTATTTCACCGCTTAATGCTCTTAATTATCTGATAGGAAGTTTTGATTCGGATATTATTACTATTGATTACCGCGTTAGAGGCTTTACAAGAGATGTTTTGGGTAAGAAGTTTTTCATAGACCATAAAATTACATCTATACAGGATTATATTGATAAAAATACGCTTACAAAGTATGACGCAATAGACGTTAACGTTTATCAGTCGAATATTTTTCATACAAAGCTGTTGATCAAGGATATTGATTTGCAGAACTATCTGTTCAAGCAGGACGTATACGAGCTTACTCCGAAACAGAGGCTTGATATTACAGACAGCCTGCGCAGAGAAATGATTGAGATATACAGCGGTATGAATATATACTGATAAGGTCGTGATAAATTTGGATTTAACGCAGAATAATGCGCCCATATATGTGAAATGCGACGTCAACTCCATGAAACCCCTTGATAACCTTTGTCACCCAGTTTCGGTAATTAAAGACGCGGAGATGCTTGCCGCCGAAGCTTTTGGCGCGAAGCACGCTTTTTTTATTGTGAACGGAACCACTGCCGCAGTGCAGACCATGATCTTTGCCTCCTGCAAGGCAGGCGATAAGATAATTATGCCAAGAAACGTTCACCGAAGCGCTATCAACGCTCTTGTAGTGTGCGGAGCTATCCCTGTCTATGTTAATCCCGGCACCAATAAGCAGTTGGGTATTCCCCTTGGAATGTCCGTTGAGGACGTTGAAAAAGCAATTATTGAAAATCCCGACGCTAAAGCAGTTTTGGTAAATAATCCGACTTATTACGGCATATGCTCTGATATTAAAAGAATAGTTAAGCTCGCTCACGATCATGGTATGCTTGCGCTTGCTGATGAGGCTCACGGTACGCATCTTTACTTTGGCGATAACTTACCTTGTTCGGCAATGGCGGCGGGGGCGGATATGGCCGCCGTGTCGATCCACAAAACCGGCGGCAGTCTTACGCAGTCATCTCTGTTGCTTTGCGGCGACAAGGTTTCGGAGGGCTATGTTAGACAGATAATAAATTTAACTCAGACAACCAGCGGTTCTTATCTGCTTATGGTATCTTTGGATCTGGCAAGAAAGAATCTTGCCCTGAACGGTAAAGAGCTTTTCAAAAAGGCAGTTGATTATGCCGATTATGCAAGGGAAGAAATCAACAAGATCGGCGGATATTATGCTTTTGGCAAGGAACTTGAAAATGGCAGGGACTTTTACGCTTTTGACAGCACTAAGCTTTCGGTACACACCAGAGCAATGGGACTAGCCGGAGTTGAGGTTTATGATATACTCAGAGATGATTATGATATTCAAATAGAGTTCGGTGATATAGGAAATATCCTTGCTATTGTTTCGGCAGGCGACAGAGAGCTTGAGATTGAAAGATTTATTTCCTCGCTTTCAGAAATAAAACGGCTGTATTCCAAAGACCCGTCGGGAATGTTCGATCACGAATATATAAATCCGATAGTCGACATACCGCCTCAGCAGGCATTTTACAGTGATAAGAAGTCCGTTCCAATCGAACAGAGCGAGAACATGATCTGCGGCGAATTTGTTATGTGCTATCCGCCGGGGATACCTATACTTGCACCGGGAGAGAGAATAACAAAAGATATACTTAATTATATTTTCTATTGTAAGGAAAAGGGTTGTTTTCTTACAGGTACCGAGGATCTGGAAATAAACAACATTAATGTAGTTGTAAATTCATAGAGAGGAGACGCAGTTTATGGATTTATGGTTTACAGAAAAGCATACGGACGATGTTAATTTTACTATAAGAGTGAAAAAGCAGCTGTATTCTGAGAAAAGCTATTATCAGCAGATCGATATATTCGATACTTACGAATTTGGAAAAGTTCTTGTGCTGGACGGTTTTATAATGCTTACCGAAAAGGACGAGTTTATTTATCATGAAATGGTTACAGCTGTCCCGATGGCTGTTAATCCTGATATAAAGAACGTTTTGGTTATCGGAGCGGGCGACGGCGGAACTATAAGAGAACTTTGCCGATATGAAACTATAGAGAAAATAGATATGGTAGAGATAGATGAGCAGGTCGTTAAGGTTTGTAAGGAATTTCTTCCGCAGACCGCTTGTTCATTTGATGATCCAAGGCTTGATCTTTATATTGAGGACGGTCTGAAATTCGTTAGACGCAAAGAAAACGAATATGACCTGATAATCGTTGATTCAACCGACCCGTTCGGTCCGGGAGAAGGTTTGTTTACTAAGGAATTTTACGGTAATTGCTCAAAGGCGCTCACCGACCGCGGAATACTGATTAATCAGCACGAAAGCACTTATTATGACTCTTATGTCGATATGGTCAAGAGAACTCACCGAAGGATAGGAAGTGCGTTCCCTGTTTCTATGGTCTATCAGACTCATATACCTACCTATCCATCAGGACATTGGCTGTTCGGATTCGCATCAAAAAATCTTCATCCTGTATATGATTTAAAGGCGGAAGAATGGAAGAAATTCGGTATTAAAACAAGATATTATAATACTGAGCTTCATAAGGGCTGTTTTGCATTGCCTAATTATGTGCTCGATGTTCTTGACGACTGCAATTAGGGGGAAACGTATGGAAAAAAATGTTCAGACCTTTATCGGCTGTGACTGTGAATATGACGATGCAAAAATAGTTTTGTTCGGAGCACCATACGACAGCACTACTTCTTTTCGTCCCGGCACACGTTTTGCGAGTCAAACAATGAGAAGCGAGAGCTTTGGTATAGAAACATATTCTCCTTATCAGGACAAGGATCTGCTTGACACAAAAGTGTTCGACAGCGGGGATCTGGAGTTGCCTTTCGGTAATCCGGACAGAGCTCTTGAAGATATTGAGGAAAGAACAAAAGAGATTCTTTCCGACGGAAAAATCCCATGTATGATCGGCGGAGAGCATTTGGTAACTCTTGGCGCAGTCCGAGCGGTTGCAAAGAAATATACGGATCTGAATATTGTGCATTTCGACGCACATGCCGATTTGCGTGACGATTATCTTGGCGTAAAAAATTCTCATGCCTGTGTTCTGCACAGATGCTGGGATATTGTGGGCGACGGAAAGATTTTTCAGTTTGGTATCCGAAGCGGCGACAGGGAAGAGTTTAAGTTTGCAAAAGCGCATACTTATATGAACAAGTTCAATTTTGATACATTGGAAGAAACTGTACAGAAAATCGGACAGAAACCGATTTATTTTACGTTGGATTTAGACGTTCTCGACCCGTCGGAATTTCCGGGCACGGGAACTCCCGAAGCGGGCGGTGTAAGCTTTACACAGCTTTTGAATGCGGTCAAGGAAGTATCAAAGCTGAATATCGTTGGATTTGACGTTAACGAGCTTTCGCCTGTTTACGATCAGACAGGCAGGTCTACAGCTCTTGCCTGCAAGATACTCAGAGAAATTTTGCTGTATTTTTACAGATAGAGATGGCAAAATGCACCTTACATTCCATGGGATTTGGATATATATAGGGCTGCTCGGCGGAATACTAGGCGTATTTTATCATATTTATGCTGTTGCCAAGCTTATAAAATATTATTTTGCTGGGCGTAGATGTGCAGGCATTGTCAAAGAGCTTGAATATCACAGCGACGAAAACGGCGATAAATATAACTTAAAAATGGAGTATTATTACAACGGAGACAGACTGTGCGGCTCTCAGGAGGACTTTGTAAAAATGGAAAAGCCTTTTACGGCAGAGGCCAAGTACACCTCGGGTACAATATTCAATATTATAGTTAATAACCGCAGAACGGATAAATATGTGCTAAGACACAGATTCATAAGTTCTGTTTGGGCGTCGGTCGTAGGTATAATCGGTTATGCGGTTTTAGCTGTTATTATGGCTAAACTTTGCATATTCGGATTTAATATATGATGTGTGGTTTATTTAATTTTTATTAAGGAGAATGGTCATCATGTCAAATGCTGAAAAGAGAGATCTATATATAAAAGCATACAATGAGCTTAAAGCAGAAAACGATTACCAACTGTGTTACTTTAGGTATTACCGATGAAAAAACTTCAATTTTTGAAAGCAAGATAGGCGGAATTCCGTATATTCCAAGAGATATGGAGCTTCCCAGAGACAGCAGGGGAGTACAGCTAAGGCTTCTGGCACAGATAGACTGCGGAGAATTGAAGTCGCTGGAGGATTTTCCACATGAAGGGCTTTTACAGTTTTTTATAGGTACGGACGACATTCTGGGGATGGAGGACGAAAAGGGATATGCGGTAATTTATCACGAGAATGTTGACAATTCCGTTACCGAGGAGGAATGCATCGCTAAAGTCGAGGTTTTAGATGAGAATGATGACGGACCGTTTTTCCCTTTGTACGGCGAGTTCGGCGTAAAATTTTTTGATGAGAAAATGTCTATGTCCATGGACGATTTCCGTTACAGCGAACTTGCAAGAGCCAAGATAGGCGAAGTCGACGACAACGATTTGTTTGATGAAATTTTCTTTGATTATGATAAAGACGGAGATGAATATTACAGTCACAGACTGGGTGGTTATCCGATATTTACGCAATATGACCCAAGAGATTTAAAAGGTCAGGATAAGACGGTTTTGCTGTTCCAGCTTGACACGGATTTCGGAGACGATGATGAGAACGATGAAAAGATAATGTGGGGCGACTGCGGAGTAGGCAACTTCTTTATCTCTCCTGAGGATCTGAAAAAACGTGATTTCAGCAAGGTTTTGTATAATTGGGACTGCTGTTGATAATTTATTTACGGAAAGGAATGTTGAAAATGGGAAGAGCATTGATAATTGGCGCAGGAGGAGTAGCTGGCGTTGTGATTCACAAATGTTGCCAGAACAGCGAGGTTTTTACGGATATTTGTATTGCAAGCCGTACAAAATCCAAGTGTGATAAGTTCAAGGAAGAGTTGCAGGATAAGACAAAAACAAATATTACTACTGCTCAGGTGGACGCAGACAACGTTACCGAGCTTGTGGCTCTTATGAAGGAGTATAAGCCTGATATTTGCATAAACGTTGCTTTGCCTTATCAGGATCTGCATATTATGAACGCTTGTCTGGAATGTAAGGTAGATTATGTAGATACTGCTAACTATGAACCGGAGGATACCGCTAAGTTTGAATACAAGTGGCAGTGGGCCTATCGTGAAAGATTTGAAAAGGCCGGTATAACAGCACTTCTCGGTTCAGGCTTTGATCCGGGCGTAACGGGAGTTTTCTGCGCTTATGCTCAGAAGCATTATTTTGATGAGATCAACTATATTGATATTTTGGATTGTAACGGCGGCGATCACGGTTATCCGTTTGCGACCAACTTCAATCCGGAGATAAATATTCGTGAGGTTTCCGCCAAGGGTTCTTATATACAGGACGGCAAATGGGTAGAAACAGAGCCAATGGAAATAAAGAGGGTTTACAATTTCGATCAGGTGGGTGAAAAGGATATGTATCTGCTTCATCACGAGGAACTCGAGTCTCTCGCTCTAAATATCAAGGGTATAAAGAGGATACGCTTCTTTATGACTTTTGGACAGAGTTACCTCACACACTTGAAGTGTCTTGAAAACGTAGGAATGACTTCTATTGAGCCTATCGACTTTGAGGGTAAGAAAATCGTTCCTCTCCAGTTTCTTAAAGCTGTTCTGCCTGATCCGGCTTCGCTCGGACCGAGAACAAAGGGCAAGACCAATATCGGTTGTATTTTCCGGGGTAAAAAGGACGGCAAGGATAAGACCTATTATGTATATAACGTATGCGATCATCAGGAATGTTATAAGGAGGTAGGTTCACAGGCTATCTCTTATACGACCGGCGTTCCTGCTATGATCGGCGCAATGATGGTCATGACCGGTAAGTGGAAAAAACCGGGCGTTTATAATATCGAGGAGTTTGATCCCGATCCGTTTATGGAGGCTCTTAATAAATGGGGACTTCCGTGGACAGAGAATTTTGATCCGGTTCTTGTCGATTAAATTCATATGTGAGGAGAGTTTTGTACAATGAAAATAGAAGAAGCTTTTACCCGTTTTCTTCATCAGGAATGTATTATATATGCTATATCTCAGGGCGGAGGTCTTTCTGCCGCTATCGAGTGCGTTCTTGAAGAGGTCGGCGACGGCTGGATAAGGATCTCACAAGGCGACGACAAAAATGAAAGCATTGTAAATATCAATAACATAATACGAATTCGTGAATATCCGCGAAACAAAAACGGAAAGAAGAAAATGGTTTTTGATTAAAGGTGATTGAGTAAATGAAAACCAAAACTAAAAAAATGATAGCACCGGTAATAATCGTTACGCTTATTTCGATATATTATATCGCTATAGGAGTAATATTTGCATATATGAACGGAGTTCCGATGCTTGCTAAAATAATTGCTCTGGTCGTTCCCGGAATAATTACGGGAGTGGCTGTAACGGTACTGGTGCAGAGGATAAAAGAAATAAAAAAGGGTGAAGAAGATGATCTTAGTAAATACTGATTACATCTCAGGAAAGAAACTTGAAATGCTGGGACTTGTAAAGGGTTCTACCATTCAGACTAAAAATGTAGGTAAAGACATAATGCAGAGCTTTAAAAATCTTGTGGGCGGTGAGCTTACTGCATATAACGAAATGATGAACGAAGCCAGAGCGCTTGCCACAAAGAGAATGGTTGGCGAGGCTGAACAGCTTGGTGCAGACGCTGTTGTAAATATCAGATACGCTTCTTCCGCTATCGCGGCAGGAGCCGCCGAAGTTATTGCTTACGGTACCGCAGTAAAAATTATTGGAGCTGAATAAAATGATATTGATGATCGATGATATTAAAATGGTTAATGCTGAAACCTTTTTTCCTTATATCAGCAAATCGCTGGGGCTTGGGAACAACAAAATAACTGATGAGAACAAGCTTTATGACGTTTTGGCAGAATTTGACGATGAAGTTGAGATTATTCTTCATGATTATAACAAAGTGCCGGAGGAAAGCCGGAAATTTGCAAGAGGAATCGTAAGAATTTTGATGGATGCAAAAGTATCGAACAATAAAGTAAGCGTCGAGTTTGTTAATAACGACGATTATAAGCTTTGATCCGGAGGACGAGCTATGTTCGATATTTCAATGGTTAAGACGCCCTGTTATGTAGTGGACGAGGCTGAACTTATTAATAACCTTAATATACTTGATCGGGTTATGATGAAAACAGGCTGTAAAATTCTTTTGGCGCAAAAAGCTTTTTCCATGTACAGCACATATCCGCTTTTATCTAAGCACTTAAAAGGAACTACTGCCAGCGGGCTTTTTGAGGCAAAACTTGGCAGAGAAGAGTTCGGCGGCGAGGTTCACGTCTATTCTCCTGCATATACTCAAAGTGATATGGATGAACTTGTTAAAATATGCGATCATATAGTATTTAACTCTCCTGCACAATGGAACAAGTTCAGGAAAACCGTCGAGAACAGCGGAAGAAATATTTCATGCGGAATAAGATGCAATCCTGAGTATTCGGAGATAGAAACGGATATTTACAATCCATGTTTTACAAATTCACGCTTAGGAACCACTCTTGCGAATTTTGATGAAACTCTCATTAACGGAATAGAGGGACTTCATTTTCATACTATGTGTGAACAGGGGTCTGATGTGCTAAAAAGAACGATCCCTCACATTGAAGAAAAGTTCGGCAAATATCTTTATAATATGAAGTGGCTTAATCTTGGCGGGGGTCATCATATAACCAGAAATGATTATGATCTTGATACGCTGGTTGAGTGCTTAGATTATTTGCAGAACAAATATGATCTGCAAGTTTACCTTGAACCGGGAGAGGCTGTGGCGCTTAATGCCGGGTATCTTGTATCGGAGGTTCTTGATACATTAAGTAATGGTATGAATATTGCAATTCTTGATACTTCTGCCGCCTGTCATATGCCTGATGTGCTTGAAATGCCGTACCGCCCTAATATAATCGGTTCGGGACAGACGGGAGAAAAAGACTATACTTACAGATTAGGCGGACCTACCTGCCTAGCGGGAGATATTATCGGAGATTATTCCTTTGACGAGCCTCTGAAAGAAGGGTGCCGCCTTGTATTCTGTGATATGGCTATTTACTCCATGTGCAAAAACAATACCTTTAACGGAATGCCTCTTCCTTCAATTTATCTCCATAAGCTTAACGGGGAGTTGGAACTTGCAAAAGAATTCGGGTATAATGACTTTAAAATGAGATTATAAAAACTAATGCTCTGCCGGCAACCATGTCGGCAGAGCATTTATATTATGCAAGGCAATATTTTTCAATTTCTTTCATAACGCTGTTGTCATTATTGGAACCGGTTGTAAAATTGGCAACTTTTTTTATCGATTCATGAGCGTTTGACATAGCAAAGCTGTAATAGGAATTATTCAGCATATCTACATCGTTAAGATAATCTCCGAATGCCATAGTTTCCTCATAATTTATTCCTAATCTATTTTCAATGGTTTTTAACGCTGTTCCTTTAGTTACGCCTTTATTCATAATATCGGTCCAACGTATCCCTGATAGCTGAACGTTAAAGTCATTGCCGAAACGTTCGTTGATCTTAACATATCCGTCGTTTTCAATTCCGCATTCTTCAAATACGGCTATTTTGAATATATCATCATCAACTTCGGTCAAATCATCCATGCGTACCTGATTGACATAATATGAAACTATCTCAGCGTGCTGAGACTCAGTCTTTGAATTGTGCCAAGTTCCGTTTTTTCCGCAAAGCAGAACTGTTAGATTCAGATTTTCACAAAATCTGATAGCTTCTTTTACAGTTTCTTTCGGAAGAACAGATACCGAAAGTATGTCTCCTTTATCCACAACATAAGCTCCGTTATCACATATAAAGGTCATATTGGAAAGGTATTTTGAAAACTGTTCTTTGAGCGTGCAGTAGCTTCTGCCGCTTGAAATAACAAATCTGATTTTTTTGTTAAAAAGTTCTGTCACCACAGCGTCAAAATTGTTAGGAAGCTGTTTTTTATCGTCAAGAAGCGTTCCGTCCATGTCCGTCGCTATCAATTTTATCATTTTAAACCTCCGCAATGTATTTCATAACATTATTATATTATATTTGCGGTTTAATTTCAAATTTTTAAGATTTACATAGTAAAACTTCGTATGATTACATATATTTATTTCATAATGTTCAAAATATATTGATGTTTTTATACAAATTATTAAGGCAACACCGCACAACTACCGCCTAACGGCTTTGTGCACGTCTAACTTGCCAATTTTCCGTTATCTTGCACAGAAACTCCTTGAAAGACACAAGTATTTCTGCGTCGTTTCTATACAATCTAACGAAAATTTTTCTGCGTTATCCGCACACAATAGTTGTGCTGTGTTACCTTAAAAAACGCTTGATGATTTAAACATACGATAAATATTGCCTTAATATTACAAAAGTGAAATTTAACTGAAAATTCTATCAAAATTGTTGACAACGACACTCAATAAGTGTAAAATATATGATGTTGGATAAAAGTCATGCTTTAATATTTTGGTGAAATGTACTGAAAAATTGTTATTTTCTTGACTTTTGCAAATAAAGATATTAAAATTATATTTATGACGATAATATTAAGAATGGTAAAGGAGATATAAATGAATAAGGTATTTACAAAAATACGCGGAAGCGTTGGCGGATATCTTAAAGATAACATTCTGCTTCTGGCATTTGTATTTGCATCGGTTCTTAACGCTTTTTTGCTTCGCGCTTTCACGGTGAAATTCAATTACAGTCAAATTAAGCCGCTTTTGGCTGATATTGCTGTAGTGCTTCTGTTGGCGCTTATCTCATATGTGTTCAAAAAGCCCAAAAAACAGTTTATTTATCTGCTTATTCTCACAATAATTTTTTCTGTTTTATGTACGGCTAATTCAATCTATTATACAAATTACAAATCGTTTATTTCAGTTTCCCTTATTTCCACGGCTTCGCAGCTTGGCGGTGTAATGGACGCTGTTACAGAGAATATAATGGAAGCTAAGGATCTTATTTTCCTCTGGGATATTCCCGGTATTATCGTGACATATATTCTTCTGAAGAGACGTACCAGAGATTATGTTACTCAGGTGAAGGAAAAGAGAAAACGCCGCAAATATGCACTGGGAACTTTCTGCGTTTCTATCGGTCTTGCAGGAATATTCTGCTCCACGCTCACCGGTACCGATTATTCTCGTCTTGCAAAGCAGTGGAACAGGGAATATGTTCTGGGAACATTCGGACTTTATACATATCAGTTCAGCGATATTATATCCAGTGTAAATGCACAGCTTAATATGATGTTCGGATATGATGAAAGCGAAGAGGTTTTCACAAAGTTTTACGATGACAAATCAAAGACAGAAAGCAACTCCGCTAAGAGCAATGATTATACTGATATTTTCAAAGACAAAAATGTGATCGTTATTCACGCTGAAAGTATCCAGCAGTTTACTTTGGATACATACATCAACGGTGAGGAGCTTACTCCTAACCTTAATAAGCTTGCAAGGGAAGGACTGTATTTTTCCAATTTCTATGCTCAGGAAAGCGTCGGAACAAGTTCAGACAGTGAATTTACCTTTTCATCGTCTCTGATGCCTGCTTCCAGTGGTACGGTAGCTATCAACTACTGGGACAGAGATTATACTACTACTCAGAAAATGCTGAAAGAATTGGGTTATTATACTTTCAGTATGCACGGAAATAACGGTTCATACTGGAACAGAATAAACCTTCATAATTCTTTGGGTTATGATGATTTCTTTAATTATAACACTGATTTCAATATTGATGAAACTATCGGCCTGGGACTTGCGGATAAGTCCTTCTTCCATCAGGCGGTACCAATGGTATCCGATATAAGCAAACAGCACGATAAATGGTATGGAACATTTATTATGCTTACAAATCATACACCGTTTACGGATATCGAAAGAGTAAGCGATTTTGAGGTCGATTTCAAATATAAGCAATATAATGAAGAGGACGGCATGTATGAAGAGATTTCAGCGCCCTTCCTTGAAGGTACAAAGCTTGGATCTTATTTTAAATCCGTTCATTATGCCGATGAAGCAATAGGACAGTTTATGTCTGAACTTGATGAAAGCGGACTTCTTGATGATGCTGTAGTTGTAATTTACGGAGACCATGACGCTAAAATCAAGGCAGAAGATTATGAGCGTTATTTAAATTACAATCCATTTACCGATTCGGTTCTTTCGGAAGACGACGACGGTTATGTTCCAATTGACGATTACTACTATAATCTTAACAGAAAGGTTCCGTTTATCGTGTGGTCTAAGGACGGTGGCTATGAGCCTAAGCAGATAACTAAGGTCATGGGTATGTACGACGTACAGCCTACTCTCGGAAATATGCTCGGATTCTCAAATGTCTATGCGCTTGGTCATGATATTTTCTCTATTGGCGAAGACGAGGAAAACGTGGTTATTTTCCCTAACGGCAATTTTGTGACTGATACCGTTTATTACGACAGCCAGAAAAACACTTACTTTGATTTAACAAATTACAGCAATGTAATAGCTGCGGTGCCGTGTAATCAAGTTTATAAGGACACGCCTAATCCTGTTTATATGGACGATCAGCACGGCTTATTCAAATCTGTGACAGATGAAGCATATGGTCAGGATTCCTGTAGTGCAAGAATAAACGACGGAGTTGTGGATCAAAGTTACATAGACGGCTTTTCAAACTATGCTGAGGAACGAATAAACATTTCAAACGCTATAATTTATTATGACATGATCTATAAAACGGATCATGGTTTCAGTACCGATGATATTAACGGCGGAAGTTCGGAGTCAGGAAACAGGTCTGTTTTTGCTCCTCCTACAGATATAAGACCTCATGGAAGGCTGGCTGCTTGATATTATTTATAATTGAAACCCGGAGAGCATGACGCTGTTCCGGGTTTTATTTTATGGATATCTGTATTTTATTGGTTTGCTATAGTAAACTCTTGTAATATGCATAAAAAAAAGACTAGCATAGCTAGTCTGATTTTTGGAATATTTAAGCCTTACGCTCTTTCCACCTTACCGGAACGCAAGCATCTTGTACAAGCGTAGATGTGACGAGGAGTACCGTTTACAACAGCTTTAACTCTCTTTACATTGGGCTTCCAAGTTCTGTTTGATCTTCTGTGGGAGTGGGATACCTTAATTCCGAAAGTAACACCTTTTCCGCAAATATCACATTTTGCCATCAGGCTGCACCTCCTTTGCCCTATAAATGTAATACTATTATTCACAATATTTAATATTATAGCAGATTTGAAATCAAATTGCAAGTGTTTTTTGCAATTTTTTTTGAATTTTCCGTAAAATCCTATATATTTATCATATACGATTAAAAATGACTTCAAAATAGCTTGAAATTTCATTGAAAATGGTGTATAATTATAAGGAATAATTTTCAGATAGTTATTATAGACAGAGCTTGGAGGTTAATATGGACGCTCAGAAAATTTTGGATTACGGCGCTAAGCTGATCGTTATTTTTATGTGTATACCTATTCATGAATATGCTCACGCATGGGCGGCAACCAAACTGGGAGATGATACTCCCCGATACCAGGGCAGGCTCACCCTTAATCCTTTGGCACATCTTGATCCTATCGGTGCTTTGTGTATCTTTTTTATAGGCTTTGGATGGGGCAAACCTGTTCAGGTCAATCCTATAAGATTCAATAAATACAGAAAGGGCATGGCGCTTACTGCGGCTGCCGGCCCGATCTCCAATATCATAATGGGTCTGATAGGCATTATTCTGTATAAGCTTTTCTATATTCTATCTATTGTACAGCTTTCAGAACCTCTGTGGTATGTTGCACTTATCTTTTACTATTTTACTGCTATAAATGTTGGCCTTGCAGTTTTTAATCTTATACCTGTTCCCCCGTTGGACGGTGAAAAAATACTGTCATATTTTACAAGCAATAAGGTTGATCGTTTTTTAGCTCAATATCAGAACTATATCGCTATAGGATTTATTATTCTGGTTGTGACCGGCGTACTGGACAGACCAATCGGTTGGCTCCAAAGCGGAATGTTCTGGATAATGGACAAGCTTACTTTCTGGGTGAATCCTATACTTGAAGCTATTTTCTATTGATATTACTGAAAGGAAACAGTTGAATGAGTGTTGCTCAGTTTAAGCTTGATATGTTTGAGGGTCCGCTTGATTTGCTCCTTCACCTTATCAGCAAGCACAAATTGAATATTTATGATATTGAAATATCATTGTTGCTTGAGCAGTATATGGACTATATCAATAACCTCGATCACGAGGATTACGAGGACGCTGCTGATTTTCTGGAAATGGCGGCGCGCCTTGTATACATAAAGACTTGTTATCTTTTACCTCACGACGATGAGGCAAAGGAGCTGAAAAAAGAGCTTGAGGGCAGAATAATCGAATACTCGCTCTGCAAGCTTGCCGCTCAGAATCTCCGTGATGTTTATGCAGGCGACCTGCTTTATGTAAGAAATCAGATAAAACTTCCTGTGAATAAAACATATACGAGAGAGCATGATCCGCAGACACTTCTTGATGCGTATATGGGCATTTCAAAGAAAGCCCGCGATTCTGTTCCGCTCAAAGCAAGAATGTTTGAACCGATTGTTTCTCATAAAATCGTTTCAGTCACTTCTAAAATTATTTATGTTCTGAAAAGGTTGTATCACGGCGGAGAGTGCGATATGGAGCATCTTTATGATGGTATGACAGATAAAAGCGAAAAGGTGGCTACTTTTCTGGCTATTCTTGAACTTACAAAATCCGGCAGGATATTTATCAATGACGAGAACACAAAAATTTATTTTAATAAAGCGTCAAAAAATAAAAAAATAAATTCTGATTTTGACAACGATGAGAATAATGTCATAAATGAGCAAGAAAAAGCCTTATCCGATATTTCTGCCGAGGTCGAAACAAAAAACGAAAAAGCATTTGCATCGGTAGGGGCGGGAATCATGGAGCGGAAGCCGCTGAACCCTGTATCTACGAATAAGAAATCAATGCGTGCAAAGGCTGAAATAATTGCGGCTGAGTGCATCAGCATTATTGCGCCAACGTCATCTGAAACCATATCTTCCGATGAATTTAGTGTAGAAAATATTGATATTCAAGAGCAGTCGTTCAATGAATCTGAGAGTGTTTTGAACAGTGACTTCTTGCCTGATGATGTTGTTTCTGAAGAGTTTGAAGAATTGCATAAGCTTGCAGACATTACTCCCGCGACTATATTTAAGCCTAATTATTGGTCGAGCAGGAGATATTATTGGGGTTATTCTCCTGTTGGCGACGACGGAATGAAAAATTATTGGATTTATGGATAAACTAAGAAAAGGATTATAAATATGGAAAAATCAAGTATGACGGCCACTGTTGAGGCTGTGCTGTTCGCAAGCGGCGAGCCTATCGAAGCGGAAAAGCTCTGTGAAGTTCTTGGAATAGTAAGAAAAGATCTTGATGAGATCATAGAACTTTTGAACGAACAGTATGATTCCGATGATTGCGGAATCATGCTGTTGAAGCTGAACGACTCTTTTCAACTGGCAACTAAAGAGCAATATGCGCAGTATATCAAATCAGCGCTTGAGATCAAGAAAAATTCCGTTTTGTCACCGGCGGCAATGGAAGCTTTGACTATAGTAGCTTATAATCAGCCCGTAACAAAAGGGTTTATTGAACACGTTAGGGGAGTTGATTCTTCCGGAGTGGTAAATTCACTTGTTGAAAAGGGTTTGCTGGCAGAAGCGGGAAGACTTGATTTGCCCGGGAGGCCGATAGCGTACAAAACGACGGATAATTTTCTTCGCTCTTTCAGATTGACAAGCCTAGATGAACTTCCGCCCTTACCTGATCAGCAGGAACAGCTTACTATGGACGATGTTATCGAAGAAACTGAAAAAGACGCAGAGTAGCGTACTTTTATTTCACGGATATGGGAGATGATGACAATAATTGTTTTATGGATTCTGCTTGGTATTATAGCGGTTATTGTTATACTTCTGCATTTTTCCGTTTCGGCTGAGGTAAATCTTGATAAAGCCGGTTTCGATCTCAAAATCAGATATATGTTTTTTAATATTTATCCACGTAGACCTAAGAAAAAGAAAAGAAGTAAGCAAAATGACAAGGACTTGCAGAAGAATGTTGAAAACGATAAACCTCATGATGACTTTTCTTTTGATGAATTTGAGGATGATTTAGACGATGATTTTGAATCGATAAGCGATGATAATGTTTGTAAAGAAGAGGTTGTAAAGGACGACTTACCTGATAAAAAAGATGAAGAGAATCTGATTTCTTTTGCTGATAATGACGCTCCCGAAACGATAAACGAAGACAAAGCTTCAGAAAAAGAACCGATTTTTTCGCAAAAGAAAGAATATCATGATAATGAAAATCAGGCAAAGACTAAAGAGAAGAGAAGTTTCTTTAAGCGTAAGGACAAGAATAAAAATGCTGAAAAAAGCAAAAAGAGCGGAAAGCTTGACGAATTAAAGGAAAAATATGCTCTTATCAAACCATATATTCCGACAGGCTGGAAGTACTTTAAGAAGATGCTGAAAGCAATTCGTATAACCGATACCGAAATTAATTTGACTGTCGGAAAAGAAGACGCTTACGAAGCGGCTTTGTTCTATGGAAAAATTCAGGGTGGATTGTTTAATCTGCTTGCGGTCATATCGGGGATTTTTACGGTTAAAATAAATGAGGCGAATGTTAGGTGCGCATTTAATGAAAAAAGGTTTGATTATAGCTTGCATACTGTCATCAGAGTTCGCCCGAGCGCTTTAATTGCAATTTGTTTCTGTGTAGCTGTAAATTTCCTGAGAATCTTTCTTCCTGATTATATAAGAAAAAGAAGAGCCGCAAGAAAAAAGCGCAGAGAACTTGAAAAGAAATTTAAAGCTTCGGCTGAAAATAAAACAGTTGATAATCTGAGTTAAACAGAAAGGTTGATAAAAATGAACGAGAACACAAAAATTGAAGGTCTTGTAAAAACGGCAATGGAAAAGATTCATGAAATGGTTGATTGTGAAACAGTTGTAGGTAAGCCTATCGTAACTGCCGACGGAACAACTATTATACCTGTTTCTAAGGTGTCCTTCGGATTTGCTTCCGGCGGTTCTGATTTGCCGACAAAATCTGCTAAGGAAACTTTCGGCGGCGGTTCCGGCGCGGGTATAACTATCCAGCCTATAGCTTTTATTGCGGTTTATAGGGGCGAGGTCAAACTTTTACAGCTTACTGCAAACGCTTCCAAGGAGAACGCTATAGTAAATATGGTTCCCGAGGTCATCGATAAAATTACAGAATTTCTTAATAAGAAATCCGAGGATAAAAACGAAGAATAAATTTACTGAATTTTCGGAT
The DNA here is from genome assembly GCA_021770655.1 of Ruminococcus sp. Classification (GTDB taxonomy): domain Bacteria; phylum Bacillota; class Clostridia; order Oscillospirales; family Ruminococcaceae; genus Hominimerdicola. The sequence goes on along the minus strand of JAETQO010000010.1, from coordinate 27,113 downwards.
CAAATGTGTGCAAACTAACTCTTGAAAATTATTTTAAGGGTGTGGTTTGTGTGAAATGGCTTGCTTCGTTGACTGCGGCGGTCGTGATGATAAGTTGTTCGTTTTTATCCGTTTCGGCGACAGATCTGAGCGAGATCTCTGCAAAAAGCGCAATAGTTATAGACGGGAATACCGGAGATATTCTTTTTGAAAAAAATGCATATGAAAAGCTTCCGATGGCAAGTACGACTAAAATAATGTCTGCTTTACTCACTCTGGAAAGCGGCGATCTTGATAAGCAGTTCACTGTGGACGGCAATGCTATCAAAGTAGAGGGTTCCTCAATGGGTTTGCAGGAGGGAGATAAAGTCACGCTTCGCGATCTGTGCTGTGGTATGCTTTTGCCGAGCGGTAACGATGCGGCAAATGCGGCGGCGGTAAGGGTTGCGGGAAGCGTTGAAAAATTTGTTGAGATGATGAACGACAGAGCAGACGAAATGGGAATGGAAAATACGCATTTTGTTACTACTTCGGGTCTTGACGATAATACCGATGAGCATTATTCAACTGCGTACGATATGGCTAAGCTTACATCTGAAGCAATGAAGAACGAGGATTTCAGAGAGATATGCGGTTTGAAAAGCGTTCAGCTCTGCTTTGGTAATCCTCCGTACGACAGGTGGCTCATTAATACCAACAAGCTTTTGAAAAACTGCGAGGGCGTTGTCGGTGTTAAAACGGGTTTTACAGATAAGGCCAGAAGATGCCTTATATCTGCGTGTGACCGAAAGGGAGCGGAGCTTATATGTGTAACGCTTAATGCACCCGACGATTGGAACGATCATTCCAGACTTTATGATTATTGCTTCGGATTTGTTTCCGAACAGCGACTTCCGCTCGACAGAAAAAAGTTTTATCTTAATGTAGTCGGAGGAGACGCTGATGCTGTGCTTTGTGAAACAAAATCTGCGTCGGCGGTTTTGCTTAACGGCAGAGCCGACGAAGTAGTAACAAGAGTTTATCTTTCTCGTTTTTCATATGCTCCTGTGTCTGCCGGCGATGCTGTGGGATATGTAGCTTACACCTATAACGGCGTTGAAATAGCCAGAGAGAATATTGTAACTGTCGATGATGTGAACAGACAAACGAGCGAGAAACCAGGTTTTATAGAGTATTATTTTGAAAAGCTTAAAGACATATTTTCATAACGGCTCATTTGAGCCGTACATAGTAAGGAGTTTGTATGGAAAAAATTCGCATTCAGAAAATAATTGCCGACAGCGGCGTATGCTCCCGCCGAAAAGCGGAGGAGTTTATTTCAGACGGCAGAGTCAAAGTAAACGGTCATTCGTGTAAACTTGGCGATAAGGCATTACCCGGAAAAGACATAATAACCATTGACGGCGAAAAAATAGCTGTCGCAAAGAAAAGACAGCTTTTTTATATTATGCTCAATAAGCCCAGAGGCTATGTGACAACTATGAGCGACGAACTTGACAGAAAATGTGTTACCGATCTGTTAGACGGCATACCTGAAAGAGTATATCCTATCGGAAGACTGGATAAAAACTCTGAGGGCCTGCTGCTTTTCACAAATGACGGTGCTTTCGCCAATGATATTATGCACCCGTCAAGACATATTTCCAAAACTTACAGAGTTACCGTTCGTCCCGACATTAACGATGAACAGCTTATAAAGCTTTCTTCCGGCGTTGAGATTGACGGAAAAATGACTCAGGAGTGTTCGGTCATTGTTCTCGATAAACAGCCGGGAAGAGTCGTCCTACAAATGACGATACATGAGGGCAGAAACAGACAGATCAGAAAAATGTGCGAGGCTGTCGGTCTTGAAGTAGCAAGACTGAAAAGGACTGCGGTCGGACCGATAAAGCTTGGTATGCTTAAACCAGGTGAATACAGGGAGCTTAAGCCGGATGAACTGAGAGCTCTCAGAACGGCTATAACGAAAAAATAATTTTCACAGCGGTATTTTTGCCGCTGTTTTTTTATTCGGAGAAATGAAGAATTGCAGTACGAAAATTAATTGGATTTGCTTGCATTTTTACATAAAGTTCAGTGTATAAATTTTTATTGTGCAAAATGCTTAATAAACGGCAGACAAATATAATGAATATAATACTAAACGTAAAATCTCATAAAAAGGGTTAATTTTTTCTTGTAAATTGGCGCGAAAAATAGTATAATATTATGTGTATAAATATGATAAAATTGAGTAAACAAACGTTATTTTATCAGAATATTTTTTGAATGGAGGAAACTGTATGTCTGATTCAAAATCAACTCTTGCCGAGCTTAAAGCATTGGCTCAGGCTCCAACATCTGCAAGAAACAGGCTGACATATTTGTTTGACGAAGGAAAATTTACAGAGCTTGACGCTTTTGCAAAGACCGGAGGAGAATTATCCGGAGTTATTACGGCTTTTGGTTATGTCGAGGGAAATCCTGTATATGCCTTTTCTCAGGATATTTCTGTTAAGGACGGCGCACTTACTGAGGCTCAGGCTAAGAAAATTATTAAGGTTTATGATCTTGCCGCTAAGACGGGCGTTCCCGTTGTAGGAATTTATGATTCGTTCGGAGCTGATGTAAGCGACGGTTCAAAGGCTCTTAACGCCTACGGCGAGCTTCTGATGTGGACTTCAAATCTTTCAGGCGTTGTTCCTCAGATCGCAGTTGTTGCCGGTACATGTGCAGGCTGCGCCGCAATGCTTGCTGAGTCTGCCGACTTTACTGTTATTTCTAAGGACGCCGAGATTTTTGTAGCTCCTAATACAGACATAAAGAATTCTGCTGAGAATGCCGCAAAGAACGGCACAGCCGCTATTGTTTGCGACGATGACAAAGCCGCTCTTGAAGCCGCTAAGGATATACTTATGAAGATGCCGCAGAATAACCTTTCACCTGTACCTATGTACGAATTTGCCGATCCTACGGCTGTTTACGGAGATGATTCGGAGTCTGTTGCAAAGGCTGTTTGCGATGAGGACAGCGTTCTCGAACTTAACGCTGAGTACGGCAGTGCCGCTTATACCGCTCTCGCTTCTATTGGCGGTGCAACAGTGGGCGTTGTAGGTACAAATAAGTCTGATGATAAGCTTGGTTCAGCCGACTGTTCTAAGATTGCCAGGTTTGTAAGAACTTGTGACGCTTATGCAATTCCTGTCATTACTTTTGTTGATACCGAGGGCTTTAAGGCGGACGATGAAACAGAGGCGCAGGGTGCAGTCAAGGATATGGCTAAGCTTTGTCACGCATATGCCGAGGCTACCACTATCAAGCTTGCGGTCGTTACAGGTAAAGCTTACGGTCCTGCATTTATTGCTCTTGCAGGAAAGGGTTCAAACGCAGACCTTTCTTTCGCTGTAAGTACGGCTTCTATTTCTGCTCTTGCACCTGTTACCGCTGTTGAGTTTTTACAGCATGACGAACTGAAAGGAGCAGAAAACCTCACATCTGCAAGAAACGCTCTTGCGGAGAAGTTTGCAAAAACAGAGGCATCCGCTGTTAACGCTGCTGAAAATGGTTGCATAGACGGCGTTATCGAAAATTCTGAGATCAGAGAGACTCTTATCAACTCTATTGAAGTTATGGCAGGAAAGAGGATCTCCAGACTTCCTAAGAAGCACAGCAATATTCAGTTGTAATTTGCAGATAATTCAAAATAATAAAGATTGGTGGTTTTTCAGATGAAAAGATATAACATTACAGTAAACGGAAAAGCTTATGACGTTGCGGTTGAGGAAATCGGCGGTGCCGTTGCTTCTGCACCTGTTGCGGCAACAGCACCAACGGCAACACCTGCACCGGCTCCTGCGGCAGCCGCACCGGTTGCAGACGGCACTAAGGTAACGGCTCCTATGCCCGGAACTATCCTTGACATCAAGGTTGCTGTCGGCGACACGGTAAAGTCCGGTCAGGCTATCTGCGTGCTTGAAGCTATGAAAATGGAGAACGACGTTAACTCTCCATGCGACGGTAAAATTCTCAGCATTAACACGACAAAGGGCTCTGCTGTTGAGACCGGTGCGGTTCTTGCCGTTATCGGTTAATAACAACTCCTGAAAAAATGCTTACGAAAGGATTGAATATAAATGGCAAAGCTTAAAATAACAGAAACCGTCCTCCGTGACGCGCATCAGTCTCTGCTGGCTACCAGAATGTCAATGGATGAAATGCGTCCTATTCTTTCTACAATGGATAAGATCGGGTTTTATTCCGCTGAATGCTGGGGCGGCGCTACATTCGACTCATGTATCAGATTTTTGAACGAAGATCCATGGGAGAGGCTTCGTATTCTCAGAAAAGAAATGCCGAACACCAAACTTCAGATGCTTTTCAGAGGTCAGAATATGCTTGGTTACCGTCACTATGCTGATGATCTTGTTGAGTATTTCGTACAGAAGTCTATTGCAAACGGTATTGATATAATCAGAATTTTTGACGCGCTTAACGACATCAGAAATCTTGAAACAGCTATCAAGGCCGCAAACAAGGAAAAGGGACATGCTCAGGTAGCTATTTCTTATACTCTCGGCGAAGTATTTACTCACGAATATTATATGAATTATGCTAAGCAAATCGAAGAAGCAGGCGCTGATTCAATCTGTATCAAGGATATGGCGGCACTTCTTACTCCTTATGAGGCAGAGACGCTTGTTAGGGACATCAAGTCGGTTGTAAAGATTCCTGTACAGCTCCACACGCACTATACTTCCGGTCTTGCTTCCATGTGTATTCTTAAAGCGGTTGAGGCCGGCGTTGACGCGGTTGACACGGCAATGTCACCTTTGGCTCTGGGTACATCACATGCGCCGACAGAGTCTATCGTAGCTACATTCCAGGATACCGAGTATGACACCGGTCTTGACCTGGTAAAGCTTAACGAGGTAAGAGATTATTTCATGACCCTCAGAAAGAAATATATTGACAGCGGATTGCTTGATCCTTCAATGCTTGCGACAAATACAAATGCACTTCTTTACCAGGTTCCGGGAGGAATGCTTTCAAATCTTCTGTCTCAGCTTAAACAGGCAGGCAAGGCTGATCAGCTTGAGGACGTACTAAAGGAAGTTCCTAAGGTTCGTAAGGATTCCGGTTATCCGCCGCTTGTTACACCTACATCACAGATCGTTGGAACACAGGCTGTATTCAACGTTATTATGGGTGAAAGATATAAGACTGTAACTAAAGAATTTAAGGGACTTGTTAAGGGCGAATACGGTAAGACTCCTGTTCCTATTGATCCTGAGTTCCAGAAAAAGATTCTTGGAGACGAGGAACCTATCAGCTGCCGACCTGCAGATTTGCTTGAGCCTGAGTTTAAGACAATGAAGAAAGAGGCCGCTGAGTGGACAGAGCAGGAAGAAGATATTCTTACTTATGCTATGTTCCCGAAGGTTGCACCAAAGTTCTTTAAGGACAGACGCGATAAGAAGTACGGAGTTGACGGTAAACATTCCGATACCGAGAACAAAGTTCACCCCGTATAATTCAATATGAGATCAAGCGCTTTTGAGGTTTCAAAAGCGCTTTTTTATCTATCAGGGAAATCAATTTTTAAAATCACAATAATAATCCGTGTATCTTCCCCGTGTAGGTTGGGAAGATACAGAAAAACAAACTCTGTCTGAGAAAATTGATTTACATGGTTTATAATATACAAACCTTGAAAAAATCTGAAATTTGTGTTATAATATTTATATCACAATTCTGGAGGATTTTAAAATGAACAAAAAGGAAATAAATGAAATAAAGAAAAATTTCAGCGAAGACTGCGGATTTTTTACAGTGAATCATGTTGTTACTGCTTTTGTTGACGCTGAGAAAAATATAAAGTGTAAAACTAATCAGCTTTACAACACTATTCCGCAAGATGAAAGCGAACTTATTATGATAAATCTGAAAAAAATCCTTAGCGGTTCGATCGGTAAAAATCTGTTGGAATATTCTTTCCCGAAAGACGCTTATCTTGAGGGTGGAGCACAGCTGTTTTTACATGAAGTTCTGTCAAGTAAATTGCTTGACGATGATATAGTGGATAAATTTCTTAACACAATAGTCGAAAAAGTGGAATATGTGTCTACATACACTATTTTTACTGCGCATTGTACATATTCTGTTTTAAAGAAAAACAAGAATGATGATTTTGAAGATGAAGCGGATATGGACTATAATTTTCTCGTTACGGCTATTTGCCCGGTAAATCTCCGCATTGACGGGCTTGTTTATAACGAACAGAATAATTCTATTTCCAAGAAAGAATCCAGCGATCGTATTGTTGAATTGCCGACCGACGGATTCCTGTTTCCTCTCTTTAATGACAGAGCGCCTGATGTCAATGGTGTTTTATATTATACCAAGAATGCAAAAAAGCCAAATACATCAGTTGTGAACGAGTTGTTAGGCTGTGAGTTTTCCATGACCTGCCAGAATGAAAAGGAAACTTTTAAAGCAATTCTTAACAATGTAGTCGGCGATGAACTGGATTATGAAATTATTACAACTGTCAATGAAAAAATTCAGGAGATTGTAGATCAGAGCGCTCATGAAACTGAAATTCCTACCATCGATAATCATAAGCTCTCATCTATTCTTTGGGAGGCCGGAGTAAGCCAGGATAAGCTTGACAGTCTGCCAAAGGTATATGAATCGGCTGTGGGCGATAAGCCTTTGACTGCCGTAAATCTTGTAGAAAAGAAAACTGTTGTAACTGTACCAAGTATTACAGTAAATATCGGTAAGGACGCTGTTGATAAAGTAAAAACGCAGATAATTGACGGAAGAAAGTGTCTGATTATTGATCTGGACGACCCTGAGATTGCAGTAAACGGTCTGGAAACCACAATTAAATAATCCGAAAAAAACAGCTCTTGATTTTGACTATCAAGGGCTGTTTTTATAATGATTATAATTCTTGAAACGAAAATTTTCCGTTTTCCAAGATCAAATAGCTGTGAGCTGAATTTTCTTTTGGTATCGAAACCGAGCCGGGATTAACATAGGTATAATCACCGCAATCTTTTATTATGGGCACATGAGTGTGACCGTGAAGAAGTACATCTCCGTGACTGAGCGGTGGAAGATTATCACAGTTATATTTGTGTCCGTGGGTAGCAAATATTTTTAGTCCGTCACAGTATATATAGGCATAATCTGCCATAACAGGGAAGTCAAGCACCATTTGATCTACTTCTGTATCGCAGTTGCCCCGTACACAAAGCAGACTGTCTTTCAGCTCATTCAATATTGATGTTACTTGCTTTGGCGAATATTCTTCCGGTAAATCGTTGCGCGGCCCATGATAGAGTATATCTCCGAGAATAACCAGCTTTTCCGCTTCGCTTTGATCGAAAGCATCTATCATTTTTTTGCACCAATATGCCGAACCGTGAATATCAGACGCGATCATTAATTTCATGATTCACTCTCCTGTACAATTTTATGAAGTGACGAATACTCTGAGCGTATCATATTGTAAAATTCACAGCCTTTCTTCTTACGAAACTCCTTTACCATTCGGATATACAACTGCTGTTTGGTATTCGCCTCAAAAACGCATTTCCTTATGCGTTCTAATTCGTCCTCCGAGCATTTTGAACTAAGCAGTTCAGCAAGCTTCAAGGACAGCACATCGTGATAGATAACGGTTTCGTCGTCATAAGATTCAGTCGATATTGATTCGGAAAAAGGTTCTGTTTCCGTTTTTGCAGTTGAATTTTCTTTGGAATACAGATTTTTCAGCCGCAGATAGCGAGGTCTTAAAATCTTATAAAATTCTGTTGCCTGCTGTTTGTAGATTTTAGCCAGCGCATTATGCAGTTCCTCTTTGGTGTCGGAAGAAATCAACAGACCGCTGATAGTTTCGATCTGCTCATCAGTACAAACGCCGCCAAGAATAGTTCTCAGGTTATCCATATATCCAACCGGCCTTTTGTTATTTTTCTGCCTTGAATGTTTATTCTCCGTTTCTTTTTGAGTTCTCAGAGAGAAATCGGACTCTTTTTCTGCGTCAATATTTACACTCGGCAAGTCCGGAGCGCAGGCTTCCGGTAACGCAATTTGTTCTTCTGTATCACTTGCGGAAACAATTTCGGACTGTTCCAAGTTTTCGTCAATGCTGTCCATAATAGAATCATCAAAGGACTCAATTTCGGTTTCTCCCTCAGCCAAACAGCTTTCTGTTTCACTAGATATGTCAGAATGGATTTCCTGTTCGCTTATGTTTGTATCAACAGCAGCTTCAGCACTGTCGGTTTGTTCTTCAATAAGTATGCTGTTCTTATCACCACTGAAATTTATTGCCGCCTGAATAGTGCGCGTTCTGTATACTGTAGTATTGGGGGTATCGACATACTTGCCGTGCCAGAAATCGTGCAGAAAATCAAAGCCGCGGTCGTTGCTGATAATAAAAATATTTGTATACATATCCTTTGCTACCAGATAGCCAAGGAGAGTAGAGAGCTGAAAGTCAAGAGCATTTTTACCGCCTACATTGACCTTGAAATATTCTATTTCTGCTTTTGAGGTCAGAACTTTCTGATGCATTTCAAAGCTTATGGTATCGGAATTTTCGCTGTAAAAAATTATAACGCTGTCAGTTTCCGTAAGGTTATCAATGCCTGTAAGGCCTTTAGACTTAACGTTTTCAAAATCAACTAAATAAATTTTCATACTTTATGTCCTTTCCTATTGTGCGAAATAAGTAATGCAACAGCCGCAATGATGATTGTACCGCCGGCTGTTCCGGATATGATAAGTACGGTGTGCAAACTGTTTGCAGTGTTTTTTTTGTCGGGTACGGTTTCTTCATAAGAATATGTTCTGGACCTAACGACCTTATCGATACACGCGGCGATCATTGTGTGACCGTCGGCATTCGGGTGAATATCATATTGCATAATGTTAGTAAGCCGTGTACCTAGCCTGTCAAATTCAGTATAAACATCAGCAACAAGGTATCTTTCATTGCCGTTTTCATCTACCGCATTATCGGTTATAATCTTATTTAGCCGTGAGATCTTATCTTTTGACATACTCTGGAAAATGAAGGCTTCGTCAAAATCTGCTAACGGATCATAAAGCGTCTGCACGATTATCTGCGCGTTGCTTTTGCTTTTTATATTTTCAATGATCTCATTAAGTCTGCCTCCGAATCCGTTCAGGGCGCTGTCCATATCGTCGGACATTCTTTTCATGTCCATTGCTATTCCCATAATATCCTTTGTTTTTTCGAGAAGCTCTTCTTTGGTCGTTTCTGAATTTACGCCGAGATCGTTAATCAGAAAATCAATAAAAAAGCCTAAAATGTCGTTTCCGCCTATTGAAATAATGACTGCATTACTGTCTTTTAAATCTTTGTCAAATTCGTTATTCTTCAAATGCTCCAGAAGCTGTTCTGAAGTATCCCCGACTACAGAAGAATTAATAAGCTTGTTTCCGCATTTTTCTGAAAGCTCCTCGTCATATTCCCTGTGGAGTATATTAGCATATGAATCACAGGAATATCTGTCGGTGCTGTAGCCTTCTAATCCATAGCCCGCCGCAATCGAATCGCCTAGCACTAATATCTTAGGAGGAACATTTACCTCATGTTCAATAGTTTCTGCATAACAAACAGTTGATGAGAACATGGAAACTATATAGAATATAAACAGAAAAACGGCTGTTTTAATTTTCATATGCTCATCTCCTTATTTTAACACTTACTGCCGTATATATCTTTTATTATTGTACCACATTTATCTCGTTTGTACAACATATTTTTTGAAATTTCTTGACTTTTTTGTTATGTTGTGATAATATATAATAAAAGAATATGAAATCAAAATTAAATTATTCGTACAACTAATGATATATGAATTTGATAAGAAAGAGAGATTCAGTATGACCGATTATTATTATCCTGTGCTGAGCGACGAGGTCAATCTGCCTTTGTATGTACTCGGCGTCGGCGCCAGAGACAGGGAATTTCACTTCATAAGGGAAGAAGGCTATCCAAATCATCAGATAATATACTGTACAAGAGGTCAGGGTCATATTAAATTTGAGGGGCAGGAGTATGATATAAAGCCCGGAGATGCGTTTTATCTGCCGCCCCGAGTACCCCATGAGTATTATCCTGTAGGCGACATTTGGGAAACGCATTGGCTCACTTTTGAGGGCAGGGAAGTTGTGCCGCTGTTAAATCATATCAAGCTTGACAAGGCGAAAGTATTCCATATTAACGATATAAATGCTGTTGACGCTATTTTTAAAAAGATACTCTATCTTATGAAAACCAATTATTATTACTGTGGACATCAGTGTTCGGCAAATCTTTATCAGTTTCTCATTGAGTTACATAGAGTTGTAAATCTTCAGAACGGCAGTCAGGACGGTCAAAAGCTTAATCAGCTTCAGCCTGTAATAGATTATATTGACCGCAACTTCCAGAAAGAACTAACCCTTGTCGAACTTGCCGGCCTTATAGATTTATCGCCGCAGTATCTTTGCAGGCTTTTCAAGGAATGTCTTAATCTCAGACCCTTTGAATATCTGGCAAGAAAAAGGATCCAGCAGGCCAAGCTTTTACTTCTGGAAGATAAGTTCAACATTAATGAGATCGCAACTGAGGTCGGCTATAACGATTGCAGTTATTTTTGCGCCGTATTCAAAAAACATGAAATGCTTTCGCCGGCAGAATTTCGTTCACTGCACAAAAAAGCAGGAAGTTAATTTATATATTTGATGACAAAAATCCTGATAGACTGATTGATCTATCAGGATTTTATAATTATATGATCGTTCCGCCGCCAATAACATATTCTCCGTCGTAGAATACCACGGCTTGTCCCTTGGAGATAGCTTTATGAGGTTTCTCAAACACTACAAGCACATTTCCGTTTTCAATAGGGGAAATCGTACATTCCACATCCTTTTGATGATAACGGGTTTGAGCTGTGCATTTTAAAGGAGCGGTAAGCTTTTCAAACGCTATGAAGTTCACGTTTCCGGCGATAAGCCTGTCGCTGTAAACTTGTTCCGCCGTTCCCATAACAAGGAGGTTATTTTCCATATCCTTATTTATTACAAACAACGGTTCGCAATAGGATACGCCTACGCCTCTGCGCTGGCCGACGGTATAATTGATAAGCCCCTTGTGAGTACCGAGCTTTGTGCCGTCGGATAACACAATATCACCCGGAATCTGAGGTCCGCAACGTCTTGTGATAAAGCTTGCGTAATCTCCGTCCGGAATGAAACAAATATCCTGCGAATCCGGCTTATCAGCGTTTATCAGCTTATTGTTTTCCGCAATATTTCGAATCTTGTCTTTCTGCATTTCACCGACAGGGAAAAGAGTGTGCGCAAGCTGTTCCTGAGTCATACCGTAGAGAACATAGCTTTGATCCTTCAATCTGTCTGGTGAACGCTTTAACAGCCACCTTCCTGATACCTCGTTATGTTCAATCAAGGCATAATGTCCCGTAGCGATATAATCAAAGCCCAGCAATTTTGCACGGTCGTAAAATTTGCCGAACTTTAAATGCTTGTTGCACTCTATGCAGGGATTAGGCGTGTCTCCGCATAAATATGTGTCAACAAAGTTATCTATAACATAGCGCTTAAAATCCCCTGAGAAATTAAAAACGTGAAAATCTATTCCAAGTTTAAACGCCACAGTTCTTGCGTCCTCAACGTCGTTGAGAGAACAGCAGGTCTTTGTTTTTTCAAGCCCTATGTCTTCGTTGCTGTAAAGCTTCATGGTCGCTCCTGCAACGTCATAGCCTTTGTCCAAAAGTATTTTGACCGAAACTGAGCTGTCGACTCCGCCGCTCATAGCGACTAAAACTCTATCAGACATCGCAGTTTTCACAGTCGCACGCAGACTGTTTTCCTACAAACGGTTCAGGATCGATTCCCTGTCTCTTATAATAATCTGAAATAGAGGCTTTCATTGCTTCTTCGGCAAGGACTGAACAATGAAGTTTAGCCGGCGGAAGTCCGTCAAGGGCTTCGACAACTGCTTTATTTGTAAGCTTTAAAGCCTCTTCGAGCTTTTTACCTTTTATCATTTCAGTAGCAATTGACGAAGTAGCCACAGCCGCCCCACAGCCGAAGGTTTTGAATTTAACATCAGTGATAACTCCGTCGTTTACCTTGATGTACATTTTCATAATATCTCCGCACTTGGCATTTCCAACCTCGCCGATTCCGTCTGCGTCTTCAATTTCTCCGACATTTCTCGGATGCGCAAAGTGATCCATTACTTTTTCACTGTATATCATGTTATCCTCCTTAATCCAACGTATAATCGTGTATGTTTTCGGTCTTACAAATTCTTTCCCAAAGCGGAGACATACTCCTGAGCCGCTTTACAATAGGCGGCAGAACCTGTAAAATGTAGTCAATATCTTCTTCTGTATTTTCCTCATTGATTGTAAGTCGTAATGAACCGTGTGCAATTTCGTGAGGAAGTCCCAGTGCAAGCAGAACGTGAGACGGGTCTAAAGAACCGCTTGTGCAGGCAGAACCGGACGAAGCGGCAACCCCTTCAAGGTCAAGAGTAAGCAGTAAGCTTTCACCCTCAATGCCTCTTATCGAAACGTTGACGTTTCCCGCAAGCCTTTGCTCACGGTCGCCGTTAAGTCTGGTTTCGGGAATCTTGAGTATCCCGTCAATGAGCTTGTCCCTTAGCTTTCTTACCTTTTCATTCTTGGCAGTAATATCCTTTACGGCATCAGTAATCGCAACGCCGAGAGCAACTATAGACGGTACGTTTTCCGTTCCCGCGCGTCTGTTCCTTTCCTGAGCGCCGCCGTAAATCAGATTCGGCAAAGCAATTCCTGTTCTGATATACAATGCGCCTATGCCTTTGGGAGCGTGAATCTTATGCCCCGAAAGAGAAAGCAGATCTATATTCATTTTATTGACATCGATCTCAATATTGCCGACAGCCTGTACGGCATCAGTATGAAATAAAACGCCGTGCTTATGACAAACTTCACCGATCTCAGCGACGGGCTGGATAGTTCCGATCTCGTTATTTGCTGTCATAATTGTGACAAGACAGGTATCTTCACGAATAGCCTCCTCAACCTGTCTTGCAGTAACGATACCCTTATTGCTGATCGGAAGATATGTTATTTCAAAGCCAAGACTTTCAAGATACCGACAAGTGTGAAGAACAGCGTGATGTTCAAAAGCAGTCGTAATTATATGCTTTTTGCCTTTCTTTTCACCAAGCTTAGCACAGCCGCGAATAGCCCAGTTATCGGATTCCGAACCGCCGGATGTAAAATATATCTCATTTGCTTTTGCACCGATCGCATCGGCAACCTGTTCTCTGGCTTTTAAAACAGCTTTTGCGCAGTTCATTCCAAGCGAATATATGCTTGACGGATTTCCGTATAGCTCAGTAAAATAGGGCAGAGCGGCGTTAAGAGCCTTTTGCGACACCTTTGTTGTTGCGGCGTTGTCCGCATATACAAATCTTTTTTTCAAATGAAATCCTACCTTTCATATATAATTTATCATAATTATTATATATCGGTTTTCAGTAAATTTCAAGTGATTTTTTTGAGTTAACAAAAAATTAAATTTTATTAAACTGCTTTGAACCCATGACCGCAAGTTGGTCGCATCGTTCGTTTTCAGGGTGACCGGCGTGACCTTTGACCCAAATGAAATTTACCTTGTGGATTTCCAATAAGGCTAAAAGCTTTTCCCATAAATCAGAGTTGAGCGCTTTCTTTTTGTCCGGCTTGATCCAATTATTCGATTTCCACTTGCGCGCCCAACCTTTAGTGACTGCGTCGATAATATACTTTGAATCGCTGTAAAGCTCCACTTCGCAAGGTTCTTTTAACGCTGAAAGGGCAGTAATCACAGCGGTTAATTCCATACGATTATTTGTGGTTTCGGCTTCACCGCCCCAAAGCTCCTTTACATTTTCATTATATTTTAATATCACGCCGTAGCCGCCGGGACCCGGATTGCCTGAACAGGCACCGTCGGTATAAATCTGGATTTTTTTCATTATAAATTTCTCTCCTGAGCATTCAGTTTTGTCAAGACAATACCGTATAAAGATTGCACAGTGTTGTCCTGATTAAAATACAGATATATTATACAATATTATTTATTGTTTTTCAATACTTAATCGTTTTTATGTTAATTTCTTTGCATATTTTCTTTTTGAAATATCTAAAATACACAAAGAATAGATTTCTCTTTGTTAAAAATGAATATTGACAACGTTTACATAAAGTTTTATAATTTATAAGTAAATATCTCTTTAATTTCGGGGCTTATTTTAGCTTTCTGAAAAAATATTTTGAAAGGTTTGTGAAAGTTATGATTAAAATTAAGAGATCGTTGGCTTTGATCGTTGCTCTTACTTCTGCTTTAGCGGTAGCCGGCTGTTCCTCTACAGGCGACAGCAGTTCCAAGGTATCTACTGTTAAAAAGGTTGCTGTTGACGATACGAAAGAGATCGAGAATATTCCGGATGATGCGCAGAAAACGATCAGATGGATGGGTACATATGATCTGAACCCTGATGAAAAGAAGGGTGAAGATAAGACCGTTGAAATGACTTTGTTCAATAATAAAGGCGGCAAGGTTGAGTATACGAGGGTTACAGACAGTGAGAAGTTTGATCAGCTTGCCAGCGCTATAATGGCGCAGCAGAATGTTCCTGATATATTCAAGTATGAATGGATGGCTTTCCCTGCACAGGTTCTAAAGGATATGTATCAGCCTGTTGATGATATAGTAAATTTTGACGATCCCCTTTGGGCAGATGTAAAAGAGAATGCCGAGCAGTTTACTATGGGCGGAAAGCATTATGTTGCTCCTATTAAATTTACTGTAGGCACCCTTATGATGTATGATCAAGATGTCATTGACGCCGAGGGTCTTGACGATCCTTATGAGCTGTATCTTGACGGAGAATGGAATTGGAATACATGGTATGACATGATGTCTGAATTTGTAAGCAATGCTCCTGCCGACACCGAAAGATTCGGTATCAACGGCTGGTTCCAGACTCAGCTGATTCAGCAGACAGGAAAAACTATGGTCAACTATGACGGAGAACAGTTTACCAGCAATATAAACGATCCGGATATCGAAAGAGCTGAGGATCTTCTTTATGATATAGGCAAAAACGGATATGTTAATACAGAGTGGCTTGGAAATGCCAAGCAAGCTCTTAAAGACGGAAATCTTTTGTTCTACTGCATGGGTACATGGGCAATGACCGGCAATAACGGTCCTTCCGAATCTGATACATGGAGAGTCGTACCTGTTCCGTCTGATCCGAACACAGACGAAAAGTACATGACATCAGATATGCTCGCATATATGTGGGTAAGGGGTTCGACAGCAAACGAAGCTGTCAAGTGCTGGTATGAATGCTGTAGAATGGCGGCCACTGATGAAACTTATCAGGAAAACGGCAAAGAAAAATTCCTCAATGCAAATCCTAACTGGACAGAAGATATGTATCAGGTATTTGTTGATTGTTCTTCCAATGAATATAAACAGGTATTTGACTATGGCTACGGTATTTCCTCTACCATGTCTGACGATAATGCAAACGAGGACGGAAACTGTGTAACCAGAAAGCTTTATGAGTATACTAACAAGTCTGATGATGACGGCAAGCAGTTCTCATGGACTGAGCTCAGAGAAACGTATTCGGCAACGATCGATTCCGAGCTTAATACTATAAACAAGTCGGTTGTTGAATTTAACAAGAAAAACGGATAATAATCAAAAAATGCGAAGGACTTCTTTTGAGTCTTTCGCATTTTTATTTTCAATTGTCCAAAGTATTCCGAACGGATCTTATAAATTCACCTACATGAACAGGGGAGTCCTTTCCGTACTTTTCTACTATTTCTACAATAGCACTGCCCATAATCGCACCGTCGCAGTAATCAGCGATTTTTTTAGCCTGTTCACCGTCTGAAATACCGAAACCTATACAACACGGACAATGATTTCCGTTTCTGATAGGTTCAAGGAGGTAATTTAGATCGGTGGTGATTTTTTCTCTTGTTCCTGTAACGCCAAGAGAAGATACAATATACAGAAAGCCCTTTGCCTCTTTGGAAATCATTTCAATTCTCTCATGAGATGTCGGTGAAACAAGATAAATATTGTAAATGTCGTTTTGGTCGGCATATGCTTGAATCTCGTCACGTTCTTCAAAAGGCAGGTCGGGAACGATAACTCCGTCTATCTCACATTCCTTGCATAGACCGAAGAACTTTTCCGTTCCAAACTTAAAAATCGTATTTACATACATCATAAGCACCAGCGGCTTTTGAGTTTGCTTTCTTAAATTCCGAACCATATCAAAAATTATATCAAGGTTTGTTCCGCCGCTCAAGGCGCGAAGAGAAGCCTTTTGTATGGTCGTGCCTTCTGCGATCGGATCTGAAAAAGGCACGCCTATCTCAATAATATCCGAACCGTTATCGAGCATTTCCATTATATTTTTTTCTGTAACGGTCATGTCCGGATCGCCGGCTGTTATAAAAGTGATAAGAGCCTTTTTATTCTTGGCTTTCAGCTGTTCAAAACAACTGTCAATTCTATTCTTCATTGATATTGACCCCCCTGTACCTTGCAATGGAATAAACGTCCTTATCGCCACGACCCGAAAGATTGATAACAGCGATCTGTTTTTTATCCATATTGGGAATAATTTTTAGCGCCGCGGCTACAGCGTGAGAAGATTCGATAGCAGGAATAATACCCTCTGTTTTGGAAAGATATTCAAAAGCATGAACAGCTTCTTTATCTGTAATATCAACATATTCGGCTCTGCCTATCGAATTAAGATAAGCGTGCTCAGGTCCTACGCCGGGGTAGTCCAGCCCCGCTGAAATAGAGTAAACGGGGTCAATCTGTCCGTATTCATTCTGAAGAAATAAAGATTTCATTCCATGGAAAATACCGACCGAGCCTTTTGCAACAGTTGCCGCGTGATCGGGCGTGTCTATTCCTCTGCCTGCCGCTTCAGCACCGATAAGCCTTACGCTCTTGTCATCAATGAAATTATAGAAAGCGCCCATTGCGTTTGATCCGCCGCCAACGCAAGCGAAAACTGCATCAGGAAGCTTGCCTTCTTTTTCCATAAGCTGTGATTTGATCTCGGCGCTTATCACTTTCTGAAAATCTCTTACCATTGTCGGATATGGATGCGGTCCCATAACTGAACCGATGCAGTAGAATGTTGTATCGATATTTGAACACCAATCTCTGAACGCTTCGTTGATCGCATCTTTAAGCGTAGAAGTACCGCTGTTTACGCCGGTCACCTTAGCGCCAAGCAAATTCATGCGGTATACGTTAAGCGATTGTCTTTCCATATCGGTTTTTCCCATATAAACTTCGCATTCAAGACCCATTAATGCGCACACAGTAGCGGTAGCAACACCGTGCTGGCCTGCTCCCGTTTCCGCAATGACCCTCCTTTTTCCCATTTTCTTTGCCAAAAGTATCTGTCCGAGAACATTGTTTATCTTATGCGCGCCCGTGTGGTTAAGATCTTCGCGCTTGATATAAACTTTGGCTCCGCCGAGATCTTTTGTCATCTTCTCGGCATAGTAAAGCATAGACGGTCTGTTTGCGTAATCATGATAAAGCGACTGCAGTTCCTTGTTGAAGTCTGGGTCATCTTTGTATTTATTGTATGCTTCTTCGAGTTCGTGAACAGCAGTCATTACCGTTTCAGGAACATACTGTCCGCCGAATTCGCCAAAGCGTCCGATTTTATCCATTATCATTTCCTCCTCTTACTATGGAAATAATCTCGCGTATTTTTTCTTTGTCTTTGAAACCGTTAGTTTCTACAGAGCTTGACAAATCAACCCCATACGGGTGCAATTCGTCAATTGCTGAAAGAATATTATTTTTGTCAAGCCCTCCTGCAAGCATAAATTTATCCTGCGGTGCGGCAGTTTTTATTATATTAAAATCTGCTTTCGTACCCGTTCCGCCGACTTTGCCTTTTACATAGCTGTCAATAAGCAGTCTGTCGGCGCCAAGCTTTTCAGCGTTTATAATATCTTCCGGAGTTTTAGCCCTAACGGCTTTCCATATTTCACACCTGCATAAGCTTTTCAGCCTTTCGATGTATTCTCTGTCTTCGTTACCGTGAAGCTGAATAACGTTAAGCTTTTCCGCATAATATTTAAGAATATTTTCTATAGGCTCGTTTACAAACACGCCTACACGTTTTATATCTTTGTCAAGATAGCTGTCAAGCTTGCAGAATGTGTTCAATACTACAGTTCTGCCGAATCCCTCGGATAAGATGAATCCGGCATAGTCCGGACGGTATTTGTTGACGTATTGTATATCTTCAATCCTTTGCATACCGCAGATCTTTATTTTGGTCATCAGACGCCCTCCCGCAGAATACGAAATGTTTCGCCGATGCTTTCGCTTCTCATAAGAGTTTCTCCGATAAGAACGGCATCAGCGCCCATACTGCGTACTTTTTTCATATCCGCATTGTCCTTTATCCCGCTTTCAGATACAAGAACCGAATGTTCGTCGATTATTCTGCTTAACCGTCCGGTAGTTTCAAGATTAACTTCAAAGGTGTAAAGGTTTCTGTTGTTTATTCCGAGCATATCAGGCTTGAAACCAAGTGTTTTGCGGTATTCATCTTCGTTGTGAACCTCTATAAGGCATTCGAGTCCAAGGCAATGAGCAATTTCACTGTATTCTTTCATTTGTTCCTCACTGAGAATTGCAGAAATAAGAAGAACTGCGTCTGCGCCCATTGATCTGGCTTCGTAAAGCTGATATTCGTCAATAATAAAATCTTTTCTGAGGATCGGAAGCCTTACTGCGGCTCTTATTGCTTTTAGGTATTCCGAAGAGCCTTGAAAATAATATTCTTCAGTAAGACAGGATATAGCGTTTGCACCGTTGAGCTCATACTCGCAGGCTGTTTTTACCGGATCAAAGTTCCGGCAAATCAGACCTTTTGAAGGTGAAGCCTTTTTAACTTCGCTTATGACCGAAAGTGTATCGCGCTTGATCGCTCTTGAAAAGGAAATTATTTTATGATCTGATTCGTTTGCCTGAAATTTTATATCGCTGAGCGAAACTTTTCGCATATCCCGTTCAAGCTGTTCCTTCCTCTTATCGCATATTTTATCAAGAATCATAATTATCCCCTGTTAGTGAATTCTACAAGCTGTTCAAGCTTTTCAAGTGCTTTTCCGCTGTCGATCGCTTCGGCGGCTATTTTTACACCGTTATTGATACTGTCGCATTTTCCGCAAATATAAAGGGCACAACCTGAATTAAGCAGTACAATATCTCTTTTGGGGCCTTTAACTGAACCGGCTAGGATTCCTTTTGTGATCTCAGCGTTTTCTTTTGCGTTTCCTCCGACAATATCCGCAAGCGTGCCTCTTTTTAGTGAGAAATCTTCAGGTTTGATCTCATATTTGATAAGCTTACCGTCATTTATTTCACAGACCGTTGTCGGAGCAGAAATTGATATTTCGTCCAAGCCGTCATTTCCGTATACAAGCATTGCTCTTTTAATGCCTAGATTTATAAGAACTCTGGCTATCGGTTCAAGAAGATTCGGGTCATATGTTCCGAGTATCATATAATCTGCCTTTGCCGGATTAGCAAGCGGACCCAAAATATTAAATATTGTCCTAATTCCTATCTGTCCTCTTGTCGGACCGACAAATTTCATTGCAGAATGGTAAGACTGAGCAAAAAGGAAAGTAAGACCGATTTCATTCAGAGATCGTTCTGCCTGCTGATGTGTAGATGCGATTTTAACGCCTAATGCTTCAAGCACATCAGCGGCTCCGCTTTTTGAGGATACACTTCTGTTTCCGTGTTTTGCTACCTTTTGTCCTGCTGCCGCAATAACAAATGACGATGTGGTGGAGATATTAAAGCTGTTTGAAAGATCGCCGCCTGTTCCGACAATATCGAGTGCTTCTGAGACATTGACCTTTGACATCTTTTCTCTCATTAATTTTGCAAAGCCGGTAATTTCCTCTATCGTTTCGCCTTTTATTCTAAGGGCAGTCAATAAGCATGCGATCTGAGCATTTGAGGCCCTGTCGCTCATTATGATGTCCATTACTTTGTATGCTTCATCTTCTGTAAGCGATTTGCCGTCGCAGACCAGGGCAAGATATTTTTTCAATTCCGTTCTCTCACTGTCGGGCAGTGAAGGGGATTGGGTTTTTTTAGTTTTGATTCCGACGACATTGTTGAGAAAATTTTCAATTATTATATTTCCTGTTTCTCCTGTAAGAATTGATTCAGGGTGGAACTGTACGCCATAGGTAGGATGTTTCTTATGACGTATAGCCATTATCTGAGACTTATCGTCTGTTGCAATAACAGAAAGACAGTTAGGAAGTGAAATGCTGTCAACGACGAGAGAATGGTATCTTGCGGCTTTTACGGTGCTATTCAGTCCGTCGAACAGGGGATTGTCTGTAATAAGACTAATGTCTGTCTGTTTTCCGTGAAGCTGTTCCTTTGCGTGTACGATTTTTCCGCCGAAGGCCTCGGCGATCGCTTGATGACCAAGACAAACGCCTAAAATCGGAATCTTTCCGCTGAATGTTTTGATAACATCAACTGAAATACCTGCATCTTTTGGATAACCGGGACCGGGAGATATGATTATAGCGTCAGGATTCATTTCTTCTATTTCCTTCAGCGTTATTTCATCATTTCTTGCAATAGCTATATCCCTAGTCCGCACACCAATAGTCTGGTAAAGATTATAGGTAAAGCTGTCATAATTGTCAATTAGTAAAATCATAATAATCTACCTTATTTACAGAACAAATTTGTTAATAAATGATTTATCGTCAAAGTAATTTATGCCGATTGCCTGTCTAACCTCCGAAACAGTCTGGTTTGAAACGTCAATAGCTCTTTGAGTACCTTTCTTGAGTATATCCAAAAGCTGTTCTTTGTCCTTTTCGTATTCTTCTCTTCTGGCTCTGATAGGTGCAAGAAATTCCTGCATTACATTATTGAGGAACTTTTTACACTTCATATCGCCTAATCCGCCGCGTTCATAATGCTCTTTCATTTCGCTCAGATTCTTATATTCCGGCAGATACTTTGCAAAGTCTTCTTCCTTGCTGAAAGCTTCAAGATAGATAAATACAGGATTTCCTTCGGTGTGTCCCGGGTCGGAAACATTGATATGCGTAGGGTCGGTATACATAGACATTATTTTCTGTTTAAGCGTTTTTTCATCGTCTTTAAGATAAATGCAGTTCCCAAGTGATTTACTCATTTTTGTATTTCCGTCTGTACCTACAAGTCTATTACAGCTTTCATTATCCGGAAGAACTGCCTCAGGCTCTACAAGAATGTCGCACTTGTAAATTCTGTTGAAGCTTGAAACGATCTCTCTTGCCTGTTCAAGCATTGGCAGCTGATCTTCGCCTACAGGAACATATTTTGCCTTGAACGCTGTAATGTCCGCAGCTTGACTAATAGGATAAGTCATAAAGCCGACCGGAAGATTGCGCTCGAAATTTCTCATTTTGATCTCAGATTTTATAGTCGGATTTCTTTCAAGCCTTGACATTGTAACAAGGTTTGAATAATACATAGGCAGTTCGTAGAGTGCGGGGATATGCGACTGAACAAGAAATGTAGTTTTGTCCGGCTCAAGACCAACTGCAAGATAGTCCAGCATAACTTCAAGAATGTTTTGTCTGATCTTCTCCGGATTATCTGCGTTGTCGGTAAGCGCCTGCAAATCGGCTATCATAACAAACTGATCGAATTTGCCGGTATTCTGAAGCTCAACCCTTTTCTTAAGCGAACCTACATAATGTCCAAGATGAAGTGGTCCGGTAGGTCTGTCACCTGTTAAAATAATACTTTTTTTCATTTTATACAACTCCTTATAATTTATTGGCTTCTTTGATTGCATTCACAACAGCCATTGCTTTGTTGCAGGACTCCTGATATTCGTTTTCGGGAACGGAGTCTGCAACTACTCCGCCTCCTGCCTGTACATAAGCTTTGTGGTTTTTAAAAAGAACGGTTCTGATAGCAATACAGGTATCCAGAGAACCGTCAAACGCAAGATAACCGACAGTTCCGCCGTAAAGACCTCTTTTGGTTGTTTCAAGCTCGTCGATTATCTCCATCGCTCTTACCTTTGGCGCGCCTGAAAGCGTACCGGCAGGAAGAACCGCCATTAAAGCGTCAAGCGGTTTCTTATCCGACCTGAGTGTTCCCTTAACGCTTGAAACAAGGTGCATGACCTTTGAATATCGCTCTACGGTCATCAGATCTGTCACAACTACAGAACCAAACTCTGAAACCTTACCGATATCGTTCCTTCCTAAATCAACCAGCATTGTATGCTCGGCTCTTTCTTTCGGATCGTTCAAAAGCTTTTGTTCGTTGCGAAGGTCCTCGTCATGAGTAGTGCCCCGTTTTATCGTGCCGGCGATAGGTCTTGTTATCACCGTACTATTTTCAACCGAAACCAGCATTTCCGGTGAAGCTCCTGCCACAGCATAATCATTATGTTTGAAATAATAAAGATATGGTGAAGGGTTAGTTGAACGAAGCATTCTGTAAACATCAAAGCTGTCCGGCGGATTGTCGATCTCAAATCTCTGTGAAGGAACTATCTGAAAAATATCGCCGTTCCTGATATATTCCTTAGCTTTTGCAACATTGGCAAGATACTGTTCTTTAGTGATATTTGACTTGACAGTAATGTCGTTATATATCTTCTTTGGCGTTTTGATAACAGGCCGATAATTTTTCAGCGTTTCTACAATAGCTTCGCATGTTTTTTCGCACTCATTATATTTATTTTCAAGATCGTCTTCTTTGTTGATATTGAGAATTATTACCGCCTTGTTAGAAAGGTGGTCGTAGGCAACGATTTTCTCAAACAAATGTAAATCAGCGTCAGGCAGTTTTAAATCGTCCTCAGGCGGATCACAAAGAGTTTTCTCAAAATATCTTACCATATCATAAGCGAAGAATCCGATAAGTCCTCCTGTAAGCTTCGGATAATTTTCAAAGCGGGGAGAGATATGCTTTTGAATTACATCAGAAAAATATTCTATAGGATCGTTTACATATACTGCTTCAACAGCCTTACCTTTTTCTTTCACGGTAATAATATGATCTTTTAGAATGTACTCACACTTAGGATCGATTCCTACATACGAATACCTGCCCCATTTATCTTTATTGTCCACTGATTCAAGGATAAAGCAATCATCGTATGATTCATGCAGGCAGTTAAAAAGCTGAACAGGCGTGCATGAATCCAACAGAAGTTCATAGAAAACCGGAACTGTTTCATAGCTTTCAAACAAACTTTTGATTTGTTGAGTATCAGGAAATAACATACAAAAACCTCCAATACATTTCTGAGCGGCTAAATTGGGAAATCGCTCGATTTGAATTGCCGTCGACAGGGCAATAAAAAAAGTCCTGCCGTCACACATAACATAAAGCTATGGGACGATAGAACCGTGGTGCCACCCAATTTTCCGATGATAAATCATCGGCTCACAGATACGCATTCCGATAAACGGAAATCAATATCCTGTCCATTAACGCAGGAAACACGGCGAGTGATACTAGAAAAAACTTTCACACTGCTCCTCACAAATCCATTCACCGAAAGAAAACGCACCGACTCACACCAACCGTCGGCTCTCTGAAACCTTTTGCAATCAGCTACTTACCTTTGCTCATAGGATTTAATATATTTGATTGTTAATATTATATTCCTGTCTGCTGATTTTGTCAATATAAAATATTGGAAATAATCTTATCTTTTTGTAAACATTATTTATCGCATTATTACTTTACTAGAGAAAAATATATTTAATTTTTAAATGGACTTGCATTTGATAATAATGTAGTGTATAATAAAATTAACATCAGGAAAAAATAACATAGAAAGGATCAAATATGAAGATATATACAAATAAAAAATATACCACCGTTGCTTTCTATGCGGCGATAGTTATTGCGGTCAATGTACTTCTTGTAGTTGCTGTTTTCAGATTTGACACAATCATGAAATTACTGTCGACTGTTCTGGTAGCTTTAATGCCTGTCATTTGGGGCGTGGTTATTGCTTTTTTGATGAATCCGATCATGGTAAAGTTTGAAGGTCTGTTCAGAAATAAAGTTGTAAAAAATCCCTCAAAGAAAAAGCTTACACGAGCCTGCTCGGTAACCGTATCTTCCATTGTTTTTCTTGGAATAGTGGCAGGACTTATCTATATCGTCGTTCCTGAGCTTATCAATTCTGTTATTGATATTTTTAATAATGCTTCATCAATAATAAGTAAGGTTCAGGGCTGGATCAACAGATTATTTCGGAATTATCCTGAAGTCGAGGCTCTGGCTACTGAGAAGCTCAAGGAGTTTTCTACTGATTTCGGAACCCTTATTGAGAAAATTCAGCCTATGCTGGAAAACATACTTTCCGGTGCGTGGGGAGTAATCAACGTTTTAAAGAACTTTGTTCTTGGCTTCATCGCGTCATTATACATGCTTTGCAGTAAAGAAAAGCTGTTGGCACAGGCAAAGAAAATATTGATTGCAAGTACCAAGAAATCTACTTGTGAAAAAATAATGAAGTTCTGCTGTGAGGCAAATAAAGTCTTTTCAGGATTTTTAAGTGGAAAAATCATCGATTCCGCTATTATTGGTATTCTATGCTTTATTGGTCTTACAATAATGAATATGCCTTATAACATCATGATCAGCGTACTCATAGGAATTACCAACATCATTCCTTTCTTCGGTCCGATAATCGGTGCGATCCCTGCTACGGCTCTTATGCTCCTTATTGACCCGAAAAAGGCTGTCATTCTTCTGATATTTATTATCGTTCTGCAACAGTTTGACGGAAACATTCTTGGTCCGAAGATTTTGGGTGATTCTACGGGACTTCCGGGATTCTGGGTACTTGTTTCGTTATTATTCTTTGGAAATCTTTTTGGATTTGTCGGAATGATTATTGCTGTTCCGTTATTTGCGCTTATCTACAGCTTTATCAGAACCTCTATTGAGTCAAAGCTAAAAAATAAAAAGCTTCCTGTTGCAACAGATTATTATATAGAAAATGTTGAGCATTTATATAAAAAACCTGAAAAGCGGGTTCCTCTTACGCCTGAACAACTTAGTGCGATCCATATTCCTTCAGCCGACGAGGTAAATGAGATAAATCGTGAAAAAGAAGAATCGGATGACCAAGTTGAAAATGAAGTAAGTGAACAACGGAAAGAATAGCAGTTTAATATTGTAAGTAACAGGTCAAAGACCGTCGGCGTTAAACCGGCGATCTTTGACTGATTTTTTATCAGATAGTATATCTGCGCTTTTTGTCCTCGCATTCTACGAATACGTTTATCTTAACACAGGATTTGTCATCATCGTGCTTGTCGTCCTGGCATTCTGCCACACACTCTGTCATTGGCTCGTGCTTTGAGCATTTATCGCACTCAACAAAAATATTGAGCTCAACGCAGTTTTCTTTTTTTTCTTTCACTTTGTTCACCACCTTCATCTTAATATATGACAGTCATACTGTATATGTGACACCCCTATGAAAGGATACTGATCAATTATAGCTTTCATATAATGATTGACACAACGGCGGATTTGTGATAAAATTATTTAGATTACAAACTTATGATTGGAGCAGATAAGATAATATGATCTCACTTCTTTTGGTGATTATTTACATTGCATTTATAAGCCTCGGGCTTCCGGATTCTCTTCTTGGCTCAGCGTGGCCTGTAATGTACAGCGAACTAGGCGTTCCGCTGTCATATATGGGAATGCTTTCTATGATAATTGCATTCGGCACGATAGTATCAAGTCTTATGTCGGATTTCCTTACTAAAAAGCTTGGAACAGGACTTGTTACCACAATAAGTGTTTTTATGACTGCTGCGGCAATGTTTGGATTTTCGATGTCTGATTCTTATGTATTGCTGTGTATCTGGGCAGTGCCTTATGGTCTTGGCGCAGGTGCGATAGACGCCGCTCTTAATAATTATGTTGCGCTTCATTTTGCATCAAGGCATATGAGCTGGCTTCATTGTTTCTGGGGAGTAGGCGCATCTGTAAGTCCATATATTATGGGGTACTGTCTTACTTCGGGTGCAGGCTGGAAAATGGGGTATCGTTCTGTTTCAATAATTCAGATTATTTTGACTGTAATGCTGTTTTTGAGCCTTCCAATGTGGAAAAAGCGTTCTTCTGATGAAAATAATCCGGAAAATAAAGCTTCATCGGGAATTATATCTTCACTTAAAATTACCGGCGTTCCGCTAGTGCTTATAACCTTTTTCAGTTACTGTGCTTTAGAATCAACAGCCGGTTTGTGGGCTAGCAGTTATCTGTGTGAGTACAAGGGAGTTTCTGAGGAAACTGCCGCCGGATTTGCCTCTTTGTTTTATCTAGGTATCACTGCCGGCAGATTTGTATGCGGATTTATTTCGGAACGCTTTGGAGACAAAAACCTCATTCGGTTCGGCCTTTCAGTTATTGCCGCAGGAATTATGCTGTTAATACTTCCTTTAGGCTCCTATATGTCTTCTCTTGCAGGTCTTATTATCATCGGACTTGGCTGTGCTCCGATCTATCCGTCTATAATCCATGCAACGCCTTCTAACTTCGGCAAAGAAAATTCTCAGTCAATAATCGGAATACAAATGGCAAGCGCATATGTCGGAACAACTTTTATGCCTCCTCTTTTCGGATTTTTGGCAGGTAAAATTGGTTTATGGATATATCCTGTTTATCTGATTGTTTTTGCGGTTTTGATGATAATAATGTCTGAGCGTCTTAATTCGGTTGTAAGAAATGAAACAGAATAACGAAAAATACCGGGTAAGGAAAAATTCTCTCCTTATCCGGTATTTTTTTGTTTGAGATTAAAGTTGTAAATATTATTTCTTAGTCGTCACACTCTTTGCAGTTGACCAAGCGCCGTAATATTTCGTGCCGTTCACAACCGTGTAGGAGCGAACCCTTACATAATATTTCTTGTTGCCTGAAAGCTTTGAAACCGTCTTTGTATCGGTCTTGTTGTTCGT
>JAETQO010000065.1 GCA_021770655.1 Ruminococcus sp. | reverse complement strand
AGTAGTTCTGCCGGAAATACCGTCGTCATGGAAAATAAACTCGTCGGGAACGATATAGTCGTTTTTCTTGGCGTATTCCCGTATCAGCTTGATCTGGCTGTCGGGGGACAGCTCGGTCTGTTCTTCGGTTGAAACTCGAATGTATGCGGCGGCTATTTTCATATTTTCCTCCTATTCTTGACACTACATTGTTGTTGTGCTATAATAAAAGGGCAGAATTCGCCCTTTGTTGGTTTGGGTGGTTCGTTTGCCCCTGAGTGTTGGTAGCGCTCAGGGGCGGTTTTTTTATTTATTTTGTAGAAAATGAAACTTTTCCACTGTTTGCAATTTCTTCAAAATTTTCGTTGAGAATTTTGAAGCTTGTTTCTATGGTATCAATGCTGTCAATTCCGTTGTCTTCCAGGCTTGACTGCAAGATCGTAATATCATCAATTGCTTTTTTACCTGAATATACATCAGTTGACATAAGGGCAGAAACCATAAATCCATTGACTGAAACATCATCACACTGAACAATTATATTCTGGTCAGTATTGTTTTCTACATACATAAGTACAGCTGATCCCCAGAATGAGTTTTCATCAACGTATTTGCACATAATTTTTATGCCGCCTTCGTCATAAAGAATTGCTCCGTCAATGTCTGTTTGAGTATCCATTTTATCATATTCCGAAGTTTGAATAGTGATGCAATCAGAACTCTGGAGTGTTTCAAATGTATCCGGATCAAATGTATGTAAATAAAGCTCTACTTTTCCAATGTGTTCGATGCCCGCAGCTTCAAGTTCAGACGAAAACAGAGTAATTTCATCATTTGCCTTGTTTCCTGATGTTACTGTAATTGAGGTAAGATCGTTGATCATATAGTCGTTAACAATAACGGCGTCAGCACCTATTCCGACATCTTTATCGGAATTATTCTCAGCAAGGACCTTAATTGCCGCGCCATAGAAACTGTCTTCGTTTATTCCTGTTGCTGAGAGTTTTAATCCATCGACTTCCCATAAAATCTGTTCAGAAATAGACATTGAAGTATCTTTTGTTGCAGTTTTATCAGAATCTCGTTCGACATTCTTTTTCTTTGAAGACTTGGATTCTGTATTAACAGAAACAATTTCGTTTTTTGATGAATCATCTTTCTTTTTACTGCCGCTTGAGCCTCCGACAGCTGCAATAACCACAACTACAGCAACAATTCCTATGATCAGACCCTTTTTACTCTTTTTTTCTTTTGACATAGTGATTCCTCCTAATCTATTATTTCGACAAATAAAAAGCATTTTTTAACATATAATTACCATACATTAAATAAATGGTCTTAAAACAAAGTATTTCATGTTTTGGGGTTTACTTGTCAAAATAAAATGATATAATAATATTTGGAAATAGTCGGAGGAAACTCTGCTATTTTATCCCTGTCGGTATTTGCGGTACCGGCGGGGATTTTTTTATACTTTGCCTATAACTTTGCCGTAACAAACCAAGGTATCATATTCATTGAACTGTATGTCATCGTAATCGGGATTAATTGATATTAATTTGTCGCCGCCGAATTTTTTGATATATCCACAGCCGTTTTTCACAAATATGCCAATCTCGCCCTCATATACGCTGGGCTGTTTTCTTACAAGCAATAAATCTTCATCATAAAATTCAGGTTCCATGCTACGACCGCTTACCTGAACGACAAAATCAGCAGTTCTGTTGAATGGAGTGTCGGGTATTTCAATAATAGATGTCATTTCCTCCGATAGAAATTCGCCTGTTCCTGCCGATACAGGAAGTTCTGAGTAAGTAATTTCAAACGTGGGTTCTTCATCTTCGCTGTCATTTTCAATAAATGTACAGCGTTCGTATTCTATATTTAGCACGCTGTCAACAGCTTTTTTGCCGTATTTATCAAGGGTACGGTATTTCTCTAAGTGTATTTCCTCATCATTATCAAACTCCGCTGCGGATTCGGAAAATATTTTCTTGACTTGTTCTAATCCATTTAATACACTTTCTTTAGTTGTTGGTTTGTTGTTATCTACGTTATTATCGAAATTAATGCTCGGTAATTTAGGAACGTCATATCCCATTAACCAAGCTTCACTGACATTAAGCGCATGACCTAATATAGTTAGTTTATATTGCCCGGGTTCAACCTTTCCGCTTACATATTGGCTTAAATCATTTTTATTAAGTTTTATATTATATTTTTTGCAATACGGTTTAGCGAGTTCAAGAATGTCGACTTGTTTTAAATTTTTTTCTTTCATTATTTCTTTAAGTCTTTGAGAAGTGGTTACTTTTTTCATAGAAATCCCTCCTTACTGTGTATTATAGCACCATTTGAATAAAAGTTCAAGTGCTTTTTGAAAAAAAGTTCAAAAAAATTGAATTTAGGTATTGACAAATGCAAAAACATAATGTATAATGAAATTGGTTCAAGGGAATTGAACCAATAAATTGAGCGAAAGGTTGTGATAAAGATGCCGTATGATTACTCAAAACTTGACGGACTTATTACTGAAAAGTGCGGAACAAGAACCAATTTTGCTAAACTTATGGAGCTTTCAGAAAGAAGTATTTCATTAAAAATGAACGGTAAAGTAGGCTGGAAGCAAGCTGAAATTAATAAAGCTTGTTTGGTTCTCAATATACATTCAGAGGATATACCGTTATATTTTTTTAGCCTGAAAGTTCAAAGTAATTGAACAAAGCCCTGCCAAAAGCAGTAGAAGAAAGGACTATTTAAACATGAACGAATTAAAAACATTCACAAGCGCAGAGTTCGGCTCTGTAAGAACAATCGAGGTCAATAACGAACCATATTTCGTCGGTAAGGACGTAGCGGAAATCTTGGGGTATAGCAACACAAGAGATGCTCTTTCTAAACACGTAGACGAGGAAGATAAAGCTACCGTCGCGATTTGCGACGGCAGCCAAAACAGAAATGTTACTGCAATCAACGAAAGCGGACTGTACAGTCTTATCCTATCAAGCAAACTTCCGACAGCAAAGAAGTTCAAGCATTGGGTAACAAGCGAGGTTCTTCCGTCAATTCGCAAGCACGGTGTGTATGCAACGGACGAATTGTTAAATAACCCCGATTTTGCTATCAAGGCTTTTACCGTACTCAAAGAGGAACGTGAACGCAGAAAACAGCTTGAAAGTAAAGTCGAACAGGACAAGCCGAAGGTACTCTTTGCCGACGCAGTAGAAACTGCACAGACTTCAATACTTGTCGGCGATCTTGCAAAGCTTATCAAACAGAACGGCGTTGACATCGGGCAAAAGCGTTTGTTTAGTTATCTTCGCGAAAACGGCTTCCTTATAAAGTCGGGCAATAGCAAGAATATGCCTACTCAAAAGGCTATGGACCAAGGGTTGTTCGAAGTCAAGGAACGCACAATCAGCAATCCCGACGGCTCTGTAAGAATTACAAAAACGACAAAAGTTACAGGCAAGGGTCAGACTTATTTCATTAATAAGTTTTTGGCATGAATATCAAAAACAGATATTTGACATTTTTAGTAGAATAGGACAAAATCCGACTTTCATAAACTGAAAAATGGAGGTGATTTTATGGCAAAATGCAAACCGCTAAAAGTGGTGAACATGATCTCTTTCGACGGGATAAACGGCGAATATAAGCCGCTGGAGGATTGTACTCCTGAGGAAACAGAGCTTTTCAGAAGTAAGGTCAAGGAGCGCATGAGTAAAAGCCTTTCGGATTATTTCTCGGCGAATCCTGACGAGATCGACAAGCTGCTTAAGAATTCTCAGGCGGCAACGGCGTAAAAATCAAGGACGTATAAATGAAAGGACGTGACCCCATGTCAAACACAACAAAAGCCGCTTTACTCGCGATGATCTGGCTGTACTTCTTCGCGCTTGCGGTGATACACGCAAGCCTGCCGGGAATAGCGGCAACAATAGCGGTGCTGGCGGCGGTAATC